>NZ_JAHLOQ010000036.1 GCF_018917435.1 Intestinibacter bartlettii
CTGCTTCATTATTAGGTTGGCGGACCTAATTTAATTGTAGCAGAGGAGGTTTTTTTGTCTACTCAAAGCTAAAAGCTTTTTAGAACCACCTGTAGAACAGGTGGTATTCATTTATACAATAAAAGCTTACAGTATGGATATCCATATTGTAAGCTTTTTATTTTAATTAGTTAGTAACCATTACTTGTTGTTCACGACCTGCAAGAACTTTTTTAGCTTCGTCTCTTACGATATCTCTTTCAGAGAATGGAATTTTCACACCTTCTATTAGTTGGTATGTTTCATGTCCTTTTCCTGCAAGAACTATCATGTCGCCTTCTTGTGCCATTCTAACTGCTAGTTGAATAGCTTTTTCTCTATCAGGTTCAACTATATATTTACTCTTATCATCATATGATTTAGCTATATCATTTATTATTTGCATAGGATCTTCAAAGTCTGGATTGTCAGATGTTAATATACTTAAATCACATTCTTTTGAAGCTACATCTCCTAATTCTTTTCTACGTATTTCAGTTCTTCCACCAACTGACCCAAATACGCAGATTAATCTATTATGATCATAATATTCTAATGTTTTTAGTATATTTTCTAAACTAACTCCATTATGAGCATAATCTATTATTATAGTAGCATAAGGTAATGCAGATAAAACTTCTACTCTACCACATACTTTTGCTTCTGTTAGAGCTTTTCTAGTTATTTCTTTTTCAACACCTAAGTATCTACAAACAGATATTACTGCTAAAGCATTATAAATACTAAATACTCCTGGCGAACATATATAGAAGTCGTCTTTTGACTCTTTAGTTTTACAAACAAAGTTAACACCTAAAGAATCTAAGTCTTTTGAGTATTTAATATCTGTCGCCATTACGTCAGCTTGTTTTTCTATACCGAAAGTTTTTATGTCACAAGTTGCTTTATCAATAATTGCTTGTGCATATTTATCATCTATATTTATTATTCCATGCTTAGCTAATGTAAATAATTTAGCTTTACATTCTAAATAATTTTCGAATGTAGGATGTTCTTTAGGTCCTATATGATCAGGAGATAAATTAGTGAATATAGCAATATCAAAATCGACATGCTCTACTCTATATCTTTGAAGTCCTCCTGAAGATACTTCCATAGAAACACATTCTACTCCGTTATCTAACATTTTTCTAAATATTCTATGAAGTTCATAACTCTCAGGAGTTGTATTAACTGTAGTCTCTGATATATTATTATAGAAAGTACCATTAGTACCTATTACACCAGTATTTATTCCTGCTCTATTTAAAACTTCACTTATATAGTTTGTAATTGTTGTCTTACCTTTTGTTCCAGTAACACCTATTATTTTTAATGATTTTGATGGATTACCAAAATAATTTGCAGACATTTTAGATAAAGCGATTCTTGTATCTTCAACTATTATTTTTATAGCATCGTCTGCCATTTCTATATCATCTTGTAATACAAATACTCTAGCTCCTCTAGAATATGCATCAAAAACATATTTATGTCCATCTACAGTTTCTCCTTTAAGTGCAACAAACATATATCCTTTTTGGCACTTTAAAGAACTATAAGCTATATCTACTATTTCAATATCATTAAAATCTTTTGAATCTGTATTAGAGGTAAAAGAAACATCCTCTAATATTCTAGTTAATTTAACCATATATCCTCCTATAGTTTCATCGGTTTAATAGTTATTTTTAAACAAATATTTCTTTTACTTTTCTATTAGACTTTATAATTGTCTGTCTTGCTAATACTTCTAATGAATCTATATACAGGTCATTGCCTAAATTGTTGTCATTTTTTAAGATAGATAATTCTGTACAGCCAAGTATTATACCATCACATCCATTTTGTTTAAAATGATTGACCAATTTATTAAATTTATTCATATCAGCAGGTTTTCCACTTTTTATATCGTCATATATTATTTCCATAACCTGTTGTTGTCTTTCATCATCTAAAATGAAACACTCTACATCAAATCTTTTACACATATCTTGATATAGTTTTGTTTTTATATTACCTGTTGTAGCCATAATACCCAACTTTTTATGTCCATTTTCTTTAGCATATTTTACAGTTTCTTCAACTATGCTAAGCACAGGTATATCTACACTTTCATTTATTTTATCATAAAAATAATGTGCTGTATTACATGTTATTACTATAAAGTTTACACCAAATTGTTCTAGTTTTTTGGCATCACTTACAAGTGTATATGCAGGATTTTCATCACTTTGTCCTAAAATATATGCACTTCTATCTGGTGTAGTCGCTCTATTTGTAATCACCATATCTACATGTTCTTGGTCAGTTTTGGCATCAGTCATATCCACTACCATCTTGTAAAAATAGACAGAAGCCATAGGTCCTAAACCACCCATAACTCCTACAGTTATATTTTCCATATTATCACCATTCTATTTGCAGTATTTGTTAAACTTTCTTATTTGATTTACGCTATATAAGAAGATGTACCAACTTCTCTTAAGATTGCCTTTTAAATCATATTTATATCCAAATGATGTTTCTTCTTTTCCTTCTGAAACTAATTGTTTACATTTATTTACTAAATCTTTATTTTTAACAAATTTATATACTACATGTCTTGGAATTACTCTCCAGAAGAAAGGTTCTTTTTGTATTTTTAATTCTAATTCTTTATTTTCAACTCTATCTTCAACTACATATTTAGCTATGTTGTTACCAGACCCTGTAACATAGTAGTTACTTCTACCTTGTCTTAAGTTGATTTCGAATACTTTGTAAGTATTATCTCTTGTATCATATTTTATATCGAAGTTAGAGAAACCAGTATAGTTTATACTTTCTAAGAAGTTTTTAAATTTAGTCATTACTTCTTCATCGTATTCTGTAATTATAGCTGCATGGTTTCCTATTCCTTTTGGTGTATGTTCTTCAAGTAAAACATGTCCTAAACACATCATTTTAACTTTTCCATTTTGATCTGAATAGCAAGTTAAAACTCTCATGTGTGAATCATCACCAGGTATAAAATCTTGAACTATCATAGATTTTTCATATCCATGTGAATATATTTCATCAGTAATTTGTTTAAACTCATCTGCATTTTGTACAACATAAGCTTTTTTCATTCCTGCAAATTCATGTTGGAAGAAAGTAACACTATCTGATGCTTTTAATATTACTGGATAATTAAATCCAAAGTCTACTACTTCATCACCTTTGTTGAATACATGTGTTTTTGGATAACTAAGATTGTATTCTTCACATATTTCGTAGAAAGAGTCTTTTTCAATTAATTTGTCTTTTAATTCTTTATCTATATATGGAACTATATATTTTGTTGAAAGTATTTCTTTATTATCTATTATAAATTCAGCATATTCATCTTTACATCCATGTATGATAAATACTTTACCTTCTTCAGCTTCTTCATCAGCTAAATCTAGTAATCTTTTTAAGAATGCTTCTTCATCTTCGATTGTTGTACCTTCTCTATAATCGATTATTTTACTATGATTTGTCGCTCCTATACGGATTTTTCCAAATGCGATTGATTTAACTCCATATGCTTCGTGGTAAGCTCTTGCAACAGAGTAACAATTTATATCTCCACCAACCAATACTGGTTGAATTTTTACGTTATTCACTTAGTCCACCTCTTGTTTTCTATTTTAATTTGTTTTATTTCATTTTAATACAATGGTATTATACTTTATTTTAATTCATATGTCAAAGAACCTACAGACTTGAAATCGTTATCCTTGCAATATCTAATCTAGATTTATTAGAATAAATTTTATAGCATTTATTTAATAATTTTTTGCAAATAAAAACATGATAAAACATAGTTTTTTATACACTATATTTTATCATGTTTATAATATCTATATAGACTCTATCTCATCTTCTTTTTCAAATTGGGCAATTCCTAAATTCGATTTATTTATTATTTTATTTATCTTATCTATATCACTTTGAGTAGAATATGCTATATTTACTATTCCAAACTCTTCATCATAATCCATATATGCATAATAAAGCATTTTATCTGAATTACTTTCTTCTAATACTTTATTGACTTGATAGACTAATCTTTCATCAAAAGAAGAATTATCTTTATCTAATTTTATAGTAACTTCTTTTTTATTTATTTTCATAGTAATAGTTCTATCTTTTAATCCTGATTTTTCACTAACATCAGAAATTTGTATTTCTCCATCTGATATTTCTACTATATGGTTTATTATTTCTTCATATGAATATCCATAATCTAATATATCACTATCAAAAGACATTATATTTTTATTGTCTAGATTTATACTCTTATCATTTTTTCTAGCTTCTTGTAGCAAATCTTCTAAATCTAAGTCTATATTAAATGTATTATCGAAAGCATAGTATGTTTCCCAATCACCTAAAATACAATATTCCATTGTGAAGTTTTTATTATCTCTAATTAAATCTCCAGTCATAGTTATTTTTTGACCTTCTTTATAGCCTTTTATTTCTTCATAATTTTCATTTTCATCCTGATCAAAAATACAGTATATTTTATATTCACTCTCTTTATTTGTATTTAATTCTACTTTTATAGTTCTTTTGTCTATTTCTTGTATTTGTTTAACTTCTCCAGTAAGTTCTAGAAATGTTCCATCATATTTTAAGTCAGCATCATCTTTATTTTCTTTATATTCTTCTATTAATTCATCAGATGTAATAGATATATCCTCTCCAAAATCTCCCCATAAGTCATCTAATCCAATATATCCTGAAGAATCACTATTTTTAGCTATAGAGTTTAATTTAACTACTGTAATAGTTACTGATATGAATATTAAAACTAAAATTATTATTATACTTATAATCATAGGATTCCTTTTTATAAATCCTCTTTGATCTTTGCCACACTTCAAACATCTATAAGAGTTGTTCTGTAGTTTTTCCCCACAATGCTTACATATTTTTTCTTTATTATTCATATAAAATTCCCCTCATTTTATTCTCTTTACTATTATATTTATATTATACATAAAATCTAACCTATACCATAGCAACAATTTTGTCAATTTTAACATAACAAAATATTTATTTAAATACAAATAAAGGCTTAACCTTATATAATTATAAGATTAAGCCTGCTAATTTATTAAACATCATAAGAATAATCTGCTATATTTTTAGAATGGTCAGATACCCTTTCTAAATTGTTTAAAACATCAAAGTAAATTACTCCTGAGTCAACTGTACATTTTCCTTCATTTAATCTTTGTAAATGATGATTTCTATATCCCAATTCTAATAAGTCAACTTGTCTTTCATTTTCATGAACTTTTTTTCTAAGTTCTAAGTTAACCTCTTCTAAGCACTTCATAGAATCTTGGAAATTATTTATTGCTAAATTAGATATTTCTCTAATTTCATCTTTTGCATGTTCTGATAAAGTAAGTTTTTCTTTAATCAAATCTCTACCTAACTCTGCTATGTTTTCACCATGGTCAGATATTCTCTCTATATCGTTTACTGCATATATTAGATTAGTGACCTTATTTCGTTCATCATCATTTAGAGGTTCTTTCGATAATTTTACTAAGAAAGCAAGAAGATGTCTTTGTATTTGATTTACTTTTTTCTCCATTTCAAAAGTTTTATTTACTTCCTCTTCAGAATAATTTAGTGTACCATCTATAGCATATTGTACAGAATTAGTTGCGTATTTTGCCATTTCTTTAATTTCTAAAAATGCATTTCCTACAGCTATACTTGGTGTTTCTATCATTCTATCGTCTATATATTTTACATCTGAAGTTTCTCTAGTTTCATCTTCAGTGACTGGTATCAATTTTAAAACTAATTTAACAATATATTTTGAGAATGGTAATAATACAATTACATTTACCACATTAAATAATGTATGTGCATTTGCTATTTGTCTAGCTACATTATTTGGATCTAGTCTAGTTACTACTATACTTATTGGCACAGTAAATATAAATATAAATAAAATGGTTCCTATTACATTAAACGTTAAATGCATAGTTGCTGCTCTTTTTGCATTTTTAGATGCACCTAAACTTGATATTAATGAAGTAACACAAGTACCTATGTTATCTCCATACAATATAGGTAAAGCTGCACTAAGTGGCAATATTCCTTGTGATGCAAGAGCTATTAACATCCCCATAGATGCACTTGATGACTGAACTATACCTGTTATTAAGAAACCAGCTAAAATACCTAATAAAGGATGTGAACCTACAAATATTAGAGCATTTCTAAACTGTGGTAACTCAGCTAATGGACTTACTGCTTCTTTCATAAATTCCATTCCTGTAAATAACATACCAAATCCTAATAATATCTCTGCATATTGTTTATGCTTTTGTTTTTTTGATGCTAGATATATAATTATACCTATTCCTAATGCAATAGGAGCTATATCTTCTAATTTAAATGATACTAATTGGGCTGTAACAGTTGTACCTATGTTTGCCCCCATAATTACACCTATTGCTTGAGATAATGACATTATTCCCGCATTAACAAAACCAACAACCATTACTGTTGTTGCACTAGAACTTTGTATTATACCTGTTACTAAAGCCCCGACTAAAACACCCATTACTACATTACTTGTTAAAAATCCTATTATTTTTTTTAATTGGTCCCCGGCAGATTTTTGAAGTCCATCACCCATCATATTCATACCGTATAAAAATAATCCTAGACCACCTAGTAAACTAATTGCTATTTGCACGTCTGCTCCTCCTTAAGACTCATAAATTAATTCATCTTGATAATACCTTAAAAATTGAGATTATTGGCTAAATCAAGGTTAAGTTAATATTAAGATTATGTTAAATATTAACTTTGTATTAATATTTATTTAAGTTTATATAAAAAATCATTACTTTGAATGATCTTCAAAGGTATAGATTTCTTTGGAACACATATAAGTAAATTATATTTATCCACAAATTCAAAGTCTTATTTTACTTCTTTTGCGAAATACTTAAAATTATTATAATTTCCTATGTGTAATAAAAATGGTATATAAAAATTTATATACCGTTTTTATTAACATAAATATTTTCCCTAATTTGGTTGATTTTTATACTGTATAATATTCTCTATTTACTTTTCTTTAATTAAACCTTTTTTATAGGCTAATACTAACATCTTTAAGTCATTTATTTCTTCTTGCATTTTTTCTCCATCAAGTGTATCTCTTACATACATTCTACGTGCTATATCTTCTACAACTACTGAAGTTGATAATATGTCGCTTTCTTTTTTAATTGCATCTTCTGCTGATGAAAATGGCTCATGAGCTACAAGTTGAAGTGTATATGAATTATAGATTAAAGTGTATCCAGCTATACCTGTTTTCCCTTGATATGCTCTAGAAAATCCACCATCTATAACTAATATTTTTCCACCTGCTTTTATTGGACTTTCACCCTTTTTACTTTCAACAGGAACATGTCCAGTTATAATATGAGATTGTTCATAATCTAATCCAAACTCATCAAAAATTTTATTACATACATTTTCATCTTCTCTTAATGTGTAGTATGGATTTTTATTTTCAACATGAGTTTTCTTATCTGCAATAAAATATCTTTCATAAGTTGTCATATCGTCTTTTCCAAACAGTGATGAACATTTTCCTGTCCATAAATACCACATCATATCCATCCCAAATTGTTTTTCAGGTCCCTTTTTATAGAAGAATCCTTTTCTTGCATAAGAATCCATTTGGTCCATTAATTCTCTACCACTATATTCTTTGCCTTTTATTTTCATAGACATAAAGTTTCCTTTTGAATCAAGAGGAATACAACCATGTACTAACATGTTTTTGTTTGCAATTAAATAAATACTTCCTTTTGAGAATAAGAAAGACACATGTTTTTGTAATTTTTCGCTACCTCTGAAAGAAGCCACCAATTTTTCCATTACGTCTTCTTCCTCTTTTGTTAATTTATATGGTGATTTTGGATCTATTGTTGGGAAATTAGTATCTTTTAATTTATATACTTTTCCTTTTAAGTTTATAGTTCCCGCTTCATAGTCAACTTTATCTAAAAGAAGTCTATGTTTCATATCAAAATCTGGATTGTTGTTTATTACTTCTGCTTCTAATTTAAATTGTATTATACTAATAGCTTTATGCATTTTTGCTATTAATGATTTTTCTTTAGTAGAAACTTCTCCTTCTCCTACTTTAGGCATAAATTCAGTACATGGGTCATCTTTATATGCTTCCATAGCAAATGTAGCTAATGGAAGTAGGTTTATTCCATATATATCCTCAACTATATCTAAATTTGCATATCTTGCAGATATTCTTATAGCATTCGCTATGCAAACCTTTTGACCAGATGCAGCGCCCATCCATAATATATCATGATTTCCCCATTGAATATCTACATTATGATGGTTTATCAATGTATCCATTATAATATCTGGTCTTGGACCTCTATCATATACATCTCCTACTATATGTAATCTATCTACAACTAGCTTTTGAATAACTTTTGATAAAGCTATTATAAATTCTCTAGATCTATCTATTTCTATTATTGTCTCTATTATACTTCTATAATATCCATCTTTATGTGTACTAGTTTCATCTGGATGTAGTAATTCTTCGATTATATATTTAAAATCATCAGGAAGGAATTTTCTAACTTTAGATCTTGTATATTTGCTAGATGCATATCTGCAAAGTTCTATAAGTCTGTGAATAGTTATTCTATAAAAATCTTCTAAATCTTCTTCCTCTTTGATAAGTAAGTCTAGTTTTTGTTCTGGATAATAGACTATTGTAGCTAATTTTTTTCTTTCAGCCTCTGAAACAATATTCCCAAATAATTCTTCTATTTTTCTTTTTATAACACCTGATCCATTTTTTAAAACATGTACAAATGGTTCATATTCTCCATGTAAATCTGATAAAAAGTGTTCTGTCCCCTTTGGAAGGCTAAGTATCGCTTCCAGATTTATTATTTCTGCACTCGCACTTGATATACTTGGATACTGTTTAGATAACAATTTTAGGTATTTAAGTTGTCCCTCTAACTGTTCATCCGGTATATTATTTATTTTCATATTAAAATTCCTCCTAATATATTTCTTAAACTTCAAATGTAATTTCTCCTGTCCTTATTCTTATATAAATTATACCATACTATTTATATTTTTTTGTTCTGTCAATATATATTTTAAACCGATTTATGTTGTATTATTTTTTCATTTATAAACTTTTTTATAATGGTTACCATAACACAAACTATTGCTATGCCAAAATTCTACACGCTATGAAAAAATCTTTTAATTTTAATTAATTTTCTTATAAAAAAAATCCTTTCTTCTTGCTTTATGCATGGATTTAATATACAATATATTTATAAATTTAAAATATTATAAATATTTAGATAATTTAATTTAGCATTCCCTATAATTTTAAATATATAATTAAACATTGTAATTAACATTGTGCATGCGAAATAGCCATAAGTTATAGATCCCCTTCTAATTCTCTTATGGCTATTTTGTTGCCTATTTATAATTATATAGCTCTAGTATATTCCTTTAACCATTCTACTTCTTCTTCATTTAGGTATGGTGATATTTTTTCAAATACTTCTTTATGATAGTTATTTAACCATTGTATCTCTGATTTTTCCATATACTCTGGATTTACACCATCTAAATCTATTGGAGCAAATGTTATAGTTTCAAATTCCATGAATTGATCTAACCCAACTTTTGGACCTCTTTGGCAGATTAATTCATTTTCTATTCTTATGCCATGGCTACCTTCAATATATACTCCAGGTTCATTAGTTGTAACCATTCCTTCTTCAAGTATACAAGAATCATTTCTTTCAGGAACTATCTTCCATCTAAATCCATTAGGACCTTCATGAACATTTGATACAAATCCTATTCCGTGACCAGTACCACATTTATAATCTATTCCTATATCCCATAATGGACCTCTTGCTAATATATCTAAGTTTAATCCTCTACATCCATATAAGAATTTAGCTTTAGATAGCCTTATCATTCCTCTTAAAACAGAAGTATAGTGTAGTCTTTGTTCTTCTGTTATATCTCCTAATATATATGTTCTTGTTATATCAGTTGTTCCAGTATAATATTGTCCACCTGAATCAACAAGTAACATTCCCTCTTGTTCTAATTCATAGTCACTTTCTTCTGTAGCACTATAGTGCATCATAGCAGCATGCTCTTTATATCCTGCAATTGTTGGGAAACTTAAATCAAAACAATCTTTATCATTTCTTCTAAGTTCTTCTAATTTATCAGCTGCACTTATTTCTGTTATTTTAATTTTTCCTATATTAGTTTTTAGCCAATACATAAATTTAGTCATTGCCACACCATCTTTTATATGGCATTCTCTAATATTTGAAAGTTCAACATCATTTTTAATTGCTTTAAAAATAAATGTAGGATTTGGAGCATCTATTATAGATACATTAGAAGGTATATTTTTATAAATACTATAATTTACTGTTGTTCCATCTAATAAAACTACTTCATTTTCATTTATATTTTTTACAAAATCGTATATTTCAAAGTAACCTCTTACTTCTATTCCCATTTTATTAAATTCATCTTTTATTTCATCACTTAATTTATTCTCATCTACAAAGTAATATACTTTATCTAAAGTTATAACTGCAGTAGATAAAACTACAGGAGTATTTTTTATATCATTTCCTCTTATATTAAGTAACCATGCTATATCATAAAGTGAGTTTAATATATGTATAGTTGAATTTTGTTTTTTCATTATAGCTCTTACTTTAGATAATTTTTCTTGTGCACTTTCACCAGCATATTTAACATCTAATAAAAATGCTTTTTCTTCTGACATAGAAGGTCTATCTTCCCATAGTTGGTCTATTAAATCATATTCATAAACTATTTTTACATTTTTTTGAGTATATTCTTTTTCATATCCATAACCTTCTTTTGCATTCATTACTCTACCATCAAATGCTAAAGTATCTCCATCTTTTAAAACAGAATTTAAATATTGTTCAACTGTTGGTACTCCTTCTTCACCCATTTTGAACAATTTTATACTAGAACCTTTTAATTGCTCCTCTGCTTGTATAAAGTATCTTCCATCAGTCCAAAGTCCTACTTCATCTAAAGTAACAACTACAGTACCTGCTGAACCTGTAAATCCTGATATAAATTGTCTACATTTAAAGTAGTCTCCTACATATTCACTTTGATGAAAATCTGCAGAAGGTATTATATATGCATAAATTCCCTTATGCTTCATAGATTCTCTTAATTTTTTTAATTTGTCCTTTATCATCTTGCTCCTCTTTTCTATTTAAGTATTGCTTTAACATATTATACCTTTTATAGTATGCTTAAATTTATTATTTTTCAATGAAAATATTTCAATATATAAAAATATTTTTATACATTGAAATATTTAAAACATAATATATACTTTGAAATATTTTTTCATAATCTAAAAGTATATATTAAAAAAAATTAATATTACTTTACTTGAACATCATTTTTCTATGCAATATAATTTACGTATAAAAGTCTTTATTTGTTAATATAAACTCTTTTATATTAATTTTAGAGGAGGGATATATTATGGAAATACAAAAGAATAATTTTTTAGGTGATAACACCAAATTAGTACTGGAGTTTGACTATACAAACTGCTTTGACCTTATACACGAATGGCTAGCTATTCCCTCTATAATCTCAAAGATATATAAATGTTTTTTTTATGCTATGTGCATTATTTTTATAATAAGCATCTTATTAAAGCCAAATCTCCATCATATAATAATTAATTTTGGATTTGCAGTAGTTTTTTTTCTAGCATTCATAGGGGGACATCAATTCCTTCACTTAATAGCTGCTTATCTTATGGGATTTCGAAATGTAAAATTAGTAGTTCCTAAAGCTAATATATTTTGTTATTGTAATAAAACAGAGTTTAATGCAAATAAATATATTTTTGTATCAATATTCCCATTTGCATTTGCAACAATTCTAAGTATTATAATAGCTATAATTTTTCCTGAATATTTAGGAGCAGTTGCCATTTTTAACATATTTCATGTTACTATATCAAACGGGGATATAGGTATTACTAATTACTTTTTAAAAAATAAAGATTTATATTTTTATTGTAATCAAGCTAACAATACAGCTTATATATATAAAAAACTATAAAGTATAATTTCCTATGCGTTATAAAACAATAAAGAAAAACTCTAGTTAAATTGGGGGGACCAAAATACTAGAGTTTTTCTTTTAGGTTACTTTATTATTTTATTTTTTTTAAATCATCTACTATATGATCTATATCTGAATGGCATTTGTCAGCTGAAGAGCAGCTACTACAACCGCAACCACAACTACTTTTACCAGACTTTGACTTTTTAATGAAATTGCCAATTGTTGCCACTACTATTAATATAGCTACTATTGCAATTATCCAATTGATCATTTTAATTCATCTCCTATTTATACTTTATACACTTATTTAGTGAATTTTATCTAAAAGATAAACATACAAATATGGTATACGATGAATGATACTATATATGCAGTTATCATTTGGAATGCTATTGTTATTCCAGTCCATTTCCAAGAACCCATTTCTTTCTTTATAGCACCTACTGCTGCGAAACAAGGCATGCAAAGTAAATTAAATGCCATATATGCAAATGCTGATGCTTGAGTGAATACTGTTGAAAGTCCTGGAAGTGCTGCACTACCTTCAGCTGCTGCTTCTGCTACTGCATCTGCTGCACCAAATAATACACCAAATGTAGAAACTATATTTTCTTTAGCTATCCATCCAGTTACAACTGCAACTGATGCTCTCCATTCACCAAATCCAAGTGGAGCAAATATCCATTGTATTGATCTACCTATGCTAGCTAATATTGATTCATCCATTTCACACATACCACTGAAGTTGAAGTTAGATAAGAACCATATAAGGATAGTTGATCCTAAGATTATTGTTCCTGCTTTGATTGCGAATCCTTTAACTTTTTCCCATGCATGTATTAATACACTTTTTAAAGTTGGTATTCTATATTGAGGAAGCTCCATTATGAAGTTTGAAGTTTCACCTTTGAATAAAGTGTTACTTAATATTAAAGCTCCTATTACTGCTACTACTATACCTATCATATATACAGAGTAAATTATTAAAGTTTGATTATAACCTGCAAATAAAGTTGCAGCAAACATTAAGTATATTGGTAATTTAGCTCCACAAGACATGAAAGGAGTTATCATCATAGTTAATCTTCTATCTTTTTCACTTTCAAGTGTTCTAGATGCCATAACTGCTGGTACTGAACAACCATATCCCATTAGAAGTGGTATGAAAGATTTTCCTGATAAACCAAATCTTCTAAATAATCTATCCATAACGAAAGCAACTCTTGCCATATAACCACTGTCTTCTAAGAATGACATTAATAAGAATAATACTAATATTTGTGGTAAGAATGATACTACTCCTCCTACCCCAGCAAGGATACCATCACCAACAAGTCCTGTTGCCCAATCAGCAGCACCCATGCTTTCAATAGCACCCATTATAGTTTCTGTAAAAGGTCCATCCCAGAAATCAGTAACTATAGTTTGTAACCAAACACCTATACCTAGAGGTCCTTCGCCAAATGTTATAGAGAATAATGCATACATAATTACTAAGAAGGCTGGTATAGCTACTATTCTGTTTGTAAGTACTTTATCTATTTTATCTGATGTTGTTTCTTTTCTTTGACCATTTGCTTTAAGTGGTTTACTAACTGTTTTATTTACTACTTCTGATATAAACTTATATCTTTGGTCTGCTATTTCAGCTTCTGTGTCACCATTAAAGTCATTATTTGCTTTATCTACTATTGAAGTTATCTTTGATCTTGTGTTTCCTGGTAACTTCTCAATTACTATTTCATCTTCTTCAAGTATTTTAATTGCATGCCACATATCAGAAGAATTTGATTTTTGATTTTGATTATTATTATCACCAAGTACCCCTACTATCTGTGTGATATAGTTGTTGACTTGTGGTGAAAATACTTCTAAGTTATTATCTTGTACTGTTGATGAAGCTATCTTTTGTGCAGCTTCCATTAATTCATCTACACCTTTACCACTTCTTGCTACTATTGGAATTACTGGAACTCCTAGTATTTTTGAAAGCTTTTTAACATCTATTTTTGTTCCTGATGCTTCAACTTCATCCATCATATTTAAAGCTATTACTGTAGGTATTTTAGTTTCTAATACTTGTAAAGTTAAATATAAGTTTCTTTCTATATTAGTTCCATCTACTATGTCTATTAACACATCTGGATTTTCATCTACTATGTAGTCTCTTGCTACTATTTCTTCTGCTGAATATGGAGATAAAGAATATATCCCTGGTAAGTCTACTATCTCTACTTCCTTATTCTTTTTATACTTCCCTGTTTTTTGTTCTACTGTAACACCTGGCCAGTTACCAACATGTTGTTTTGAGCCGGTGATATCATTGAATAATGTTGTTTTACCGCAGTTTGGATTACCTGCAAGTGCAATTCTTATACTCATCTCGTCTCTCCTCTAATATTATTACATTTTACCCCAATTATGTCTTATCTCTAAATGTCATATTATTAAATTATATAAGTCCTATATTATATATTTATTTTATATGATTTAGAACTATTTTAAATTTATATGTTCTGCCTCATCTTTTCTTAAACTTAATTCATATCCTCTTAAGTTTACTTCTATTGGATCTCCTAGAGGTGCTACTTTTACAACTTCTACATCTACTCCTGGAGTTATTCCCATATCCATTAATCTTTTTCTCACTGGTCCCTTTTTACCAAGATTTAAAACTACACCTTTTTCTCCTGGTTTTAAGTCTCTTAACGTCTTACTCATAAACATATCCTCCCAATTAACTACTTATTGAACTATGATTTTGTTTGCCATGCCTTTATTTAAAGCTATTTTAGACCCTTTTATCATTAATATTAATCCACTGTTATTTTCTGAAATAACTTCTATTCTTTCCCCAGTTATAAATCCTAAATTTTGTAAGTGTCTTTTTACGCTTTCTTTAGCACGTATTTCTTTTATTATTTTTTGTTCACCTATATTTACCATAGTTAATGACATAACATACACCCTTTCTCTTTTTATTTTTTTAAAGTGATGATCTTTTGATATATGTTAAAATGATTCTTTAACGATATCAATTATCATTTATAGTTATATATTAGACCTTTTGGATATATTTGTCAACAGTAAATGATAATAATTCTTATTTTAATTTTATTAATTTTTGCATTTAAAAATTATAATCACAGAATAAAATTTAACTTTATTTTTGATACTATCTATAGGAGGAAAACATGATGTTTCAAAGCAAATTAATCAAATTTTGTTCGCCAACACTGGCTGGTATTAAATGTGGGAGCTTATTCAAATTCAAAAATAAATACAATATATCAATAGACATGATTTTAGAGCACTATAACAATATGTACAACCAAAAAGGACTTTTTTTCTTTAATATTCTAGAGAAAAATGACTACGCATTAATATATGTATATCGACGTGAAAATCTAATTAAGAATTTATATTCTACAGAAATCTATAACTTTTTAAAAAAATATGGATATAAATTAAATAACCTAGATGATGACTTAAACCATCTTAAATATCATTTTCACATTTTAGGAGCTACACCTCATGAAGTTGGTCTCTTTTTAGGATATCCTCTTTGTGATGTAAAAGGCTTTATAGACAATAAAGGTAAAAATTATAAACACTCTGGTTGTTGGAAAGTATATGATAATCAACAAAATACTATTATGTATTTTAATAAATGTAAATTTTACACTAATTTATATTTGCAATTATTTAATTTAGGTATTCCTTTAGATAAATTAATTCTATCAAATAAACCGTAAACATAGAAAATTCTATATCTACGGTTTATTTATCTGCTTCTTTTTTAAATATTGAAAATATCTTATCCAGTAAACTCTGTCTTTGCTTATGATGCTTAATATCTGTCTCTTTACTATATTCATCAAATTCGATTTCTTTGTGAAGTTTCAAATCATCTAAAAATTGTTTTACACATTCACCTACTGACTGATTATCTAAACATTCTGAGGTTAAATATACACAAAAATCTTCAGGTTTTATTTCTTTATAATATACATTTTTTAACAAATATTTTATTTTTTTTAACTCTAAATTTTTATCATCATATTTTATCACTACTTTATTATCCATTACTTCAAAGGATATAACATATAACTTTGAACAATCTTTGTATATAAAGCATGGATATTGACCTTCAAATCCATTCTCTGTTAATGTCGGTATAATTTTTTGTTTTATATACTTTTCACTCTTTATAGCAAATTTAGTACTTGGTGCTTTATGTTTGCACTTGAAATTTTTACATGCATTTTTTACTCCTACTGAAAAATCAGCATAAATTTTATATATAGGTTCATTATAATAGCAGTGACTTTGATTATTTTCTAATATTTTAAGCTTTTCAAAGTCTATATCATCATATATATATTCATTTTTTTGACTACTTAAATAACCTTCTATTTTTTGTTCGAACATTTCTACTCCATCAATTTTCCCAACATAAATTTTAATTGCTTCTAAGGCTTGCTTTAAGGCATTTTGACTATTCTTATCTTCTACTTTAAATAAATTAGAAATATTTTCGTCACTATACTGCTCTTGCAATTGTAATAAGTTTAAAACAATAATTAATATTGCATATCTAACTAAATCTTTTTCAATATAATTAAGTCCCTCATCTCCAAATAAAACATGTTTTATCAATAAATTTCTAGCCTCTTTAACTGCTAAACAAACTCTATAGTTTTCTTTATTTTCATCTTCTGAAATTTTTATTTTACTATAATCCCAAAATTCAATATTAACATCTATATCTTCACAAAATAAAATCAATTTATTTTCTGTTTTTTTATTACTTACATTTGAACACACTAAATATCCATTCTCTACTTTTTGTACCTGTATTAAACACTTTTCATATAGTTTACTTTGTATTTCTTTTAAATTTAAATATTTATTTTGAATCTTATTTTTTAATATCAATTTAACCTGAGCAAACTCATCTAACTGTATATTTAATACTGATAAATCTTCGTTTATAGAAATATTTATAAAATCATTATAAATATTCCCTATCCTATTAATTATTTCTTGATGACTTTCGTTCATAGCGCCCTCCAAAATAAAAAATTTACACTCTTTACAAAGATTATAGTAGATTTCTAATCATTTATATATGATTTTTATAATAAATATTATATTTTCCATAAACTAGAAAAATAACTTTCGATTCCAAGTGTATTATTATATAATTATATATACACAATAATACACTCAGGGGGGACATAAAAATGGAAAATGGATTAATGAACAGTCATATGATGGGAATTACTGATGTTAGGGGTTTAAATATATTAGAAGATGCTATATCTAAATTTCCTAATGAAAATTATAAAAATATAGATATACAAAAGAGCTTAGATCAATATGATTTATTTAGAAAAGAAGCTAACTTTGATGAAATATATGGTGATTCAGATAGAACAATGGATTTAGGAAATAATAAGGTTCTACATATATTTGAAGGTCGTAAATTCGAACTTGCTTTATTTGATAAAAATGATGTTGCAATAGCTGCTGCCACTATCTTTGGTGGAGGTTTCAAAACTTATATAGACGATAAACAAACAGAAGAAATATTTGTAGTTCAAGCAATAGAGCTTAAATAGGCTGGTTATTATATGTACAATGTAGTTGTATTTTATTTAGATGGAACTTTATTAAACTCAGAACCAATAAATTGGAAAAGCCTTTAAACATATCTTAACATTTACTACGATATATCTATTTCAATTGATGAGTTAATTAATTTTGTATCTGATAGAACTGACTGATTTGATTGTTTTGAAAGTGCTTGGAAACTGCTTAAATTACATATAAATAAAAAATAATTTTTATTTTTAAATATCAAAATGGCGAACCAAAAGGTTCGCCATTTCTTTATCTAATAATCAACTATTTTAACAAACTAGTTGATTATAATTTTAAATTTATCTTAGACACAATCTTATTGATTAGCTAATCTCTTATAGCTTTCTAATCTATCTTTAGAAGATTGTTCAGCCATAGTGAATAACTCTTCAGCTTGTTCTGGGAATTGTTTAGCTATAGAAGCATATCTTACTTGTCCCATTATGAAATCTCTGAAGCTTTCAGTTGGTTCTTTAGAATCTAATGTGAATGGATTCTTACCTTCTGCTTTAAGTTCAGGATTATGTCTGTATAAATGCCAGTATCCGCATTTAACAGCATCTGATTCGTTTTGTATAGTTTTACCCATACCACATTTTAATCCATGGTTGATACATGGAGCGTAGCATATGATTAGAGATGGTCCATCATAAGCTTCAGCTTCAACTATAGCTTTAACGAATTGGTTGTAGTCAGCACCGATAGCTACTTGAGCAACATATACGTTACCATAAGACATAGCCATCATACCTAAATCTTTCTTTCTAGATCTCTTACCAGCAGCAGCGAATTTAGCCATTGCAGCAAGTGGAGTAGCTTTTGAAGATTGTCCACCAGTATTTGAGTAAACTTCTGTATCGAATACTAATACATTTACGTTTTCACCAGAAGCTAATACATGGTCAACACCACCGTAACCGATGTCATAAGCCCAACCGTCACCACCAAGGATCCATTGAGATCTCTTAACTAGGTAGTCTTTTCTAGATTTTATACTTTCAACTAAAGCTTTAGCTTCATCGCTTTCTGGATTAGCAGTTTCTAATAATTCAAGAACTGCTTTAGAAGCTTCTACAGAAGCAGCACTATCTTCTTTAGCATCTATCCAAGCATTTAATACTTTTGCACAGTCTTCACAACCACAAGCTTCTATTAAAGCTTTCATGTCGTCTTCTAATTTATTTCTCATTTGTTTAACTGCAAGTCTCATACCTAAACCATATTCAGCATTATCTTCGAATAAAGAGTTTGCCCAAGATGGACCTTTACCTTCATGGTTGCAAGTATATGGAGTTGAAGGAGCAGAACCACCCCAAATTGATGAACAACCTGTAGCATTAGCTATCATCATTCTATCTCCAAATAATTGAGTTACTACTTTGATGTATGGAGTTTCTCCACATCCAGCACAAGCACCACTGAACTCGATAAGTGGTTGTCTAAATTGACTACCTTTTACAGTGTTAACGTTCATTAAATCAGCTTTTGGAGCAACTTTCTTAGTATCAACTGCATAAGCCCAGTTTTCAACTTCTTTTTCTTGAGTTTCTAATGGTTCCATTACTAATGCTTTTTGTTTAGCTGGACAAACATCAGCACAGTTTCCACAACCAGTACAGTCCATTGTACCAACTTGCATTCTATATTTTAATCCTTTTAATTCTTTACCTTTAGCATCAACAGCTACAAATGATTCTGGAGCTGCAGCTAATTCTTCTTCAGTTACAAGAACTGGTCTTATACATGCATGTGGACAAACGAATGAACATCTATTACATTGTATACAGTTTTCTGGTTTCCATTCAGGAACATTTACTGCTATACCACGTTTTTCATAAGCAGCTGTACCACATGGGAATGTACCATCTTCGTATCCTAAGAATGTAGATACTGGAAGGTCATTACCTTTTTGAGCAACCATAGGTCTTAATATATCTTTTATGAATGCTGGTTCTTCTACTTCTGGTTTTGGTGCATCAACTGCATCAGCCCAAGAAGCTGGAACATCAACTTTTACTAATGAATCTATACCAGCATCAACTGCTTTGTAGTTCATGTTTACTATAGCTTCACCTTTTTTACCGTAAGCTTTAACTATAGATTCTTTTAAGTATTTAACAGCATCTTCTACTGGTATTATGTCAGCTAGTTTGAAGAAAGCAGCTTGACATATCATGTTTATTCTATTTCCTAATCCTATTTCTTGTCCTATTTTAACAGCATTTATTGTATAGAATTGTATATCATTTTTAGCGATATATTGTTTCATTTCAGCTGGTAAATGTTCTTCTAATCCTTCAGCATCCCATATAGTATTTAATACGAAAGTTCCGCCTTTTCTAAGTCCTTTTAATAAATCATATTTATAAACATATGATTGGTTATGACAAGCTATGTAATCAGCTTCATCTAATAAATAAGTAGCTCTTATTGGAGTATCACCAAATCTTAAGTGAGACATAGTTATACCACCAGATTTTTTAGAGTCATAATCGAAGTATGCTTGAGCATATTTGTCAGTATGGTCACCTATTATTTTTATAGCTTGTTTATTAGCTCCAACAGTACCATCAGATCCTAATCCCCAGAATTTACATCTTACAGTACCTTTTGAAGATATTTTTATTGGTTCTGCAGCTGGAAGTGAAGTATTAGTTACATCATCAACTATACCTATAGTGAATCCACTAGCTGGTTTTTCTGCATTTAAGTTTTCAAATACTGCATTTAAGTCAGTAGGAGTAGTATCTTTAGAACCTAATCCGTATCTACCACCAACTATTAATGGAGCATTTTCAACATCTTTATATATATTGCATATATCTAAGAATAATGGTTCTCCTAATGAACCTGGTTCTTTTGTTCTATCTAAAACTGCTATTCTTTCTACAGTTTTTGGCATTGCTGCTAAGAAGTGTTTTTTAGAGAATGGTCTATAAAGGTGAACTTTAACAACCCCTAATTTTTCTCCTTTAGCATTTAAGTAATCTATAGTTTCTTCTAAAGCTTCTGTAACAGAACCCATAGCAACAACTACATGTTTAGCATCTTCTGCACCATAGTAATCGAATAAACTATGTTTTCTTCCTGTTAATTCACTAACTTTAGCCATATTTTTTTCTACTATATCTATTATATTATCATAGTATTTATTTGAAACTTCTCTTGTTTGGAAGTAAATATCTGGGTTTTGAGCAGTACCACGAGTAACTGGGTGGTTTGGAGATAAAGCTTTATCTCTGAACGCTTGAACTGCATCCATATCTATTAATTGTGAATATTCTTCATTATCCATTAATTCAACTTTTTGTATTTCGTGTGAAGTTCTGAATCCATCAAAGAAATGTAAGAATGGTAAAGAACCTTCTATAGCAGACATATGAGCTACTGGAGCTATATCAGCAACTTCTTGAACAGAACCTGAACATAGTAAACATGCTCCTGTTTGTCTACATGCCATAACGTCTTGATGGTCACCGAATATTGATAAAGCTTGAGATGCTATTGCACGAGCTGTAACGTGGAATACACCTGGTAATAATTCACCTGCAACTTTATACATATTAGGTATCATTAATAATAACCCTTGAGATGCAGTAAATGTTGAAGTTAAAGCACCTGCTTGTAATGATCCGTGGAATGCACCAGCAGCACCTGCTTCAGATTGCATTTCAACAACATTAACTCGTTGTCCAAATACATTTTTTCTTCCTTGTGAAGACCATTCATCAACTAATTCAGCCATAGTTGAAGAAGGAGTTATTGGATATATAGCAGCAACTTCAGTAAATGCATAAGCAACATGAGCAGCAGCTGTATTTCCATCTACAGTTTTCATAAATTTAGCCATTTTATTACTTCCTCCTTATAAATAAGTAAATATTATTATTAACATAAAATTTGCTATTATAATACTGTTTATTTTTTAACAAAATGTTTATATTCTAAACATTATTACTTATTAATATTCTACATTAATTGTCAAATTCCTTCTTAAATTATAAATAAATTTTAAATTTAAGTATTTATTTATAAACCATTGTTTTTTTATACTTTTCTTTGATTTTTATTTATTATTTTTAAAAAAACTAAGGTTTAAATTGTTTTATTTTATCATACTAATCTTTTTTTATGAATCAATTAGTTAAAATACTCCTTTTTTTGATTAGTTTTTTTAACAAACTTCTTCAATAAATTAAGTATATAATGACAATTTTTATAGTATTTTAAATTTATAACTATTTTTCCTCTTTTAGATTTTTTTATAATTATAATATGTATTTTTTTTATAATAAGTAATTAATTATATCCAATTTAATTAAATATAATCTTATATTTCTTTAATAAACATTTTTTGGAAATATAAACCTATTTGCAATTATTATGTTAGCACATCTAACAATTTTTTTAAAGTATTAATAATTTTTCCTTTTTTTTTTTAGTAAATTTATCAATTTAATTAAAAAAAAAAGAAGTGTATACTATATACATACACTTCTTATTACTTTTTTAATCATAAAATTGAATATATAAATTAAATTATTTTATTAATTCTACTAAATCTCCATTTTTAACGCCTGCTGCATTTCCTTCTTCTATGTCAACATGCATTTCTAAAGCAAAGTTAGCATTAGCTCTAACTAATACGTTGTGGAAAGTTAATCCTCTTAATCCTTCAGTTTTAACACTTACTACATCTTTGTCTTTTACACCGAATTTTTCAGCATCTTCAAGACTCATGTGTATATGTCTAGCTGCAACTATTATACCTTTTTCACATTCAACTTCACCTTTTGGTCCTACTAATTTGAATGCTGGAGTTCCTTCAACATCTCCTGATTGTCTAACTGGAACTGCTAAACCTAATCCTCTAGCGTCTGCTAAAGAAACTTCTACTTGAGATTCTGGTCTAACTGGTCCTAAAACTCTCATTGTTTGTTGACCTTTTGGTCCTACTACTGTAACTTTTTCTTCACATGCATATTGTCCTGGTTGAGATAATGGTTTGAATGGAGTTAATTGATATCCTTCTCCGAATAATGCATCAACATCAGCTTGACTTAAATGCACATGTTTATTTGATAATGCTATTGGTAATTTCATAATAAAAACCTCCTGAAATATAGTTTAATTTTTAATAACCGCAATTAAATTATATCTAAAATTTATAAGAAAATCAATTATTATAATACATTAGTATATTGTATATTACAAATTATTTACTTTATTTTTTAATTTATTTACATTTTTTTACAAAACTTTATTATGTAATATCTTCTATTTAGTTAAACTTTTTAATAAATCAAAGTAACCTGGGAAAGATATATTTATACAGTTAGGGTCATCTAGTATAACTCTGGAATCACTAATTAAATCTGCTATAGAAAAAGACATAGCTATTCTATGATCTTTAAATGTCTCTATACTAGCCCCATGAAGTTTAGTTTTTCCTTTTATAATCATACCATCTTCTAATTCTTCTATATCTGCACCCATTTTCTTTAAATTATCCACAACAGTTTTTATTCTATTGCTTTCTTTTACTTTTAACTCTTGAGCATCTTTTATTATAGTTGTTCCTTCAGCTTGTGTAGCTAAAACAGCTATTACTGGTATTTCATCTATTAATCTTGGAATTATAGTTTTATCTATTGTAGTTGCAGTTAAATCTTTAGAGTATTTTACTAATAAATCTCCTACTTTTTCTCCACCTACAATTCTTTCATCAATTATTTCTATATTTCCATTCATATTTTTAACAACATCTATTATTCCAGTTCTAGTTTCATTTAATCCAACATTTTTGATTAAAACTTCAGAACCTTCACTAATTAAAGCTCCTACTATTATGAAAGCAGCAGAAGATATATCTCCTGGTACATAAATATCTTGATTAAATAATTCATCAACTGGGTTTACAATTATATCTAATCCGTCTTCTTTTATATCAGCACCAAAAGCTTTTAACATTATTTCTGTATGGTTTCTCGATTTAACTTTTTCACGTATTATGCTTTGTCCATCTGCATATAAACTTGCAAGTATAATTGCAGACTTAACTTGAGCTGAAGCCACTGGCATTTTATAATCTATACTATGCAAATGTCCACCTCTAACTGTTATAGGCGTAAAGTTTGCATCGTCTTTTCCAGTTATATCACATCCCATCATTCTAAGCGGGTCTGTTACTCTTTTCATTGGTCTTTTTCCAATTGAAGCATCGCCTATTAAAGTAGACTCAAAGTCATTTCCTGCAAGTATACCCATAATTAGTCTTATAGTTGTACCTGAGTTTCCAACATCAAGTATATCAGTTGGTGGTTTTAATCCCCTAATTCCATTTCCTTTTATAAATACATCTTTTCCTTGTATATCTATATCTACACCCATTTTTCTAAAACAAGAAACTGTACTTAAACAATCTTGTCCCATTAAAAAATTACTTACTTTGTTGTTTCCTTTTGATATTGCAGAAAACATTATTGATCTATGTGATATAGATTTATCCCCTATTAATTCAAAACTTCCTCTAAGCATATTTGCACTCCTTTATTATCTCTAAAATTGTCTCGTCATCTACATCATTAAATAAATCTACTTTGCCATGTTCAACTGGCAACATCATATTTACCTTTGAAAAACTATTTTTTTTATCAGTTTTCATTATAGATAGTACTTCATGTTCCTCTGGTCCTTCAAATTCTGTAGGTAAATTGAATTTTTCACATACTTGTAAAAATTTATTATAATATTCTTCATTTATTAAATTTCTTTTTAAAGAAAGTTTAAATGCCATATTCATTCCAATACTGACAGCTTCCCCATGAGCTATATGGCAAAGTTTTTCTACCCCATGTCCAAAAGTATGTCCAAAGTTAAGGATTTTTCTAAGTCCTCCTTCTTTTTCGTCTACCTCTACAACATGAGCCTTTATTTCTGCACATTTTTTTACAATATATCTTAGTGCAGAATCTCTTTTATCTAATATATCATCACTGTTTTCTAATAAATAATCTATAAATTCATAATCATATATAAAACCATATTTTACAACTTCACTCATTCCATTTCTAAACTCACTATCTGGTAAAGTTCTAAGTGCTGATACATTAATAAATGTAAATTTGGGTTGATAAAATGCCCCTACAACATTTTTGTAAGTTCCTAAATTAATCCCTGTTTTACCTCCAATAGATGAATCTACTTGGGCTAAAAGAGTTGTTGGAACCTGCACAAAATCAATTCCCCTCATATATGAAGCAGCAACATATCCTGATAAATCACCTACTACTCCGCCACCTACTGCTATTATAAGAGATTTTCTTGTAAGACCAGCTTTTAATGCATGTTCTAGTACTTTTTGAAAAGTATCTATACATTTTGATTCTTCACCAGCTGGAACGATATATTCACTTACAAATTTAGCATTTAATGAATCTATAAATTTATGTAATTGAGTTTTATATACATTTTCATCAGAAATTACTAAAACTCTATCGTATATTTCATTTATATTTTTATCCGTAGTACTATTAACTTGATTTAAAGCTTTAGTAAAACTTCTATAATTCTCATCTAAGAAAATACTACATACTTTATTTTCTATTTTTTCCATCCTCTTTCACCCAACCTTTGAACATATGAATTATAATTTCTTTTTACATCTTCTAGACTACTTCCACCTATTGTTTCTAGGAAGAATTGACATATAACAAAAGCAACTACATTTTCACATACAACACTACATGCAGGCACTGCACAAGTATCTGAACGTTCTACTGTTGCTTCGTATTTTTCTAATGTATTTATATTTATTGAGTTAAGAGGTTTGTATAATGTTGGAATAGGTTTCATTGCACATCTTATTACAATTTCATCTCCTGTTGTCATTCCACCTTCTATACCACCTAATCTATTTGTAGCTCTTTTTATACCATCTTTTTCATTGTAGATTATTTCATCCATTACTTTAGAACCTGGAAGTCTAGCTACATCGAATCCTATACCAAATTCAACCCCTTTTATAGCTTGAGTTCCCATCAAATGCATAGCTAATACACCGTCAATTTTTCTATCAAATTGAGTATATGATCCTAGTCCTGGAATTAAATTTTTGACTCTAACTTCCACAACTCCGCCAATTGTATCTCTTTCACTTTTGATTTTGTCTATTTGTGCAATCATCTTAGCTTCAATTTCTTTATTTGCACATCTAACTTCTGATTTATCTACATTATTTTTTATATAATCAAAATCGTATACATTTTCATCCTTCACGTTACCAATTTGTATAACATGAGAGACAAAATCTATATCGAAATTTTTTAATACTTGTTTGCAAATTGCCCCTACTGCTACCCTACTTGCAGTTTCTCTTGCTGAAGATCTTTCTAATACATTTCTTGCATCAGTAAAATCATATTTTAAACAACCTACTAAATCTGCATGTCCAGGTCTTACATTATCAACTTTTCTAGTTTCAAAATCTACCTCATCCATCGGTGCCATATATTCAGTCCAATTCTGGTAATCTTTATTTTTTACTTCAATTGAAACTGGTCCCCCTAATGTTTTCTTTCCTCTAACACCACCAAGAATATTAACTTTATCACTTTCAATTTTCATTCTGCCACCGCGGCCATAACCACATTGACGTTTTTTAAGCTCTGCATTAATCTCATCAAAATTCAATTCTACATTTGATGGTAAACCATCAATTATAGATATCAAACTTTGTCCATGTGATTCACCACTTGTCAAATACCTTAACATATTCATCGCCCCTTACATTACAATATTAATTATTATTTTCTTTAATTTTTTTTATATATTCATCAACATCTCTGTTGAATTTAGCTTTAAAATCTTCATTTTCCTCAAAAGGCACTGCATCTGAATTAGATAAGTATAAATTATATTCTAAGTCTGTATTTATAGACTTGTAGAATATATCCATTACAATTTGTCCACCTAAAAACTGATTTTCAAATTCTGGTTGTCCACCAATTGCTATATACATTCCTAATCTAAATTTATCTCTATCTATAGATGGCTTTCCTAAGACATATTTACTAGAGAAAAATGCTTGCGTTCTATCTACTACTGTTTTTACTTTTGTAGAAACACTTGAAAAATACATTGGACTTACTGTTATTGTCCCTGTACTTTTATTAAATTCTTCATATATAGGTGTCATATCGTCTTTTATTATACAATAACCTGTTTTTTCACATGCACCACATGCTGTACAGTAATCTATATTCATTTTATATATGTCTAATACTTTGTAATTAATATTATTCTCATCAAATTTCTTAGTCAATTCTTTTATAATAGAATGACAATTTTTATTTTTTCGAGGACTACCATTAATTATTAGTACTTTATCACTTATCCCCATATAAATCCTCCTATTTTAATCTCAAATCTATTTGGACATTTTCATATTAATTATTATATCACTTAATATGATTTACTTTATATTATTTATTACTTAAACATACTACTAATATATCATCATCAAAATTATGTTTCGGAACAAAATTTTCTAACTCTTTCTTTAATTCAGCTATAAAATCATCTTTTTTCAATTTATAATTTTTTGATAGGAATGATTCAAATCTCTCTATTCCAAATTCCTCTTTATTTTGATTTTTTATTTCAATTATTCCATCTGTATACATACAAATCATGGAACTATCTTTTATACATATTGTGCTTTGTTGGTAATTTATATCCTCTAGGACGCCTAATGGAACATTTTTTTTGCATAGAGCACCTTCAGCTGACTGTATATTTCCAAAATTATCTATGATAATAGGACAATAATGACCTGCATTAGAAATCTCTAAAGTATTATTTTTACTGTCTATAATTCCAACTATACATGTAGTAAATACATCCATCTTATCAAATTCATCATATAAAATTTGATTTAATTTATTCATAATTTCAGCTGCCGTTTGATAATTATAGCATAAAGTTTTAAAACATCCTTTTATCATAGCAACTATATAGTTTGAAACTATACCATGTCCCATAACATCTGCAATTATATATGCAACTTTATTTTCATCTATAACTTGTGCATGATAAAAGTCTCCTCCTATAACAGTTGCAGGTCTATGATAAAAATACAAATCTTTATCATTCTCTAGATTCATTTCACTTTCATTCATTATAAGTTTTTGCTGTTTATTTAATATATTTAATTCATTTGCAATCAATTTATGCTTTGTTTCAGCTTGGTTGTATTTATATAGTTGCATTCCTAATACAATTTGTTTAGATATTAATTCTAATATATTAAAGTCATCTTCAGTATATCCTTGACTATTATTTGAACATAATATGCATCCTAATAACTTATTTCCATCTTTTAATTTATAGTACATATAATTAGATACTTCTACTTCATCTATAATCATAGAATCTGTATTATTTACATAATCTCCATCTTCATTATATTGACTTAGTTCAAGTAATATTTTTTGAAAATCTATTTTTTTTCTTTTTCTATTTTCCATAGCACTAAAGATTTTGTAATCATAATTTAAATCATCTATTATTATAAATGCTTCATCACTTTTAGTTAATCTTTTAGCTTGAGTATTTAATGATTCCATAAACTCATTTACATCATTATTTAAATGTAATTTTGTTGTAATTTCATTTATATTGCTTATAGATTCCCTCAGTTTATCTATTAATTCCTTAGTATGTTCATTATCAAAAGTGATTTCTATTGATAGTGCTATTAGAGATACAACGGAAGATATAAAGGTAATGTCTAATTCTTCTAATGAATCTTCTTCTGTTAAAAAGCATGTCATAAATCCTATGACATTGTAGTTTAAAACTAGAGGAAATACAATTCTACCTTTATATCCTTCCATCTGCGCTAATTCTCTTTCATCAATTGCTTTTGGACTTTCAAATATATCTTCTATATATATTATTTTCTTTTGTTCAACTGCTTCATGTATATATTCTGGATAAGATTCCTTAAAATCTAATTTTGTTCCTATTTTTGAATTCTGTGGAAACGCCTTTGGTATATAATCTAAAGTAGCAGAACACACTAAGTAAGCGTGTTCAAAATTATTATCATAAAATAAGTTAATGCATGCTTTAGTAGGCTCAACCACCTCCAACATTTTATCTACAATTTGGTCTTTTATTTCAAAAAAATTAGTAGATTGAGTTACCATCGCAGATATATCAACTAAATTTTTCATTAGCTTTCTATTCTTCTCCATCAAGCATCCTCCTTGATTGTTTCATTTAAAAAATTTCCTTTATTTGTAGATAAATTTTATCACAATAATTAATATAATCCAAGTAAAGTCGCTCAATCTTATTAAGATTTTAAATCAATTAACTTACATTTTTATATTAAATCTAAAATTATTTTAATATGTTTTAATCATTATTTTTATAATTCAAATATATATCTCTAACTGTTACTCCAAAAACGATACAAAAACTTATAATTATAATTGGACTAAAATGTGTTATTAATCCAATTAGTAATATTGATATTAAAAATGAAATATCCTTTTTGCCTTTTTCTTTTAAGATTTGTTCTCTATTAACACTAATATTATTTTTTATAGTTTCTATTTCAGATACTACCTTTTTCTTTAAACTTCTTTTGTAGAATAAATAAGATATTTCAACTAAAAATGCTCCTATTGTAAAATATATATTTATTTTTGAAGCAACATATAATATGACTAGTGCAACTAAAACTTTTAAAATATAAAAAATGGCCTTGTCCATTTTAATTGATATATTTTGTACTTTTTTAAATTGATCGTTAATCTCGTATTTTTCATCAGGCAACTTACTCATTTTGCTTTTAACTATTTCTGTATAAAATAATTTCATTATACCATTTATCATAAAAATCCCTCCTCACTGATATTAAATAACTTTTCATATTCTATAGAATAATACATTCTACTTTTATTACCTATTATTCATATTTTTGACTAAAAATTTATTTTTATACAAGTTCAATTTTCAATCAAATCTTTAAATTTTTATATTTACATATATGTATATCAATGTCTTTTTTTGTTAAAAATAAAATTAAGAAAATAGTTATTTCAAATAGTTTTGAACAAAGTTTTTTTAATACATGTCAAATAAAATTCTAAAAAGGAGGTTTTCTCACAGTATTATGAGAATATAAAATATTATGCAAATAGAAGAACTAGACTTAAACACACGAAATAAAATTTATAATACAACCAAAAGAGTCATTAGAAAATATCAAAAAGGTATTAGCTCAGGTAAATTAACAGCAGAAAAATTTGCAGATAATATATTTGCCAATAAAATATTACTAAATATCTTAGATGAATCTATTATTAATCAAGCAGATTTTCAAAATTCATACATCAATTATATAAACTCTCTGATGCAAAGCCAAAACGAAAACTTTAAAAGTTATATGGACTCAAAATACAATAAAAGTACTATTAAGTCGACTGTTTCTCTACAAATACATCTTAAAAATATTTTAAAAAATAGCGACTATTCATTAAATATTCCAATCCAATATCTGAATAAAAAGGATATCGAAGCTATCATAAAATATATTCAAACTGATAAAATAGATATTGGAAACGAAAAAATATATAAATATGTAAGTAAATCTAAAACTAATTAAAATTTATATTAAAAGAGCTGTTCTTTATACTGTATCTTCATTATTAAAAGTTTATTCTAATTGATGAAATACTATAAAAAACAGCTCTTTTTCTGATTTACTTTTTTATTATCCTAATGCTTTTTCTAATTTAGATAAATGTTTTATTGGATAATATTTTAATAATTCCCTAAATTGCTCTGTTGTAAGACCTTGAGCAGTTGTATAAATACGTATTTTTTCATCTACATCCGCATTTATAAAATCATTTTTTATTTTTTCAAAATCTACTGCCATAATAATACCACTCCTATGTTTAAAATTTAAATGATTGTAATCTAATCATATATAAGTAAATTTGATATCTTTTTTAAAAATATCTCCATAATTATATTTACCTACAACACAAAAAATATGAGTCTATATTATAAAAAGTATGATATGAGTTTTCTTTCTAAAATTACGTTTAAATTAGTAAAGTGGTAAATACTCATTAATGTTGAATACTTACCACTTCTATTTAACTAAAATATTATTATCTTAAATTATGTTTTGTTATTGTTGGCCTTTACCTGCCATTTGTTGTTCTGCCATTTCGACTAATTTTTTAGTCATGTATCCACCAACATAACCATTTTGTCTAGCTGTTAAATTTCCTTTGTCAACTTGTTGATAATCAGCCATTCCTAGTTCATTAGCTATTTCTAATTTCATTTGGTTTAATGCTTGTTTAGCTTGTGGAACTACTGTTTTGTTATTGTTGTTGTTTGACATATTTAATACCTCTTTTCTAGTGATTTTTGTTTCTTGGTAGTATTATATGAAATATTTATTTTATAATACATACAATTTGTGACAAAATTCTTAATAGTTGGTATCAAATCTCAGCTATAACTTTTCTCAAAAAAGTAATATATATTTTATATAGTTCTAATTAACAATTAATTGCTGCCAGATATGCAGTTGAAAATGCTATTTGAAGATTAAATCCTCCTGTATATGCATCTACATCTATAACTTCGCCTGCAAAAAATAAACCTGAAACTAATTTAGATTCCATTGTGCTTGAATTAATTTCACTTGTTTTTACTCCACCTGAAGTTATAATCGCTTCTTCAATTGGTCTATAATTTTTAACTGTAAATGTTATATTTTTTATAAGGTGTACTAAATTTTTTCTATCTTCTTTAGATATTTGATTAACCTTTATATATGGATCTATTTTGCTAAGTTTAACTATTGTAGGTATTAATTGCTTAGGCAATAAATCATTTAAAGAGTTTTCAAAGTTCTTATTTGCATACTTTTGGAAATCCTTTTGTATTCTTTTGTCTAATTTATCATCATCTAAAGCTGGTTTTAAATCTAACACTATTTTATAATTATCCTTAGCTAAGTCTCCCATACGACAACTTGCAGATTTTATAATAGGTCCATCTAAACCATATTTAGTAAATTCCATTTCACCAAAATCATCATATATCTTTTTATTTTTTCTATTATACACATTGATACTTACATTTCTAAGAGATAATTTAGCTAATTCAACAACATAATCTTCCATTACTTCTAATCCTATAAGTGATGGTTTTGGGTTTATTATAGTATGTCCTAAACTTTTAGCAAATCTATATCCATCTCCTGTAGATCCTGTTCTTGGATAGCTAACTCCTCCCGTTGCAACAATTACACTGTCACATTCTATTTCTTTTTTATTAGAAAGGATTACTTTTTTAACACTTCCATCCTCTGTTACTATTCTTTCTACTTTTGAATCTAACAAAACTTCTACGTTTTTATTGCTTTTCATTTGTTTTTCTAATGCTCTTACTACATCTACTGCCTTATCACTAACTGGGAATACTCTCTTTCCTCTTTCTGTTTTAGTTTCAACACCCAAACTATTAAACATATCTATTACTTGATCATTAGTAAATGTATAAAAAGCACTGTACAAGAATTTTCCGTTTGTTGGTACATTTTCTATTAATTCTTCAATTTCACAATTATTAGTTATATTACATCTACCTTTACCTGTTATCAATAACTTTTGACCACATCTCTTTTGTTTTTCTAGTACGGTTACTTTGTACCCTCTATCTCCAGCAACTTTTGCAGCCATCATTCCACTTGCTCCAGCGCCTATAATTACTACTCTTTTCAAAAAATCATCCTCTCAATATACTAAATTTTAATTTAAACCAAAACGTTCAAACAGAAATGGTGCTCCTGCTATCCCCCAAAATACAACTATCGTATATCTTATGTAATCAGCTATAAGTAAAACTTCCTCACTTGCGTTTGCAAGTAGTAATACTACTAACGATTTTGCTGCAACATATATAATACCTAGTGTAATTATTCCAACTATAAATCTAAGTATTTTTACACTTAATTTTGGTTTAGATTTATTATTTGTAAAAATATTAGCCCTTTTTTTACTTTCTTCAGTGCTAAAGTTTATAAATTTATCTTCTACAATATATCCCAATACAAATCCTGTATATAGTGCGAAACTTTTTACTAATTCTTCTCCTATAAAGAAATAAACTACTACAGCAAATAAAATCAATGTTAACAATAATATATAATAGCTTTTGTTTTCATAGACATAATCAAATAGTTTTACTAAAACTATACTGACTAATATTCCAATAACCCATCCAGCCGCAACGTCTTGTGGCCAATGAACGCCTAAATAAAGTCTTGAAATACCTGCTCCTAATATCATTATGATTCCTAGTAAAGTTACCCACCACTTTCTGAAATATTCTATTATAGCAGTCCAGACTGTAGTTGCTGTTTGGGTGTGACCACTTGGAAATGAATATCCTGTAGCTGTTTCTGTTCTTAAGGATTCTAAATTGTTGCTACCTATTGGTCTTGGAGCTTTAAATAGATTCTTCAATGTAGAGTTTATAGTTATACTTCCTGTAACTGCAAATAATATCCTTTGACCACATTTTTTATCTATACACCAATACATTATTGCTGCAATTAATACAACAGCTACTTGCTCTGTACATATTGTAAATAATGTAAATATCACAGTTAAAATATCATTTCTTATGCTTTGAAAAAATAAAAGTATATCCATGCTTGCTTCACCTTCCCTTTTTACTATCATCTATTTTACATAAAATTATTACATAAATATATATTTTCCGTTTAGATTTATTTAAAAATCTTTTAAATTATTTACCATTTGTTACTTGTGCATACATTTCATAATAAAATCTTTTTATTATGTCTATTTTATTATAACAACTGAATATTAAAATGGGGCTGTCGCACGAACAATAAAAAATTCGTTCTGCGGTAGCCTTTTTTTAACTTAAATTTAATGTATTTTTTAGTGTTTGATAAGGGAAATTTACTTTTAAAATATAAAAATATACAC
>NZ_JAHLOQ010000037.1 GCF_018917435.1 Intestinibacter bartlettii
CATTTAACCGTAGGTTTCAACTTTCTCGGCTCCTTTCTTTAGGGGGAATTTGTTTTGTGGTGAAACTATTGTAAACCCTAACGGGGTCGAGATTCAAATATAAATAAGTTAACAAAACGACGCAAGTTAGCTGGAGGATAAAATGAAAATAGGAACTATAGATATTGGAACAAACTCTATGAGATTATTAACTGCTGTATATAAAGACGGCAAGATAATTAATAGAAAAAAGTATGTAAATACTACTAGAATAGGACAAGGTGTAGATAATAAGGGATATATATCAAAAGATGCTATTGATAGAAATATACAGGCTTTAAAGGAGTTTAAAGCTATATGTGATGATGAAGGTTGTGAATATATATGCTGTATGGGTACATCAGCATTAAGAGATAGTAAAAATTCTTCTGAATTTATAGAACTTGCTAAAAAAGAAGCAGGTGTTGATGTTGAAGTAATAACAGGAGAGAGAGAATCTAATCTAGGATTTTTAGGAGTGTTAGAAGGTGTTGAAAAGGATGAACTTGAAGAAATACTAGTTATAGATATTGGTGGAGGCTCTACTGAGTTTATAGTTGGAGATAAAGATGGCGTTAAGTTCTGCAAAAGTGAAAATATAGGAGCGCTTAGACTAACAGAGAAATTTTTAAAAACTGAAATAGTAAGCGATGATCAATTAAAAGAAACTATAGAGTTCATTGAGAACACAATTGAAGATACAATAAGTAAAATAAAAAACAGAAATATAAAGAAATTAGTTGGTATAGGTGGAACAGTGACATCTGTATCTGCTATAAATCAAAAATTAGAAGTCTATTCTATGGAAAAAGTGCATAATAGTAAAATATGCAAAAAAGAGTTAGACGAAATTCTACAAATGCTAAAAAATATGACACTAGAAGATAAAAAGAGACTAAAAGGACTACAGCCAAAAAGAGCAGATATTATAACAGCTGGTGTAGTAATTTTAGATATAATAATGGAAAAGCTAGAATTAAACGAAATAATTGTAAGTGAATACGATAATTTGGAAGGCTTAATGTGTCAAATAGCAAAAAAGATGTCTTAAAGTTTTTTGATTTTCGGTACTGAAAATGACAAATTAATTTCTCCTTCTTTGCTACAATTTTATGTAAACAAAGGAGGAGATTTTTTATGGACAGAACAATCACCATTAAAAATAAGAGGTTTAAAACCAATCACTTAAAGCTCTCGAAAATGTTTGATTCAAAAACTTTCATTTTCATGATAATTGGATTTTTATTAAGCAGATCAATCTTAATTGATGGAATTGCTCCATTAGGATTAGCTTTTTTCTTATATATATGCAAAGTAGATAAATATAGGGTGCCGGTTTATATAGCAGTCCTGGCTGGAACATTACTATCATTTAATGAAATAACTATAATAGCTAAATATGTTGTGTGTTTAACTTTAATATTAATTTTGAGTAGAAAAATTAAAGAAATAACTGCAATAATGAAGTTAAGTTTGGTTGGAGTTTTTATAATATTACCATCATCTATAATATGCGTTTGTATCACAAATCCAAGTGTATATAATTTTATAATAGCAGGGATAGAATCAATAATAGTATTTACATCAGCTTTTATATTTGCATATGGTGTAAAATTTTTAATATCCAATCAAAATAAAATGGCTATAAAAACAGAAGAGATAATATCTATAAGTTTATTGACAACTTTCAGTATAATGGGAGTGGGACAAATGGCTGTATTAGGTATTTCACTTAGAGCTGTTTTAGCCACAATATTTATATTAATATCAGCAATTGTAGGAGGAGCAAGCATAGGTTCATCCTGTGGGGTAATAATTGGACTAGCATTTATTATTAATAATGCTGTATCAGCTATATATATGGGAATATATGCATTTGCTGGTCTAATAGGTGGAGCATTTAACAAAGTAAACAGATATTTATGTATTCTGGGATATGTGTTGAGCTGGATAATCATATTTGCATATACTTCAGGATTAGAGTCAAATATAAATTCTATAAGAGATATATTAATAGGAGCAGCAATTGTTTCAATTCTTCCTAAATCATTATTTTCAAGAATTGAATCAACTATAAAAATAAATCTAAATGCATCTCAATCAGTTAATGACTATATAATGAGAACTAAGAATTTAACAAATAGCAAGTTGGAAAATATGCAAAGAGCTTATAACGAACTTGCAAATACATTTGAAAAAATAAGACAAAAAGATGAAATCATAAATCAAAATGACATGGCAGAATTAATAGACATGATTTATACAGATGAGTGTACTTCTTGTAGTATGAAAAAAGTTTGTTGGGAGGTGCGATTTAATAAAACATATACATTGATATATGATATGATTCAGAATTTAGAAGAAGGTCAGCTAAGTACAGAGGCGATACCAGAAGAATTTAAAAAATCTTGCATGAATCCAGAACAAATTATGAAAATAGCAAATTATTATTATAAAATATTTGCACTTAATTATGATTGGAGCATGAAGTTTGAAGAGGGTAGAAAGCTGATAGCAGACCAAATCAGAAATATTTCTAAATCTATAAAGGGGTTGTCTGAAGATATAGAAAATAGCGCAGTATTAGATTTAGTAAAAGAAAAAAACATACTAGAAGAATTAGAAAGACATAATATAATAGTCAATAAGATTAACTACTTAACAAAGGGTAAAGACGAATTTAAAATAACAATAGATAAAAATACTTGTGCAAATGGGGGGTTATGCGATGAAAAGTTGATAGGTATAATATCAGATTACTTAGGAGAACAATTATCGGCACAAAAGTATGGATGTAATATTTACAAAGATACTTGTAAAATAGTTCTTACTAAGGCTGAGAAGTACACTGCGACAACACAAGCAGTTTCATTATCTAGAGACGGGCATGTACTGTGCGGTGACAATTATACATATATGGAGATTGATAATGGGCAATATATGATGGCCATATGTGATGGCATGGGAAAAGGAAAAAGAGCTTATGATGAATCTTCGACAACGATAGATATACTCGAAAAAATGATCGAGGCTAGAATTGATAATGAAATTGTAATAAAGACAATTAATAATATGCTTTTACTTAGTAATTCAGATGAAATTTTTTCAACATTAGACCTTGGAATTATTGATTTAAAACAAGGACGATTAGAAACAGTTAAAATGGGAGCTTGTTCAACATACATCAAAAGAGCGAATAATGATGTAGATTTTATATCATCTTCATCTTTGCCTGTTGGAATTTTATCTGATATTAAGTTAGATAGGCATAATTATAAGCTTAATGACGGAGATTATATTATAATGGTTTCTGATGGGATTATAGACGCAGGTAAAAATAATGATATCGGTGAGAATTGGTTGATTTACTTCCTGAAAAATTTAAATACTTATGATCCTAAAGAAATGATTGATAAGATAGTAGATAGGGCTTTAGAGTTACAACTTGATAAGATAGAAGATGACATGACGGTTATGGTGACAAAAGTAAATAAGATAAAATAAATTCAATACTTAATAAAGCAGAAGTATTGGAATAATTGAAAATAATGAATTCACATACCAGTTATCTACAGTAACTGTGTAAAACTTGTAGATACCTGTTAATAAATAGATAAAAAATGTTGATAAGTATAAAAATAATCCACAATTATACAACAAATACTCAAATATAGAATTAGTGAAACAGCCCAGTTATTAATGGGGAAAAGGTTTGTTGATATGTTGATAAGGTTGTGGATAACTCGATTATAAACTGTATAAAACTTATAAAAATTGAATAATAAAATAAAAAAAAGTCATCCTAATATTAAGTAATTATAAGAAAGGATGACTTTTTATGAGCAAAAAGTTAAATATAATAGCAATTATAGTATTTGCAATGGTTTTGGCAAGTGGTATTTTTTATGGAATAAATAAGTTTAATCAAAAAGGAGCTAAATCTATAGAAGTAACAAAAAATAATTATAGTACGTCAGATTTTTTCTTAGATGATAGATACAGTAGTGTATTTTCGTTTATTGATGATAAAGATGAAAAAAATAAAGAAGAGTCTAGCAGAAATTATAAATATGTTACTTGGAACTTACAATCTTTATTTGTATCAGATGAGGCATGGGAAAAGGAATTATCAAAATTTGAGAAAGATATGAAAGAGTTAGAAAATTATACTGGAAAAGTTACTAAATCAAAAACTCATTTTATATCGGCACTTAAAATAAAAGAAAAATTAGATATAAGATTAGAAAAGTTATATGCTTATGCGAAATTGAATAAAGACATAAATAAAAATTCTTATAAATATTTAGACATGATAAATAAAGTAAGTAAGGTTGATTCAAAATATAGTAAAATATGCTCAGATTTAGAGTTAGAAATACTTAAGTTACCAGATTCAACTTATAATGATTATTTAAAAAATAGAAAAGTAGATAAAAAATTTAAAATGTACTTACAAGAAGTACGAAAAAGTAAAGCACATTATTTAGACGAAAAATCCGAAAGTATCTTAAATAAAATGGGAAATATACTTTCTCTACCTTCAGATGTATATGATTTATTTAGCAATATGGATAAGAATAGTAATGATACACCATCCGAGTATTCTTCTAAAATTAGATCATCAGATAGAGAAACAAGAAAAGCTGCGTTTACAAATGAATTTGTTATTTATAATGACAATATAAATACCTTATCAGGATTATTAATAGGTCAAGCTGATAGAAATATATTTTATTCTAATGTTAGAAAATTTGATTCTAGTTTAGATATGTATTTAGATAGTGATGAAGTAGACCCTAAAATATATGACAATTTAATAAAAACAGTAAGTGAAAATAGTGAAGGGTTGCATAAATATATTTCTTTAAGAAAAAAATTATTAAACATAGATAAAGTGCATTATTACGATATGTTTGTGCCAATAGTAGAAGAAGAAAATAGTGATATATCTTATGATAAAGCTATTTCTTTAGTTTATGCAGCGCTTGAACCATTGGGAGAAGGATATGAAGATATAGCTTATAAAGCTTTTAATGAAAGATGGATAGATGTATATTCTAATGAAAATAAAGTAGGAGGAGGATATTGTCTATCTGTATATAAAAATCATCCTTATATATTGCTTAATTATGATAATTCATTAGACTCCGTATCTACTTTAATACATGAATTAGGACATGGTGTATATAGTTATTTAAGTCAAAAAAATCAAGAGTACTATAACGCCCAACCATCTATATTTACACATGAAGTTGCATCAACTACAAATGAAGCTTTATTATATGAATTTTTAATAAAAAATGCAGGCAATGATAAACAAAAAGCATATTATATAACTCAATATATGGATTTTATTAAAGATACTCTTTATACACAGACTATGTATGCTGAATTTGAAAGAGATGTTCACTCTATGTTAGAACATAATGAAAATGTAAACGCATTAGTATTAAATGATTTATGGTCACAACTATTAAAAAAATATTATGGAAATGATTTTGAAGTTGATCCTCTTGCTATGATAGGATGGTCTAGAATACCACATTTCTATAACAGTTTTTATGTATATAAATATGCTACAGGATGTAGTAGTGCTATAAGTTTCTCACAAGATATTCTAAACAATGGACCTGAAAATTATATTAACTTCTTGAAAAAGGGTAGTTCTGATAAACCTCTTAACTTATTAAAAAGTGGTGGAATTGATCTAACTAATGATAAATCAATACAAATAAGTATTAATAAATTTAACAAGTTATTGGCTGAACTAGAGAAGTTAACTAAGAATTAAAGTGACAAAAATATATTAATAAGGTAGAATAATATGTAAATGTGATAGTTTATTTAATAATTAATTTAGGATATATTTTGTGTAATAATTGTTTTTGGAGGGAGAAATTATATGCAAAGAAAAATAAAAAAAGCTGTTATACCAGCAGCAGGATTGGGTACAAGATTTTTACCAGCAACAAAGGCACAACCTAAAGAAATGTTGCCAATAGTAGATAAACCCACTTTACAATATATAATAGAAGAAGCTGTTGAGTCAGGAATTGAAGAAATACTTATAATTACAGGTAAAAATAAAAAATCTATAGAAGATCACTTTGATAAATCAGTTGAGTTAGAATTAGAATTAGAGCAAAAAGGAAAAACTGATTTATTGGAAATAGTAAGAAATATAACAAATATGGTTAATATATACTATATAAGACAAAAGGAACCTAAAGGATTAGGTGATGCAATTTATTGTGCAAGAAGTTTTATAGGTGATGAACCATTTGCAGTTATGTTAGGTGATGATATAGTTGATAATGATGTTCCATGTTTAAAGCAGTTAATGTCTGCATATGAAGAATATAGAACAACTATATTAGGCGTTCAAAGTGTTGCTCCAGAAGATGCAAATAAATATGGAATAATCAATGCTAAACATATAGAAGACCGCGTTTACAAAGTTAAGGATCTAGTTGAAAAACCAGAACCAGGAAAACAACCTTCTAATATAGCAATATTAGGTAGATATATAATAACACCTGAAATATTTGAGATTCTTGAAAATCAGGAACCAGGTAAAGGTGGAGAAATTCAATTAACAGATGCATTAAAAACTTTATCTAAAAAAGAAGCAATGTATGCATATGAATTTGAAGGAAAAAGATATGATGTTGGAGATAAATTAGGATTTTTAGAAGCAACAGTTGATTTTGCACTAAAAAAACCAGAACTTCAAGAGCCATTTATGGAATACTTACAAAAAGTATGCAGTCAAAACACTGCTGAAAAAGAAGTAGCAATATCTAAAGAATCAAATGATGAAGATAAAGAAGCTACAAAATAGAAAGAGGGAATAAAATTGGCTAAAAGCAGACAAGCTAAAATGAATAAAATAGTAGCTATTGGGATAGCTGTAATATTACTTGTAACTAGTTTAACTACGTTAATAAGTGTTATCTCATGGTATTTATAAAATTAAAGAGAATGCAGAAAGATAAAATTAAAATTATTTTTTTGCATTCTTTTTTTATTAATAAAAATTGCATTTATTGGAATTAAATAGTAGACATTAAATCTAGATAAGGTATAATATTAGTGGTAATAATAAATAAAAAAGTTAAAAAAAGACATATGATTTGAATTAATTAGAATGATATAAATTAAAATAAAATTAAAAAAGGAGAGAGTAATGGATAGAAATTTAGCACTAGAACTTGTAAGAGTCACAGAAGCTGCAGCATTAGTTTCATCTCAATTTATGGGAAGAGGAGATAAAAATGGGGCTGATGGAGCTGCAGTAGAAGCAATGAGAAGAGCCTTTGAATCAGTTAAGATAAAAGGTGAAGTTGTAATTGGAGAAGGGGAAATTGATGAAGCTCCAATGCTATACATAGGCGAAAAAGTTGGTAGCCAAGAAGAAGGAACTATGGAAGTTGATATAGCGGTAGATCCACTTGATGGAACAGAATTAATAGCAAAAGGACTTCCAAATGCAATAGCAGTAATAGCTATGGGCAAAAAAGGTTCTTTATTAAATGCACCAGATACATATATGAAAAAAATAGTTGTAGGACCAAAAGCAAAAGGTGTGATAGATTTAGATAAAAGTGTAGAAGAAAATATCGTTGATGTTTCAAAAGCATTAGGAAAGAAAACAACTCAAATGACAATTATGGTTCAAGATAGAGAGAGACATAATTATATATTTGAAGTAGCTAGAAAACTAGGATGTAAAATAAGAATGTTCGATGCTGGAGATGTTGCAGCAGGTATAGCAACTTGTTTCGAGGAAACAGGTGTGGATATGCTTATGGGAATCGGTGGAGGACCAGAAGGCGTTATAACTGCAGCTGCTATAAAATGTATGGGTGGAGATATGCAAGCTCAAATATATCCATTAAGTGATGAAGAAAGAGAAAGATGTCATCAAATGGGATATTCAGATTCAGACATCGAAAAAAAATTAACTATAGATGACTTGGCAAAAGGAGAGGATTTATTCTTCGCTGCTACAGGAATAACAGAAGGAAATCTATTAAAAGGTGTAGTTAGTATGGGTGGAAATAAAGCTAAAACAGAATCTGTAGTTATGAGAGGAAAAACAGGAACTATAAGATTTGTAAATGCTATACACAATTTAGATAAAAATGAAATATTAGTAGATTTAATGAAAAAATACAATATGGAGTAAAAATATATAACTGTAATATAAATTGCTCCAAATTATTTTTATAAATTATTAGCCAATAAAAAATAATCCATTATATTTATTTATGATGGATTATTTTTTATTATATATACTTTTAATCATAATTAATGTATAGTTTAATTGTTAATTAAAATATAAAATAAAGTATATAAATAGGTATTTTATTTTATTTATTGACCATAATACAAAAATAATGCTATTATTAAGTTGTTATTATGTTCGAAATTATAGTAAATAACTTCTCTTTTTCATACCGTTTATTTCCAATGAAATCATTAAAAATTAAAAATAAGGAGGTCTAGTTTTTTGAATACAGAAAATATAAATCTAAATGATTTAAATAATCAAACACTAGCTCAATTAAGAGAAATAGCAAAAGAGATGAATATCAAATCAGTGACTAAATATAAAAAAGCTGAACTGATTGATAAAATAAAGGAAAATGTTAACAAACCAAACGGTAGTGATTCGGATAAATTAAAACAAGACAATAAAAAAATACAAAGCATTGAAGATATGGATAAGAAATATAGTGTGAAAAAGGAAGAAAAACATACTCAAATAGATGATTCTAATATTGGAAGTACAGAAAATGTAAGACAAACTACATTTAAATCGGAAAATAATAAGAATAATAAGTACGAAAATAGAAATTATACAAAAGGTAATGTTCAGTTAAATACAAATAGTCAAAGAAATTACAACAAATTTCAAAAGTGTGATAATAAACAGCAAAATAATGATAATAAGCCTTCTAATAATAATGATATAAAAATTCAAAAAAATAATAATATAAAGGGAAATTACACACCTAAAGTAGTAGAAGAATCTAAAATAATTAATGAATTTAATACTTCAAAAGAAGATGAAGTAGTAGGTGTACTAGAAATATTACCAGATGGATTTGGATTTTTAAGAGGTTCAAATTATTTATCAACAGAAAATGATGTATACGTATCTCCATCTCAAATAAGAAGATTTAATATGAAGACAGGAGATAAGGTAAGAGGTATAACAAGACATCCTAAAACAGGGGAAAAATTTAGAGCACTTTTATTTGTACAAAAGATAAATGATGAAGATCCAGAAACTGCAATACAAAGAAAAGCCTTTGAAACATTAACTCCTATATACCCACAAGAAAGATTAACTTTGGAGAAACAACCAAACGAAATATCAACAAGATTAATTGATTTAATATCACCAATAGGAAAAGGACAAAGAGGATTAATTGTTGCGCCTCCAAAGGCAGGAAAAACAATTCTTTTAAAAAGTGTCGCAAATAGTATAGTTAAAAATTATCCAGATGTAGAATTAATAGTTTTATTAATTGATGAAAGACCAGAAGAAGTTACAGATATGAAAGAGTCTATTAATGCAGATGTTATATATTCAACATTTGACCAAGTATCAAGCCACCATGTAAAAGTAGCTGAAATGGTTTTAAATAGAGCTCAAAGACTTGTTGAACATGGAAAAGATGTAGTTATATTATTAGATAGTATAACTAGATTAGCGAGAGCTTACAATTTGACTATTTCACCAACAGGAAGAACTTTATCTGGAGGTTTAGATCCAGGTGCATTACATGGACCTAAAAAATTCTTCGGTGCTGCCAGAAATATAAGACAAGGTGGTTCTCTTACAATACTTGCAACGGCATTAGTTGAAACTGGTTCAAGAATGGATGATGTAATATTCGAAGAATTTAAAGGAACTGGTAATATGGAATTAAATCTTGATAGAAAACTAGCTGAAAAGAGAATATTCCCAGCAGTTGATATTTATAAATCAGGAACAAGAAGAGAAGACTTATTATTAAGTGACAAAGAAAAAGCTGCTTTATGGAAATTAAGAAAAGAAATGAGTAATAGCTCTATATTAGAAGTAACAGATAATATATTAGAAGCATTAAAAAGAACAAAAACTAATGAAGAGTTTATAAATAATATAAATGGAAATTAACAAATATTGTAATAAATAAAATTAGAAATAAAAAGAAAAATAACTAATAATAAACACTAAAGACTTTGAAAAATGCTTGAACCCTTCAAAAACATATGATATAATGTGATAGTTGATATTGAAGAAGTAAAAAAATTAGTATAATTAATTTTAAAATATAAAAGAAAAAAGAGGTGAAAATAATGCAAAAAGATATACAACCAAAATACAATGAAGTAGAAGTACGTTGTGCTTGTGGAAATACTTTCATGGCTGGTTCAACTAAGGACGAAATAAGAGTTGAGATTTGTTCTGAATGCCATCCTTTCTATACTGGAAAACAAAAGAATATAGAAAAAGGTGGAAGAATCGACAAATTCAAAAAAAGATTCAACATGGAATAATATTCATAAAAAACAGGGGTTGGTTTTTCCAACCTCTATTTTATTATGTATAGGAAATTTATTTTAAGATAATTCTAATAAGCACAAGGGATGTACAAAATAAAAGAGTTTTTATTTTCTAACATGCCCTTTTTTAATATTATAAATTTGATATAATAGTAAATGTGTAAATTTTAAATAGAGAACTTAATCTTGGGTTAAGGAGAGAATTATGAATAAAGAAAAATTAGGGAAAGTCGGAGGTCAAGCTGTAATAGAAGGCGTAATGATGCAATCGCAAAATTATAGAGCTATTGCAGTAAGAAAATCTGATGGGGAAATAGAAGTAAAAAAAGAAAAAATCAAAAGCTGGGTAAAAGATAAAAAAATAGATAAGATTCCTTTTTTAAGAGGGGCTTTTATATTAATAGATACAATGGTCAGCGGAATAAATAGTTTAAACTTTTCTTCATCGTTTTTTTTAGATGAGGAAGAAGAGGAAGATGCTATAGATAGATTTTTAAAAAAAGTGTTTAAAGATAAAGCAAATGACGCAATTGTAGCAGTATCTTTAATAATATCATTATTACTTTCTATTGGAATTTTCGTATTAATTCCTACTTTGTTAGGAGGATTATTTGCGAAAGTAATAAATAACCATATAGTACTTAATTTAATTGAAGGTGCAATTAGAATTGCAATATTAATAACATATATGGCGTTAGTTTCTTTAAATTCCGATATCAAAAGGGTATTTCAATATCATGGTGCGGAACATAAATCTATCTATTGTTATGAAAATGATTTAGAATTAACAGTAGAGAATGCTAGAAAATTTGGCAGATTACACCCTAGATGTGGAACTAACTTTTTATTTATAGTTATGTTTACATCAATTATATTATTTTCGTTCTTTGGATGGCCAAATCCATTGCTTAGAGTAGCAATAAGAATTATATGTATTCCAGTAGTGGCAGGAATAGCTTATGAAATAATAAAATTTCTTGGAAAATATAATAATATTTTGAGCAAGATTGTTGCATATCCAGGAATGATGATGCAAAAAATAACGACAAAAGAGCCTGATGATGAACAATTAGAGGTTGCATTAGCAGCACTTAAGGCAGCATTAAATGAAAAATAAGAGGTAGTTTATGACTATTAAAGAAATACTTATAAAATATTGTCGAGAACTAGAAAATATAAGTGATACGCCGAGACTAGATGTTGAGATGCTTTTAAAAAAGGCATTAGGCGATGTAGATTCTATGTACATCAGAATGTACTTAGATAAGGCGTTAACAGATGAACAAGAAAAATATTTTCTAGAAATGATAAAAGAAAGATTGAATGAAAGACCAATTGCTTATATTATAGGTAATAGAGAGTTTATGGGATTAGACTTTTTTGTAAAAGAAGGTGTTTTAATTCCTAGACCAGATACTGAAACATTAGTGGAAGAAATAATAAATATATGCAATAATAGAACAGGATTGAATATTTTGGACATAGGTACAGGTTCAGGAGCAATTACTATTAGCCTAGCAAAATATTTAGATAAATCACATGTAGTATCAGCAGATATTTCTGATATTGCATTAGAAATAGCATCTAAAAATGCGGTTTCTAATAATGTAGATGAACGAATAGATTTTATTAAGTCAGATGTATTTTCAAATGTACCAAAAGAAAAGAAATTTGATTTAATAGTATCTAATCCACCATATATAAGAAAAGCAGATATAGATGGACTAGATAGACAAGTAAAAGATTTCGAACCTTATAACGCACTAGAAGGTGGAGAAGATGGACTTGATTTTTATAGAAAAATTACAAAAGAATCCAAAGATTTTCTAAAAAGTAAAGGTATTTTAGCATACGAAGTAGGTCATGACCAAGCATATGATGTAAGCGAAATCATGAAAGAAAATGGCTTTGAAGATATATATACTAAGTGTGATTTACAAGGCTTTGAAAGAGTAGTAATAGGATTTTATAATAATTAGGAAGGTGAAAAGATGTTAAATAAGCTGCAAGTATTAGAAGATAAATACAAAGATCTTACAGAAAAAATCAGTGATATAGAAATTATCAATGATCAAAAAACATGGCAAAAATACATGAAAGAACATGCTGATTTAGAGCCAATCGTAATGAAATATAGAGAATACAAAGAAGTTGTAGACAACATAAAAGAATCAAAAGAAATATTAGAAGAAGAGTCTGATGAAGAATTAAGAGAATTAGCTAAAATGGAATTATCAGATTTAGAATCTAGAGTAGAACCAATAGAAGATGAATTAAAAATATTATTATTACCAAAAGACCCTAACGATGAAAAGAATGTTATAGTTGAAATCAGAGGTGGAGCAGGTGGAGATGAAGCTGCTTTATTCGCTGGAGACTTATTCAGAATGTATTCAAGATATGCTGAAAGAAGAAGATGGAAAACAGAACTTCTAAGTGCAAGTGATACAGGAGTAGGTGGATACAAAGAAGTTTCTTTCATGATAAAAGGTAAAGGTGCTTATTCAAGACTTAAATATGAATCAGGAGTTCACAGAGTACAAAGAATACCATCAACTGAATCAGGAGGTAGAATACACACTTCAACTGCTACAGTTGCAGTTTTACCAGAAGTAGAAGACGTAGAAATAGAAATAAATCCAAATGATTTAAGAATAGACGTGTTCAGAGCATCTGGAAATGGTGGACAATGTGTAAATACAACTGACTCAGCTGTAAGAATTACACATATACCAACAGGAGAAGTAGTTTCTTGCCAAGATGAGAAATCACAGTTAAAAAATAAAGAAAAAGCTATGAAGGTATTAAAAGCTAGATTATATGATAAAGCGTTGGCTGAACAACATGATGATATAGCAGCTGAAAGACGAAGCCAAGTTGGTACTGGTGACAGATCTGAAAGAATAAGAACTTACAACTTCCCACAAGGAAGAGTAAGTGACCATAGAATAAATCTAACATTATATAAATTAGAATCTTTCTTAGATGGAGATTTAGATGAAATGATAGATGCACTTATAACAGAAGATCAAACTAAAAAAATGTCAGCTATATAGTAAATACAAAAAGCCAAATGATTTGAGTATATCATTTGGCTTTTTTATGAAAAATATAATAAAATCATTCTCTTAGACTTATGTTAAATATTAACTCTTCCAAATATTAATTTTAGAGGTTTTACACTCATATAATTAAATAAACTAAATTTGGAGGAGAAAAATCATGGTTTTAAAAATTACTTTAATTGGTTTAATGGCAGGCGTATTAGGAACCGGCTTAGGTGGGGTTTTATCTGGAATCTTTAAAAAAAAGGTAGACAAGTACATAGATTTTTTTATGGGATTATCAGGTGGAATAATGTTGGCAGTTGTAGTGTTTGACTTAATGAAAGAAGCAATAGACCAAAAAGGTATTTGGATGACAGTAATTGCTACTTTTTTAGGAGTTGTAATAACAATGATTATAAAAGAAAATCTACATATGTCTAAAGATCAACAAGCAGGATATTTAATATTTATAAGTATTTTGTTACATAACTTACCTGAGGGATTAGCTATAGGTTCATCATTTGTATCAGCAGAAACATTAGGATGGACATTAGCATTAGTAATCGGAATACATAATGTTCCAGAAGGACTTGCTACTGCACTAACCCTTGCAGGAACTAAAATGAAAACAAGTAAGATTATACTATATACGGTTATAGCAGGAATTCCTATGGGAATTGGAAGCTTTTTAGGTGTATATTTTGCAGGAAACTTTAATTCCCTAATTGGGGTGTTTTTATCAATTGCAGCAGGAACCATGTTATATGTTGTGCTTGAGGAAATATTGCCAAGAACTAAAAATCTTTTTTGCATAATAGGATTTTTAATAGGAACAATAATTGTATATTGCATCTAAATAAAAAGAGGTGGAATAAAAATGGATACATTAATTAGTAAAATTGACGTAGACAATATAGACATGGAAGAAATAAAAAAACAAGCAGAAATTTTAAAAGCTGGTGATACTGTTATATTCCCAACAGAAACAGTTTATGGTTTGGGAGCAAACGCATTAGATGAAAAAGCAGTTAGTAAAATTTATGAAGCAAAAGGAAGACCTAGTGATAATCCATTAATAGTACATATTGGCGACAAAAAACAAATATATAATTTAGTTTGTGATGTGCCTGCAAAGGCTGAAATTGTAATGGAGAAGTTTTGGCCAGGTCCTATAACTATAATTCTAAAGAAAAAAGACATAATACCAGAAAGAACAAGTGGTGGTTTAGATACAGTTGCAATTAGAATGCCTTCTAATAAAATAGCAAGCGCTCTTATAAATGAGGCAAATATTCCAATAGCAGCCCCATCAGCAAATATATCTGGAAGACCATCGCCAACAAGAGGTATTCATGTATATGAACAAATGAACCATAGAGTAAGTGGCATAATAATGGGAAATGATTGTGTTTATGGTTTAGAATCAACAGTTTTAGACTTAACTGGAGATATTCCTACTATTTTAAGACCAGGTAGTATAACAAAAGAACAGTTAGAAAAAGAGATAGGATATGTTCAACTAGATGCTGCATTAGCAAAAAAGGAAGATAATATCAAAGCTAAAGCTCCTGGAATGAAATATACGCATTATTCACCAAATGCAGATGTATATATAGTAGATGGGGAACAATCGAAGGTTATTAATAAAATAAATCAATTAACAGAAGAAAATAATGCTAAAAATTTAAAAACGTGTATTATATGTCTAAAATCTAACGAAAAACACTATATAGGAAAAACTATATGTTTAGGAGAAACTTTAGATGATGTAGCTTCAAATCTATTTGATGCGCTAATACAAGCAGATAAAGAAAAATGTGATATAATATATTCTGAATCATTTACAAATGAGGGTATAGGATGTGCTATAATGAACAGGCTTCTAAAGTCTGCTGGATATAAGATTATAAACGCTTGATAATAATTTAATTTTATTGAAATTTTATATTAAATTAAGCTATTATTACCTTAGAATGGTTTTCCTAAATGGATAAAAATAATAAATGTAATAAAATAGTTAAAAAAAACACAATTTGTTAAAAGTGATAATTTAAATTAAAAACAGATATTATCTACTTTAATAATGGTAAAATCATTTAAAAATTATAAAATAAATTAGAAATCTAAAAAAATATATGGTGGATTAATAAAAATGATTGTATAATTATATCAACATAGTTAAAAAAAAATCAATCATTTTAAAATATATATAGGAGTATTAGAAGATGAAAATAGGTTTAGGGTGCGACCATGGCGGTTACAATTTAAAGTTAGAAATCAAGAAATATTTAGAATCTAAGGGAATAGAATGTGTAGATTATGGAACAAATAACTCTGAAGAATCAGTAGATTATCCAATCTATGGTCAAAAAGTAGCAGAGGCAGTAATAGCAAAAGAAGTTGACTACGGTATAGTCTGTTGTGGAACTGGTATAGGTATATCTTTAGCAGCTAATAAAGTACCAGGAATAAGATGTGCTGTAGTATCAGACACATTCTCGGCTAAAATGTCAAAGGCTCATAATAATGCTAATATGTTATCATTAGGTGAAAGAGTTCTAGGAAGAGGACTAGCATTAGAAATAGTTGAAGCTTGGATAAATACAGAATTCGAAGGTGATAGACACCAAAGAAGAGTGAATCTACTTAGTGAAATAGAAAAGCAATATAATAAATAATTAATATATAAACAATAAAAATAAAAAAATAAATAAACAATTAATCTAGGAGGTAAATGATGAGCAAAGTAATAGTTACAGATCATCCATTAATACAACATAAGTTAACTCTTATGAGAAAGACAACAACAGGTTCAAAAGACTTTAGACAATTATTAACAGAGATATCGATGTTAATGGGTTATGAGGTAACAAGAAATTTACCGTTAGAAGATACTGAGATAGAAACACCTATCGTAAAAACAAAGTCAAAAGTAATATCAGGTAAAAAATTAGGTATAGTTCCAATTTTAAGAGCTGGTTTAGGAATGGTAGAAGGATTTGTAACATTAGTTCCATCTGCTAGAGTAGGTCACGTTGGATTATACAGAGACCCAGAAACTTTAAAACCAGTTGAATACTATTGTAAATTACCACAAGATATTGAAGAAAGAGAAATGATAGTTGTAGACCCAATGCTTGCAACAGGTGGTTCTGCTATAGCTGCTATAGACGTATTAAAAGAAAGAGGAGCAAAAAACATAAAATTAGTTAATTTAGTTGCAGCTCCAGAAGGTATAGCAGAAGTACAAAAATATCATAATGATGTAGATATATATGTAGCATCAATAGATGAAAAATTAAATGACCATGGATATATAGTTCCAGGATTAGGTGACGCAGGAGACAGAATATTCGGGACTAAATAATTTAAACAACAAGGATCTATAGAAATATAGGTCCTTTAAATCCAAATTAACTTAATATTTTGTATACATATAAAAATAAAGTATTTATTATGTGAAAAGAGGAATGATTATGAGACCATCATGGGATGAATATTTTATGGAGATAGCTGAAATAGTAAAGAAAAGATCTACATGTATTAGAAGGCAGGTAGGCGCTATCATAGTAAAGGATAAACAAATATTAACAACAGGTTATAATGGCTCACCTAAAAAATTAAAACACTGTGAAGAAGTAGGATGTAAAAGAGAACAACTCAAAATACCATCAGGACAAAGACATGAGCTTTGTAGGGCACTGCATGCAGAGCAAAATGCAATAATTCAAGCAGCTCACAATGGAGTTAATATAAATGGGTCAACATTATATGTAACGACAAGACCATGTGTTTTATGTGCAAAGATGTGCATAAATGCAGGGATAGAGAAAATTGTTTATTTAGGTGATTATCCAGATGAACTATCAACAGAAATATTACAAGAAGCAGGCATTGAGATTGTTAATTTTAATAAATAGTAATATATAGTTAATGGTTACTGTGGTTAATTTTGGATAAAATGTAAAAAAGAAAAAAGGCGAAAATCGTAAAATTTACAGAAAATATACAAAAAAAATCAATTTTATGGTAAAATAAATAAATAATTTTAATGAAATTTTACTCGTTCATTTAAAATTATGAAGATATATTTAAAAATGTATGTTAAAAATATGACTATGTTTTTAAAAAATAAACTAATAAAGGTGTGTTTATATAATGAAAAACAGAAGTGTATTTAGCATAGCAGCAGAGATGCTAGCTTTAATAAGTCAGCTTGGAATAATAGTATTAGTTTGCATATTTGGATGTTTCTTTATAGGAAAATTTATAGATTCAAAACTAAATACTGACCCAATATTCATGATTATTTTTTTAGTATTGGGAGTAGCAAGTGGATTTAACTCTGTATACAGATATCTTCGCAAATACACAAAAGGGAAGTGATTAGATGGATGTCAAAGTAGCAAAAGAAGTTAAAGCTGTTACACTAGGTGTTCCTATGTTTGATATAGTAGCTGTAATATTACTAATACTTATATCACAATTTAGTATGCCAATGCTTATGGGAATAATATTTGGTAGTATAATAGCTGTTCTAAACTTTAGACTATTAGCACTAACATTAGAAAAGGCAGTCAATCTACCACCAGGAAAGGCACAAGCATATACTGGGGTTAGGTATATGATAAGGCTTACAATAACTGCTGCGGCGCTTATTGTATCTATTAAAAACCCTAATTTACATATAATAGGTACTGCAATAGGATTAATAAGTACTCAAGTTGTTATATTTATAAAAACATTAATAGCATCAAAATTTAAGAGAAAGGAGGTATAGCTGTGAGATATGCACAATGGATTATTACATTTTCAAATGGTTTCCGTATAAGTGAGACTGTAGTTACAAGTTGGATAATCATGGCGTTCTTAATAATAGCATCATATTTCTTAACTAGAAATTTAAAGCTAGTACCAACTAGTAAGGTCCAAATCATGTTGGAGTATGCAGTTGTTACTTTAAAAAATCTAGTTGAAAGTAATATGGGCAAAGATGTATTTAAGAAAATGCCTAATATGTTCTATTATATAGGATCATTATTCTTATTCTTTGTATGCTCAAACTTAATCGGACTAGTTGGATTTAAATCTCCAACAACAGACGTTGACACAACACTTGGATGGGCATTACTTACTGTATTCTTAATTTATTTCGAAGGTATGAAGTCAAAAGGACTTGCATATTGGAAAGGTCTATTGGATCCAGTTCCATTCTTATTACCTTTAAATATAGTAAGTGAAATAGCAACTCCAATATCACTTACATTCCGTCCATTCGGGAATATATTAGGTGGTACTGTAATCATGGGACTTCTTTATCAGTTATTAGCATTCATATCAACACTAATACCTGGTGTTTCAATCCCATTCTTACAATTAGTAATACCAGTGCCTTTACATCTATATTTCGACTTGTTCGCAGGTTGTCTACAAGCCTTTATATTTGTAATGTTAACAATGGTATTTGTATCAAATGCAACAGAGTAGTAAGCTAAAAATTAAAAATTAAAAAAATTTAAAAAAAAGAAAAGAAAATTTATATTTTTCAAGGAGGAATTTATTATGGAACAAGCATTAATGGTATTAGGATCTGCTATAGGAGCAGGAATAGCGGTTTGCTCAGGTATAGGTTCAGGTATAGGACAAGGATACGCAGCTGGTAAAGGTGCAGAAGCTGTTGGGAACCAACCAGAAGCTAAAGGTGATATAATCTCTACAATGTTACTTGGGGCTGCAGTTGCAGAATCTACAGGTATATATGGTCTAGTTATATCAATAATCCTTTTATTCGCAAATCCATGGGTATAAAAAATTATATAAAAATATTTTCAAATTTACAATTGGGAGGTGTTTGGTCATCTCCTAAATGTAAGTTTTAGGGTTTGTCAAGAGGAGGAATAGTTATGGATTTTAAACCGGTAGTAACCATATCATGGGAATTATTATTCCAGATTATAAATACAGTTATACTATTCTTAGTACTTAAAAAATTATTATTCAAACCAGTTCTAAACATAATTGAAAAAAGAGAAAATATGATTCAAGACGATTTAGCTGCTGGAGCAAAAGCTAAGAATGAAGGTATAGCTTTAAGAAAAGAATATGAAGAAAAAGTTAGCTTAGCAAAAGACGAAGGTAAAGAGATAATCAAACAAGCTACTGCTAGAGCTGAAGAAAAATCTAACCAAATAATCGCAGATGCACAAGCTGAAGCAGTTTCATTAAAATCAAAAGCAACTAAAGAAATTGCACAACAAAAAGAACAAGCTATTGCTGAAATCAGAAATGATATATCAGATATAGCTATACTAGCAGCATCAAAAGTATTAGAAGAAGATATAGATAAATCTAAACATGAAGATTTAATCGAAAAATTTATAAAAGAGGTAGGGGAAGCTGAATGATAGATGTAATAGCTAACAGATACGCTGAAGCTCTATTTCAAATAGGTGAAGAAGAAAATAAAACTGATAACCTATATAATGAACTAAAAGAAGTATCTTCTCTAATAACTACAAATAATGATTTAAACAATGTTATGAAGTCTCCATTAGTATCAAAAAATGAAAAAATTCAATTAATTGATACATTATTTGCTGGAAAAATAGACAATGATTTAAAAAACTTTTTAAAAATATTAATTGAAAAAGGAAGAATCTCGTCTATAAAAGCAATAGAGGCAACATATAAAGGACTGTTAAATGATAAAAACAATATCATAGAAGGATATGTAATCAGTGCAGTTCAAATGGATGATGAGAAAATTAAAGAGCTTGAAACAGAGCTTTCTAAAAAATATAATAAAAATGTTACTTTAGAGAACAAAGTTGATAAGAGTATATTAGGTGGGGTCTTAGTAAGACTTGGTAACACTGAAATAGACGGAACAATAAAAACTCGTTTAGATGGATTAAAAAATCAACTTTCACAAGTAATTTAGTAGGAGGGCGGTGAACCCATGAACTTAAGACCTGAAGAAATCAGTTCTATAATTAAACAACAAATAAAGAACTACGATAATAAAATAGAATTAACAGATACAGGAAGCGTCCTAAAAGTTGGGGATGGTATAGCTACAGTCTATGGATTAGAAAATGCTATGTCAAGTGAATTACTTGAGTTCCCAGGTGAAGTATTTGGGATGGCACTTAACTTAGAAGAAGATGTTGTTGGGGCCGTTTTATTCGGTGATGACAGCGGAATCAAAGAAGGAGACATAGTAAAAAGAACTGGAAGAATAGTTGAAGTTCCAGTTGGTGATGCTATGATAGGTAGAGTTGTAAGTCCACTTGGTTTACCTATAGATGGTAAAGGACCTATAAACACTAACAAAACTAGACCAGTAGAATCTCCAGCACCTGGAATAATGGCAAGAAGATCAGTTTACGAACCATTACAAACAGGTATAAAATCAATTGACTCAATGATACCAATCGGTAGAGGTCAAAGGGAGCTTATAATAGGAGACAGACAAACTGGTAAAACTTCTATAGCAATAGATACAATCTTAAACCAAAAAGGTAAAGATGTTATATGTATATACGTTGCAATAGGACAAAAACGTTCAACAGTAGCGCAATTAGTTACTAGATTAGAAAATGGTGGAGCAATGGATTACACAATAGTTGTTTCTGCAACAGCTTCAGAATCTGCACCACTTCAATACTTAGCACCATATGCAGGAGCTGCAATGGGTGAAGAATTCATGTACAATGGAAAACACGTTTTAATAATATATGATGATTTAAGTAAACAAGCAGTTGCTTACAGAGAAATGTCATTATTACTTAGAAGACCACCAGGCCGTGAAGCATATCCAGGGGATGTTTTCTATCTACATTCAAGATTATTAGAAAGAGCAGCTAAATTATCTGACGAATTAGGCGGAGGATCAATGACTGCTTTACCAATAATAGAAACTCAAGCAGGTGACGTTTCTGCATATATACCAACAAACGTTATATCAATCACTGACGGACAAATTTACTTACAACCAGAATTATTCTACTCAGGTGTAAGACCTGCAGTTGACCCTGGTATATCTGTATCAAGAGTTGGTGGTAGTGCACAAATAAAAGCAATGAAAAAAGTTTCAGGTACATTAAAACTTGCTTACTCTCAATATAGAGAGCTTGCATCATTCTCTCAATTCGGATCTGACTTAGATGCTGATACTAAGAGAAGACTTGCTCAAGGTGAAAGAATCGTTGAGGTTTTAAAACAAGGCGAAAATGCGCCTCTTGAAGTTAGTAACCAAGTTATGATAATATTTGCTGTTACAAATGGATTTGTAGATGATATCCCAGTTAGTGAATTATCTAGATTTGAATCTGAGTTATTTAAATTCGTAGATGCAAATTATCCTGAATTAAGTGAAAAAATACTAGCAAATAAGGATTTCACAACTGATTTAACTGCAGCAATAAATGAATTCAAAAAGACATTTGTTGTTGAAGCTTAAGAATCCTTTTTAAAAAGGAGGTAAACTAATTGGCAGGCGCTGGAATTAAAGAGATTAAAAACCGTATAGGCAGTGTTCAAAGTACAAAACAAGTTACAAAAGCTATGGAATTAGTTTCTTCATCAAAAATGAGAAAGGCTAAGGATAGAGCTTTAGCTAGTAGACCATACTTTAACACAATGTACAATACAGTTAAAGATATAGCTACTAACACGAGAGGTGTTAGAGACCCATTCTTAAAACAAAGAGAAGTAAAAAATAAATGTTATATAGTAATAGCTGGAGATAGAGGTCTAGCTGGAGGATATAACTCAAATATATTCAAACTTACAACTGCTCATATGGATGGAAAACAAGAAAAAGTTATGACAGTAGGTAAGAAGGCAACGGAATTTTTCCAAAAAAGAGGTTACGATATAGTAGCCGCTGAAGAAAGTGTTGAAAAATGTGATTATGATAGAACATTAGCACTTGCTAATACAGCAATGGATTTATATAAAAAAGGTGAGATAGATGAATTATATATCTGTTATACAGAATTTATATCACCTCTAACTCAAACTCCTAAATTAATGAAGGTTTTACCATTAGCTTTCGATAAAGAAGAAGTAAAATCAAAAGAAAATTCAGGAAGTAGAGCTAGAGTTCAATACTTACCATCACCAGAGGCTGTTTTAAGCTACTTAATACCTAAGTACGTATCAGGTGTAGTTTATGACGGTGTAATAGAATCTTTTGCATCAGAACAATCAGCAAGAAGAAATGCTATGAAGTCAGCTTCAGACAATGCAGATGAAATGCTTTCTACTCTAGAATTAAGTTACAATAGAGCAAGACAAACTGCGGTTACTCAAGAAATAACAGAAATCGTAGGTGGAGTTGAGGCTCTAAAATAAGGAGGTTAGGAAATGGCCAACGTAGGTAAAATAGTATCAATCGTAGGGGTTGTACTAGATGTTAAATTTGAAAATGAGCAAAGCCTACCTAACTTATTAAACGCATTAGTTATAAAGTTAGGAGATCAAGAAATAGTTGCTGAAGTTGCACAACATATCGGTGATGATACAGTTAGATGTATAGCGATGAGTGCTACTGATGGACTAGTTAGAGGTATGGAAGTTATCGATACAGGTAAACCAATAGCTGTTCCTGTTGGAGATAAAACTTTAGGAAGAATATTCAATGTTCTTGGTGAACCAGTTGATGGATTTGAAGCACCAAAAGATGCTCCAAGAGATCCAATACATAGATCAGCACCAGAATTTAATGAAATAGCAGGTAGTGCCGAAATACTTGAAACAGGTATAAAAGTAGTTGACTTATTAGCACCATACTTAAAAGGTGGTAAAATCGGTTTATTCGGTGGTGCCGGAGTTGGTAAAACAGTTCTTATACAAGAGCTTATAAACAACGTAGCTAAACAACATGGTGGGATATCAGTATTCTCAGGTGTTGGAGAAAGAACAAGAGAAGGTAATGACTTATACTTCGAAATGAAAGAGTCTGGAGTTTTAAATAAAACAGCTCTAGTATTCGGACAAATGAATGAGCCACCTGGAGCAAGAATGAGAGTTGCATTAAGTGGTCTTACTATGGCTGAATACTTCAGAGATAAAGAAAACCAAGACGTGTTATTATTCATAGATAATATATTCCGTTTCACACAAGCAGGTTCAGAAGTTTCTGCACTTCTTGGACGTATGCCATCAGCAGTTGGTTACCAACCAACGCTTGCAACTGAAATGGGTGCATTACAAGAAAGAATAACATCAACAAAACAAGGGTCAATCACATCAGTTCAAGCAGTATATGTACCTGCCGATGACTTAACTGACCCAGCACCAGCTACAACATTCACTCACTTAGATGCAAAAACAGTTCTTTCAAGATCTATAGCATCATTAGGTATATACCCAGCAGTTGATCCACTTGAATCAACTTCAAGAGTACTTGACCCTAATATAGTAGGTGAAGAACATTATGCTGTTGCCAGAGGAGTACAATCTATACTTCAAAGATATAAAGAATTACAAGATATAATCGCTATACTTGGTATGGATGAACTTGGTGACGAAGATAAATTAATAGTTGCTCGTGCTAGAAAAATACAAAGATTCTTATCTCAACCATTTACAGTTGGTGAACAATTTACAGGTATACCAGGTAAATACGTTCCAGTAAAAGAAACTATAAGAGGTTTCAAAGAAATATTAGAAGGTAAACATGATGATTTACCAGAATCTGCTTTCTTATTCGTAGGAACTATAGATGAAGCAGTTGAGAAAGGAAAGGAGAATTAGTCTATGGCAAACCAATTTGCATTAGAAATAGTAACTCCTGAAAATATCTTTTACAATGATCAAGTTGAAATGGTAATAATGAGAACTACAAAAGGCGATAGAGCTATTTTAAAGGATCATATACCATTTGTAGCAGGATTAGTTGAAGGACAATTAAGAATAAAAAAAGATGGTAAATTTAAAGAAGGAAAGATTTCTGGAGGATTTATCACTGTTACTAAAGAAAAAACAACTATATTAACAGAAGCTGCATCATGGGATGGTGAAGTTTCAAAAGAAACTATATAGTAAATAATAAATAATAGAGGAGTTATCTAAAATAGTGTAATACTAAAAAGATAACTCCTTTTTTATTTCTAATTTTACTACTTGGGACTATAGCACTTAAGAAATCTTTGGAATATATAGAGTAAATTGTATTAACAAATTAAAATAAGAGCATAATTACTTTAAGGAGAAAGTATATGAATATATTTGGAATAGGAATAGATATTATAGAAATAGATAGGATAGAAAATGTATTGGAAAGAAATCCGAGATTTTTAGAAAGAAATTTTACAGAACAAGAAATAAATTATTTTAAACAGAGAAAATTTAAAAGTGAAAGTATAGCAGGAAACTTTGCTGCAAAAGAAGCAATAAGCAAGGCAATTGGAACTGGAATAAGGGGATTTAAGTTAAAAGATATAGAAATTATAAGAGATGAATTAGGAAAGCCAATTGTTAATACTTATAATAATTTAAGTGAAATTTGCATAAAATATAATATTAAAGAAATAAAGGTAAGTATATCACATAGTGAAAATTATGCTGTAGCTAACTCTATTATAATATCTAAAAATTAATATAATACTCATAATAAGATTAATAATTAACTTCTTTCTTGAATATTAATATAAAAGGGGAGGGAGTTAACTATATGATTAAACGAAAAACATTAGCATTATTATTTATATTTATATTTGTAATAGTAAATTTAGCAGGGTGTAAAAACTTAGGTCAACAAACAAAGGAAGATATATACGAAGATTTTCAAAAGAAAATGACAAAGATGACGTCTTATACATGTAAAGCAGATATAACAATTATAAATAATAAAAGTGAAGGCAAATATATAATGAATCATACCTATAAAAAGCCGTCATATTATAAGTTAGAAATAATCGAACCAGAAAATTTAAATGGAAAAACAATAGAATATTATAAAGATAAAATTATTATTAAAAATAAACAGTTGGATGATGTAATAGAACTTCCAAACGTAGGAGATAATAAACTATATTTATTTATAGGTGACTTTGTACAAGATTTTTTACAAGAAGATTCTATAAATATAAGTGTTTCTGAGGAACAATTAATTTTAGAAAGAGATTTATCACAGGAAAATTCTTATCTAAGCAAGCAAATATTGTATATAGATAAAAAGACTAAAAATCCTGTAAAAATGGAAATACTAAATAATGAAGGTGAAAAAAAGTTTATCGTAAATTATACCGATTTTCAAACCCAAAATTAATAACCTCTAGATTAAATCTGGATAACAAGGTCTCTATAATTTAATAAGAATCTCATTAATATAATTAAGCTAATAATCTAATTTAAATGATTATAGTACTTAACTTATAAAGTACTTAAAAATCTACATTATGAATTTTTAAGCGAAAGATTTTTTTATAACTTTGATTACAAATATTAAAAATAATAAAAAAAATGGATAGAATACTATTAGCTAGATTGGATATAGACATATATTGAATGGTAAGAAATGCAATTTTACATTCGTGTATCTATTTGGTAGAATTAGAATAGATAGTATTCCTAGGAGGCGGTTTTGTGAACAATAAAAACAAAGAAAAAATTGTATTTACTTTGCCAGAGGGAATTTTATCAGAAGTAGATAAAATTATTCAAATGGAAAATAGTAATAGAGAAGATTTTGCAAAGGCTGCATTTCAATTTTATATAACCCAAAAGAAAAAATTAAACTTAAAAGAAACTATGATAAAGGGTTATAAAGAAATGGGAAGGATTAATCTTTCATTAGCTGAATTAGGAATGACAGATGAGATTTCTTTAGAAAATAGTTCTAAAGGAGATATGGCAAAAGTTGAGTAATCTCAACTCTGAAATAAGACGAGGAGATTTATATTATGCAGATTTAAGTCCTGTTGTCGGTTCAGAACAAGGAGGTGTGAGGCCTGTTTTAATAATTCAAAACAACATCGGAAATAAATATAGTCCTACTGTTATTGTAGCTGCTATAACGTCACAAATTAATAAAGCGAAGTTGCCTACACATATCGAAATAAGTGCCAATGAATACGGACTAAATAAAGATTCTGTTATTCTCTTAGAACAAATTAGAACGATTGATAAGAAGAGGCTGAGGGAAAAAATAGGTTGTCTAGATAAAAACATGATGTTAAAAATAGATAATAGCCTTCAAATAAGTTTAGGTTTGTTTAATATGTAAAAGACTATTGATTCTTTTGATTTCAATAGTCTTTTTTATTGTAAAAAATATAAAGATTAAAAAATAATTTTAATAATGATATAATAAAAAGGAATGAGTATTATAATAGTACTATATAGTGATATCAGTTTAAAATTAGGAGGTAAATCACATGAGAGACCATAAGGGATTAAATGAGATTGCAAGTATCATAAGAAGAGAAATTGTAACTATGATACATGAAGCAAAATCTGGACATCCAGGAGGATCTTTATCAGCTGTTGAAATTTTAACAGCATTATACTTTGATGAGATGAATATAGATCCAACAAATCCTAAAATGGAAGATAGAGATAGATTTATTTTGTCTAAAGGACATGCCGCACCTGTCTTATATGCTACTTTGGCAGAAAGAGGATTTTTTGATAAAAATGAGTTATTGAAATTTAGAAAATTTGGAGCAATGTTGCAGGGACACCCTGATATGAATAAAGTACCAGGAGTAGAAATGTCGACAGGTTCTTTAGGACAGGGATTTTCAGTAGCTTGTGGAATGGCCATGGGTTCTAAGTTAGATAATGCACCGTGGAATGTATATGCACTATTAGGAGACGGAGAAATACAAGAAGGTATAGTGTGGGAAGCAGCTATGAGTGCCGCACATTATAAACTAGATAACTTAATTGTATTTTTAGATTATAACGGATTACAAATAGATGGTAATATAGAAAATGTTATGAATGTAAATCCAGTAGAAGGTAAGTTTAAGTCTTTTGGATGGAATGTAATAACAATAGACGGACATGATTATGATCAAATATTTGCGGCTTTAGATATAGCAAAAGATACAGTTGGTAAACCAACTATAATAATTGCTAAAACAATAAAAGGTAAGGGTGTTTCTTTTATGGAGAATCAAGCTAGTTGGCATGGAAATGCTCCAAGTGATTCAGATTTAAAACAAGCTTTACTAGATTTGGGAGGTGCTTGCCGTGAATAATATAGCAACAAGAGAGGCTTATGGACAGGCTTTGGCCGAATTAGGAGATTTAAGAGATGATATAGTAGTTTTAGATGCGGACTTATCTAAATCAACAAAGACAAATGAATTTGCAAAAAGATTTCCAAAGAGATTTTTTAATATGGGTATAGCTGAACAAAATTTAATTGGAGCTGCTTGTGGTTTATCTATAACTGGAAAAATACCTTTTGTAAGTACTTTTGCTGTATTTGCTACAGGTAGAGGTTTTGAGATAATAAGAAACTCAGTTTGCTATCCTAATTTAAATGTAAAAATATGTGCTACACATGCAGGAATAACTGTAGGTGAAGATGGTGGTTCACACCAAAGTATAGAAGATATATCAATAATGAGATCAATACCAAATATGACTGTTTTAGTACCAGCTGATGGAGTTGAAACTAAAAAAATGATTTATGAAATAACAAAGTATGAGGGACCTGTATATGTAAGACTAGGAAGAAGTTCAGTTCCATCAATATTTAATGATGACTATGATTTTGAAATAGGAAAAGGTGTTATCTTAAAAGAAGGTACAGATGCTACTATAATATCTTGTGGAATAATGGTAAATGAAGCTATTATGGCAAGTAAATTATTAGAATCAGAAGGTATAAATGTAAGAGTAATAAATATGTCTACAATAAAACCTATAGATAAAGAATTGATAATAGAGTCTGCAAGAAAAACGGGAGCGATTGTTACTGCTGAAGAACACAGTATTATAGGTGGATTAGGGAGTGCAGTAAGCGAAGTTGTTACAGAAGAGTGTCCTGTTATAGTAAAAAAAATAGGTGTTAACGATGTTTTTGGACAATCTGGAACAGCATCAGAATTAATATCAGAATATGGATTGACAGTTGATAATATTATTAAAAAAGTAAAAGAAGCTATTAAAAATAAATAATAATTTTTATATAAATATAAACTGGTTACACAAGAGAATTTATTTTTCCTGGGATAATCAGTTTTTTTATTTCAAAATTTTAGAATAGGTAAAATACAAGCCTCATATATTTTAAATATATGGGGGTGATATAATTGAATGTTAAATTCAATATGAAGGGCATGATTTATGGTATTTTTTTGATTATATTTATATTGGCAGGATTTATAATTCTACCAAAGATGTTCGGAGAGGATATAAAAGCTGTAGATTATGTTATAGTTCAAAGGGATTCCATTCCAGATAAAATACTGGATATGATGGATGATTACATAGACCAAGAAAGAGCATTAGCCACAATAATAGATGGCAAAGTATATGTTATAGTAACTAGAGGTCAAAATGAGGAATATGGAATAGACGTAGAGAAAATAAATCTTGAAGATAAAGATGGAAAACAAGTTATGACAGTTGAAGCAGTATATAAAGAAAAAGAGGATGCATATCCTTTTGTTGTTTTAGAGACAAATATGGACTCTTTGCCAGATAAAATAGAGTTGAATCAAAAATTTGCAGGTCAAAATAAAAGTAAATAATTAAATAAAGCACATGGGTTAATAACTTCATGTGCTTTTAATATATTAATCATTTGTTATAAATTTAAAATGAGGAGTTATTTATTAGGAGTTAATATTCTAGTTTCGGTCACTATGTAATCAAGTTGAGCATCATGAGGTTCTTTTGGGACTTCAGGGAAAATTTGTAGGTCAAAAGCTATACCAACAGTAACGGCATCATCTCTTAGTCTCTCGATAAATCTATCGTAATATCCTCCTCCATATCCAAGTCTGTAACAATCTTCACTATAAGCAACTGCTGGGACTATAACTACATCTAAATCTTTGACATCCAATGTTGGAGCATCAGGTTTTGGTTCCCTTATATTGTAAGCGCCAACTTTGATACCATTTTCTAAATCAGTGATTTGTGCAGGAATCAGAACTCTATCTTCTACAATTGTTATAGGAGAAGTTACAGTTTTTCTAAGAGAAATAAGTTTATTGATTAAATGATCAGTAGCTACTTCATTATTAAAATCTAAATAAAGCATGATATTTTGAGCGTTTTTTATACAGTCCATTTGAAGTAATTTTTCTGTTATTATGTCTGAATTTTTTTCAATAAAGTCTTTGTCTTTTGTCTTTCTTTCAGCAAGTACCTTTTTTCTAAATTCTTTTTTCATAAAATCTACCCCTTTGTATATATATGGTATAATATTGAAGATATAATTAATATCCTTAATATAAATTCTAGTATAGTTAGTTGCTGCAAATCAACAAATTTAGAAAATAGTAATAAAAAGGATGAATTATCATATAATAGTAATAGTTTATTTAAAAGGAGATGTAGGAAATATGTCAAAGAAGAAGTTGATCATAGGGTCAGTGAGTCTAGTTGTTGTGACCATAATATGTACAATTCTAGTACAAGTTTTCTTATTTAAAGGGGTATTTATGTCTAAAAGCTTATATGAGAAATATAAAAAATATGATAAGTTAATAGCATTAGAGAACATTGTACAAGATGATTATTATCAGGATGTAGATGAGAAAACATTAATAACAGGGGCCGAAAAGGGATTAATACAATCTTTAGAAGATCCTTACTCACAATATTATACAAAAGAGGAATTTGATTTATTAAAAGAACAAACACAAGGGTCATTTGTAGGTATAGGAATTTATATGACTGGCAATGATAGTGATAATATAGTAGTTCAATCAGTAATAAAAAATTATCCAGCAGCAAAAAGTGGAATGAAAGCTGGAGATGTAATTTTAAAAGTAGATGGAGAAGAGGTAAAATATTCAGAATCTACAGTGGCAGCTAGCAAAATAAAAGGAAAAGCTGGTACTTCAGTTGTTTTAACTATACAAAGAGATGGAAAACAATTTGATGTAACTGTTAAAAGAGAAGAAATAATAGTTGAAAGTGTACGTAGTGAAGTAAAGGATGATAATATTGGTTACATACAAATAACTTCATTTGACAAGAATACATATAACGAATTTAAAGAAGCTATAACTTCTTTACAAAAGAAAAATGTAAAATCATTAATAATAGACCTTAGAGATAATCCAGGAGGATTATTAGATATTTGTGTAGACATAGCAGATTATTTATTGGGAGAAGGTACAATAGTATATACCAAAGATAACAAAGGGGAAACTCAATACTATAAATCTGATAAAAATAAAGTTGACTTACCGATAGTTGTATTAATAAATGAAAATAGTGCATCAGCATCAGAAATTTTAACAGCAGCTATAGTTGATAATAAAGCAGGTATAGCTATTGGAACAACTAGTTATGGTAAGGGGCTTGTTCAAAGCGTAAAAGAATTTAATGATGGAACAGGATATAAACTAACAACAGCTCAGTATTATACTCCAAATGGAGATTATATAAATAAACAAGGAATTAAGCCTAGCATAGTAGAAAAAGATAAAGAGAAACAATTAGATAGAGCCATTGAATATATAAAAACTAAGAAGTAATACCTAACGACATCTATTTTTTGCATTTCTATATTATTTTTAAATTTATATTTGCAATACAATATAAATTTAAAAAATATTAAAAATCGATATTTTATGCTATTTTTTTATAATTTATGCTTTGATTTGTTATTAAAATGAAAAAAAGATACTTTTTTAGATAAAATCTTGGAAATTTGTTTTAAAAAATAAAGGAGATTATAATTTGGTATAGAATATCTATAAATAAGTTAATAATTTATATTAGGAAGTGAGTTTTAATGAAAGAAACTAAGAAAAAAGTTGTTAACATCCAAGAATATAAAGAAAAGAGAAAGCAAACAGAAGTAGATCGAAATGAATTAATAGCTCTTATTAAACAAATAGCGACATTAAAATAGGAAAAATACAATTCTTATTAAAATTTGAAAAATAAAAAACTATACATACTTTTTAAAAAAATATGTATAGTTTTTTAATGCAATAATTTATTATCCTCTAAGAGAATTTAATGAATCTAGATAATCTTTGAATTGGGTAAATTGTTCCTCATCCTCAAATTGAATTTCTTTAGAGTCTTCACTATCAAAATTTTTCAAGTAAACACAAGGGTTACTTTCATTGCTATCGTAATAGATACATCTGTATCCATCTTGATATAAATTTTTAACACTTTCAAAATTATACATAAAAATCACCTTTCTTTTATTTAAGGTTATTTTTATTATGTCGTGTTTTAGAATAGAATATGTATAACTAAAACATCTAATGAGATAGTTGAATTTACTAGAGTTTACTTTATATAGTTTGTTTATATATAATATGTACTTATAGTATAAAAATACTGAATTAAAAAAATTAAAAAGTTTTTTAAAAAAAGTGTTGACGAAATATTTTAATGATGATATAGTATTACTTGTCCTTGAGAGAGGGGCAAGAACTTAGAAAGTGAGTAAGTCGAAAACGACGAAAACTTAAAAAAGTTTTTTGAAAAAAGTGTTGACAAACAAAATTAAGTTTGTTAAACTAAAGAAGCTGAAACGAGCGAAACAAGTTAAAAAAGTTAAGCGAGTTAAGCAAATGAACTTTGAAAATTAAACAGTAGGTTAATTATAAAACTTTAATTCACACGAATTAAAACCAACAACAAACCAAGCCAGATATTTCAGATAATGATTAGTCTGAGCAGGTAAACAACTTTTATTTGAGAGTTTGATCCTGGCTCAGGATGAACGCTGGCGGCGTGCCTAACACATGCAAGTCGAGCGATTCTCTTCGGAGAAGAGCGGCGGACGGGTGAGTAACGCGTGGGTAACCTGCCCTGTACACACGGATAACATACCGAAAGGTATGCTAATACGGGATAACATAAGAAATTCGCATGTTTTTCTTATCAAAGCT
>NZ_JAHLOQ010000038.1 GCF_018917435.1 Intestinibacter bartlettii
TTTTAGATAAAAACGATGAAAATTACAAAGAAGAATTCGCAATTTTTAATTTTGACAATATACAATCTAAAAAATTAAATGATAAGCAATTAAAAACTATTTTATACAATATTTTTTCTTGGGTCAATGTATTGTCTAGATTAGTTGTACAATATACATGAGATATAGGTTGATTTGAAATAGATGAATATACAGATATATCACTTTCTTTTGTATATCTTAAATAAACTGAACTTATATTGCTCAGTATCCTAGGAGTTATATCACTACTTTTTAAAACTACTTTGTCATCTTGAAATAATATTTCCATTTAATCACCCAATTTCACATATATCCATATAATTATCAATTATATGGATATATTATCTAACATTTTATTTTTTTAAATATCTATCAATTTCTTTTAATAAATCTTCATTTTCTTTATTAAAATCTTTATCCTCTTGTTTTAAAGATTTACTCATAAATACTTTTGGCATTGAAAACAAGGATTTATTTTGTTTCTTATCTATATAATTCAGTAAATTATTTAGATATTTTCCTTTTATACGATACGTTTCTTTGTCTTCACCAAGTCTTATAAACATTATATAATGTTTTACATTGAGATAATTATTTTCTAATTCATCAATAAAATCTATTGCTTCATTTAAAGCATGGATTGTTTTTCTCATATCATTTAAGTCTAAAATTATCTCTCGTCTTATCAAATAACGTATTTCAATATGATCATTTATATAATTATTTTTTAATCCTATATATATTCTTCTGCCCAATTTAATATTTTCCACATCATTTACTTCACTTTCACTAAATGATCTAATAATATCTTTAAATCTTTCAACCAAAATTTCATCAGTTTTTTTATTTTCGCTAAGTTCCTCTTCTATTGAAAGACTCTCTTGTAGAACTCTTAATGATTTCAAATCTTTTATATCTTGTATTTGAGTAGATAAATTTTGATGCAAATTATAACTCGCTTTTTCTTTCTTATCTAAAATATAATTTAAAGCCTCTTCTCCTAATAAATCTTGATGTCTATCTAAAAAAGCTTCCAAATCAAAGAAGTCATATTCTTTATTTTCCAAAGAATTATCTACAATCTCTCTAAATTTAGGATATAAAACATTGTTCTTTAAAAATCTTTTATTTATCTTATATACTAGATTTTCATATATATCTTCTATTTTATTCATCTGAGATTCTAACTCTCTTAAGTTTTCGATTTTTTCTATGTCATCGCATAAATTTATTAACTTTTCTTTTTCTTCTACTATATCTCTACCTATTTCACATTCTTCAGATTTTATAAGTGATTCAGCTTTTTGTTTTATTTCTTTCTTTAGTTTTTTATAGTTTTCTCCTTGAAAATCAAGTTTTTCAAATTTTGTTACTTCATCTTCTAACGCAGACATAATGGCTTGTCCTTCATATTTGCTTTTTAATATAGGGAATATATTTTCTTCCCACCAATCTGCAATATATTTTGCATTTAAATTAATTTTTAGATTTAGGTCATCATAATCTACGCTAAGTATATCTTCAAAAAGAAGTAAATTGTACAAGTCTTTATCTGAATCTAGGTATTCTAAACATATATTTGAGTCTTTAGCTAAAATCTCATGAAGGTATTTATCAAAAATACTATCATTTAAATTTTCTTCAATAGAATCTAACATCTTATTAAATAACTCTTCATCTAATTCATTGTAATTTATTATATTATGTATCCAACTTTCCATCTTGCTTTTATCCGAACTTTCTCCCCATAGCTTTCTAGATAAACATATATTATATAAATCTTTTATTGTAAGTCTTATATTTTTGTATTTTAAATCAATTAAATCAAAAAATTCTACTTTCTTATCTTCATCTAAATCTAATATATAATCTGCAACATATTTACTTTCCTTGCTAGAGGTTTCTTCTATTTTTCCTAAATCTAAATTAAGCAAATCTACTTTTAAATCTGAGCTGATTTTTTCATTTTCTCTAGATAAAGCTACTAACTTTATTCTATTGCTATAATTTTGATTTGGACTTCCATAAGATACAAATCCAGCTAGCTTTCTAATAAAATACGGTACATTTTTATAAATTTGTTTAATAACATCTAGGCTTCTTGCATTATAGTTATCGCCAACTGCATCAATTATTATATAGATTCTTTTTGAAATAGTTCTATAATTATCAAATAACATAGCCAATATAGACTTGAGTGCCTTTTTTGATAATCGTTCTGTTTGTTCTAAATCTATAAGTTCACCTCTATAACTATCTATCTCATCACCTTTATAATCTTCTGAGTTTTCACTATCTATAAAAGAATATTTAAAAATATCAAAGAAAGAATCTTTAAAGCTATTTTCATCTATTTCAAATAGTCTTGCATGAGCATATCTAGAAGGAGTAGTATATTTTAAATTTCTTCCATTTTTAGAAACTAAAATCATCTCCTTGTCTAAATATCCGTCTAAATTAGTTACACAATAAGCCAATGAAAAAGGTTGTTTAGTAATATCACTGTATTCTTCTTGATTTTTTACAAACTCATATCCTAAATAATTTTCTGTCAAAACATTAGCTGCAGCTTCACTCAACTGAGGTGATTTTGACAGAGTTTTATAATCACTTTTATCTCTCCCATATAGTAACTGCATATTATCACCTATTATTCATGGAAGAATAAATCTTCCGGTTTAATATTTACTTTTTGTTTTATTTGGACTTCTTCAGTTTTTGCAAAAGGCCATTTTCCAGTTTTTCTTTCTTCTATTTTAATAACATCTTTTTTACCTGGAAGTATTCCTAAAACTGCGCATGTCCATAAAAATGGTTGTTCTACATTAGAAGGTTTTCTAGCTCCTCCTCCTTGAGCTAAATCTATTCCATAAGATGCTACTGCAAATAGATTAAAATCTTCAAACATATCCTTAAATGAATATATCAGCTTATTATTTGTCTCTGTTAAATAGCGATATACCTTTTTTGTATGCTCTATATGTTTTTCTATTGCAAAGTTGCTTTCATTATTTATATTTTCAGTAAGCTTGTCATCTTCTCCACGTCTTTCTATTAAATGAAATTCTTCTCCGATTGTATCACTTTTAGTAATTAAAATAGCTGCCTTTTGTTTTTTCTTACCACCATTTGCTGCTTTTATAAAGTCGAGTTTTTGGTCTATTTCATAAAATAGTTTGCCTACATCTTCTACTACTTCATCATCGCCTTCTAATCTTCCCATTTCTTTTTTTCTTTTTTGTATTATAGGATCTATTTGTATTGGGTCTATACAAAACCAAAGCATATGTGAATTTGTAATTATCCTTTGATTATTGATGATAAAATCTTGATCTTGTTCAGAATAAATTTCATCATCTTCTTCTCTTACAAATACTTCACCAGGCATATCAACAAATGTAAATATATACGATTTATCGTTTATAGATACTTCTAAACAAAATACAGGCACCCACCCATTTACAGGAGGTGTTTTAGGTATTTTTTCATTTCTTCTATATACACTTAAAATATCGTCTACAAAAGTCTTTTTGCCTATGCTACTTTCACCTATTTTTACAAATATTTTATCATCAATAGATTTAATTCCTGGCTCTGGATCTAGTCTATCAACAAGAGATGCAAGGTAGGCAGTTTTGCCAACACGTGCACTACCTATCATTCCAATCACAAACTGTTTATGTTCACCTAAACTTCCCTTTATTTCTGCTCCACAGTAAGGACAACTAAGTTCATTTACTATATATCTTCTTCCATTATGTAATGTGTAGATTATATTATCTATAAATTCATTTCCTCTATCATCTTCTTTTTTTATAATTTGATATTCTTTTATTTCTATAAGTTTTTCATCTTTAGATAATATTCTATATAGTTGTTCATAACAAACGTCTTTAGTATCTTCATCTATATCTCTCGCTCTAAACTTTACAACTTCTCTAAATCCAATTAATACATCTTCAGGAATGCGTGTACTTACAGCAATAGTTTCTAGTCTTCGTCTACTTCTAGGTTGTACTATTGTTTCTTGCTCATCATCCTTTTTTTCAACTTCTATATCTATTTGTTTTGATGCTAAAAATAATCTTATATCATTAGTGTCTATATATCCCTTGTTGAGTAATTCTTTTACTTTATCTTCTGAGTAATTCATTCCTATTTTAATACTTTTAAAAACTTCATAATCTGTATTGTTGTTTTTTTCTTTTTTTATGTAATCAGAATGTTTTCTTAATAATTCATCAATATTAAGAGTTAATTCATTTGCCTTAAATATTTCCCCACATTTAAGGCAGTGTATATCATAGTATTCTTTTGTATTAACATCTTGTTGACTCATTTAAAATCTCCCCTATACTCTCCTTTTTTCAACTTCTAAACTGTAAGGATATTTTATCTCTAAGTTTAAATCACTTCCATTTGCAATATAAAACTTTTGCCCCTGACTTAAGTTATCTGTAAATGGAATTTTAATTCCATCTGATATAGAACGTAAATATACTAAATCTTTTTGTATAGGCCTATCTAATCTTTTGATATTTATACATCTACAAGACATATCATCTGCATCCTCAAAAGAATATTCTAATGTGTTCTTTCCGCCTATACATATGTAATCTGTCTCTATTTTTGATTCTTTTTGTTCCTTTCCTTTTACTACTGGAAACACAACTATTCTATATAGACCTCTTTTTTCCATTTTATATATTTTCTCTGCATAAGCTAATCCTCCAACTTGAAGAATTGTGCCTAACTTTTCTAGTTTATCTTCTTGAAATTTTTGAAGATAAACATTTAACTCTCCATCAGTTCCAGTCCATTCCCATTCAAGTTTAATACCTTTATTTGCTTCACTATCTCCAATTAACTTTATTTGCTGATTAGTTATCATATTATCACCACTATACTTATTCAAATTTTATATCTGAAGTACTTCCACACATAATAGCTTCAAAGTAATCACAATACATCTTGTTTTTATTAACTATTGGAGCAGGTTTGTTAATTGCATCCCCTGCAGCATAACCACTTAAATATTTAATACAATATTTATTTCTAACTTCGGTATTCATAGCATTTTCAAATTCTAGAGATAACCTATCTATATTATCTTTATATATTCCATCTAATGTAGAATATAGTAAATCTATAAATTTATCTTCTCCAATGCTTTGTACTGCTTTATTAAAACTAATACTCCATGGTATATTTTTAAAGATTTTTTGTGAATTTTGATCTTCTATAAATCCATCTATCATATGTTTAAAGTTGTAATTATTAAAAGTTGTTTTTTCCATCAAGTTATTTATCACAACAAGTGTTTTTTCTTTATTTTGTTTACATGTATCCAAATCTATATTTTGCGTATCCTTATTTTTTTCTAATTCTTTTTCGATAAGTTCAAACTTTTTATTTAAAACATATCTTTCTAGTTTTATTTTTAAATATCGATTATTACATTCTCCCATAAATGAAGATAAATCATCAGTTTTATTCAGAAATCCCTTCTCCATGTTTAGTTTATTTGTAACTTCATCGAGCTTCTTATTTGTGCTTATTTTTAATTGATTAAGTATTTTATCTAATTTATTTACTAAATTAAATGATGAAATCTTGCTTTTTAAATCAAATTCACCAATTTCTTCATTTGAATTTAGTTCTATATATTTTATAAAATAATCTCTATCTCCAAACAATCTTTCTTCTAAGTTGTCAAAACTAAATGCTGCATTGCTTGTATTTTTTTTGAATAGATTTCCGAAAAAACCTTTTTTCTCAGATTTTATATATGGAATTTTTGCGCTATGTATAGGTATGTCTCTTATATGTCTAATTAAATTATCCACAGGGTATTTTTTTTCAAGATAACTGTCTATTTCATCTTCTATTTGTTTTATATCAGCAAGACTAGGTTCAATAGCATTTTCAACATCTTCTTGATTTTTACCGATTTGTATTTCTATAAATTGTTTTAAATAATATAGAATTAAATATTTACATAAATCGAATTTTATATATCCTATAGAAACCCAGTTACAGTCTAAATTTTCAAGCCCTACTCCTGAATAATCTTCTTTTTGCGCATTTAATTCATCTATTGATGCTCTCCAATTGAATTTTATATTTCTTGTAACTTTATAAAATATATTAGTTTCTATAGTATCAACTGCTACTTTTAAAGGTTTTTCTGAAAAAATAAAATTACTCTCACCTAAAAAATATATCTCTCCAAACTCAATTTCCTTATTTTCTATATATTCATTTACCTTGCTTACTGCTTCTCTTTTATTTTGTGCTATTTCTTCACCATATTTATCGACTACAAAATATATATCCATTTTCACTTTATAATCATCTTTTATATCAGAGATGATTTTATTTAAATACTCATCTATATTTGATGTAAATTTGCTAGATAACATAATTATTACAGGTATATAAAAAGTATCTGTATTTGGATATATACCATTTGACATACCACTTTTTATTTCTCTTATATCACTTAAAAGTTTTGAGGAAAAATCATCGCTTGATTCTCCCTCCTTAATATTTTTAAAATAATAACATTCAATATTCCCATATCTAAATTTTACTTTTTCTAATATCTCTTGGCCAAAATAATCTGTTTTATCTCCAAAAATAAATGGGAGAATAAAGCAGTTTGGTCGTTCGTTATTTATGTCTTGTTTTTGCTGTACTTTTTCAGTATATGTAGCACATATTTCTAAAACATTGTCACTATTTTTATTATCCATATTGCATTATTCCCCCTAAGTTATAATTTTCTAATTTTTCTATAATTCTAATATTGTTTTATAGAAATTAATCATTTCTTTTCTTAAATCGTCTAGTCCTTTTCCTAAAAAATCCATTTCCACTTCAAAGCTGTTTAATTTACTTACTTTTGTTTGAGCATCGCTTTCTACTTCATCTCTTTTTTTCATTATTGCATTTCCAACTTCTAAATTTGGATCATTTATTTTATGCTCATATAATCTTTCTAACACTGCTCTTTGATTTGGTTGTACTGCTCCTATAAATTTTTTAAAGCAAGTAAACATTTCATAATCTCTATCTATTTTTTCAAATGTCATATAATTAGCAAAAGTAAATTTTTCATCTAGATTTATATAATATCTCCAGAAATTCGCCTCTCTTAATATTAAACTTGTGTCTAAGCATTTTTTAAATAATCTAATGTCTTTTTCAAATTGGCTAGCTTCTTCTTGGGCTTGTGTTTGTGCCTTTATTTCGCCCATTATTTTTTCATTATATTTTTCTACTTCGGCTTTAACTTTGTTATATAGCTCTAAAGTAGCTCTCATATTTTTGTATAAATGCCAGCTCATTCTAGTAGCAAGTTTTAAATCTTCTACTGTATTTGTCAAATGAGAATTTTTAGGTTTTATAAATTTTTTAGAAATTTGTAATCCAATATAATTAGCAAAGGCCTCTAACATATTTAATTTAAGTTTATACTGTCCATTTTCTTTATTTGCTTCATCTGATATATATTGTTTTGTAAAACCTTCTATTTGTTTATTTAATTCATCTTCATCATTTGTAAATCCATATAATACTCTTGCAAAATATTCACCATTTTCTTTATAAATTAATTCTTCTTCTATCATAGTATCGATATTTTCACTGATTTCTTCACAAATCTTGCTTTCGTCTTCATTCACATAAGATGCTGAGTAATATTTTTTATTGTGAATTGATGGCAATTCTGCATAATTATCGTTATGTTCATTTAAATGTACACCTTTTGTTTTTTTGTAGCTTTTTTCATAAGCTTCTATATTGCTCATTGAATATAAAGGGACACCTAAATAACATTTAATCCAGTTTATCTTATTTTTATCACTGCTATCATATACTGTTGAATTATCTAATGCATTTATTTTTTTTCTAAATTCAACTGCATTCCTAGGCACTGCTACTGATTTATTTGATACTAAACTATCTAAATTGAAATCAAGTTGAGTTTTATAACATACATCTGAATCTGCTTTTAACTGTTTGCAAATCTCTGTTACAGCTTGATCAAATCCTTTATCCATATAATCTTGTAAAAACTCTTCCACTGATTTACTTACAATAGAATCATATGTTTTTTCGATAAATGCTACTAAACTCTTTCCAGGATTATACACATTAAATTCCATAGAAGTCCATTCATCTACGTTGTTTAATATGACATCAGAGAAACTATCTATTAATTCAGCATCTTTCTTTTGTTCTATTTCATGATCTAAAATACGTTTCAATCTCATATTATTTTCATCAGCTTTAGATAAATCGACTAATGAATTAGGAAATGATTTTTGTGTTTTTTCTGGATCAGTTATAATGTCGTAATTTTCTTTTAAGATTTTCATTATTTCATCCATAGTTTCTCTATAACCTTGTAAGTAGTTATACACTCTATTTTCAAGATGACCTACTACTTCATCTAAAGTCTCATTTATTTTTTGATAAATATAAACTTTTCCATTTCTCGTCATTTCAATTTGATAGCATAAATCTAGATATTCTCCTATTTTTTTACCTGAGCCCATGCTAAATCTTCCACCCATGCCATCTTTAATTTTTTGTTTTCTCTCTTCCATGGATTGGATTGATGAAGTACATCCATTTATATATTGTTGTACTTCAGTTTTTAAATCTTTCTCTATTCTAGTTATCAATCCATTTATAGGTTCTTGTCCATTTTTAACGAATCCATGTATAGCCATAAATAAATAGTTTGGCCCTTTATCTATATCTTTCATGGATTCCTTTTCATATAAACTATACTCTCTTAAAATTTGAGTTACTATTTCTTGTCTTATATTATCGTAAGCAGTAAATACTTTTTCATTTTGACACATTATTTCTTGTTTAACTTTTCTATCTACTTCTCCATTTAATACATCGTCTTTTGTAAAGTCTTTAGTTGTAGACGGCATAGTATATCTATCTTGTGCTCTGCTATACATTTCATTGTATTGTCTTTGAGGTGATACACCTAATTTATTCATAAGTGATGTTATTTCTGATGCACTTGGTTCTTTGTCCCATAATTTTTTTATTCTATCCATAGTTTTATATCCTAGATAACAAGTTACTTGTTCAAACGGTAAAATTATTGAACTAGATCCAATAACCATATATTTAAAATTTGCATTCATAGGTGTATTTTCCATTTGATCTAAAGCTACATCTACATGAGTTTGATTATCTAAGAATGATTCTATCATGAATTTGCCATCGACCATTTCTGTACTAGTTATAATATCTATTATAAAGTCGCTTACTGTACTTATCGCATTTTCTTCACTATGCACAATTGCTCCTACTCCATCTCTGCTTCCTGTTATAAGTATGCAAGTATCAAATACATTTGTTTTTGGATTTGTAACTTCAAAATTTGAAGAATATTTCATATTAAATCCTGCATCTTCCATATCTTCTATATTCATAAAGTAGTCTAATTCCTTTAATGCAGCATATCCATTTTCCATTATTTTGAATTTTCCAGCTCCACCTACTTCATACACATCTGGTAAAAATAAATAACCATATAATTTAAATACTTCATTATAGCCTTTTTGATTTATTACTTCTCTTACAATATAAGCTAAATCCATAAATGAACCGCTACCTGTTCCACCGCCTATACCAGCAACTATAAATACTCTTATTTTAGAACCTAAAATTAGTCCATCTTCCATCATAAGATTTATTTTTCTTTCAATATTATTTACAATATTTCCAAATGCACCATCTGAAGTAAGTAAGTATCTAGACGCCTGTCTTATACCTCCTGCACCATTACCACTTAATGTTGGCGATAATGTTGGATTATACCAGTCTTTTTGATGATCTTTTAATTTATCATACCAGTCATAATGTTTAAAAATTCCCCCAGCTGCAGGACTATATATCTGGCATGTATCTTCACTATTTAGCCCTATTCCATTTATATCTTTATTACAAGATCTTTCTAATTCATCTCTATCACTATCTAAATATAAAAACTCTATATTATCTGGTTTTTCTTTACCTTCTGGAATTTCAAATTTTTTATATATTTCAGATTTTAATCTTGTTACTGCTTTTCCACCTATTCCACCAGAACCAATTATAAGTATTTTATCATTTACAGTTTTTGCTCTATTTATATTAGATGCAAAGTTTACAAAGCCCCCTCCTTCAACTAAACTTAATCTTTTCAGTATTTTTTTATTAGCATTGATGTCAAACGCCATAAATACAACCTCCCTCTATAATATCTATTATTATCAATAAATCTGTTTAAGAGTTAAAGCCTTAATAACGCTTTAACTCTTAAATTGCTACTTAGTATAATTGTTCTTTCATTAAAGTCATTTTGACTTCAACATATTCATTATCATTATTGTTTAATTTAAATCTAACTCCACAATTATAATCAAATCTTGTTGCATCTACTATTACTGAGTTTATATTAAAGTTTGGGAATCCTCCCATATCCATAAGACCTATTGTGTTGTCTTTTTTCTTTACAAGTTTTACTTTGTATCTGTCATCACCTTTTTTACCTGTTGCCTCAAATCGAACTTTATCTGCTCTAGAACTTATCATTGATATTACATTTTGTAATTTTTCTAATTCCTGTTGAGAATTATTTGCTCCATATTGTGATGTTGCATTTGAAAGTATATTTCTCAATGATTTTTTATTTCCACTTAAAGTAATTGTTGTCTCTATTACAAAGTTTTCATATGAATTACTATCTGATTTATCTATACTTACTCTAAGTTGACCTTTCATCGTCTTAGAATTTTTATTTATTCTATAAATAGCAAATATTGCTATTAATATTACTGCTACTAAAACTGCGATTTTTATATTTCTCGCCGTTGGGTTATAAGATTTTACTTTTATAGTAAACTTACTTTGTTGTTCTTGATTGTCTTTAGCTACTATTTCTATTTCTGATTTTCCTTCTGCAAGAGAAGTCACACTAAGTACTGAACCTTCTAATTTTGTTTTTATAATATCATTATTGCTATTAGATATATTAAATGTTATTTTGTCTCCTTCAGGATCTTTGATATATTTACTAAGATCTATATCTTCAGTTTGATTTAATTTAATATCCATATCTTTGTCTAAACCTGATATTACAGGAGCCTGATTTTTACATATTATCTTCATTTCATCACTGTATTTATCTATGCCTTGTCCAGTTGTATGAATAGTCACATAATAATCACCATATTGTTTTAATTCAATATCACCTGTATAACCATCTTCTTTATAATTTAACTTAACAGTAGTTTCTTTATTTTTAGAATCTCTAACTATTGCATTAGCTTCTACTGAGCCGTAAAAATCTTTATCTTCTAATTTTTTATCTTCATAATTAAAATAAGCATCTACAGTTACTTTTTCACCTTTTGAAGCACTATCTTTTGATACAGATGAAACTAATTCTAAATCATAGTTGTATATCAAACTAATATTTATATTATCACTTGATACACCTTTAACTTCCATCTTCCAATTGCCTTTTTCAGGTTTTAACATCTTAATGACAGTATATTTTGAAGATTTGCTATATACAAAACCATCAGAAGATAGATCAACTTCTTTTCCATCTGGATTTATAAGTTTTACATCTTTTATTTTTTCATTATGAAGTATTAGTATATTAGATTCTAATACATTTGAATTAGTTATTTTAAAATCAACAGTTTGATAATCTCCATTAGCTGTAAGACTTCCTAATTCTTCCCCTTTTATGCCGTCAAGTGTTTGTAATAATTCACTAAAAAATTGTGGTAAATCTTCAACATTATCTGCTCTTATATATTTACCATCTGTTTTTTCAGCTGTATCTTTCATCAAGTTTTCAAATTCACTTATATCACTTTGAGAGTCATTTCCGTTTATTAATCCCACTGAATAAATTGAATAACCTAAATCATTACATTCTTTTATACTCTTTTGTATATCATCCTTTGAATTTTGTGCTGTTCTATTATTACTATTTACTTTGATATTACCATCTGAAAATAATATTATTGCTTTTTTATTATCTTTATTTCCATTATTCTTAAGCGTATCTACAGCTTTTAATAATGCGCTACCTGTATCAGTATAATCACCATCAAACTTAATACCTTTTAATGTATCTTTTAATTCTTTCTTACTACTGTCATTTTCTACAGATACCATACCCTCTGTCTTTGCCCCATCTGCAAATTCTACTATAGATACATTTGCACCTGATTTTTTTATCATATCTATAAACATTTTTGCTGCTTCTATTGATGTTCTATCTGGGTCTGATTTTTTCATTGAACCACTTTTATCCATTACTAAAACAACATCTAAATTCTTTGCGGTTTTAGTACTTTCTTGAGCAGCATACACATTAGTTTGAAAACAACCCATAAAAATAAAAGTTATTAAAATCATAAAAACTAATGAATTTGTAAAAACTTTTTTCAATGCAACTTTACTCTGTAACATATTTCTCCTCCACTCTTTAATTTTATATTTTTATTTACCATAATTTTACATCTTAATAAAAGTATACTTCATATTAGTAAAATTTATCAATAAATGTTAGATTTTATAATAAAATATTGTTTGTTTTTACAACAAAAAAGGTCAGCAAATTTTAAAATTTGCTAACCTTTTAAATAATTTTATTTTAACTTTGTCTAATAAAAGATGTACTTTCTAATTCTTTTAATCTTTTACTTGCTTTATCATAGTCGTATTTATTTATTAGATTATTTTGGTTTAAATATCTTATAAAATCTGTAAATGATTCTATTTCTTCAGAATTAAGTTGTTCCGTATGTAAAATATCTGTCAAATATGCTAGTACACTTTGTGCTGAAATCTTGTCTTTTTCTCCATGTAGCTTATAATTTTTAATTAAATATTTATAGATATTTTTTGCAACTCCAATTTCATAATTGTTTATATTTTCAAGCACTATATTATAAGCTTCTCCACCTTCTATCTCTTCACTTGCAATTGTTTTTACTAGACTGTCAATTTGATTTGTATCTAACAAATTATTTTGATATAGATTTATAGCTGTAAATACATTTTCTTTTGATACAATTAAATTTTCTGCATTTATTATTTCATCTTTTATGCTTTTTAACTTATAATAAAATTGATTTAATGTATGTATATTGGAATTCGTTAAGTCCTTTTTTAATTTATTTATATACATATCTTTTTTATCTAGTTTTGATTGGCCCACTATTTTTAATATATAATCTGCAGTTATCTGTATCTTTTTATTTATATTTTTTTGCAGATTATTTCTATTAATCATATTAATGACTTCCCCTTGATCTATATTAGCCACAAATAATTTGTTTTGTAGTAAAGCTGTATTTTGAATAGTTAAATCTGGGGCTAAAAAATTCTCTTCTACTAAATCAGATTCAAATTTTATAAAATCCATAAATAAGTCAAATACATAACTTATACCTTCATTAAATTTATCGTTATTTATATCTAACGTATCCATAAATCTAATTACAACTATATTTTGTTCAAAACCATTATCTTTATCTTTAAAGTATAAGTCGTTTAAATCTTCATTTTGAAGATATTGTTTTATTATTTTATAAATATTTTTATTTTTTATTTTCAATATAAGAAGTTTCTCATCCATATTATCTAATTCAAATCCAATATATCTTTGTATAGGATTATTACTAGATGTTGATGTTTTTAATATAACTAAGTCATTTATTAATATTTTAGAATCTGCTTCCATTAAGTTTCTATAATTTTTATCTGTCACTTTTTCATTTCTCAAATTACATACTATATTTTTATAATTATCTACTATATTCTGTCTCAAGCTATCTCTCTTATATATATACATATTTGATGATGATTTTTCTACCTCTTTTTTAATCTCCTTGTCAAATAAGTAACGTGCCTTTTTAATTATTATTTTTTCTTCGTCTGTTGTAAAATCATAGCTTCTTGAATTACTTATTATAAAATCACATAATTCTTTTAATTGTTGTAAATTTCCATTGAATTTTTTTATTAAGAAAATATTTATATGATCTTTTCTAGAATAGAATTTGCTTATATTCACATAGGCTTTTCTAACTTTTTCATAAATTTCTTTATCTCTATAGCTATATACAGTATTTATATGTACTAGTATATGCATGGAGGCTAATATTGAATATCGGAGTACACTTTGATTTAAATTATATTCTGTTTTTCTATAAAAATCTTTATCTATTATAGTGTCTATTATACAATTTAATATACTTTGTTTTGTATCACTTGAATTTAACTTGATTACATAACTTAAAATATTCATTATACTCTTATATAATTTTTCATTTATATATTTTAATGATTTAAAATAATATTTAAAAGCTTCACTTATCTGAATTTCATTCAGTCTAGTTTTATTTAAATCAAAGTATTCTATAAAGTATTGATCTTCATCTGTAGAATTATATCGTTTAATAATATAATCAATATAATCACCTGAAAATTCAAATTGGGTAAACTTTTTATCTATAGTTTTGAAAAAGTCTAACTCATAATATTCTTCTTTTTTGCCTATATTTTTAAGTATTATTTCTATGTTTTTATTGTCTTCTTTATCTACTTCACATTTATTTATAAAATACTTAAATTGATATATATAATCTGAAAAGTAAGATTGCATATACTCAAGCTCTTTTAATAAATATTTAATATATAAATCCTTATATTTAGATTTATCTTTTAAAAGGCTTTCGTTTTTTAATCCAAATACGACGATTTCTCGTTTATAAATTTGTTTTTTCATCATTAAATTGAACGCCTTTTTCTTAAATAAATCATCACCATACTCAAATTCTTCTATAAAAATATCTTCATTTTTTATAATATAGTTTCTTTTTATATCTTTATCATTAATTTTGTAGCTTTCATTGTAATTTAATTTAATCAATATGTTATCTTTAGAAACTTTGTCAAATTTATAAATTATATTGTTGTTTTTATTTTTGACTAAGATACAATCATTTTTAATTAAACCACTATAATCACTATACTCAAGTATTTCATATTTTAATATTTCTATAAAATATTTTTTAAATTCAGTCATAGTAGATGTTTCAAGCTGTTCATAATACTTATTATCATAAATAGTCTTTACTATAGGTATGCAACAATCTGTTATTATTCTTTCTTTAGTATAGTAAGTTACTATATCATTTACATATTCTTTAATTTGATCTATTTTATTATTTTTAATATATCTATAAACAACAGATTCTAAACATTTATAGTAGCCTTTGGTGTTTAAATACACAGATTCCATAATCATAATAATATCTAAATCATAAATGTATTTATTGTAATTATTTAAATTGGTCATAAAGTTTATAGATTTTTTAACAACTTGATTATATGCAAGTTCATCTTGTGGAATACTTTTACATAGTTTTTTAAATGTTGATACAAATTTATCATCATACTTATTTAGTTTTATCCAATAATTTAAGGTCATTTCTAGGTTATTTTCTTTATTGTCATGATTTTCATAATATAGATTTATAATTTTTAATATTTCATCAGTTTTATCAGTAAGAAGATAAGTTCTTTTATAACATTCTTGCATATACTCATAAACAATATTATCTACAAGCTTATTTTTATATATAAACTTTTCACATATATTTATAAACGACATATTATCATAATAATTATTTTCATAAGCTATTTTTACTAAATCTGTAAAAACTGGATATTGGATAGAGACATTCATAACATCCAATTCAATAATATCATCCACTATATTCCTAAAAGTCTTTTCTATTTTCAAATTAATGTCCTTCGATAATTGAATTTTGCCATTATCTTTAATCAAATTCATCATTTCATAAAGATTTTTTTGTTTTTGATTAGTATCATTTAGTTCTTCACCTATAAGTCTAACCATTTCTTTACTTTCATCTAAATACAAATCCTTTTTAAGATTATTTCTTATCTTATCTAAAATAGATTCGTACTTATTTTTATCACTAAATATTGATTTACATTGAATCAGTATTTCAATCATAGCTTTATTAAATTTCAACTTATTTTTAGATAGATTTCTTGTAAAATCATCTATATTACTATACAAAATATATAAAGAAAATTTATAACTCAACTTATTATTTAATAATTCTGATTTTATTGTTGATGCGTTTTTACAAAAATACTTAGACAAACTTTCTTTAAATTTTTTATAGCGTTCTGGTAAATTCTCATCACGTACATCTTTAAAGCCAAAACTATCTATACTGTTTATCTTCTTTACCGTAAATGATTTTCCATATAAAACTTCATCTTTTAAAATTATTATTTCTATGGGCTCTTCAGGAAAGTAGTAAAACGCTTTATTATCATAATATACAATTTCCCCTTCTGGATAATTTTCAAATTTAAATATTATTTTACACTTTACATTTTTCATATCACAAATTTCTACCTGATATAAATTTTGAATAATTATATTTAAATATTCATCATCCAATTGTTTAATAAGCATAAATTCTTTATATGTAAAATAAGTATTTCCTTTTAATTCTTCCTTTAATTTTTGCTCTAAATTATAATTTTGTTCATCTACTTCGTCTTTTTTGAGATTAATTTTTTGATTTTTTATTTTTTTGATTTTTTCTAAATATTTTGTATGAGTATTATTAAATCGTGCTAATAATGATATTTTCTCATTATATTTTGACAAAGATAATAACAAATCTATCTTATCTTTATTGGGTGCTAAATTAAATCGTCTATATTCACAGTATTTTTCTATAATATAGTCGAACATATCTCTGTATTGTTTGTATAATTCATAATTTAATAATTGTAACAAATAATCATAAATCACTATATTTTGTGGATTTATTTCTTCTTTCAAAGGAGTAATTCTATTTTTATTATAAAATCTCTCTCCTATTTGTTTTACAACTTTATTATTGAATGGTACACTTTTTACTGCATCTAAATATTGTATATCATTTAATATATCATCAAGCTTGTCTTCTATATCATCTGAAGATAATACTGAATAATATGCCAATCTTGATTTCAGAGTTTTTCTACCATCTTTTTTATCTATATATTTTTTTTCATAACTATCAATTAAATACGATTCAGCCTTTTCAAAAACATCTATATTGTATTTTTTATATAAAACATATAATATCCTATAGTCTATATAATTTAAATCTTCATATACGATTTCAAATCTATTTAACTTACTTTCATTTGAAAACTCTTTTTCATTCCAAAAACCGTCTATAAAAAAATAAATCGCATTTTCTTCATCATAAATATCTTCTTGCTTATAGCTTTCTTCATTTAATTCAAAAATACTTTTTAACATATCTTTATCATTTTCTATAAATAAAGATAATATATAGTTTCTATATATGTACTTATCTTCTTGCATTTTATTTGCCTTACTAAGTAATTCTGATATTTTTACTTGTGATTTTGTTCTTTGGCCATTTGCCAAATCTAAGATATATTTATCTAATAAATCTAATGCTTCATAATAATAGTATGTATAATAATCTTTGCCAACTTTCTGTTTATATCTCTTTAGTTTTTGATCTATATTTTTTTGTAATATATCATAACTCATATAACCACCATCAACTTTACATATGTATTTTTAATTGATACAAATTTCTTTCTTGCTCAGATTTTTTTGTATAAATCAAAACTTTACAATTTGTATTTATATATTCTTTTTTTATATAATACTTAATCATATGTTTAAATCTATTTGTATCATCTATAATTATAGAAGAATTAAATCTTTTCATTTTATTTTTAAAAATAAAACTTAATGATTTATTAATTATAGGATGAAGTAAATCACTGCATTTTCTTATTCTCACATCTCTCTCCCTATTATTATAAATCTCAAATTTATATGCTAAATCTAAATCTTCTATATAATATACATTAAATAATTTATTAAAATCTATTTCGTCTCTTATACTTTCTTGTATAACTATATCTTTAGGCGTATTTTTTGCAATCTTTTTAGTATTTGTTCTTACATTGTTAACACAGCTTTTATATCCTAAAACTCTAAAAAATAAATCAATATCATTTATTGTATATACTTTTATATTTAAGTTTTTATATAGATTTAATGCTTCATATGCTTCTAAGTATTCTATATATTCTTCAAAATAATCTTTATTAAAAATTTGTTCTATAGTCAAACTTTCATTGGATGCTTTATTTTTCTTATATTTTTTAGCATCGTCCTTAAATATTTGATAAAGATCATCTATACTTTTAAAATCAAAATCATAAATTCTATCATCTACGTTTCTACATTTTATTGTAAACTCATACATCTTACTTTGTAGATTTTCAAATGCTATAGAAATATATTCTCTGTATACTTTTTCAGGCATATCCTTTTCAAAGAAAATTTTGTATTTTAATTTTAGATTTATTTCATCGCCTTCAAAACTAATAGTTTCTATCTTTCTTTGTATATTGGGGCTAACGGTTATAAATTTCAAAAAGTACTCTGAATCTCTATATTTTTTATCCTCATCGTAATTTTTTATATTTATATAAATCTCACCCTCACTGCTATAATCTTTTTTTGTAGATATTTCAAGTGTATTTTCATATCCTATTTCTTCTAACCTGCCATCATCTACTACTTTATAAGCTTGCGTATTTATTTCTGGTTTAGCATGTCCCAAAACTTCTTTAAACATCTCTTTTATTAAAAACTTGCTTTGTTCTGATTCACTCATTTTTTGAATATTATCAATTAAATCTGCTTCCCCCAACTGATGTAATTCTCTATTTATCTCTTTTAATTGTTGATTGTCCAAATCTTCTTTGTCATTTAAAATATTTTCAAGCTGCTTATATTTATCTCTTGCGTATTCCAAATTCAATATAATTCCCCCCTGAATTTATTTTAATAAACTACTTTTTATAAATTCTGCAATATCGTCATCTTTAAATACTATTTTTATTTCAATTCTTCTATTTTGTTCTTTTTCTGATTCTTTTTGATTGTCAACTGTACCTTCTTTAGGCGAATACTTAGACATTCCTGATGCCTCAAAATATGCCCCATAAGGAGAGTCACTATCTTTATCATTTAACATCTCATTTACAAATTCTACTGCTCTTTCTGTAGATAATGTTCTGTTATATTGCGCATCATAGTCATTATCTGTGTGTCCGATTACTTTTACAGATTCTATTTTTTCTCTATTTTCATCATCGTCTAATACATCTATAAACGCTTGACCTATCTTTTGAGCTACACTTTTCCCCTTTTCACTTAATGTCGAACTATCAGTATCAAATAATAGTGATGATTTTATTTGTAATAATCCCTCTTCATATACTACATCATCACCTAAAGTAGGCTTTAACTCTTGTTCTATTTTTGAATATAGCTTGTCTCTTTGGGCTGATATATCATCTGTCTTTTCTTGGATTTGAAAAAACATAGCTAATGCAAATATCATCATAAAGAAAAATACTATCGATACCGTACTCATTATATCAACAAAAGAAGACCATACATTTGCTTTTTCTTTTACTTTTTTTGAGGATCTAGTTCTAACTTTCATATCTTCCTCCTATGCATTTACCAAGTTCATTTTTTGTAATTCACTAACTTGTGTATATATTGACTGGATTGTTTCCTTCATAAGTTTTAATGTTGCTTCATTTTCGCCTTGTTGTTCTTGTTGTATTTTATTAAATTGTTTAGTTATTTCTTCTAACTGTTCTGCTAATTTATCTGTGACATGTTGTAATTCTTTAACCATTTTTTCACTTGATTTGTCTGTTGCTTCTTGTATACTTTTAGCAGTCTTACTTGATACTTTGCCTGCTAAATCTGAAACTTCCGATTCTAATTTATCTAATATATTGCCTAATTTATTGCTTACATTATTTAAATTATTTTGTTGATCTGTTACTTTTTCCTGCATAGTTGTAATGACATGAGATAATTCTGTATATGTATCTTTTAAATTTGTTAAATTATCATTTATAACATCAGAAACTATATTCATACTCTTTATAGTTTCTTTTTGAACACCATTATTTTCTTCTATAAACTTCATTTGTTGTTTAGTATTTTCGTCAAAGAAAGTAATAAGTTTATCGATACTCTTGCTTAAACTCTTATCTACAACATCGCTTAGTATCTCTGTTTTTTCATCAAGACCTTTATAACTAGTTACAAACTTGTCCATACTAAACCTAAATTCACTTAATGGTTTTTCAAATTTATCTACTACTTTTTCAAAATTATTAGTAGCTTCAATTAAGTTAGAGCTATTCTTTTCTATGTTAGAATTAAACCCTTTGATTTCATCATTAAGAACTCCTATATCTTTAACTAAATTATTCATTTCTTCTGAAGACTTTTTAACATTTGCACCCATAATATTTATTGCTCTAACCATTTCATCCATTTTACCTATCATAGCTTGGGAATCACTAAATTTCTTTTTGGCTTCTTCATTGTCCAAATTATCTTCAATTGCATCTATTAAATTTTGTTTAGTTATTTTATATCCTGTACCAAATATATTCATTATAATTGATGCAATTAAACCAAATATACTAGTAGTAAAAGCTCCTCCCATACTATACATTGCTGGTTTTAAATCTTGTATAAAACTCTCTACATCAGCTGATGATATACTAATACTCATGCTTATTATGGCACAAGTTAAACCTATAAACGTACCCAAAAGACCTAATGTAGTTGCCAAACTAATAAAATAATCTAATCTAGCTTCCTCTTTTCTTAATTTATTATCCTCAGGATATAAATTTTTTTCAATAATAACCTGAGTATTTACATTCACTACACCGTACAAACTACTTATAAATTCGCTTTTTATTTTATTCAAACTATCATTTTTAAATTCACCATTGTCTTTATTTTCATAAAAATCATCTAGCATCTCTTTAAAATACTTATTTACTTTTGATGAAGATTTAAAGTAATATAAAATATCTATTATTATAAAAATACATACTACTACCGATATCGCTGTTACTATAAAATTTAAATTCACATTTTCCATCTCCCTTTTACAAAATTCAATATATTTTATATTATACTACACCTTTTACCATTTTTTCACTTTAGCACCTTATTTAATATATTCTTTATACAAATCAAAAATTAGTGTTATATAATATACATAAGTCCAATATTACAGGAGGTACACAAATGTTATCTTATAATGAACAATTTCAACTAGCGCTCGAACTAGCAGTTAAAAAACATAAAAATCAGACAGATAAATCAGGAAATCCATATATATTGCATCCTCTACATGTAATGGAAACTGTAAAAACTAAGGAGGCTAAGATTGTAGCACTTCTTCATGATATAATTGAGGACACCGATGTAACAAAAGATTACTTACTTGAAATTGGTATTTCAAAACATATTGTAGATGCAGTTGTAGCACTGACAAGATTTGATGTGAATCAAGATTACCAAGAATATATAAAAAATTTAAGTTCTAATCCATTGGCAAAAGAAGTGAAACTTGCTGATTTAGAACATAATATGGATTTAAAAAGACTTCCTTCATTAAGTCAAAAAGATTTAGATAGAAATAGAAAATATCAAATAGCATATTATTATTTAATAAATAATAAATAGCAAGAAATCCACCTTGTAAAAGGTCTTTAGAATAAAGTCTTCTTTATTAGAACAAATTTATACTTAAATTTCCAAACAAAATATCTTGATTTTCCTCTAAATATGATTTTCATGTTATAATATTTTATGAATATTATAGAAAGGGAGGAAAATATATGTCTAAATTTTTAAATGAATTTAAAGAATTCGCACTTAGAGGGAATGTGCTTGACTTAGCTGTTGGGGTTATTATAGGTGGTGCATTTCAAGGTGTTGTTAATTCTTTAGTTCAAGATATAATCTCTCCAATCATCGGCTTATTTGCTAATAAAGATTTTAGTAACTTAGTGATGACTGCTGGAGGTGTTGAGCTTAAATATGGTTCTTTTATAACAGCACTTATAAACTTTATAATAATGGCATTTGTAATCTTTTTAATTGTAAAAAGTATGAATAAACTTGCTACTTTAGGAAAAAATCCAGAAGTGGCAGTAACAGAAGAGTGCACTACAAAAGTATGCCCTTACTGCTGTAGCGAAATATCAATAAATGCAACTCGTTGCCCAAATTGTACTTCAGAACTTTAAAAAAGTATAGAAAATTATATTACTTTTAAAAGGAATATAGTTTTCACTGTAGTATTATGAAATATATAGAGTTTTTTTCTATAAAAAGGGGGTAGGAGTATGTCTTATAATTATTCAAATAATTATGAAGATAATTTTCAAGATGAATCTGCTGAAATAATCGGTTATTGTAGTATTTGTGATACTGAAATAAAAGCTACAGATAACTACTATCACTATTACGACTATGATATGATATGTACTAAATGTGCAGAAGATGATTCAGTTGCAAAATGCGAAAAATGTAATACATATTTCAAAATTGAAGATTTAAAAGAGTATGAATTTAATTCAGAAGTTCATTATTTTTGTGAACAAGATAAACCCGAAGATATAAATGAAATAAACTTTTCTGATAAGTCTATTTCAGCCGAATAAATTTAATTTTTAAAAATTAATATAAATAAAATACTGAAGCCTTAAAGCTTCAGTATTTTTCATTTCTATATATCTATCTTTTCATTTATAAAGCTAAATACCTTATTCCAGTATGCATCTACATCATAGTCCTTTGCTTCTGCATGACCCGCTTCATCTACTATATATAAATCTTTTTCACAGTTTGCTGCATCATAAACTTCATATACCATATAAGTAGGAACAAAGTCATCTTTTCCACCATGTATAAATAACATTGGATTTTTACATTTTTTAAGTTGTTCTACACTAGATGCTTCTTTAAAGTCATATCCTGCTTTTAAATTAGCTACTGCATTTGATATATTTAAAACTGGAAAAGTTGGAAGTGAGAATCTTTTATCCAATTCACTTGCAAAAATATCCCATACACTAGTATATCCACAGTCTTCTATATACCCTACTACATTGTCTAAGTTTTCACCTGATACCATCATTGTTGTTGCAGCCCCCATTGATACTCCATGAAGTATTATCTTTGCATCTGGATCTTGTTTATTTATCCAATTTACCCAACAAGCTATATCGTCCTTGTCAAGCCATCCCATTCCTATGTAATTTCCTTCACTATTTCCATGTGCCCTATTGTTTGGAAGTAAAACATTATACCCCTGTTCATAATATTTTTCTCCATAGGACATCATATTATTATTATTGACCTTATATCCATGAATCAATATTGCCCATTTATGTGTTTTATTTTCCTGGGTTTTATAATTTGCTTCTAATTTTAGAGAATCATTATTTGTAATGTTTTCAGTTGATGTAGTCTTTTTAAACTCATTTGCTTTTTTCTTTTCATTCTTTTGATTTTTTAGAATTATTTTTTCTGCTCCTTTTGCAGCTTCTATTTTATCTTCCTCATTTATATTTCTTTTTGCAGAATCACTAACAGGAGATAAAGCATAATGCACAAAAAAACTTCCAACTCCATATCCAACCCCTGTTAATATTAATAAAATTGCTATAATTCCTATAATTAATTTTTTTTTCATAATCCCCCTCCTTATTTATAAATTATTTTTAACATTAAATATTTTGATTATCAAATTTTATGACTCACTTATTAAATATACATTAATCTAAAATAAATTTCAACAAATTTCTTTTACAGACATATATAAACTTTCACTTGAAATTTATTCCATTTATTTTATAATACATAATAGAAATCTTTATTAATAATATACGTAGAAAGGACTTTTAATTATGCCTGCTTGGAGTTTTCATATAAAATTAGCTAATGAAATTTCATCTGTCTTGAATTTAGATAAGCAAGAAAAAAATCTTTTTATACTATCAAACTTAATACCAGACATCAAATCTGGATTTTTAATTCCTATGGATAAACCCGTTTGGTCTAAATACTCTCATTATTACATCTACAAAGATGAACTTAGTTTGCCTGATTTAGAAAAATATAAAAATATTTATTGGGATAAAAATGATATTGTATCGACTGGCGTCTATTGTCATATACTTTTAGACTATTATCTAAATAATTTATTAAAAGAAGATTATTTTATCTATAATGAAGAAAATATAATAACTGGAATGAAAACATTAAATGGAATATTCTATGGAGATAGACCCTCTTGCATAAAATTTAAACATAAAAACTTTAACCTTATAGCTAAATGGCTTGATGTTGAATATAAATTTTCATTTCCAAAGGAAAATATAGATATTAAAACTGACGATGGAATTTATACAATTACACCTAGAGATATTAAACTTACTGAACAATGGATTTTTGAACATTATAAGAATCCATTGCTACAATTCCCACAAAATGAACTTATTACAGAAGAAGGTATTAATAAGTTTTTCAAAGATTCCTTGGATTTTGTACTAAAACATATTGAAACTTAAAAATATTACTTTATTCTAAACAAAAGAAGGTATTGTAAATATACTAAAAATCTATTTACAATACCTTCTTTTTATATTATAAAATTTTCATTTTATTTAATTTCTAATTAAGCAGCTTTATTATGTCCTGCTTTTTTAACTTTATTTGCTTTGATAAAGAATGCTACTGCAAATAATACAGCTACTACAACACCGATAGTATTACCTACTGTTGCTGGTAATTTAAATCCTTCTGGTGCTTGCATTATATAACTAAATGTTACAGCTGTCATAAATATTGCTGGAGCCACTGTTATCATATAGTTTTTGTTATTTTTAAGCAAGAACATACTTCCTGTCCATAACATTATCATTGCTAATGTTTGGTTAGCCCAAGAGAAATATCTCCAAATTATTTGGAAATCTATAAATGTAAGAGCTATACCTACTACAAATAATGGTATTGCTATTTTAAATCTAGAAACTAAGCTTTCTTGTTTTATATTAAATGAGTCAGCTATTGTAAGTCTAGCGCTTCTAAATGCTGTATCCCCAGATGTTATTGGACAAGCTACAACACCTAATATTGCAAGAGCTGCACCAACTGGTCCAAGTAATGTAACTGACATTTGGTTTACACCTACTGCTGGAGTTGCACCATAAATTGCTTGTAATTGAGGTTGTCCATGATAAAATGCCATTGCAGCTGCTGCCCATATTAAAGCTATTATACCTTCTGCAACCATTGATCCATAAAAGACTGGTCTTATTTCTCTTTCATGTTCTACACATCTTGCCATAAGTGGTGATTGTGTTGCATGGAATCCTGATATTGCACCACAAGCTATTGTTATAAATAAGTATGGGAATATTGATTTTTCACCATTTGGATAGAAGTTTTGTAAAGTTAATTCTGGTATTTGATAACCTTTAACTATTAATCCACCAGCTATACCAATTGCCATTAATATAAGTGCTGCACCGAATATTGGATAAATTTTACCTATAACTTTATCAACTGGAAGTACAGTTGCTAATATATAATATGCAAATATTACTGCAACCCATATTTTTGTATCTACACTAGTTAATGTATTTAAAAGTCCAGCAGGTCCTGTAACAAATACTACACCTACAAGTACTAATAATACTACACTAAATACTACCATTACTTTTCTAGCACCTTCACCTAAATATATACCAACAAGTTCTGATGCTGATACACCTTTGTTTTTAAGTGATAAGTATCCAGATAAGAAGTCATGAACACCACCTGCAAATATTGTACCAAATACAATCCATAAGAATGCTGCTGGCCCAAATAATGCACCTTGTATAGCCCCAAATATTGGTCCCAAACCTGCTATGTTTAAGAATTGAATTAAGAATATTTTTTTCCAATTCATTGGCACATAGTCGACACCATCTTGCATTTCTATGGCTGGAGTTGTTAGAGAATCATCAATCCCAAATACTCTCTCAACAAATTTACCATAGATAAAATAACCTACTAATAAAACTATTATTGCTGTAAAGAAACTAATCACAACATATCCCCCCTATAAACTTTTTTTCTAAACATAAAGTTTAAATATAATGTATAAATATTTCTTTTTGTATTTATATAGTAATCCAAATATATCTAGAGGGTATTTTTATAGTAATGAAATAGCAGTTTTGCGACATGAAATGCATAAATATGTCAATGAATTACATGAAAACAATTTCATGCAAGTGCTCTTTTTATTTTTATACACAAAATACCTATATAAAACTATTTTCATTCTATATAGGTATTTCAATATAACTTATAATGTTAATAGATTATTTTCTATTTATAGTAATTTTTCTATTTCTTTTTCTATCTTTTCTGGTTCAGCAGTAGGTGCAAATCTTTTTACTATTTTTCCGTCTTTATCGATTAAAAATTTAGTAAAGTTCCATTTTATTTCGTCGCCACTTGTATTAAATCCTTTACTACTAAGAAATTCATATAATTCTTTAGATTTATCATCTTCATCAGCCATTGGAGCTTCTATTCTTAAGTATTTATAAACAGGATCGGCACCTTCTCCATTTACATCTATTTTCGAGAAACGTTTAAAAGTTGTTCCATAATTTAGTGTGCAAAAACTTTTTATTTCCTCATCGTCTCCAGGTGCTTGATTAAAAAATTGGTTGCATGGGAAATCTAAAATTTCAAAACCTTTATCTTTATATTTATCGTATAATTTTTGAAGGCCTTCATATTGTGGCGTAAATCCGCATCCAGTAGCAGTATTAACTACTAAAAGTACTTTGCCTTTATACTCATCTAATGATGTCATTTCTCCGTTTGTATCTTTTACTTTATAATCGTATATCATTTTTATCTCCTTTAGATATTAATTTTTATAGATTTTAGTATTTGTAAATATTATTAAAAAATGTATTTTTATTTCTTACTTTTATCCCTTTTAAGATTATCAATATAACTTACTGCTGAAAGTGATGCTACGTTTCCCTCTCCTGCAGCTTTTACATATTGATACGGTGCTCCTACTATATCACCTGCTGCAAAACACCCTCTTATATTAGTTTGCATAAGACGATTTACTTTTATATGATTTTTTTCAATTTCTAGGCCAGGTACTAACTGTTCAGGGTCAGAACTTTCTCTTAAAATAAAAATTCCATCAGTTTTTATTTTAGATTTTTTTAGAATTAATTCATTTACAAAATCATTTCCTTTTATCTCAACAGGTATATCATTTACTATTTCTATAGATTTATCAATATCAACATCTTCTTTATACATTGGGATATAATATACTTTCGATGCTATAGATGCCAAAAAGTTTGCTTCATTCTCTTCTTCTTTACTATATGATATAATTGTTACTACCTTATCTTTATATAAGGCAGCATCACAAGTGGCACAATATCCAACACCTCTACCTAAGAATTCTTTTTCTCCATTTAATGCTTTTCCAAAGTTAACTCCTGTTGCTATTATTACAGATGTAGCTTCATATATTCCTTGCTTTGCCATTATTATAAAATAATCTCCCATTGAATAAATATTTAATACATTATCTTCAGTTATTTTTATATCCATATAATCCATATGTTTTTGTAACTCATCTTTTATTTCAATGCCACTTTTATCAAAGAACCCTGGATAATTATTTATTTTATGTGATTTTACAAGTTTACTACTCATGTCCTTACTTCCAAAGAATATAAAGTCTTTTTTTCTTATTTTTGCATTAAGTGCTGCAGACATACCTGCTATTCCACTCCCGATTATTGCTATATCATATCTTTTATCCATATTATTTAACCTCTTTTACTAATTATTTACCATTCATACAATTTATATAAATTTAATTTAATTCAATCAATTTACTTTTAACTAAATTTATATTTTCAATAAAAATAAATCACTTTATTTTAATAACTCTTTAATATCATTTTCTATTTTATTAGGTTTTACAATAGGAGCATATCTCTTAACTACATTACCATCTCTATCTATTATAAATTTAGTGAAGTTCCATTTTATTTCATTTCCCATAACTCCACCCTTTTCATATTTTAAAAATTTATAAAGTGGATGTGCATTTTTCCCATTAACTTCTATCTTTTCAAACATATTAAATGATACTCCATAGTTTAATTGGCAGAATGAGTGTATTTCTTCATTACTTCCTGAATCTTGTTTTGCAAATTGATTACATGGGAAACCTAATATTTCTAATCCTTGATCTTTATACTCTTTATATAATGCTTCTAATTCTTCAAATTGAGGTGTAAGCCCACACTTACTTGCAGTATTTACTACTAATACTACTTTACCTTTATAATCTTCCATGCTTACTTCTTGTCCATTCATTTTTCTTGCTTTAAAATCATAAAATTTCATTTTTTATTCTCCTTAAAATTTATTTTTTTGTATATTATTTTTAATTTTTTCAAAATCAATTTATACAAATTTAATTTAATTAAATTGATTTATTTTAATTTTTAGTTAGACAATTACTTGCCTAACTTTTTTAACATTTTATCTAAACTTGTCTTTAAAGTAATAAGTTCTTCTTTATCAAAACCTTCTAGTTTACAATACATTTGTTCAGGAACTTCTACAATTTCTTTTTTCAAATCAATTGCTTTTTCTGTAAGTTCAACAATTACCATTCTATCATCATTTTTATCTCTATACTTATTTACAAGTCCCATAGCTTCTAATTTCTTTAAAACTGGAGTAAGTGTTCCAGAGTCTAAATAAAGCTTTTTCGCTAGCTCTTTAAATGGTGTTTTCTCCATCTCCCACATAGCTAACATTGTTACATATTGAGTATAGGTCAAATTATATTTAGATAGTATAGGTTGATACATTTTTATAACTTCCCTTGATAAAGCATACAACGAAAAGCATAATTGGTTATCTAGTTTTAGCTTATCATTCTCTGTCATTTTACCACCCTTTCAAAATTTAATTAAATTTAATTGATATAAATTAATTATAATTATCATTCAATTTTTAGTCAAGTATTTTTTTTATAATTTAGATTTTTATCTTAATTTGTTGAAAATAGACAAGGCTCAATTAGTTGCATTTTCTAACTTTCTATACTATTATTTAATTAATATTTAATCAAGCCATGAAGGTAAATTGACTTCGTGGCTACTTTTATAATAATTATTAAATATTGTGCAGTAAGGAGGGATATTGGCATGGATTACACACAATTTTTAGATCCAAATTCAATTAATATGGATTATACAAGAATAATGGATATTTGCAAAATAAGCTATATTTTAGATCGATTTTCAATTAAGGAAAATGATAAAATATTGGATGTCGGTACCGGTACTGGTATGTTGATACCATTTGTTCATCAACATAATCCAAAAGGTAATATAAAAGGTATTGATAAATCAAAACATATGATACAGATTGCTAAAGAAAAATTTAAAAATATAGAAAATATAGAATTTCAATTAGCTGATGTAGAATGTGATACTATAAAGGGAACTTTTGATAAAATAATATTATTCTCAGTCTTTCCATTACTAGAAAATAAAATCTCTACAATAAAAAAACTTATTGAAAATAATTTGTCAGACGATGGAAAATTACTAATAGCACATCCAGAAAGTCGAAAGTCATTAAACGCATATATACAAACACATTCGCCTCTATCTACACCAAAACTTTTAGATATTTATCAACAACGAAATATATTTAGACAGGCTGGATTAGATGTTGAAGAAGCTTTTGAAAATGATCGTATTTATTATTTAATACTACATAAATAATTTTATTCATTAAATATAAATATATTACGATCAAAATAAAATTTTCTAACTTTGGAAAATTCATTTATAATCATTCTTTACATTGAAACAATATATATTATATGAAATAATATATATAAGAGTTAAATTTTTTAAATTAACTAAAAATATTAAAATAAAAGGAGAATGCTTTTTGATTAAAAATTATAGTTTGGAAGTCGTGCTTCTTAGTAAATAAGGAGTTACAACTAAATTAAACTCCTTATTTACTAGTTATAATAAATAACTTATAAATAAAGGAGACGGCAAAATTGAAATATAAAAATGCAAAAAATATATTACCAGAAAAATTGGTAAACGAAATTCAAAAATATATTCAAGGTGATATTATTTATATTCCTATACAAGGTGAAAAAATATCTTGGGGTGAAAAAAGTGGATCAAAAAAGGCACTTCATACTAGAAATACAAAAATTTTTGATTTATACATTTCAGGGTGTGACATAAAAGAGATAGAAACTAAGTTTAACTTATCAGAATCTAGTATAAGAAAAATAATCTCTAATATAAAAAAATCAAATCTTTGTCTAGGAGGATTAAAAAATGAATAATACTACCTTTGATAAACTACAACTAAATGATTTAAAAGAATTAGTAAAAGTATATTGTGTAAGTTCACTTGGCAAAGAACTTATAGATAAACTGATTCCTAAAAAGAATATTTATTCTGTAAATACTATGTTAAATGAAAATAAAGAAGCTAGAAATATATTAGAAAATAGCTCTCATATTCCACTTGAAGGGGTATTTAACTTAAATAGCTTAATAGATAAAGTAGAAAAAGGAATTGTTTTAAATCCAGAAGAACTCATGAAAGTTGAATCTTTTTTAAGAGGTTGTAAAAAAATAAAAACTTTCATGAAAAATATGAGTTTTTATGGTGAAACATTATCTTCTTATGCTTTAAATATAACAGATTTGAGTTCTATAGAAGAGGAAATCAATTACTGTATCAAAGCTAATAAAATAGATATAAATGCCTCAAACGAACTGAAAAAAATCAGAAGAAATATAGAAACTTGTGAGGCTAAAATAAAAGAAAGACTTAGTAAGTTTCTAACTTCTAGTTCAAATAAAAAGTATATACAAGAATTTTTAATAAGTAAAAGAGATGATCGTTATGTAATTCCCATAAAGTCTGCTTACAAAAATGAAGTAAAGGGAATTGTTTTAGATACTTCATCAAAAGGTAGTACTGTATTTATAGAACCTGACAATATATCTAAATTTAGTACAGAACTTATTTCACTTAGATCAGAGGAAGCAATTGAAGAATATAGAATTCTATCGTATTTAACTGAATTAATTTTTGAAAAAATCCAGGAAATAAAAATAAATATTGAGGTTATCGCTAATTATGATATGATATTCGCAAAGGCAAAATATAGCTTAAATAACAACTGTATAACGCCACAAATAAATAATCATGGTTATATAAAATTAGTAAAAGCAAAACATCCACTACTTAAAGGAAATATTATTCCCCTCGATTTTGAAATAGGGGATAAATACAGAAGTTTAATAATAACAGGTCCTAATGCTGGTGGAAAAACTGTAACATTAAAAACAGTCGGTGTACTTACTTTAATGACTCAATGTGGATTTGATATTCCTGCAGAAGAAGGTACTTCTATATCTATATTTGAAAATATATTTGTAGATATAGGTGATAATCAAAGTATAGAAAATGCACTTAGTACTTTTTCTTCTCATATTCAAAATATAGCTTCTATAATTAACAAAAGTAATAAATCTACCCTAGTTCTATTAGATGAGATAGGAAGTGGTACTGAACCAAATGAGGGTGCTGCTCTTGCAATTGCTATATTAGAAGAGTTATATGAAATGGGATGCATAACAATTGCATCTACCCATTATGGTGAATTAAAAAAATATGCCACTATTCATCCAGATTTTCAAAATGCTGGGATGATGTTTGATAAAGATACATTAGAACCGCTTTATAAATTGACTATTGGTCATTCACAAAATAGTAATGCTCTATTTATATCTAAAAAAATGGGCATTAGAGATAAAGTTCTTAAAAAGGCAAATAATTATATCAATAATAAAGATTATGAAATTAAATTAATCGATAATAAAAAAATAAGAACTCAGACTAAAATGGATGATAAATCTACCCCAATTTTCAACTATGAAGTTGGAGATAAAATAAAACTTTTAGATAAAGATGATTATGGTATTGTATATACACCAATCGATAAATTTAACAATCTTCAAGTTTTATATAATGGCCAATTTACAACAGTCAATGCCAAAAGAACAAAGCCTTACTTAAAGGCCAAAGATTTATATCCTGAAGGATATGATATAAATAGTTTGTTTACTTCTTTTGAAGATAGAAAATTAGAAAGAGATATTGCAAGAGGTTCTAAAAAAGCCCTAAAAAAAATTCAAAAACAAATTAGGACAATGTAAAATAATTTGTGCTTATGATGAAATAAATACTCCTTTATGGCAATGATAAAAATATAAGTCAATGCCAGGAAGGAGTATTTTTATGAGTAACTTAAGCAAAGAATTAATA
>NZ_JAHLOQ010000039.1 GCF_018917435.1 Intestinibacter bartlettii
TATTAATTCTTTGCTTAAGTTACTCATAAAAATACTCCTTCCTGGCATTGACTTATATTTTTATCATTGCCATAAAGGAGTATTTATTTCATCATAAGCACAAATTATTTTACATTGTCTATTTTTCTATTAATAAATGCTTTCTTTTTTATTGCGTTTAATTATATATATCCGAAAATTCAATATTACATCTCTCAACTTTGTTTTGTCCTAATCTATCATCTTTAATCATAACGCTTTCCCTCGAATCATTTATTTGATTTGGTAGTATAACCTCAAAAGTAGTTCCTTCTCCCAATTTGCTAAATACATTAACTCTACCTTTATGTATACGAGCAAATTCATTTACAATAGATAATCCTATTCCACTTCCTTCACAAGACCTAGTCAATCCATCATCAACTTTTTTGAATTCATCAAATATATTTTCTAATTCTGTCTTTTCTATTCCGATACCATGATCCTTTACATAAATTTTAACTGATGCTTCACTTACTTCTATATAAACTTCTATATCATTATTGTCTCTATTGTATTTTATAGCATTAGACAATAAATTTAATACTATTCTTTCTATTTTTTCTGGATCACAACAAATAACTTGTTCTTCACAGTTAGTATCAAATATTAAATTTATATTTTTATTTTTTAAATATGTTGCAACTGACATTGTGATATCTTCAACAATTTCAATTATATTATAATTTCCAAAACTAGTATTATAATACTGACTTTCTATTTGGCTTAAGTCTAATAAGTTTTGTACTAGTCTTAATAATCTATATGAGTTTCTTTTTATAATATCTATATGATAATCTAAGTTTTCTAAATTATAATTATCCTTATTTCTACATTGTTCTATTAATTGAACAGTTCCTAAAATTATATTAATAGGTGTTCTAAATTCATGAGATAAATTATTAAAGAATTTATTTTTTAATCCCTCTAATTCTACTGCTTCTTCAAGTAATTGTTGTTGTTTTTCATAATGTTTTTTCGCCGTAATATCTTTAGCTGTAAAAAATAAACCTTCTTCATCTTTATATTGTTTAATATTCCATTCAAGCCATTTATATTTACCATCTTTACATGTAATTTGACTTTCTTGATGTATAGCTAAATCATTTTTATCTATAGTTTTATATCTATCTTTTATTTCCTTTATTTCCTTTGTTTCTTCAAATTCCTCAGCACTCCACCCTAGTATACTTTGAAGTCTATCTTCATTTAGATAAATAAATTTACCATATTTATTTATTTTTCCAACTATATCGACTGATATATCTATACATTTTTGTAGATATTCTTTTCTTTCTTTATATTCGTTTAATTCTTTTTTTATTTTTATTGATTGATTAATATTAGAAATAGTTACTGCTAAGTGAGAACATATAGTTTTTATATAGTCATAACCATATTCCATTGATTTTGTATCTCTTATAAAATTAATTATTATATGACCTAATAGTTTACCTCCAGCGCAGATATTATATACACCTATTTTATATATATTTTTTGCTTTTAATTTTTCAACTATTATCTTATTATCTATCTCGTCAACATATTTAATACCTTCTGGTTCCCCTTCTTCATTATATCTAGGAAAAGATTCTTTAAATATTTGTTTTTTTTCAACAATATTAAAACTAGATTCACCCAATGATATTCCCTTACTTATCAGTGCAGAGAAATCTTTTTCCTTTTCTTTATAAAAAACAATTCCTACACCATCTGCTTGAAAATTAATCATTATCTTTTCAGATATATAGTCTAATAAATTCATTATATTGCGTTGATATAAAATATCATCTTCATTTAAAAACTCATTGATTTCTCTAAATTTTAAAGTAATATAATCTAAAGTTTTATCTAGATGTTTTCTTATCTCTATATTTCTACTGCTACCTATCATATATTTAAAACTACCATCTTCATCTAAAATACTATCTAGAGTTATCTCATACCATTTCTTTTGACCATTTACTTTAAATCTATTTTCTTCACTGAAAGGTTCATTTCTTTTTATAACTTCATTTTCTATTTTTTCAATATATTCTACTTCCTCTTCATCGAATAAATCACAACTTTTACTTCCTATAATATCCTCTTTTTTCTTGTTGTGAAAATCACATTTTCTTTTATTAGTATATAAATATTCTCCCTTTTTACTTTTTATAAAACATCCTATATTTATATTATCTAATAAAATCTCTAAATCTTCCCTTTTATAATATTTTTCACATACATCTCTAGCTATTATAAAATAACTTTTTTCCCCATAAAAATTACTTTGTAATAAATCCCCATTAAGCTCATATTTTTTATTATTAATTTCTAGATAAAAATCAAAGTTTATTTCCTCTCCCTTTACGAGGCTGTCAATCAAATTATCTATGCTTTTGCCATTACTATATAGGCAATCTTTTACAGGAGTATCTACTAAGTCTTTTAAATTTATTTTTATCTTACTTAAAGCTGCTTTATTGGCAAATTTTACTTTTCTATTTTTACTTATAACAAAAATAAAATTGTCCATATGGTTAAAAAGATTTACCATTTTTATACCTCCTTGTAAAACTTATTTTTTCAAATTTCTACAATACCTCCTATATTACTCAACTAATCTTATTACAATAAGAATAGAACATCTCAAATAATAAATCAAACATTAATATCCCTGTTTTTTTAACGTTTTTTGCACTTTTAATTATTTTATATAATTTGAGTATACTTCAATTTTTAATATATATTAGATTATTTTTACTTATATATCAAAAATATATAAATTTATTTTAATTAATAAAAATGGTATAATTATACAAGAGGTGATTATATGAAAAAAAGAAAAATACTATATATCATCATTTTTTTAGTTATTATTTTTTTATCGGGCTTTTTTACAAAAAAATATTTAGATAATAATGCTCTACAAGCCCAAACAGATCAGTTAGATACTCCATCTGGAACTCAAATTGATGATAGTAGTGATGATAACTCAAGTAATGATTTATCAAATCTTAAAATAAGAGGATACATATTATCTATTAATGATGGTAATGTAGATTTAGAGCAACTTATGAAAAAGGTAAATTTACATGATAAAACACCTGTCTATAGTCAATTGTCTTCTAATTATAATAGTGCAACAATTATCGAAACTAACCAAAAAATTGGACCAATTTATCTCGTTGATTGCAAATATGATAAACAAAAAAAGACATATTCTATAGACGAAAATTCTACACAATTAATAACTAAATTTATTCAAAATTGTGACGCTTTAGTATTTCTACATAAAGTAGATTCAGATATAGCCCAAAAAGCTATTTTAATAAAGGTAAAGGATAAAAAGTATTATTATCCTTTAAGTACTAATACTTTAGATGACTTAAGCGGAGAATATTTGCAAGAAATAAAATAATTAATCTAACAAAATTCTACAAAAAAATACCTTATATTTAAACTGCTCTGTTTAATATAAGGTATTTTTACTATTTAAAATATTTTTCTTTTATTTTTGATATATTATCTTCATCCAAATCATAAGCTTCACCTACATTGCCTTCAAGTATAGACCAAACTTTATTGTGCACATCAACGGCATTTGAAAAATCACCTTGTTTCCAATTTTCTAGATTACTTCTAAAATAAATTCTTTGATATCTATCTTCTAAATAATCTACCCCTGAAATTACCTTTTCAATTGTATTTGGAGTAACTTCTGTGCATTCCCATTTATATTCGGCTTTTATAAGTGAATTAGCAAGGGAATGTATCAATTTTAATTCATCTAAATTAGACGTAGGAGTTTTTACATCTTCTTCTTTTATTATTACACTGGCTTTAGCATTGTTTAAATCTATAGATGATCCTTGACCACCTAGTAATTTCATTAGATTATCTTTTTCTAAAAAATTATGTGTCTTAAGAAAAAATGGATATACACCATCAAATTTAACAAATAAATTTGGATTGTAGACCCCTATTATAGGTAGTAATATTATAAATACTAATAATAAATCAACAAACCAACTGAAATAGTATTGATTTTTTTCCTTTTTTTCTTCTCTAAAAGGTTCGTTTATTATATCTTCAAGGTCAAATGAAATTTTTATATTATCTAAATCTTTTTTTGAAAAATAAAAATCCCTAATATCTTTTTGTATATCTTCATCAATATTTATATCAATATCACATATGCTACTTTTAGTATTTATTTTATAAGAACTCTTTTCCTCCATAATTATAAATATTCACCCACACTTACTTTTATTTTTTTTAATGATTGTCTAAAATAAATTTTAACTGTATCTGGATTTAAATCTAAAACTTGTCCTATATCTTCATAAGAAAGATCAAAATAACATTTAAGTATAACTACATTTTTATATTTTATATCTAATAAATCAATCGCTTCATATAAGTTTATTTTTCCATTGTGGTAGTATGTATCCAAGCTTTTATTATTTTCAATCATTCCTACATATTCTAAAAAATTATTTGTATTTATAATAGTTATTTTATATAACCATAATATAAAATTTTGCTTTTCACTTAATTTAGTTATATTTTCTTCAATAAAATATATTGTATCTGCTAATATTCTCTTTGCATCTTCCTCATATTTAGTATGAAGAAATACTAGTTTATATATTTGTTCAGCATTTTCTCTTATTACTTGTTTTATAGCTTTTTTATTTCCTTTTTTAGCCTTTATAATATTATCCAACCTTTTTCTCCTTTTTCTTCTGTTAGAACTAATTTTACACTTTTTTTATATTTTCATCAATATCAGAATATGTATATAAATTTCATAAATTTTTTTTACTTATAAATCATATAAATAACTATATTGAATTTAAAGGAGAAAACTTATGAGGAGAAAAAATTTAATTATAAACACATTTTTATTGACCTTTTCTACCATGAGCTTAGGTCTTCTAGGTATGGTATTTAGAATATATTTATCTAACCAAATAGGTAGTGAAGGTATGGGACTTTATCAATTAATCATGAGTATAAATGTTTTTGCATGGACTATAGCTATTTCAGGAATAAGAGTAACATTAACAAGACTTATTGCTGAAGAAATCGGCAAAAAAAGTAGTAAAGATAAAATTATACGTTTACTTAGATGCGGTTTTATATATACTTTATTTTTTAGCTCCATCTCTGCACTAAGTCTATATTACGGTTCCCATTTTATAAGTACAGTTTTAATAGGAGATATCAGAGCTCAAATTCCTCTACAAATTTTATCTTTTAGTATGCCTTTTATAGGTATCTCTGCTTGTTTTAATGGTTATTTTTATGGTTGCAGAAAAGTTATAAAAAGTATTACAGCAGATTTTATAGAAAACATAACTATGATAGTTATTGTTTCAGTTTTCATAACATCTTTTTCTACAAGCAATTTGGAATATACTTGCTCTTATATAACTCTTGGAATGACTTTAGGTAGCATAATCGCATGTTTTTGTGCTTATATTATGTATATGTTTGAAAAGAAAAATCCACCTGCTAAAGGTATGAGGACATCTAGAAAAACTATATTTACAGAAGTAGTATCAGTAGCCCTTCCTATAGCAGGAAGTGCATATGTACAAACATTTTTAAGATCCATAGAAGATATTTTAATTCCTAAGGCATTAAAGTCACATGGTTCATCAACTGCTACTTCACTATCTATATTTGGCGTAATCAAAGGTATGGCATTACCACTTTTAAACTTTCCATCAATATTTTTAGCATCATTTTCAACGCTTATAATTCCTGAAATTGCACAGTACAATGTATTAAATAGACAAAAGTCTGTTAACTTTGTAATATCAAAAGTAATAAAGTTCACACTTATAATTGCTTTATTTTCAACTGGTTTTTTCATGGCCTATTCAAATGAATTAGGACAAAGTCTATATCACAATGCTGAGGTTGGTATTATGCTTAAAATATTAGCCCCATTAATACCATTTATGTATTTAGATAGAATTGTAGATGGAAGTTTAAATGCATTAGATCAGCAAGTCTATACACTAAGATATAATCTAATAGATATGACCGTTAGAATATGTATTATTAACTTATTAATACCTCTATTCGGTATAGAAGGGTTTATAATGGTTTTATTTATAAGTACAACACTAAACTTTTCATTAAGCGCTAATAGGCTATTGAAGGTTACAAAATTAGATTTTTCAATTTTTAATTGGGTCATAAAGCCTATCGTTTCAATATTTACATCTACTTTTGTTGTAAAAAAACTATTCTACTATCTAAATATAGAACATTTAGTAATTGAAGGATTAATAGTATTTACCATATATGTAATATTATTATTTTTGTTAAAATGCATCTCTAAAAAAGATATTACATGGTTTGTGGATGCATTTAAAAAGGACCCTAAGAAGAGTAGCTGGAGTGAACTAAATCTTTATAAACAAATATAGTTATAAATATAAATCTTTACATAATTAAAAAGATTGATGAAGATATAAAAAATTCTTCATCAATCTTTTTTTAGTTTATATTTTCTAAAAATTGTACTATACTGTCAACTGTTTTCTGTTGTTGTTTTTCTTCACTTATTAGAGCACTTTCATCATCTTTATATTTTCCATAATCACCAAATTGTGAATGATTTGCTCCCTCAATTTCAACATAAGTAGTTTTTTGTGGTAATTTTTCTTTTGCGTCTATTAGAGCTTGAAAGTCTATAACACCATCCTTACTACCCCATATTGATAAAACATTCATATTCACTTCTTTTAAATATGAATCTGATGGATATGAAGATATTAATACAACCCCATCAATTTTTTCTGGATTTGAATTTACATATCTTGTCGCTACAAGTCCTCCTAGCGAATCTCCACCTATAGCCCAGTGTTCTATATTACTGTATTTTTGTATAACTTCATTTGCTTTGTTTTTACCAAATGCAGAGAAATTAAGTGGCATATCAACAGCAACTACTTGATAGCCTTGTTCAGATATCATTTTACATAGTTTTGCATACGCCTTAGCGTCGACTTTAGCTGCTGGATATAATATGAATCCTTTTGTTGGTGTTATGTTTTTTGGTGTGAAGCATATAAAATTTTTATCTATGCTTACTTCTACAGAATCATCAGTTTTTAGATAAGATTCTGCTTCTGATGTTGGAGCATAATAGCTAGTTAGCCAAATGAAAAAACCTAATACTGAACAGATTAACAAAATTAGTATTGTTTTTATTATTGTCCTATTTATAGATTGCTTTTTTAGCTTCTTTCTTTTTTTCTCAATTTCAGCTTGCTCTTCCTCGTAAAGTAAAGGTTTCTCTAGCTCCATAGTAATACTACATGTGTCGTATTCCCTTTTTTTAGACCTTACTTTATCTTTTTTCATTTTAATCCCTCCAAGTTTATTCATACTATTATAGTTTAACACAGTTAAATATATTTTTCACCTTGTGAAACCTTTCAATTTTGTATCTTTTTCTTAATAAATCTTAACATTTTTACCAATTTGTAATAAAATTTAAAAATATTTACTATAAAAAATACCCTATAGTAAAAACTTTATATTGTTTTACTATAGGGTATTTTTGTTTTATATATTGATATTTATAAATTAAAATAGTAGGTTCTATTCTAATAATGTATTCCACTCCAATATACATTATTTTTTATTATTGCTTCTTTATTTAAAGTTACACCTTCCAAAACATATCTCTTATATTCCATAAATCCAGTTCTATCGACTATATATCCAATATGCTCTTTTCCTCCCGGTGCATCTTTAGCAATATGTTCTTTTGCAAACTTATAAGTATTTACTATTATTTTTATTATACTTTCTTCATCAACCCAAAGAATCCAATCCTCTGCAAGTCTAGGATTCTTCTTACCACTTCTACCCATTATCGCTAGTCTGTAGTATTTCTTTTCATCTCTAGTCCATGCTCCTGTTGGGCAGTTTAACACACACTCACCACATCCTATGCATTTTTGTGCATCCCTAACTATCTTATTATTTTCAACACTTAACGCACCTGTAGATAATCTTTTGCATTTTTTTACACATGCCTGACAATTTACGCATCTGTCCATTTCATATATTGGTTTATGCATTCCGATTATTCCATAGTCATGGGTTCTAGCTTTTATACAATCATTTGGACATCCTGTAAGAGCTACCTTAACATGTAAATCATTTGGGAATATTGCATCTTCTATTTTTTTAGCAAATTCAGTAGTATTATATGCCGCCTTTGGACAGGCTTTATTTCCTACACATGCACATACATTACGAGTTCCTGCTGCTGGATATCCTGTATCTTTTTCAACTTGATTTATTTCAAGTTTATCTATTACAGGTTGTATCATTTTATTTATTTGATCCATATCCTCATATCTAAGCCCTAATATTTCAAAACCTTGACGAGTTGTTATATGAATCTCTCCATCACCAAATTTTTGTGAAATTTGTGCAACTATATTTAAACATTCAGGATCTATCGCGCCTCCTGGAACCCTAACTCTCAAAGAAGTTTGATATCTATTTTTAGTAATTCTATATGCATTTTTCATTACTTTTTTAGTATTTATATCTCTTATCATGATTTTACCCCCTAATCTATTAATGTTTTTGCTTTTGAATAATCATATACAGGTCCATCTAAGCAAATATATGATTCATCCATCTTACAATGTCCGCATTTTCCTAATCCACAGCACATTTTTCTTTCATAAGAAACCCAAATATTTTTTTCTGCAACGTTTCTCTTTAAAAATTCTCCAACTGTAAATTTCATCATCATAGGAGGGCCTACTACTGCACATGAAAAGTTTTCTATATCTTCTATTTTTAAATCTGGTATATATTTTGTTACAAGACCAACAGGCCCATCATATCCTTCTGTTTCTTTGTCTACTGTAACTATTACGTTTAATTTTTCACTCCATCTTTTTAAATCAGCTTTAAATAAAGCATCATTTATTGTTCTAAATCCTACTATTAAATTGAAATTTTTAAATTTACCAGGATTTTGATATACATATTCAACTATTCCTCTTACTGGAGCAAGTGCACTACCACCTGCCACAACTGTAAGTTCTCTCCCAATATAGTTTTCTAAGTTAAATCCATTTCCATAAGGTCCTCTTATTAAAAGACTATCCCCTATTTTATATTTAAATATTTCACTAGTTACTTTTCCGACATTTCTTATAGTGAAATCCACATAATCTTCTCCGTACCCACTTACTGAAATAGGACTTTCACCGTATTTTGGCATTGATATTTCAAAGAATTTTCCTGGAAGAACATTTTTAGTATCACACTCTACTCTAAATGTCCATTCTTTTTCTGTATGTTTTATTAAATCTATAATTTTGGCAGCCTTAGGTATATATGCATTCATCTTATTCATCCCCCTTTAAAAACTCGTTTATTTTATCTATTGTAGTCGAGAAAGAAATATATTGTGGACAGTTATCATCACATCTACCACACCCTACACACATTTGATATCCAAAACGTTTATTAAAATCATAAATCTTGTGCATAGCTTTAAATCTAAGTCTATCACCTTTAGAATTCCTAAATGAATGTCCTCCTGCTATATCTGTAAATCCATCAACCTGACATGAAGCCCATACTCTTCTTCTTTCTCCCACATTTTGATTTTCTTTATAGAAAATATCTTGCATAGTAAAACAAGTACAAGTTGGACATACAAAATTGCATCTTCCGCATGATATACATCTAGCATTATATTCTTCCCATATAGGAGCTTCACTAATTTTTATCGAATCTATATTTTCTGGTATTTCAACTTTTATATAATTTTCTTTTACATAATCCACTTCAAAATCTTCACTTTGTCCGTCAAACAAATTTAAGTCTTCATCTTTTATATCTATATAAAGTTCATCATCTCTGATATTTAAAGCCATTGCATAGTCTGCTGTTTTATTAGAATTCATACTCACACAGAAACAATTTCTAAAACTTTCTCTACATCCAACTAACACAAATTTAACTTTATCTCTTATTCTCTTATAATAATAATCTTCTTCACCATTTCTTAAGTATATTTCATCTACTCTTTTTACTGCATTTATATCACAGGCTCTCATAAATATTAGTATCTGTTTATCTTTTATTTTAGCTTCACTATATTCATCTTGTGTAAAGTAAAGTAATACTTCGTTTATTGGTAGCATAACCTCTTTTGGAGAAAAGTGAGATTTAAGTGCAAACTCCATTTCATCGAATTTCTTTACTTTTTTATATCTAATACTTGGTGTATCTGAATAAATCCCCTTATAATCTAAAACTACTGGTGCAAATATATTATACTTTTCATTTAATTTCTTTAACCCCTTATCAAATGATTCATAACTAAGTTTTAACTTCATTATTTTCACCCCTTCTTTAATTTTTTTAATATCTTATATTAAAATCTTATCAATCAAAACAAAATAAGTATGTGATTTTTATCACAAACCTTATTTTTATTTTGATTTCTAACAAAAAAAAATAACAACCACATTATAGCTAAGTATAATATGATTGTTATTTTTTTATATCTTCTAACTTTTAAAAAACTTTGAAAGTTCATTTGGTTTTATATAAATTTTCTTACCTTCTAACTTTACCAATCCTTTGTTTTGAAGTATTTTCATAGCTCTTGAAATAGTCTCCCTTTTGCAACCCAACATATCAGCTAAATAAGTGACAGTTACTCCTGATACATTTAGAAAATGCCACTCATCTTTTTCTACTCCAAACTCACGATTTAATCTATAAAGTTTTGCTGCTAATTTCTTTTCTATTTTTATATATGTAGAGTTTTTTAATTGCCTACATAAACGTCTATTTCTATGTTCTAATGACCCTATCAAATTTTTAACTAAAGAAAAGTCTTCTTTCATTATATTTATAAATTTATCCTTATCAAATTTAATTATTATAGACTTTTCAAATGCTTCACATGTAACAACAGTTGTATTATTTGACATAAAAGATTCGTTTATTATCTCACCTTCATTTAATATAAAGATTACCTTTCGTTCCCCAAATTCATTCATTTTATATATTGAGACTTTGCCACTTAGCAAAAAATAAACGCTATTTACTTCATCCCTTTCATAAAATAAAACTTGTTTTTTAGGAAGTTCAAATGTACAACCTTCTTTTAATAATACTTCTTGTGTTTGTATATTTATATTTCTAAATATACTTATACTTTTTATATCACTTAATGTTAAATCTTTAATAATTGTTCCCCCCTATTAATTATCCCAAGATATTAATTAAAGGTTTAGAACAAATATGTTTATAACATCTTTAGATAATTTTAATTTAATGATTTTCATTTAATTCAGATTCTATATATATTTTATCAGATATATACTCATTATTTGAGGATTCTTTTTTTGTAAGTTGGACTTTATCTTTTTCATCATTAAATTGAAAATTATCTATACTATCTTTTATTTCTATTGTATCTTGTTTTTCTATATCATTTTCGAACTCATCTTCTTCACATACCTGTATCTCATCAGTATCTTTATATAAAGTATAATCATTACATTCATATTCCAAATCATTATTTTTCTTTTTAACTACTTTTGATCCACAGCAAACACAGAATTTAGAGTCTACATCAATCTTGCTTGCACAAACATCACATAAAATAAATTCTCTATCTTTTTTTATCTCTCTACCACAATTAGGACAGAATTTTTCATTATTTTTTGATATATAGCCACATTCACAGATAGGCGTATGCTCATCATGACCTTGTATATTTGCTACCTCTAGCATTCTATTATATATTTCTAAATCTATTTTTTTAATTTCATATATTAATTCACCAAATATATCTTCATCTATAAGACCTCTTCTGATTTTGTCATAAACTGAAATCCCAAGCTCCATAATTTTTTCACTTTTTTTATCTTCAAAGTCATGTATTTCCTTTTCTATTTGTGATTTTTTTGCCCTTGATTCTATATTTACAAATTTATGATTTATTGTTTTATTACTTGACTTCATTTTCTATCCCTCTCTTTTATTAATACTAATTATTTAATTTAAATCCTAAAAAAGTTACTACAAAACTATAAACAAAACTTATTATTATTGTAAAAATTACACTCATATACATTTGGACATTATATCCTAATAAAGAGCCACCATTTACATTCACATAAGTAAATATAGCTACTATTCCCATAAAAATTGCATAAAATCCACTAAATATTAAAGTAGTTTTTTTAGCTTGAGTTTTATACTTATTATTTAAATTTATTCCTGATATAAATAATATCAAGGCAGATAAAGCAACAAAAGCTATTAAACATAATTTAAAATCTATGCTTAGAGAACTTGAAAATAAACTTGGTAAAAACAGATTTTGACTTCCTATAGTTACAGGATTTAAATTTGCAAATCCCCAAATATAGGCTGCTAACTGGCTAATTACTACAAATATATTTATATTTGATATAGAATTAGAAATACCAAATTCATATACATAACTCAATCCTATAAAATATCCTACAACTAAAAGTACAAACACTATTAAATATCCTAAGAATACTGTATTTACTACTTGTTTAAATATTCCTAAGTACATATTATTTTCTTTATACTCTTTTTTTGTTCCTATATATAAAATTGATAAAAATCCTAATAAGATTCCTCTAAATAGAACACTTATGAAGCTTACACCGTATATCAAACTATATCCAGAAGCCAAGTATCCTCCACCTATAGATAAACTATTTCTAGATAAAAGTGCTAATAGTGTAAGTATTACTCCATACATAACACCTACTCCTATAGCTTGTCTAAATAAAACTAATTCATCTGTATTTTTTTGTTTCATAAACAATTTATAAGACACTGCCATACAAATTACTGGTAATATTAAAAGTATTAGTGCACATATCTGAAAAGCAAAATTATAATAACTTCCATAATTCATCATTCCATTTGCATTAGTAAGTATACTTAAATTTCCACCATTAATTAATAAAAGTATATCAAAGATACTAACATAAGAAATATAATTACCTAATGATATTTTTAAAATTTGTTTTAATACTAAACTTATAAAAAATAACATTACTGTAGCAAATCCTGCAACCTTAAAACTATCTTTTATACTTATCTTAGATATCACATTTGAAATACTAAAATCATAAGTCTTCTTATTAATAGATTCTAGTAAAGCCCCACATTCTTTACAATAAATACCATTTAGATTGTTTTTAGTTTTGCAATTTGGGCAATAAGTTTTGTCTGTTCTTCTAAGAACAAATCTTCTTTTGTTTAACTTTCTGTACTCATGTCCATCTTCTTTTGAATAATTTCTAAATTTATCCGCAAATTGTAATGTATCATCTGAACCTTTCACTTGCATATTAATTCCTCCATTACTGTTAATTTATGTCTATTGTTTTTTACATAATTAATTATATCAATTAAATCTTAAATTACGCTTAAATGTGATAAAGTTTTTAATATTTTAAATCTCTAAAAAAAATACTAGATACAATAGCATCTAGCATTTTATATAAATAAGTTAACATATAGTTTTCCAATATAATTTAGAATCTATAAATTCAATTTCTAATTTTTCATTATCATGAAGATAAGATAAATAAGCTTTTATAGTATTTCCGATTAAAACATATTGATTTAAATCCATGGTAAGGTTGTAATGTATAAAAAGCTTTTGCAAGATATCTTCAAATATCAATGGTTCATTACATATATTTAAAATAGTGTCCATTATCTCATATACTTTATCTCTATTTATTTTAACCAATGGTTTTATATCCTCACACGCTTGAGCATGAGAAGGAATAAATAATTTCCCTTCTAATGTTTCTACAAAATCTAATGTCTTTAAAAATTCATCAACATTATATATAAAAGATATATGATACTTATTTACTATATTTTCACCAAAAACACAATCAGCTAAAAAATATATGTCGTCAGAAGTTTTTATACCAATCATATCAAAAAAATGTCCACCTAATTTTATGTACTCTAGACCTTCTGGCAACTCATCAATAGTTCCAGTTGGTTTACTTTCTTTTGCCATTAAAAATTTATTTGTAAGTTTTTTTAGTGGATATCCGCCATATAAAAATGAAGGTTCTAAAATAGGATATTTAGTAAATATATTTTCAATCTCAGTAGAAATTATTTTACATTCTGTTCTCTTTTGTAAAAATTCATTACCACCTATATGATCAGCATTTGAATGAGTATTAATTATATATTTTAGATTAAAATTATTTTCTTTTAGAATTTTATTTATCTTTCTCCCAGCTTCTTTATCATTGCCACTGTCTATTATACAAACATCTGTATCATTTAATTTGTATAAGCCTATATTTGTAGGACAATCTATGTAATATGTTTTTTCTCCAACTTTATTTAAATCATACATTTATATTACCTCCTAAATATAATATCTCCATACTTAAATTATTTCATAACAGTAACTAAATTGCTATTATATAATTTAAGATTATAATTTCTTATATATCAAAAAAGAGGTAAGCATAAGCTTAGCCTCTTTTTAATAAAGTATATTTTAAAGATTTATATCCAATTTCCTTCTCCATTTCTTTTTAATATAAATCTTATCATTTCCATAAGTTCTTCTTCTCTTTCTGTTCTAAATATAAATACATGGTTTCCCATTGCTGCTGCTAAAGCTTCTGGTACTTCTGTATCTATTTTTATTTTATCTCCATACTTATTTTTTATATCTTCATAAGAATTTGTATAATCTATTCCATTTCTTCTACTTGCATAACCAACTACATATTTTCTATTTATATCTACAAAAGTTTTATCATAAATAAGCATATCAGCCCATATAGCATATGTATCTACATCATAGGCGTAATTTATCATATCTGGTATATAAGCTCCTGGTGCCCTCATGTTTACTTCAAGTCCTACAAGATCACCTTTTTTCCCAAGACCTTCTTTGTCTTGATCTAATCTGAAAAATTCAAAATGAAAATATCTACTTCTAGTATCAAATGCTTTCACAACTTGCTTGCCTATAAATTCTATATCTTTTCCTTCAAATGGTTGGAAATAAAATGCCACATCTGATGCTGTGTTTACTGTATCCATTATTGACTTTAACATAACATGGCTTGATGAAATAAGTACATTCTTATTTGAATCTGTTATACCATCAAATGTCTCAACATGTCCATTTATAAACTCTTCCATTATGTATGTTATATTATTGTCTTTTGTAGCAAAGAAATACGCTACTTCATCATTATTTTTAAGTTTATATGTACTAGATGCTCCAACTCCATTGTCTGGTTTTACAACAACTGGATAACCCACTTCATTAGTAAATTTTATAGCCTCTTCATAAGTTGATACTAAAATATATCTAGCTACAGGTATATTACAAGCTCTATAAACATCTTTCATTTTTGATTTATATTTCATAGGTGCCATATCATCTATTTTAGTACCTGTATTTACATCAAATATTTTTCTAAGAGTTGCCTCAGTTTCTAACCAATATTCATTTTGTGATTCTATCCAATCTATTTTTCCATATTTCTCAGAAAAAAATCTACAAGCCTCTTCTACTTCATAAAAATTTTCTAAACTTCCAACTTCATAATATTCTGTAACTGCATCTATAGTATGTGTTGGCAAAGAATCATATGGTGCATCCCCTATTCCTAATACATTTACACCTCTTATTTTTAAATTTTTACAAAAGTTATAATAATAAAGCGGAAAATGTGGTGAAATAAAAACAACATTCATTTATAATGCCTCCTTAATGTTTACAATAAATTTTAATCCCCTAATTTTAAATATAATTAATCTAATATATTTCTTATAAAGTATGAGAATTGAATTTGCCACCAATTCCAATCGTGATTTACATCATATCCCCATATATCTATCCAAGCTGGTATATCTTTATATTGTAGTAATTCTTTCATTCTATATATACTTCTAATCATTTCATCTTCCCATGCCCCTTGGCCACAGCATAAAATTATTTTACAGTTTCTATACATCTGTACATAAGGATGATCATAGCTCATACCTTCTAAAAATTTAATTGGTGAGTTAGCATATACTAAATCATCACAGTACCCTCCAAAAAATATATCTGAATCAAAATATCCACTAAGTGATATTACTCCACCAAATATATCTGGTCTTCTAAACATAAAGTTAACTGCATGAGTTCCCCCCATAGAACAGCCTGTAGTTATTATTTTTTTGCCACTTTGATTTAATTGATATATTCTAGGAACAAGTTCATTTACTATATAATTGAACCATGCCTCCTGTCTACATATTCTATATCTAGGTTCTCCATTTTCATCAGACCAACTTTCCTCATCTATGCTATCACAACAAAATAATTGTATTTTACCTTCATCTATTAAATCCATGACATTATCAAGCATGTGAAAATTTTCAAAATCAAAAAATCTACCATTTTGCGCTGGAAATACTAATATTGGTTGACCCCCATAACCATACACATTAAATTCCATTTCTCTGTTTAAATTGCCACTGTACTCTTTGTAATAATTTTTTACCATAAATCTACCCCTTATCTAAATTCGATTCAATATTTATTTTAATAATAACATAATATTCCAATATTTTTAAGGAGAATTTATAAATGTTTAAGTAAATATAAATTTTTTCATAAAATTTTTTTATTTATTAAACCATATGAAAACGTTGACCTTATTATTTTTTGCATATATTTTATATAATAACTATCCATTTGATTTGTAAAAATAGAACTTTTACATAAAAAAAGACTATGTTAAATTTTCTAAAATAACATAGTCTTTTTTTATTTTAATTTATAATAATTTCTAGAATTCAGCGTTTTTAGGAGTTCTTGGGAATGGTATTACGTCTCTTATGTTAGATATACCAGTTAAGTACATTATTATTCTTTCAAATCCAAGACCAAATCCTGAATGTGTAGCTGTACCGTATTTTCTAAGCTCTAAATACCACCAGTAATCTTCTTCGTTTAATCCACATTCTTTTATTCTATCCATTAATACATCGTATCTTTCTTCTCTTTGAGAACCACCGATTATTTCTCCAACTCCTGGAACTAATAAGTCCATAGCTCTAACAGTTTTTCCATCTTCGTTCATTCTCATGTAGAATGCTTTTATTTCTTTTGGATAATCAGTTACAAATACTGGAGCGTTGAATATTTGTTCAGTTATGTATCTTTCATGCTCAGTTTGTAAATCGCATCCCCACTCAACTGGATATTCGAATTTTTGTCCTGATTCTAATAATAACTCTATAGCTTTAGTGTAAGTTATTCTTGTAAATTCTGAATTTACTATTTTGTGTAATCTTTCTAATAATCCTTTATCTACAAAGCTGTTGAAGAATTCCATTTCTTCTGGACAGTTTTCAAGTACATAGTTTATTATGTATTTGATCATATCCTCAGCAAGTTCCATATTGTCTTCTAAGTCAGCAAATGCTATTTCAGGTTCTATCATCCAGAACTCAGAAGCATGTCTACCAGTATATGAGTTTTCAGCTCTGAAAGTTGGTCCGAATGTATATACATTTCTGAATGCTAAAGCCATTATTTCAGCATTTAATTGTCCACTAACTGTTAAGTTAGCTTCTTTTCCGAAGAAATCTTGTGAATAATCTATTTTTCCTTCTTCAGTTTTTGGTATATTGTTTAAGTCTAAAGTTGTTATTCTGAACATTTCTCCAGCACCTTCACAGTCACTTCCTGTTATGATTGGAGAATGAGCGTATACAAAGTTTCTATCTTGGAAGAATTTATGTATAGCATATGCAGCAACACTTCTAACTCTGAAAGCAGCTGAGAACAGATTACTTCTAGGTCTTAAGTGAGCTATTGTTCTTAAGTATTCAACTGTATGTCTTTTCTTTTGTAGTGGGTATGAATTATCAGATTCACCTTCTACTACTATTTTTGTAGCTTGTATCTCAACTGGTTGTTTTGCATTTTGAGTAGCTACTAATGTACCTTCTATTAATAAAGAAGTACTTATTGGTAATTTTCCAACTTCTTTGAAGTTTTCTAATTTTTCGTCTATAACTATTTGCATGTTTTTAAAGAAACTACCATCGTTTAATTCTATAAATCCAAAGTTTTTAGACATTCTAGATGTTCTTATCCATCCAGCTACTCTAACTGTTTTATCTATGTACTGTTCTTTATTTCTATAAAGTTGTTTAATTTCTATGAATTCCTTTTGCATAGAATACCTCCTGATTATTTATTTTCAAATTTTTTAATATATTATAATTATAACTTAAATTTACTAATTTATACAATTTGCAATCAACGTACTATGATATCTATTAATAAACCAATAAATTCTCCTTACAATTAAAAAAAGTCCTTCATCCTATCTATAGGACGAAAGACTATACTTCCGCGGTACCACCTAATTTAACTTAAAAGTTCACCTCATTAATGTACTAATATACATCACCAATTGTAACGGTTTGGCTCCGACTAAGCCTACTCTCTTTATGATTTCGGTTAGTAGCTCCAGGATGTTCTTCATTATAAACTTTGTACTGGACTTCCACCATAACCAGCTCGCTCTAACTCAGTTGTTATAACTACTCTTCCTTTCATAGCTTTTTAATTAATATTTTAAATCTCATTAACATTACTTTAACGCATTAAATAATTTTTGTCAATAAATATTTTAATTATGTCCGCCCATAATGCTAACGAGTTACTTTTGCTACCGCTTTAAATAACTCCGTTACTAAAAATAAAATCACCCCAAATATGCTATATATTTAGGGTGATTTTATATGATCTTTTCTATTAATTATTAGCAACTTTTTCTTGTTTTAAATTTACCTTATCACTAACTTTATTTTTGTCAAATAAGCTTACTACTACGAATGTAACACCTGTAGTTAATAACATTAAGTAACCTACATCTGAAAAAACATTTTGAATTCCTGGTACAAATAACCAAGCACCTGCTGATAATACTGATACTAGTATAGTAAAGAATCCTGCATTTTTACCTGCAAATTTAGATAAACATAATCCGCCTAATACAACTATTGATGTTCCTATTGCCATAGATAAGCAAACTTTCATTGCATTTAATATTGAACCTAATTGTGAAGATAATATATAAGTTAATAAACCTACTACAAGTATTATAACTTTGTTTATTACAAATGCTTTATCTTTATATTTTTGTCCCATATTTGTCTTAAAGAATATATCTTGGCTTACTGTTGTTGAACAACCTATTAGCATACTACAAGCAGTTGACATATCTGCTGCCCATAAAGCTGATAAAGTAAGTCCTGCTATTACTGGTGGTAATGATAATATTATCATAGGTAGTGCTAAAGTAGCATCGACACCTGGTATTAATGCTTTTGAAGATATACCAAGCATTGCACATAAGAAACCTATTGGTATCATCATTAAAGCACCTAATCTAAATCCATTTACTGCTGACTTGTCATCTTTTGATGTAAGACCTATTTGAATTACACCTTGGATTGAGTTTGTATTACCACACATAACTATCATCCAAGCTATTATTGCAGGTATTCCCATTCCTTCTGTAAAGCTTAAATAAGGAACATCTGTTGAAGCACTTGCCATTTGCATTGCGGCATCCCAACCACCTTGATTGAAAAATACCATAATTGAAGCTACTATAATTCCAAAATAAATTAATGATATATTTATTATATTACTTAAACTAACTGAACCCATACCTCCAACAAATGCTACTAACATAAATATTAAGAAGCTGAAGAATGTTCCTGTAGTTATATTAAAAGTATCTGGTAGTAGGCTGGCTAATATTGATCCACCTGCTATATATTGAAGTGCAATTATTGTACATTGAATTAAAATCATAGCTATTGTCATCATTACACCAGTTTTTTTATCAAATAAATCTTGTACAAGACCAGTTACTGTATTGTGTCCGCTATGTCTGAAACGTTTAACAACTAAAAAACTTGCTATTATAGCACCAAATGCCCAGGCTACGTTATACCAACCAGCTGATAAACCTGCGACGAATGCATTTTGTGCTATACCTATAGTTGAAGCCCCTCCTATTGCTAAGCCAGCAATTGTAACAGCAGTAATCCATGTTCCGTTTTTGCCTTTATATAGTAAGAAATTTTCCCCATCTTTCTTTTCTTTCTTTGACATGAATATTCCTAATCCTAATAGGAATGCTACGTATAAAATTACTATTATTAATGGCGTATTCATAATATATTCCCCTTTCCTTTATATAAATTTACAATATTAAAATTAAAAATTTCCACTTTTTAAAGTTTTTCACTAAAAATAATTTAATTTGTTATGTTTATCTTTATTTATATTATTTATATTTCTATCCCTTAATCTAATTAAATTATATTAATCTTGAAGAAGTGGCACTACACTACCTCCATAAGGTAAAACGCATACATCTTTTCCTTCAAAATCAACTTTTTGTAATAATTCATCTATATTTTTATAAGAATCTATATTTAAATCTTTTACAAAGTTTGGATCTATTTCGCTTAACATAAGCATATTTGATTTTGCAATAGCTTCACATAATGCATAGAATATATATCCACCTATTGTAAAGTTTGCTCTTAATTCTTCATCAAGAACTCCTCTTTTTAATGGGTCTATCCAACTGAAGAAGTCTGGTGCTCCTCCACCTTCTCTACATTCTGCTAAGAATATAACTGTTCCACCTTTTTTAACAGCTCTTGCAGCGTTGAATATACTCTTTGTAGATTGGTATAGATTTATATCTTTAGGATATCCACCACAACTTGCTATAACTATATCTGCTTCTTTTTCTATTGGTACACCATAACAATCATCTACATATTTGCAACTTTTTAGCCATGCATCGTGGAAATCACCACAGAATAATTTACTATGTTTAGATTTTGTATTTACAACTATATTGATTCCAAATGCTACATCTACTAATTCTCCCGCTTGGTTCATATCTTCATTTACTGGGTTATTATCTAAAAGTCTACTCGCTACCCTTGGGTCTGTTTTCTTTTCAGTTTCTGATAAACATCTTATGTGGTTTTGTTTTATTGTTTCACGACCTGCAACTCCAGGAATTACACTTTTTCTTCCGCCACCAAAACCTGCCATAATGTGGTGAACTGTACCTGTAACCATTATTACTTTTCTTCCAACTACTAACGGATTTACATAAACTTCTGTTCCTAAATTAGTTTTCCCTACACAAACTAAATCTTCTGCATCACAATCATGATTTACAACTTTTACTTTGTCATAAACTTTTTTAGAAGCTAATTGGCAAAGCTCTTCTTCTGTTTGCATTCTGTGAGTACCTATAGCTACAACTATTACTATATCATCATAATCTATTCCGATTTCTTCTACTAAATATTCTACTAGTTGTTCACATATTAAATCTTGACGTTGCCAAAATCTAGTTAAGTCACTTATAACTATAGTTACTTTGTCACCTTTTGAAACTACTTCCTTTAAAGGCTTTGAATTTATCATGTCAGTTGTCACTCCTTTGATAAATTCTGCCTTAAGATCTGTAATCTCATCCATTGGATTTTCATTTAATATTTTTACTGATTTAGCTTTTGATAAATCAATCTCGACTTTTGAATCACCATACTTTAATTCTAACATCTTGTCTCCTCCTCAATGTCTCTAACCAAATATATTATTTTCCTTTAAAATTTTTGATAATTCATATTTTTCTAAATAATACAGATTAAAAAAGAGAACCCTTCTCAGAGTTCTCTTAAATATCATAATTTAACATTATTTGGCCAGTTTAAAAATTTATTAAATTTAAATGCAAGTCAAACATGAACTCTCTAGAAAAGATTTACTTTTTATATTATTGCAATAAAAGTAGCCAGCGCTAAAATAAAAGCCCCAGAATATAAAGTATAGATAGCTATATAATCTTGTAAATTCTCTTCTAATTCCTTTCATTTTATTTTCCTCCATTTAAAAGTGTTTTATAATGTTAATTGTAATATATTACCACAAAATGTCAATTTATAATTTTATTTTTACATATAATTTTATTTTTAAGTAAAATTAAGAGGTTATTTTAATATTATTTTAAAATAACCTCTTAAAAATTACTTATATTTTATAACTTACTTCCATTGTCTACCCAATCTTTTGCTTCTTCTGTCATTTCTTCAGATGGAGCAGTTACATTTGTTTCTGGATAAATATAACCTGGATCAGCCCATGCAGCTGTATAATTGTTATCTACACGCACATGAGAATGTAATCTTTCATTTCTTCTTCCACTTAATTGTCTACTTATTCCGTGATGTTTTTCATGTTCGTCATATCCTTTTTTATGCACAATTACACCTCCCAATTCTTTTTCATTTATTTTCTCCAAAAAAGAATTATAAATTCGTTGAAATTGTGAAGTGTAAAATATATTTTCTAATTTAAAATAAAATTTATAAATTTTCAGATATACGTTGCAAAGTATTTGGATAATTTAAAATTCCATATCCATATGATGTATTTGGATATGTATATATAGGTTTTTGTGTAGCTCCCAGCATTAAATATGTTTTTATCGGTTCACTATATATAGATAATCTATAAAACTCTGTTTGATTTATTATAAATTCAATTAATAATGCTATAACACTACATACTACTGAGCTACTTACTCCACTTCCTGTCGCTGTATTAAAAGTATTATCTAAATAATTTGATATTATATCTACACCTGGTGCAACTATATCTAGTATAAAATCGTTAGTTTCAGCTGGCCCTTTTGATGAACCAATCCACATACTATTTGATTTTGTATTATATGTTCCAACAGTTATAACTTCTCTTAGTAATCCATACCTAGTTATTGTTGAACTAGAATCACTATCTATAAACCTAGTGTTGTCAGAGATTAAATTTTTATTTGGAAGATATGCATTAAACTCCCCATTTATAACATTTTCCCCACTAACTCTCAATGTCCATATTCCCGAATATACATTTTCTAAATTTATAGATACTTGCATAGAACCTGTTGAAATCCAGGGATAACTATAAGAAATGCTATATGTTACATTTTCTAGATTAAACTTTCCTGTATATAATGCAAAATTTGGTGCATAACTTATAGTTGGACTAATCTCGCCAAAAGGAGAAATTAGTGCTACTTCAAACTTATCAACTTTATATCCATCTATGATTATAGTTAAATTCTTATCGTCTCCAACTTGAAAATCAATATCTACAGATTCTCCATTTGATACATTTCCTGAATAATGTATATCTGTATTACCTTGATTTCCAGCACCACACACTAATATAAATCCTGATTGATATAATTCGTCAAATGTATTTAATAAAGCTTGTGATATATCTCTTCCAGATGTTGTTCCAACTGTAAAATTTAGTATTATAGGACGATTTATCTCTTTAAATTTTTCAATTATATATGATATAGCTACTAAAAAATCTGTATTTTGATAATTTATTCTACCTTCCTTAAAGAGTGAAATATAACTTCGCAATTTAACTACAATTAATTCAGCTTTTGGTGCAATTCCTTTATAATTTATATTGTTTTTACCTTCTGAAACAACTATGCCAGCTGCCATTGTTCCCGTTCCAATTTCATCCTTACTTAAATCGCCATTATTATTTGCTATAGCTTCGTTTATTTCATCTCTAGTAAATTCGCTTCCAAATAGCATACCTTCTGGAGGCGATTTATAATTGCTTTCTTGATCCCATAAATATAAAATTTTACTACTTCCATCTTCATTTATAAAATCTTGATTTAAATAGTCTATCCCTGAATCTATAATTGCAATTACATTTCCATTTCCCTGCAATCTATTATACAATCCATTTCCCATATTAGTCATATCTGTAGCTTGTCGTACAGATACACCTTGCGATAAATTATTTGTTATATTTATTAAAGAACTCATTGCATATGCTCTTTCCCACCATACTATTTGACTTATATTATTAAAAATATTTTCATTAAAATTAGCTTCTACGTATAGAACCATTAATAAATCATTTAAAAAAATATACTGATTTAAATTATTTTCTTGAAGTGATTGTATTAATATTTCTTTTCTCCCAGTAAAGATTATATTATACGACCTTATTTCACTATTTAATATTGGCATTTTTACTCTCCTTATAATTAATTTTTGATATTTTTTAATATTCGATTTATCTAAACTCTTCAAAAATCTTTCTAGCATTTAAAAGCCCATATCCATAAATGAAATTAGGGTATTGTATATTTTCTTGTCTATCTGCTCCTAATTGAAAAAATGCATATATGCTTTGTGTAAACCCTTGACGTTTATATTGATTATTTTGTGTTACATATTGTAAAAATAAGGCTGCAACTCCTGATGTAACGGCTGCGGAGGCTGCTGTTCCTGTAAGATTTCCATATCTATTATTTGGATATGCTGAAATCACATTTACCCCAGGTGCTACTATATTTGGCTTTTGAATATTTCTTATATTAGGCCCTCTTGAAGATGGTGGCCACATAGAATTATTTATTATATCATAAGCTCCTACTATAAATATATTTCTGTCTACAGCAGGATAGTTTACTGTATAAAAAGGATCTGGCTCCAAAAATCGTGTATTTTGCTTTATTAAACTTCTATTTGGAAGGTATATATTATAACATCCGCTATTAATATAGACTCCTGTTAAATTTATCTTCCAAACCCCAGGTGATGCATTATATAAATTTATAATTATAAACTCTTGACCTGAGTATGATGTTGGGAATACATAAAAAACTGCATAAGTAGTATTTTCAAAATTAAAAAGCCCACTCTCATTTTTATAATAACCTAGACCTACATCTTTACTTTCTTCTCCTGTTGGTGAAATAATTTTTATATTCACTCTGTCTGGACGACAAATCCATAATTCTATCTTTAAAAAATCTTCTTCTTCCTCAATTTCAATTTCAACAGTTTGTGTTTCGCCTTCAGTTGAAATTCTTCCACTTGCATGTGTTTGTGTATTTCCTTCATTTCCTATGCCTGCAATTTCACATTCTCCATATTGATACCATATTGTAGATTGTGTTGCTCGATTTATAAATCCTACATCATTATTACTTCCAACAGATGTGTTTATTATTAATGGTCTTTCCAAATCTCTAGCTTTTGTTCTAGCATAATCCCTCGCTACATAATAATATGCATTATTATATTTTCCATCGATTGTTCCAAGTTTTATTACTATAAGTTCACTATCCTTTGCAACTCCCTCATAAGTAGGGTTACTTCTACCAAGCCCTGCACAAATACCACTTAATAATGTCCCACTTCCAACTTCATCACTAGATAATGATCTATCATTTTCATTAATAGCTCTATTTATATCTTCTTTTGTATATTCTGTTCCAAAATAAAATCCATCTGGAGGATTTCCTTCCTTTGTTTGGTCCCATAAATAAAGTATTTTGCTAGTTCCATCTGCATTTATAAAATCTGGATGTAGATAATCTATTCCTGTATCTGCAACAGCTATTATTACATTTCTACCAGTAACATTTAAATTCGGATTATTTTTGATATAATTTATATTTTCATCTTCATTTATCGCAAACCCACCTGATGTGCCTGAAGATGCTTGAGATAATAAACTCATTTCTGTTAAACTTTCCACAACTGAAACTTCCTCAATCCTAAAAAATTCTCCAGAAAGTATTGTTTCAGTATCTGTTTCTGAAAATATACCACTATTTTCACTTAATCTTCTAAAATTACTTGCCAATCCAGATGTTTCTAAACTGTTAAAAAATCCTTCTGGATTATTGAAATATACGAAAGCTGAATTTACATATGAATCATTTTGTCTTTTAAGTTTTAATCTATTTTGTTTTATAAAATTGTTGATATAATCTAATCCTTGATATTGCTGTTTTGCTTTTATTGGTAAGTTATTTTCCCCTCTATTGAAATAAATTCCAGACATATCTAAAAAACCATATCCATTTGAATCAGATGGATATGTTCCATTTCTACTTCGTCGTGCATTTTGAAGCAATAATGCCTTTAGTTTTTGTGAATATAAATACAAATCATTTCTCTGGGTTATTCCCCATTCCATTAATAATGCACAACAACCCGTTACATGAGGAGTTGCCATGCTAGTTCCTGTAAGTGCTCCTGTTGTACCTCCAACTAAATAAGAAACTATATTTTCACCAGGGGCTAATAAATCTGGCTTAAAAATGCCTCGTGTTGTATCTCCTCTTCCGGAAAATGCCGATACAACATCTGTTCTTGAGTTATAACTTCCAACTGTTATAACTCTACTTGCTGTTCCCGGTACGGTTACTGTTAAAACATTACTTGGAGATAAAAATCTTGTATCTGGATTTAAGCCCTCTGAGGTAGGCAAGTATAAATCTACAATTCCATCGACTATATTTATTGGTAAAAATTGAATTTTCCATATTCCAGGTGTGATTTGATTGCTAGAACTAAGTCTAATTGTTATTCTTCTTTGAAGTGAATAAGGCATTATTTCATAAAATCGCCCTAAAATTGTTGTTCCTCTTATATTATTAGAAATTTCATTATTAGTAGCTGAAAGTTCTTGAGTTCTATTATTTGATGGATCTATTAAAGTTATTGTAAATTGATCGACAAAATTAGGCCAAATATTTATATTAAGCACTGTTTCTGATTGACCAACCACAAATTCAACTATCTGCTCATTAGAATTTTTAAGGTCTATTCTTTTATGTCCACCCTTGTTTCCATTATTGCCAGCTGCAACTACCATATTATTTTTCCAATATAAGCACATATCATCTATATATTGTTCAAATAATGATAATCCTGTATGAGAACCTTCATTTGTTCCATAGCTCATATTAATAGCTATCGGTCTACTTAATTCTAAAGCTTTTTCCAATATAAATTTAATCGCCCTCATAAATTCAGTACTTCTTGAGTAAATATCTGTTTGTCTGTTTCCAACTCTGACAACTATAAATTCAGCGTTATTGGCTATTTGTGCACATATAGAACCAACATGCGTCCCATGCATTGCAGTTATTGATACAGGAATATCCCTATTCCCAGCTATTGCTTCATTTATATCAGAGTTTGTATATAAAGTTCCTTCTCTAAACCCCTCTGGTGGATTATTTCCAATAGATTGATCCCAATAATAAAGTATTTTAGAATTTCCCAAAGCATCTCTAAATACTGGAAGTGTGTAATCTATTCCAGAATCGATAAGTCCAATTAAAACGCCTCTTCCACTTAAACCTGTTCTATTTTTAAAAGATGTTATTCCCGATGTTGAAAAACTTTGTTCATCTTGAGTTTCTAATACAAATGGTCTTTCTATATATTCTATTTCTGTATAATTTAAAAGCTCATCAAACAAATTTGGATCAGTTGATGTTATTATAGCAAAATTATCGTTTAGTATTTCAATACTTATATTCAGTTCATCTTCTAATTTTAAGATATCTCCATTATACTTTACAATTATTTCATACTCTATATTAACCCCCTCCAATCTAAAACTAGTTTATGTTTTTATCTTGTATCTTCAATTTTCTTGCCTAATCTCGCCATCATACTCTTAGCATAATTTGAAATATTCTTAGGTATACATTCATACTTAGCTAAAAGGCTATATATTTCTAAAGCTCTTTTATAATTTCTTTTTCCTGCATAAGCTTTATAAGCTTCTTCAGCTAATTGCACACTTATTTCATTAATTCTCTTTGCTCTTTTTATCACAAAAATTACCCCTATCTAATCTTTTTGTTAATATTATTCGTAAAAAAAACAGATTATACCTAATATAAGTAATAATCTGCTTTCTTAAAATATTCTATAAATATGTAATTTTATTGTAAATCAGAAAAGGCTACTGCAATATTCTGCATACGTTCTTCTCTTGTACAATTATAATAATCATTACAATCTTTTTCCTCAACCAAAACATTTGCTATTTTTACTATAAATTCGCTTCCTTGGCCAACTGCACTTTTTACAGATACAGATCCATTATGCAATTTTGCAAATGTCTTTACTAGCGATAAACCTATTCCTGTTCCTTCTTTTACAATACTTCTTTCATCATTTACCCTTTCGAATATTTTGAATATTCTTTCCATATTTTCTTGCGATATTCCAATTCCATTATCTTTTACTTTTATATATACAAATTCATCATCATGACTTACTGTAACTAAAATAACTCCTTCTTTTTCTTTTCTAAACTTCAGAGCATTAGAAATTAAATTAATTACTATTTTTTCGATTTTTTCACAATCAAACCCTACTACTAACTCTTCTTCATCCGTATCAAATATAATATTCATATCATTTATATTTACTAAGTCTCTAACCGACTCACATATATCTTCTACAAAGTAAACTATATCTTGATTAGTTGGATTAAATTTTTCATATCCTAATTCTATTTTAGATTTTGAAGATAAATCATTTACTATTTTCATTATTCTAAATGAATTTCGTTTAACTAAATCGATATGATTTAAAATATCTTGTGGATAAATATTTTGGTCTACTTTTTTTTCCATGAGTTGCATCGTCGCTAATATCATATTTAAAGGATTTTTTATTTCATGTGACATGAAGGAGATAAATTTTTCTCTACTCTCCTTTTTATTTATAACATCCTTTGTCCTATTTGTTATGTCAGTTAATATAATATAAGATGCAACAAATTGATTGTTTTCATTTAAAATAGGGTTAGATCTTAGCCATACCCATTTTTCCCCTTTTGCAGTCTTTATTTGAATCCTTTTATCTATTTGTTGATGATAATCATAGTCTGTATTTATTTCATTGCTTTCGGATTTTATAAATTTATAAAATCCTTGTTGTATATTGCAAGGAATTTCACAAACCTCTTCAAATAGGTTTTCATAAGACTCATTTACAAATACTATATTATCATCACTTACTAGCAAAAAAACGTCATTAAACTGCTCTATATTTAATAATAATCTTTCTTGAATTTCATTAGATGGATGATTTGTTTCACAAAACCAAACTATAAAACTATTATCCTTTATTTTTTCTATTTGTAAATTATAAAAAGTTTTATCTATTTTTATCTGTCTATAGTTAAAGTTTACTTTGCAATCAGTTAAAAGTTCCTCTATTACTGAATTATATCTCTCTGTTATATATAACTTATAAGCTGTATTAGATTCTTTTATAATTGCACAATTATGTTGTAATTCAACTATAACCAATGGTGTTGGACTTTTTAATAATGGCTATGTTTTAAATAAATGTTGATATTTTTATATTTTATCATAAAAAAGCAGGGGTAGTATTACCTCTGCTTTTTAGTTCGTATTTTATTAAAATTGTTGATTAATGATATTAAAAT
>NZ_JAHLOQ010000040.1 GCF_018917435.1 Intestinibacter bartlettii
AGCTTTGATAAGAAAAACATGCGAATTTCTTATGTTATCCCGTATTAGCATACCTTTCGGTATGTTATCCGTGTGTACAGGGCAGGTTACCCACGCGTTACTCACCCGTCCGCCGCTCTTCTCCGAAGAGAATCGCTCGACTTGCATGTGTTAGGCACGCCGCCAGCGTTCATCCTGAGCCAGGATCAAACTCTCAAAATAAAAATTCGCTACGCTCATTTCGCCAACGTTATTTTTTCGCTACCGCTTCAAAAACAACCGTTGCTCAAATTACGTAAATCCTGCTCAGACTAATCATTATCTGAAATATCTGGCTTGGTTTGTTGTTGGTTTTAATTCGTGTGAATTAAAGTTTATAATTAACCTACTGTTTAATTTTCAAAGTTCATTTGCTTAACTCGCTTAACTTTTTTAACTTGTTTTGCTCGTTTCAGCTTCTTTAGTTTAACAAACTTAGTTTTGTTTGTCAACACTTTTTTTAAAAACTTTTTTAAGTTTTCGTCGTTTACGACTTACTCGCTTTCAGAAGTTTTTGTCCCCGTCTCAAGGACAAGTAATACTATATCACCAAAAAAATACTTCGTCAACACTTTTTTATATTTTTTTTTATTTTTTTATAAAATATTATTTTTATCTTAAATTAATCTTATTAATTATACCTCCATTTTTTGTATTTAATTGCATACATTACGTAATATTGTAGATATAATTATATTAAGGAATATTATTTATAATTATCCATAGATACTTTATTAAGTTATGGCATTTATATATAGATAGTGTTCTAACCTATATAAAGGAGGTATACATATTATGGCTAAATACACTAGAGAACCGATAAACGGTTTTACACATTTATTTGGAGCGATTTTATCATTCGCTGGCTTATTGATTTTAGTAATAAAAACTACATTAGATAATCCAACCCCTATTGCATTAACAGCAGTAATAATATTTGGAATATCTTTAATATTACTTTATTCAGCATCTGCTACTTATCATCTAGTAATTGCAAAAGAAAACACCATTAAGTTTCTTAGAAGACTTGATCACTCCATGATTTTTATTTTAATAGCAGGGTCTTATGCCCCTTTCTGCTTAATCTCATTAAATGGAGTAAAAGGATGGGTTTTATTTGGTATTGAAGTCCTAATAGCAATTGTGGGAGTATCATTTAAATTAATTTGGTTTGATAGTCCTCGTTGGATTTCTACTATCATATATGTAATTATGGGGTGGTGCGCAATATTTTTAATTGCCCCCCTTTATAAATCTCTTTCTACTATTGGGGTTTCATTATTAGTTGGCGGAGGTGTGTTTTATACAATCGGAGCTATTATATATGGGGCAAAACCTAAGTTTCTTAAATTTAAAAAACTAGAATTCCACGAAATATTCCATATATTCATTTTATTAGGTAGTATATGCCAATATCTATGTGTTCTTTTATATGTAATCTAAGAATCAATATTTAAACTAAAAAAGGGAGTTTAAAAAATAGAAAAACCATTTTTTAAACTCCCTATAAATTATCTATACTATAATTTAGATATTTTTTATACTGTAAAATCTAAATGACATGCTACATAATGATCGTCTGTTATCTTCTTTAATTGCGGCATTTTTCTGCTACAAACATCAATTGAACAATTACATCTATCTCTAAATGGACATGCATTTACATTGTCTATTTTAGTAGAAATATCATTGTCTAACATATCTATTTTTTTTGAGAAATCCATATTTAAATCAAATACAGCATCCATTAATGTTTTAGTATATGGGTGCATTGCGAAATTACCTAACTTATGACTTGGAATTATTTCAACTATATTTCCTAAATACATAACTGCTACCATATGACTGCACTCACTTATTAAAGCTATATCATGACATACAAATCCTATAGTTAAATTTCTATCTTTTTGAATTTTTTTAATTAAATCAATGATATTCTTTTGTATAGAAACATCTAATGCAGAAGTTGATTCATCTAATATTAATATTTCAGGATTTAAAACTAATGCTCTTGCTATTCCTATACGTTGACGTTGTCCACCACTCATATTATGAGGATATCTATCCATAAATTCTGCTGGAAGTTCAACCATCTCAAGATATTTTTTAGCAACTTCTTCTTTTTGATTTTTCTTAATTAAACCAAAATTTAAAAGTGGCTCACATATAATATCCTTTACCTTCATCTTTGGATTAAACGCTGTTGTTGGATCTTGGAAAACCATTTGTATATGACGTCTATGTTGGCGTAATTTTTCACCTTTTAGCTTCGTAATATCTTCTCCATTATATAAAATCTCTCCAGATGTAGGTTCTTCGAGATTCATTATAATCTTCATCAATGTACTTTTTCCACATCCACTTTCACCTATAATTCCAAGTGTTTTACCTTTTTCGAAACAAAGTGAAACATTGTTACAGGCTGTTAACTTACTGTCTTTTCCATTCTCAAATTCTTTTACAATTTGATTAATTTCTAATACTGTATCTTTTGTTTTAAGCATGTCGTTCCTCCCTCCATGTTGGAACAGATGCTAATAATCTCTTTGTATAATCGCTTTTTGGATTTTGTAGTACATCTTCTCTACTACCTCTATCAACAACTTCTCCATCTTTCATTACAATTATTTTATCAGCCATATATGCTGCTACTGCAAGATTATGTGTAACTATCATTATAGATGTATTATAGTTATCTCTAAGTTCCATCATCTCTCTTACAATTTGTGATTGAGTTGTTACATCAAGAGCACTTGTTGGTTCATCTGCTATTAAAAGTTTTGGCTGGAATGTCATCGCCATAGCTATACCAACTCTTTGACGTTGTCCACCACTTAGTTGGAATGGATATTTTCTCATTATTTTATTTGCTTCTGGCAATCTCATTCTATCTAACATTTCAATTGCTTTTTTCTTTGCCTCATCTTTTGGCATTTTTTCATGAACTCTAATATACTCTACAAATTGACTGCCTATTCTTCTGTTGGGATTAATCATTGAACCACAATCTTGGAAAATCATAGACATCTTAGTTCCCCTGCATTGATTCCACTGAGTATCAGTGTACTTTAGAAGGGAATCGCCTTCAAAGACGATATCCCCTTTAGTAACCTTTCCTTGACCTGGAAGTAGACCTAATACCGATCTTATGACTGTAGTTTTTCCACTCCCACTCTCTCCAACTATGGCTACTATTTCACCTGAACTAATCTCTAAATTAAAATCTTCAATTGTAGGTTTATTGTTTCCATATTGAACTGTTATATTTTCTATTTTTAACATAAGATCACTCATCTCCTCCAGATTTTAATTTTTTCAATTATTTAGCTGGTTTTATAGCTGTACTTATCCAATAGTAGTCAGCTGTATAAACATTAGCTCCTTCAACTGATTTTGAGCTACATATGTTTCCTTTATAGTAACCATGTATTAAAGCAGCTCCATCATCTATTAATATTTGTTGCATTTCTTTTACTATTTCTTTTATTTTATCTTTATCAGTTTCAACTAATAATTGTTCATATAATTTATCATATTCATCATTTTTGTATCCACAGTAATTAGCTTCTGATTTACTATACCAGTTTTCCATATAACCATTTGGGTCACCAACTTGAACAGTTAACCAGTTATTAGATAATAGGTCATACTCACCTGCAGTAAGTTTATTCCATTCAGTATCTCCATCTGTTTCTTGTACATTAACTTTTATTCCGATTTTTTCTATATTAGCAGCAGTACCTTCAGTGAACTCTTTTAAGCATCTACTATCATAAGTTAAGAATGATAATTCTATATTTTTTCCATCTCCATCAAATTCTCTATATCCATCTCCATCAGAGTCAACGATTCCTGCATCATCTAATATTTTTTTAGCTTTTTCTACATCATATGGAGTAGCATCTTTTAATTCATCATATCCATAGTCTAAGCTTGATGGTAATACAGAAATACCTGCTTCGTACATTCCTCCAACTGTAGTATTACATAAAGTTTCATCATCTACAGACATAAGAACAGCTTTTCTTAAGTCATCATTAGCAAGAGCTCTACCTTCTTTTTGATTCATGTATGCGAAACCAGTTCTTCCTCCAACTACTTCTGATACATTATATTTATCTGAGTCTTTTACTTTCTTTAAGTCACTACTATTTGATATATTTTCTATAACATCTACGTCACCTTTTTCAAGAGCCATATATTTAGAAGTAGCATCTTTTATAAATATAATATTTAATTTTTTATAAGGAACATCTCCATTCCAATAATGTTCATTAGCTTCCATTTCTATAGATGTACCTTCATTTTTCTTAACGACAGCATATGGTCCAGTACCTATTGGTTGGTCTTCCATATCAGTATCTGCATCAACATCTACTACTACGAATAATGGGTTTGCTAAAACAGCACTTAAATCTGCATATGGTTGACTTGTTTTTATTGTTAAATTACCTTTTTCATCGTCAGCTTCTATTGAGTCATATTTTAAGAATTGAGATGGATGTGCAGTTCCTTTTCCATCTTTTTCTTGTTGGAATGTATACTCTATAGATTTTTTTACTGCTGTTGGTGTTAAATCTTTTCCATTTGAGAATTTTATTCCATCTTTTATGTGGAATGTCCATTCAGTATTATCATCATTTGATTCAACTGAATCTGCTAGATAAGGTTGTGGTTGCATTTGTTGGTCGAATTTATATAAGCATTCCCCTATACCATATCTACTTACACACCAAGCTGCATTAACTATTGATGATGGATCTAATGAATCAGAGAAATTTGTACAACCAAAGTTCAATGTTTTAGAATCACCTGATGAACTTGAACCTGATGAACTACATCCTGTAACTGCGCCTAATGTCATTGCTGCTATTAGTGTTGCAACCATTACTTTTTTAATTCTTTTAAAAACTTTCATGAAATACCTCCCTATATTTCTCCCTGTATTATAAATTTTTTATTTTTAGTTAAATGTTAAACAGCTTCACTTTCACTTGCTTCTTGTCTAACATCTAAAATATCTCTTAATTTATCACCTATAAGGTTAAATACTATTACTACTATACAAATGGCTACACCTGGAGCTATCATTAACCAAGGACAATTTAATAAATATGCTCGTCCTTCATTTAACATAAGACCCCATTCTGCTGCAGGTGCTTGTGCTCCGAATCCTAAGAATGAAAGACCTGCAAGCTCTAATATCATTGTTCCTATATCAGTTGTTGCTGTAATAATTAATGTAGGTAGTATATTTGGTAAAAGATATTTAACTATGATAGTTGTTGTTTTACAGCCAGTAACTCTAGCTGCATGAATATAATCTTCTTCACATATTTTTAAAACTAAACTTCTTGCTAATCTAGCATATTTTGTCCAACTTACTAGCATAAGAGCAATAATGGCATTTTTAACACTAGCGCCCATAATACCTGCCATTGCAATAGCTAATACCATTCCTGGGAATGAAATCATCATATCTGAAATTCTCATTATAACCGCGTTTACAATTCCCCCAAAATAACCAGATAAAATACCCGCTATTGTTCCTATTAAAAATATTAATAATACTAATATTAAAGATGCACTTAAAGATATTCTTGTCCCATAAATTACACGCGATAAAACATCTCTTCCTAATTTATCAGTCCCAAGTAAATGTTCTGAACTTGGTGCCTGAAACGCATTTTGCAATTCTGCTTCATAAGGATCATGTGGTGCAAAAACCGGTGCAAATATAGCTATCAAACCTATAGCTATTGCTATTACGATAAGTGCTGAAAATACTTTATTCTTTTTTATAAATGTTGTAATATTTTTCATCACTAACCTCTCTCTCTAACTTTTGGATCTACTAATACATATGAAATATCTACTATTAAATTTATAATCATATAAATAAGTGCTATCCAAAGTACATATGCTTGAATTATAGGATAATCATAAGCCATAATTGATGTAACAGCTAAGTTCCCAAGTCCAGGGTATGAGAATATTACCTCTACAACTGCTGTCCCCCCTAGTAATGAACCTAATGATAGTCCTAATAATGTTATTAGTGGTAATAAAGAGTTTGGAAATACATGTCTTAAAAGTATTTTTCCTTTGCTCAATCCTCTAGCCTTTGCTCCAATAACATAATCTTTGTTTAATTCTTCTAAAACTGCCGTACGTACTTGTCTTGTATATTTTGCCGCCATTGCAAATGCTAATGTTACCGCTGGTAAAATCATTGCTTCAAATCCCCCACTTACCGATATTACAGGTAACAGATTCAATTTTAAAGCTACAACATATAAAAGTATTAAACCAACCCAGAAGTTTGGCATAGAAACTCCTAAGAAAGTAATTCCTCTTATTAGATAATCTGCAAACTTATTTTGTTTTACTGCTGCAATAATACCACTAGGAACTGCCACTATTAACATTATTATTAATGAAAATAATGCTAATTTTAAAGTTGGAATTAATCTATCCATTAAAATTCCTATAACAGGTTTTCCTGAAGAATATGAAGTTCCAAAATCACCATGAAGACATGATGTTAACCAATCAAAATATTGAACTAAAAATGGTTTATTTAATCCCATAGCTTCTCTTGTTTGATTGATCACTTCTTCACTTGGCATTACACCACTAGATGAATACATCGCTCTAACTGGATCCCCTGGTGCCATGTATATCAGTGAAAAGGTTATAAAACTTATACCTACTAGTACAATTGCCATTTGAATCAATCTTTTTGATATTTGCTTACTGTTCAAAATACCTCCTCCTTAAAATAACACTATAAAAATATACTGTTACTTTACTCTATTTAATTTTTAAATTTAGAATTCATTTAGATTTGTTAAATATGAAATAAGCGATTCTCCTAAATCAGATAATCCATCTTTTTTTCTTTTTATATATCCAAACGAAATACTTTTTTCACACGATAATATAGGAATTGCCCTTATACCATATTCTTGATATTGATTTTTAACAAAACTACTTGCAATAGATCCATATTCAGTATTTTTAATTGATTGCGTTAAAAAACTATCACTATTAGTATAAGATATCGATACACTATCTCCGTTATATATAATGTCTTCTTTGATATGACCTAAATGATTATATAGCGAAAATTGTTTTTCATGATATTGAATTAATTTTATATCCTTTAAATCAGTTTCCTCTACAGCTTCTTTTTTATATAGAGGATTATTTTTTCCCACAAATAGATACAGTGGTACTTTTGTTAACTCATGATATTCTAATCCCTTTGATTTAACTTGTTGTCTAAAGGCAGACATGCTTCTCTTTGAAATATAAACAAAACCAAGTTCTGATTTTCTAGCATGTACTCTTCTAATTATATTTTGTACATTAGTTTCAAAGAAATCTAATCTAACATCTTTTTTTGATTGACTATTGTAAAATTGAGACAAATAAAAAGACAATGTATTACTTGGAACACTAGATATAGATAAAGTATCAACATCTTGACCTTTTTTAAATTCATTAATTATATTTATATTTTTTAATACTTCTATTGCATATGTATAAATACTTTCTCCCTGTGGGGTGATTGTAACACCACTTCTAGTACGATTTAATAATGTCATGTTTAATTCTTCTTCTAATGATTTGACTATTTTACTCACATTTGGTTGAGTTGTTATTAACACTTCTGCTGCAGAGTGGAAGCTTCCCATATCAACACTTACTACAAAATACTGCAATTGTTTTACATCCATATATTTATCCCCATTTTCTTTTTCCCACTATCTTTTATTTACTAAATATTTTAATTGTTATTAAAAATTAAAAAACACGCTTTTCCAAGCGCGCAAACTAAACCTATATAAAGACTTAATTAGAGCACACCTATACACCGTAGAGTAGTTCTCTATATAAGTTATAAAAGCAGGTCTCCTGGCTAAAAAGCATTGTTAATTTTCCCTTCCCAGAAATTTATCCAGTGGTAATGAAAATTAACCCTTTATTCACAGTGACGGGATCGCATTGGATTTGCACCAATTTCCCTATTAATCTGATATTCAGAACTTCTATAACTTCCTGTTTTTTCTATATTATAATATAACATACAATGTGCGCTTATGTGACATTTTTTTGACGATTTTCAATTCCATTCCATTATTGCTTCTATTTTTTTATACATTTTACGACAATACCCACCCCCGTATATCCTATTTATTAAATATAGTATTTTCTTATTTTATATTTATTTTTTTAAGTAAAAACTAAATATACTATACTTTAATAAGATTTTTATCATTTTTCCAACCATTCCAAATTATAATATATATTTTTGTCGATTTACTCTAAATATCGATAATAAAATACATATTCTATTTTTATTATAATTTTTATAATTGTGTTTAATTTATTTTTCTATATTTAATTTTTTATTTGTAGAATTTTGTTTATAAAACAAAGATAAAATTATTTTTATCCACAATTTAAAACTGATTATAATTTCTTATGTGTTATAAAAAATAGGTATAATAAAATACCCATTAAGTAATTTTCATTATACCTATTTTTATATTAACTTATTATATTTTTATATTAACTTATTATATTTTTATATTATATATTATCCATATTATGTGTTTCTGCTAAGCCATGATTTACACAACATGTACAATCATTCACATTACTTATAAACGAAATTAATGGATCTCCATTTCTTATAGCTAATGATGTTGTGTTGTATAAAATCCTTCCTGTTACAGGTGAATGATATTCTCTTAGAATATTTCCAAAATAATCTGTAATATAACCTACAAGTTGATTTTCATCAACTTCATCTCCAGCACTATAAGAAGGGTACCATAATCCATCCATATCAGAATCTAAGCAATACATACAATGAACATAGTCTACTTCCTCTGCTTTTGGCTCATCTGCCTCACCTTCTAATAAACCATAATAATATAATACATTTAATATTCTATTCTTATATAAAATAGCTAGGTCTACATTACATTCTCCTCTGCATCCTAATTCTGCTAATACACCTGGAATATTATACTTCATAGCCATTCCATTTATACTTCCACAGTCTGAACCAGAACCGATAACTGGTCCCAAATTCATAAGTTCTCCGATTTTTCTAGATTCTAACCTAACTTCTTCACTTGCTTCTCTATGATATAAAGTAAATGGCATCAAATCTTCATGTATATCTCCACTGTGTAAATCTAAAAAGAAATCACTTTGACCATACACTTCTTCCGAAATTAAATGAGCTAATTTTTCTGTATAAGTCCCATTTTTATCCCCGGGAAAACATCTATTAAGATTCTTGCCATCAATAGGTCCAATATATTGCATCTTTGCTTCAAATGCAGATACATTTGTTATATGTACTAGTATTAATTGACCTTTTAAATCTTCTGGTTTTATTTCTCTAGATAATTTAATTAATCCGAATACTCCTGTATATTCACCACCATGTACAGCTGCAGTTATAGCTACTGTTTTTCCTTCTTCTAATCCATTAATCAATGTTACAGGAATCTGCACATCTTCATAATCACCATCTGATTTTAAAGTTAAATTTCCTTGTATTTTTTCTCCTGGACGTGCCACTAAATTTCCGACTTTAAGTATATCTTTTTTCATTTTTTCTCTCCCATATAAATATATTTCATTTTTTACCTATGATTATTTATAAATTATTTTATTCTTATAAACTAATAAGTAAGATTCTTATTCATAGTAAGAAAATTATTTTAGATCTATTTCAATAGATACTCTCTTTTATTCATAAAAAAGTCTTCATTTAAATAATCCTTCATGGATGTGTTATATTTTATTTGAAATTTTATAGATAATAAAAATATTATGTTGATATGTAAGTTTTCTAATATATGCAATCTGCTTATATTTTACTATAAAAAACAAAAAGATTTGATATAAATCAAATCTTTTTGTAATAATTATTTGTTATCACTATAAACTTTATTTTAATTCATAATGACTATTTTTCTTCTTCTTTCATTCTCATAGCTCTCATAGCATTAAGTACTGCTATTAATGCAACCCCAACATCTGCAAATACTGCTTCCCACATGTTAGATGCACCAAATGCTGTAGCTACTAAAACTATAACTTTTACGCCTAATGCAAATATGATATTTTGCCATACTATTCTACTAGTTTTCTTAGATATTGCTATAGCTTTTGCTATTTGGCTAGGTTCATCGTTCATTATAACAACGTCTGCTGCTTCTATAGCTGCATCTGATCCAAGTCCACCCATTGCTATACCAACGTCAGCTCTTGCTAAAACTGGAGCATCATTTATACCGTCACCAACGAATGCTACTTTTTCTTTTTCGTCTCTTCCTTGATAAATTTCTTCTATTTTTTCTACTTTTTCATCTGGTAGTAAGTTAGAATAAACTTTATCTAATTTTAATTCTTCTGCTACTGCATCTGCAACTTTTTTGTTGTCACCAGTAAGCATAACTGTTTGTTTTATTCCTATTTGTTTTAATTTAGCTATTGCTTCTTTACTATCTGCTTTTATTTCATCAGAGATTACTAAATCCCCTGCATATTTACCATCAACTGCTATATATACAACTGTTCCTGTTTCAGTAACTGGAGTATATTTTATGTTATTAGCTTTCATTAATTTTTCATTACCAGCTAAAACAGTTTTTCCATTGTAGTTTACTTTTATACCATGTGCCGCTATTTCTTCGTATTCACCTATTTTTCCTAAATCTAATTCTTTGTTATACGCTTTAACTATTGATTTAGCTATTGGGTGATTTGAGTTAGCTTCTGCATATGCTGCATATTCCATAAGTTCATCTTCTGAAACATTTACTGCGTTTACTTTTGTTACGTTGAATACACCTTTTGTAAGTGTACCAGTCTTGTCAAATACTACTGTATCTACATATCTTAATGCTTCTAAATAGTTACTTCCTTTGATTAATACACCATTTTTAGATGCGAAACCAATTCCACTGAAGAATGTAAGTGGTATTGATAAAACTAATGCACAAGGACAAGAAACAACTAAGAATGTTAATCCTCTTAATACCCAATCATACCAAACTGCTTGGCTTGAAGCATTTATTATAATTGGTGGTATTATAGCTATTATAGCTGCTAATCCAACAACTACTGGAGTGTAGTATTTAGAGAATACACTTATAAAGTTTTCTGTTTTTGCTTTTTTACTACTTGCATTTTCAACTAAGTCTAATACTTTTGAAACTGCTGATTCACCGAAGTCTTTTGTTACTTCTATTGTTAATAATGCATTTTTGTTTATGAATCCAGAAAGTACTTCGTCTTCTACATTAACACTTCTAAGTACTGATTCACCAGTAAGTGCTGATGTATCAACCATTGAAGAACCTTCGATAACTATACCATCAAGAGGAACTCTTTCCCCTGGTTTAACTACGATTATGTCTCCTATTTCTACTTCTTCTGGATCTACTACTTCTATATCATTTCCAATTTTTAAGTTAGCTACATCAGGTCTTATTTCCATTAATGATGAAATTGATTTTCTTGATTTACCAACTGCTATTCCTTGTAAGAATACACCTAATTTGTAGAATACCATAACACCAACTGCTTCTGATGTTTCACCAATTATAATTGCACCAAGTGTTGCAACAGTTATTAGGAAGTTTTCATCGAATACTTTACCATTTTTAATATTTTTAGCTGCTTTTAATAGTACATCTCCACCTACTACTAAATAAACTGCTATAAATGCTACTGTACTTATTATGTCTTGGTTGGCATGGCCGTGATTTCCACCCCAAACTTGTTGTATAAATGTTATAGCATATGCTATTACACCAACAAATAATCTTATTTTATCTAATTTATCTTTATCAAATTTCTTTGTTACTTTCTCATTTAATGCTTTATTTTGAGCTTTTGAGATTCCTTTTACTTGTATATTTAAACAGTGTTGAAGATTTTTAGCTATTGTTGCTACTTCTTCAGTTACTACTCTTCTTGATACAGTACCATCTAATTCTACATCTAATATACAGTTACCAAAATCTAAAGTTGCACTTTTTACACCGTTAGCTTTATTAGCTTCAAATTCTATTTGATCTGCACATTGTTTACATTTTAGGTTTTCTAATTTTAATTTTAATTCTTTAGAACCTCTGTTGTCATGTACCTGTATATTAAGCCCTGGTTCTGTTGTATCTATTATATTTATTACTTTGTCTATAGTTAATTTTCTACTTGCTCCATCTTTTAATTCAAAGCTTAATTTTTTATTTACGAAGTTTAAATGTGCCATTTCTACTTCATCTAAATCTTCAACTTTTTGGCCGATTACTTCTGCACAGTGCGCACAGTTTAATCCACCTAAAGTCATATCAACTTTTTTGTTGTTTCCTTTGCTTGAAGATTTTTCTATAACTTGAATATCAAGTCCTGGTTCTGTTGTATCTATTATATTTATTACTTTGTCTATAACTAAGTTTCTGCTTACACCATTTTTTAATTCAAAACTTAATTTTTTGTTTACAAAGTTTAAGTTTGCCATTTCTACTTCGTCTAATGCTTCTACTTTTTGACCTATTACTTCTGCACAGTGTGCACAATTTAGTCCACCTAGAATCATTTCAACTTTGTTGTCTTGAGCTTTTTTTGCTTTTTTACTTTCCATTACTTGAATATCAAGTCCTGGTTCTGTCGTATCTATTATGTTTATTACTCTTTCTATTATAACTTCTCTATCAGAAGCATTTTTTAATTCAAAGTTTAATTTTTTATTTACAAAATTTAAGTTTGCAGTTTGTACTTCATCTAAGTCAGATACTTTTTGGCCTATTACTTCTGCACAGTGTGCACAATTTAATCCACCTAATATAATGCTTACATTTTTATCCCCTTCTGCAGATTTTCTTTGTGCTTTACTATTGTTTTTATTTTCTTGTCTAGAAGTAGTAAGTTTTAATGAAGAATCCATTGTTTTTATTAATGAAGATAATTCATTTACTACTGCACTCTCATCTTTTGTTGTATCAATAGATAAAACTAATGATTTGTTTACAGCATTTACATTGCAAGATTTTACACCTGGAACATTTACTGCTAACATTTCTATCATTTCTGCTACATCTGTAGTTAATGATCCTTGAACAAACAATTCTTTTTTTGTTAAAGTTGCTGTACTCATATAATTCCCCTTCTTTCTCCTTTTCTTTTTTAACGTTTATACATTTCTTCAATATGATGTAAACCATAGTCAAATATTTTTGTTATATGGTCGTCATCTAATGAATAAAATACTGTCTTTCCTTCTTTTCTGAATTTAACAAGTCTTGCTTGTTTTAAAACTCTTAATTGATGTGATATTGCCGATTGTGTCATTCCTACTAACTCAGCTATATCACATACACACATCTCTTCTTTAAATAATATAAATATTATCTTTATTCTTGTTTGGTCTCCCAAAACTTTAAATAATTCAGCTAAATCCACAAGTATATCCTCTTCTGGCATATTTTCTCTTACTGTCTCTATGATGTCTTGATGTATGTGTTTAAATTCACACTCAGCTATATTTTCTCCATTATTGATGTCAGTATTTAAGTTATTATTTTTCATATATTACCTCCATATCATATTAATATATGAATAACTGTTCATATATTAATAATAATATTTTTAAATCTAATTTTCAAGATATTTTTTTAAATTTTTTATTTTTTTTTTATTCCATTTCATTATCTTTAAATTTCAAATTTAATTTTCATACTTAAATTCAAATTTAAAACTTTGTAAATTTCAACTTTAAACATATATTTTTTACTAATTTAATATATATATTATTAGAAAAATTGTTAATTGTTTCATATAAAAAGAAAGGAGAATCTGTATGAGTAACAATAAAAGAAATGACAATTTAAACTCTAATTATATATATCCTCAGCCTTATATAGACCCTATGGTTTACTTAAACCCTTACTATTCAAATGCTACAGGATACCAATATAATAGTCAAGGGTATGTTGAATACCCTAATACTAATAATGGATACATTGATTATTCTCAATTTAATGATAATCAAACTAATGGCTATGTAGATCAGAATTCAATGAATAATAATGATAATACAGATGAATATAGTAATATTCCAGATGATGAGGATTTTAATATACCTTCTATTCCTTATTTTGCACCAATAAATATGACTAATATACAACAGGGTGGTATGCCTCCTAATATGATACTTCCAAATTCACAGCATCAATCATTACCACCAAATATGAATAATCAAAATGTACCTAATCAGAATATAAATAATCAAAATCAACAATATCCAAGTACTGAAGGTATGAATTATGAAAATCAATCAAATATAAATAATCAAATGCCTAATTATCAAACTCCACCTAATGTTGGTAATCCAAACATGGGATATCAAAATGTAGGATATCAAAACCCTAATATGATAAATCAAGGAGCTATGCCTTATGGTATGCCTATGTATCCTAATATGATGGGAGGATATATTCCAATGCCTAAACCGCCGATGTATCCTACCGGAATGTTTCCTAATATGTATCCTGAAATGATACCTAACATGATGTATCCAAATTATCCTTTTGTTAACATGGCCCCTGGAATGCCTAGTGTTAATATGGAAGAATTTGATGAAGAAGAAATGTAATAAATAATTTTTTAAATACAATTTCCTATGTGCTATAACAAAAATGGAAGTAAATTTATACAAATTTACTTCCATTTTTATTTTCCCTAAATATATTTTTAATTAATTTTTTTATCTATAATAGTACTGAATGTTTTACTATTCCACAAGCAGCTACATTATCACCTTTTTTAATTGATAATCCATAATGATTATACATTATACGACAATCTTCTAATGCTCTATACTCACCTATTACATTTCCAAAGAAATCTTTAACAGTTCCTATTAATCCACCTTTTTTAACGAACATTCCTGGTGAAATACGAGGGAACCAAACTCCTGTATGTTGTGATTCAATATAATCTGTTTTCATCCATACAATTCTTTCTACTTCTTCCGGTCTATGAGTTATTTCTAACACATTGAAATGATCTAATAATAAATATATATCTTGAATAAATCCTTCATAATCTTCTCTTTCACAAGTATTATTATAACCTCTCTCAACTAATATCCCTGGTATTCCCTTCATTGCTGCATAACTATAAAAACCATCTTTTGATCTTGAAGCAATTAGATGTTCTATTGCTATATTTGATGCTGCTCCCATTGATATTTTTGATACTTCATCATCTGCGCCAACAGGGAAGAATAAACAAGATGCCATTTGCTCCATAGCTGAACCACTATGAAGATCCATTATAAAATCTGCTATTGGCATAATTTCTTCTTCTAAAAATGCCATTATTTTTCTACTTATAGTTCCATTTTTATCTCCATAAAAATCTGCATTAAGATTTATTCCGTCTTCTGGAACTATAGAATCTGTTCTAGCTATAAATCCACTTGAATTTAAGCAATGTATTATAATGATACGTCCATTTACTTTTTTAGGATCTATTTCACCAGCAGTAGTCATACATGCTACTACTCCTGGAAATTCACAACTATGTAATCCTCCATTTATAACTATTGTTTTTCCCTTATTTAATCCATTTATAAATGTAGCTGGTATTTCATAATCTTCACCATATGGACGAATCATAACCTGAACTTTTTCTCCTGCCTTAATTTCTTCGCCCAAAAAATTCCAAGTTTCGTTTTTCATATTTCGCCTCCCAATTTATATTAACCTATAATCCACTTTTTAATTTTTAATTTAGCATATATAAAAATAATTGTTATTATATTTTTATTTTTTAGATTCTTATTTGAGAATTATTATTATCCTCAACTGTATCTATAATATTAACATAAATATTTTATGAAAAAAACCATTTTTTTATATAAATATAATAACAAAATATTATCACTAAAAAAAATTCACTCCATTCATGGCGCCAACGAATCAAAGATTCCGTTGCTTAAAATAAAAAAAGAAGTATAGCTACATCAGCTATACTTCTCTATCTAATTAATATTGTATTATTTATTTTCTTTTCTGTTTCTATTATAGTTGATTAAACAACCAGCTTTAACTATTTCTTTTTCGTCAGGTGTCATATCAGCGATGTATAAATCTAATTCTTTTATATCATCTGATATAACATAAGCTTTGATATTTTTCATATCTCCATCTAATGATTTTCTTATATTTGGAACAAAGATATAATCACCAACTTCAAATTCAGCATCTGCTTCCATTTGGAATGGAACCATACCCCAGTTCATTACGTTTGAGCGATAACGTTTAGTTGCATATTCCTTGCAAATATTTGCAAGTCCACCCATAACTCTTTGGCAACTTGCCGCTTGTTCACGAGCAGAACCATCGCCTGGTTTTTTAGCATAAATCATACTTCCGATTTCTATATCTTTAACGTCTTCTATTCCGAATTTTTCACTTATTTTAGCGTAAACTTTGGCAAGGTTTTTATCTAATTGAGTTGGATCTTCTCCTTTTAATCTAGCTTTTTCTACTACATCAACTGCTTTTGTTTTTCCAACATATTCAGGGTCTCTTCTTGATAATGCAAATTCAGCTAATTTTAATGGATTAGATCTAAATGCTGAAGTTTCTCCTGATGGTATTAATTCATCTGTAGTTGTTACTTCATCTAATATTTTTGAACAAACTTTTAATAATATATTATCTGCTAGAGGACTCATTTCTGGCCAGTCTTTTATATTTGGTCCATATACTAAATCTAATTCATCATCAGCTTTTCCAAAACCTTGATATACTCTGCTTCTATATGATGAATCATCGAATTTGTAACCTGGAATATTTTCTTCATTTACTAAGTCAGTTGCAGGAGTTAATATACCACCATTTGCTGCAGTAGCTGCTATACTTCTAGCATCCATTAATGCAACAGATGACATTTGACCGTTTCCTGGTTTAGAACCTTCTCTATTAGGGAAGTTTCTTGTAGTATGTCTTATGCTTAATCCGTTGTTTGCTGGAGTATCTCCTGCTCCGAAACATGGTCCACAGAATGCAGTTTTAATTGTTGCCCCTGTAGCCATTAATGTTGATATTGCACCTTTTTCTAATAAATCCATAAATACTGGTTGTGAAGATGGATATACTGCTAATGAAAATTCATCATTTCCACAGTTTTTGCCTTTTAATATTTCAGCAGCTTGCATTACACTTGTGTATGTACCACCTGAACATCCTGCGATTATACCTTGTTGAACTTGTAATTTTCCATCAACTATTTTATCAGTTAAACTAAATTCTATTTCTGGATTATCTATTAATTTTTTAGCATCTTCTTCTACTTTAGTAAGTATTTCTTCAAGATTTGCGTTTAATTCATCTATTTCATATACATTGCTTGGATGGAATGGTAAAGCTATCATTGGTTTTATTTCGCTTAAATCAACATAAACTAATCCATCATAATAAGCAACTTCTTTTGGATTTAACTCTTTATAATCTTCTACTCTGTTGTGGGCTTCTAAGAATGCTTTTGTATTTTCATCAGTTCTCCATACTGAAGTTAAACATGTTGTTTCAGTAGTCATAACATCAACACCATTTCTATAATCAGTGTCCATTGATGCAACCCCTGGTCCTACGAATTCCATTACTTTATTTTTAACGTATCCGTTTTTAAATACTTTTCCGATTATAGCAAGTGCTATATCTTGTGGCCCAACTCCTGGGTGTGGTTTTCCTTCTAAATAAATAGCAACAACACCTGGATAATTTATATCATATGTGTCTTCTAGTAATTGTTTTACTAGTTCTCCACCACCTTCACCAACTGCCATTGTTCCAAGAGCTCCGTATCTAGTGTGGCTATCTGAACCTAATATCATTTTTCCGCATCCAGCCATCATTTCTCTCATGTATTGATGTATAACTGCTATATGAGCTGGAACATAAATTCCACCGTATTTCTTAGCTGCTGATAAACCAAACATATGGTCATCTTCGTTTATAGTTCCACCAACTGCACATAGTGAGTTATGGCAATTTGTTAGAACATAAGGAATAGGGAATTTTTTCATTCCTGATGCTTTTGCAGTTTGGATTATACCAACATATGTAATATCATGAGATGCCATTGCATCAAATTTTATTTTTAATTTATCCATATTAGAAGAAGTGTTGTGTGATTCTAATATTGAATATGCTATTGTCCCCTTTTTAGCTTCTTCTTTATTAGCCTTCTTCCCAGTTAGTTTTTCAACTTTGTCGCTTTCTGATTCTTTTACTATTGCATCCCCATTTACTAGGTATACACCTTCATCATATAATTTAATCATTTCTCAATCTTCCCTTCGACTTTATATTAATTAATTTTATTCGTATTGTTAATTAAGCTTCTATATAAAAGATACTCCGTTATTCATTTAAAGTCTAATATTGTTTTTTTATAGGTGTTATTCCAAAAAGTTATAACATTATTTATGGTAATTTTGTCTTGACTTAGAGTTTACTCCAAGCAATATAATATAAAAAGGGAATTATTGTAAAAAGGAGGAAAATTAAAATGACTAAGTCAAAAGTATATTTCACAGATTTTCGTACAAAGCTTGGCGAAGGTCTTCCAACAAAATTAAAGAGATTAATAAAAGATGCTGGTATTGCTGACATAGATATGGACAACAAATTTGTAGCAATAAAAATGCATTTTGGGGAACTTGGCAACTTAGGATTCTTACGTCCAAATTATGCAAGAGCTGTTGCCGATGTTGTTAAAGAACTTGGTGGTCATCCATTCTTGACTGACTGTAATACTCTATACCCAGGAAAAAGAAAAAATGCATTAGAACATTTAGAATGTGCATGGGAAAATGGATTTACACCAATGACTGTAGGATGTCCAATATTAATCGCTGATGGATTAAAAGGAACTGATGATGTAGAAGTTCCAGTTGCTGGTGGGGAATACATAGAAAAAGCGAAAATAGGTCGTGCAATAATGGATGCCGATGTGTTTATAAGTTTAACTCACTTTAAAGGTCATGAAATGACTGGTTTTGGTGGAGCTATAAAAAATATAGGTATGGGATGTGGTTCTCGTGCAGGTAAAAAGGAACAACACAATGACGGAACTCCAACTATATCAGAAGAAAAATGTCGTGGATGTAAGAGATGTCAAAAAGAATGTGCTAATAATGGATTAGTTTTCAATAAAGAAACTAAAAAAATGAGCATAAATCCAGATACTTGTGCAGGATGCGGTCGTTGTATCGGTGCATGTAACTTTGATGCAATATCATTCGAAAATTATACTGCAGTTGAAAATCTAAACTGTCGTATGGCTGAATATACTAAAGCAGTAGTAGATGGACGTCCAACATTCCATATTTCTCTTGTTGTAGATGTTTCACCAAACTGTGACTGCCATGCAGAAAATGACGCAGCTATCTTACCTAATATCGGTATGTTCGCATCTTATGATTTATTAGCTTTAGACCAAGCATGTGTTGATGCCTGTATGAATGCTACTCCAATAAGAAATAGCCAATTAGGTGACAATCTTGCTAAGGAAGATTTCCATGATCACCATGACCACTTTACAAATTCTACTCCAGAATCTGAATGGAAAACTTGCTTAAGCCATGCTGAAAAAATAGGTCTTGGTTCTAGAGAATACGAATTAATAACTATAAAATAATAAGTTTTGATTAAAATACAATTTTAATATAATAAATTTAAAATACACTTATAAAAATTTACTTTAAATAAGGGAGCAAATCATTCTGATTACTCCCTTATTTGTATATTATCTTCAACAAATTTTACAAAATCTTTTACTACTACACTCATCTGTTTATTTTTTGGATATACTAGCCATGTATTTCTTATTATATTATTTCCATCCTCGTCTAATATTGGTGTTAAACAGACATTATATGCTTTTTCAAATCCTTCTGGAAGAAAGCAACATGCATATCCAAGTCCTTTATCAACTAGCTGCCATGCAAATTCCACATAACCTGCAAACATTCCTACTGGTGGATTTTCTCCATATGTTTTTCTCCACCATCCATCTAAAATTTCCTTGCTTTTATCGTTTGTCTTATAATCAATACGCTGCATCTGTGGAAGTTTTTCTAAATCAATAGGCTCCTTAGATACTATATATGCCTTATTTTTTTTAACTAAAATTTTGTTTACATCTCCATCAAAATCACCACATATAAATCCTAATTCAATATGGTTTTTAAGCACCATTTTAAATAAATTATTACTTTGGTCATTTATAATTTCAAATTTAACATTTTTATTTTTCTTTGAATATTCAAATAGAACATCAGTAAGTTCAAACTTGCTATATGTATAAGGCGAACCTACTTTAATTGTACCTTCCAATTTAGTTTTATATGAATTTAACTCTTCTTTTACATTCTTTATAAACTCCATATATTCCTTAGCTTTTTTAGCTAAGTATTCCCCTTCTGAAGTAAATTTTACACCTTTTGAAGTCCGATTTATTATCTTAACTCCAAATTCCTTTTCCATATTCTTAACCCTTTTTGTAAGAGATGGCTGACTTATATATAACATATCTGCTACTTTTGTCATATTCGGTGTTTCGTATAATCTAAATAATATCTCCCAATCTGTATCCTTCATTATTTGCTCCCCTTTTTGAAACAATTTATACTACATTTTTATTTTATCAAAGTAAATTATAAAGAAATTTTTATCCTAAAGATCCTTAAAAATGTAGATTTCTTTGAAACGCATTAACGGAAATTATATTTATCCACAATTTAAAACTGATTATAATTTCCTATGCGTTATAAAAAAGGTATAAATCCATTAAGAATTTATACCTTTTTTAGTTCTTTAAGCTGCGTAAAATCTATTCCCGTTTGGTCCTATATAATTTTCATCTGAAAATGCTAATATTACATAGAAAATTGGTCTTAAGAAGAATAAACCTACTCCAAACCAAAATCCTTTATTGAATGATTTATCTAATTTATTCATAGTTATAAATTCAACTACTACATTTACGATTGGGATTAAAGTAGCTAAAAAAATCCAACCATTTCCCCATGAAATTTTGTAAAGACAGTAGATATTATATATAGGTATTATACTTTTCCATCCATCTAAACCAGCCTTTTGGAAAATTATCCACTGAGCTACTAATACAAGTATTGTTACTAATAATCCTAAGCTTATTGATATCATATAAAATATCCTCCTCATTTTTATAGGTAGTTGTATTATATTATATTTTGTAGTTATCAGTCAATTTTTTGGTAATTTTTTCATAAAACAAAAAAAATACTAACTAATTTTTTAAATATATCAGTTAGTATTTTTTTCTTAATATAAATTTTATTATGCTTCAAATAAAACTATTTTATTTTCAGTCAAACTCTTTTTCACATCTATAACCCTTTGGTTTGAAGAGCCTCTCATTGTAAGAGATAAATTTCTATTTTCTTGTTGAAATGGTCCGTCAACTAAAACATCTAAATATTTTAGAACTTCCTTTTGTCTTTCTGTAAAATCCTCTACTATATAACCCGTCCACATGTAGATTTTTTTATTTGGAAATTTTTCTTTAAATGTTTCACATACTTCGATTACTCCATCTACATTTTCTGGACATAATGGTTCGCCCCCCAGAATAGATAGATCTCTCGGTACGTTGTTTTTGTTGATATTTTTTATTATATAATCTAAATCTTCATCTTTAAACACTTTGCCACTTTCAAAATCCCACGTTTCTCCGTTAAAACAGCCCTTACAGTGATGTGGGCATCCTTGTGTCCAAAGCGACATAGTTATACCTAAACCATTTGCTATATCATTATCTTTTATTTTCGAAAACTTCATTAAAACCACTCCATTTTATAAATGTAAAACTCTTTGGCTGATTTCTTGAGTACGTCCTTTGCCCCACATGTTAGAACCGATATATCCACAAGTTCTTCTCATAACTTGCATTTCATTTTTATCTTTGTTTCCACAGTTTGGACAGTACCATTCCATATCGTCGTCTAATTTAATTTCTCCAGTATAACCACATTTAAAACAAACATCTGGTTTTGTGTTTATTTCAGCATATTGGATATTATGATAGATGTAGTTTATTATTTGTTCAACAGCAGGTAAATTTTTACTCATATCTGGAACTTCAACATAACTTATACATCCACCTAAACTTATATCGTGGAATTGACTTTCAAATTTTAATTTTTCAAATGCATCTATTTCTTCTGCAACATGAACATGATAAGAATTTGTATAGTACATTCTATCAGTTACATTTTTTATTTCACCGAATTTTTGTTTATCTATTCTACAGAATCTTGAAGTTAAACTTTCTCCTGGAGTTCCATATAATCCGAATCCAAGACCAGTTTCTGCTTTCCATGAATCACAAGCATCTTTTAAATGATTCATAACTTTAAGTGCGAACTCTTCACCTTCTTTAGTTGTATGAGAAACACCAAGCATTGCTTGAGTCATTTCATATATTCCAACATATCCTAAAGATAAAGTTGAATATCCATTTTTTAATAATGGATCTATTTTTTCACCTTTTTTAAGTCTAGCTATTCCACCGTGTTGCCAGTGAATTGGTGATATATCAGAAGGAGTTCCTAATAATAAGTTATGTCTAACCATTAAGGCTTCTCTACATAGAGATAATCTTTCGTCTAATATCTCCCAGAATTTCTCCATGTCTTTATTTGCAGTTAAAGCAACTTGCACTAAGTTAAGACTTACAACACCTTGGTTGAATCTTCCGTACCATTTATAGTTTCCATTTTCATCTTTCCAGTTGCTTAGGTGAGATCTACATCCCATTGGTGGGAAAGTTTCACCGTCATAATTTTTTCTCATTATTTTAGCACTTTGGTAATCTGGAACTAATCTCTTAGTATTACATTTAGCTGCTAATTTAGTTATATAGTCGTATTTTCCACCTTCTAAGCAGTTGTGTTCATCTAGTAAATAAACTAGTTTAGGGAATTCTTCACCTATTTCTTGACCTTTGTAGTTTTTCATTCCTTCTAGTCTTTGTACTATCATTTCTTCACATATTAAAGCTTCTTCTCTTTCGAATTCTCCGCCTTCTTCTATTTCAAGGTAGATTGTAGAGAAAGGAGATTGTCCGTTACTTGTGTGTAAAGTAGATAACTGATATCTTATTGTTTGTATACCTGATTTTAGCTCTTCTAACATTCTGTCTTCAGCTAGTTCATGAGCCATTTCTAAGCTGTATTTTTCTTTATATTTATCAAAGTACTTGTTGTATGAAACTCTTAAAAATGGAGCTATATGTTTTATAGTTATTGAGTTTCCACCATATTGTCCACTTGCTATTTGAGCTATTATTTGTGTTGTAACTGTACAAGCTGTAGCAAATGATTTTGGTGATTCAACTAATTTGTTATTTATAACTGTTCCGTTATTTAACATATCTTCTAAGTTAATTAACATGCAGTTATGTATTGGTTGTATTGCATAATCCATGTCATGGTAGTGTAAAACACCTTCGTCATGAGCTTGAACAATATGTGCAGGTATTAATTTTCTTCTAGCTATATCTTTTGAAACTTCTCCTGCCATTAAATCTCTTTGAGTAGATGCTAACTGACCATTTTTGTTAGAGTTTTCATTTAAAACATCTTCATTACTTTTATCTAATAATCCTAAGATGCTGTCATCTGTTGTATTTACTTCTCTTTTAAATGATTGAACTGCTCTATATCCTTCATATGCTTTTGCAGTTAACTCTTGTTTATGATCAATTAATTCTTTATATACTAATTCCTCCACTTTAGAAACAGTTGGAGAAGGCGAACCTTGTAAATATATTTTTTCTATTTCTTCAGCTATATTTTTTGCTATATCTTCTTCTAATACACCACTACCGTATTTCATTGCTTTTAATATAGCATTTTCTATTTTTAATTTATCAAATTCTGCTTTACTTCCGTCTCTTTTAATTATACTTAAATTCGCTGACATCATTATCTCCTTTTATCTGTAGTTTATTGTTAATTAAGATTTTTATTTATTTCATAAATTGTTTAACGTATTATCGCTAGCACCTCTATGCTAGTAATATCAATATTATTGCTTTTTTATAAGTGAGAAATTGTTATTTCCTATGTATAAATCCATTTCATTAGCACAATATATAGTGCCGACTGATTTATTTTACACCATATATTGTGGGCAATCAAGTTAGTTTAATCAAAAATAAATAGATATAATTTTCCAATAATGATGCGTCTTTTAGTACACACTTTGCCCCTACTTGTGTGTAGATATTTTTTATAATTTTTACTTTCTCAAAAAATTTTTTTCTCAATCTCTTAGGGGTAAAATATGATTTTTTATCTTACAAATTTATCAATTGCATCATTTAAATCTTCTAATAATTTTTTCTTTTCTTCTAATTGCTCTTCTCCTACAACATCCACAACACATTTATTTATATGGTCTTCTAGTATTTTTTTGCCTAAATTATTTAAAGCTGCCTTTACTGCAGATATTTGTATCAAAATTTCTGTACAATCTCTATGTTCCTCCATCATAGTTTTTACAGAATTAGCATGTCCAATTATTCTAGACATTCTATTTATTAGTTTTTTATAATCCTCATCTGAATGTTTATGATTTTGATGAAGATGTTCATGTTCACTTCCTTGTTTATTACTACCCATCTAAACCCCTCCTAATCTCATTTATAATATATAAATTATACCTTATATATTATTGTTTAACCAATTAATTGGATTTAATTGACACATTTTACCATTAATCCTATAATATAATTAATAACCCCCTATAGGGGATATAATTATAAGGAGGTAATTTAAAATGCATGAAGGTCACCATGGAATATTTGATGATATGGAAGATATGGATGATTTATTTGGAATAAACGAAGGCCACGATCATAAGCATCACGATCATAATCACAATCACGAACACCATGACCATGAACATACACACGATAACTCCGAAAATCACCATAAAAAGAAATTTGGTTTATTTAAGAAAAAAAAGGCTGATAAATAACATCACAATATATGCCTGAGAGGTAATTATTCTCTCCTCTCAGGTTTTAAATTAGTATTTTAATTTTAAGAAACTGAGGTGTAAAATATGAGTGATTTTATAAGAAAAAATAAGATATATATCCTTCCCTTTATTTTAGCTGTATTAAATATACTGGCGATTATTTTTCACTTTTTTATAGACATTCCATTTAAATTTGAAATTATTCCTCTTGTAATTGGTGGATTTATTGTAATTAAATCTACAGTTTTAGCAACTATCAAAAAAAGAAAAGTTACTGCTGGATTATTAGTAGTTTTAGCTTTAATTGGTACTACTTATGTTGGTGAATATCTATCCGGCTCTATAGTTTCATTTATGATGATTTTTGGAGAGTTTCTAGAAGACCTAACTATGAAAAAAACACAAAACGCAGTCCGCTCTTTAATTCAACTCGTCCCACACAAGTGCAGAAAGAAAATCGGAAATAAATTTGAACAAGTATCAATTCGTGAGGTCAGACCTGGAGATATAATTCAAGTTATAGCAGGTGAAAAGATACCTGTTGATGGAATTATCCAAAATGGTCAAGCAACCATAAATGAGGCTGCTATAACTGGTGAATCCATGCCAGTAGACAAAACCATAAAAGATAAAGTTTTTGTTGGTACATTAAACGAAAATGGTGTAATTGAAATTCTTACACAAAAAATAGGAAATGAAACTATACTTGGTCAAATTATAAAAACTGTAAAAAGTGCTCAAGAAAATAAGGGAAATGTTCAAAAAACTGCTGATAAATTTGCGGAATTCTTCCTTCCAACTATACTTTTAATTTGCGCCATAACAGCACTACTTACTAAAGATATAATGCGTGTAATGTCAATATTAGTTATCGCTTGTCCTTGTGCATTAGTATTAGCAACACCAACTGCAGTTGTCGCTAGTGTCGGAAATGCTGCTAAAAAAGGTGTATTAATAAAAGGTGGGGTTGTTATTGAAGAATTAGCCAAAGTCACAACTATATGTTTCGATAAAACTGGAACTATAACTAACGGCACCCCTGAAGTTGTCGACCTATTAATTTGTGATGACTCTAAACGAAATGAATTTTTTAATACATTAGCAATTGTTGAAAAAAATTCTGGCCACCCTATTGGTAAATCAATTATCAAATATTTGGTTGATAAGGAAAACTTAGATTTAGATAATATTCCGAATGGTGAATTTAATATGTTATTTGGTCGAGGTGTAAATGTAAAGTTGGAAGATAAAATCTATGAAGTCTCAAATAGAAAAATATTCACAGATTTAAATAACAACACTAACTCACTATCAACTACAGAAAATTCGTATCACAAACAAATTTGCGATTTTCTTGATCATGAAGAAAAACTTGGTCGAACAGCATTATTAGTCGTTTCAGATGGCAATATACTAGGTTGTATATCTATTGCAGATACTGTTAGACCTTATATTAAAGATACTCTACAAGAATTAAAAACATTAGGTATAGAAGACTTTATTATGCTTACTGGCGATAATGAATATACGGCTAAAGCAATTTGTGATGAAGTTGGAATAAATCAATTTAAATCCAATTTACTTCCTCAAGAAAAATTAGATTATATAAAAGAACTTCAATCTAATGGCAAACACGTAGCTATGATTGGTGATGGAATCAATGATGCACCTGCCCTTACTTTAGCTAATGTCGGAATTGCAATGGGTATGACTGGAACTGATATAGCATCAGATGCCTCAGACATTACACTTATGTCTGACAGAATTGATTTCTTATGCGAAACAATAGCTCTAAGCAAAAAAACTTATTCTATTATAAAACAAAATATTTGGGTATTTGCCGTTTGTGTAAATATAATTGGAATACTTCTATCTGGATTAGGATTTTTAAACCCTATAGCAGCCGCAATTATACACAATGCATCTTCAATTTTTGTAGTATTAAATTCGTCTAGAATGTTAGGATATAAATATAAAAATGATACAACAAACAATAATAGATTATCTTTGCAATCTAATTAATATTGATACTACTATTGATTCTAATAATGAAATTGAGGGCATTTTGTATATAAAAAAGGTGTTTGATAGTTTAGGAATTGAAAACGAAATCTATGAGCCAGTTTCGGGTAAAGGCAATATCATCGCTACTATAAAAGGACAAAATAAAGATTCACTCCTACTCCATTGTCATATAGATACTGCTAATTACAATAGTGAAAATTGGTTCTTTCCACCAAATAAGGCTACTGTTATTAATGATTGTATAGTTGGTAGAGGTTCACTTGATTGTAAAGGTCTAGTTTCAATTTGGATGGAAATTATGAAAGATTTATCCCTTAAAATACAAAAACCTAAAAATACAATTATATTTATGTGCTCATGTGATGAAGAACAAGAAGGAAGGTATGGTACTGAGTGGATTTTAAATAATACAAATATTCTCGACAATGTAAGGTTAGTTTTAGGTGAAGGTGGAGGTTATCCAATTAAACTAAAATCAGACTACTACTTCACTATCCAAACCGAAGAAATATATGCATATACTGTCGATGAATTAAAAATACTAAATACTGATAAGAACTATTCTTTAGATGTAATTAGTAAAATACTAAACAGTGCTACCACATTAGGTTACTACAATCAAAATACAGTATATTTTTATAATAATATAGAATCTCAAGGCAAACGAAAAATTTCAAAACAGTGTTTTTATGAAAATATAGAACTTGTTTTAAATAGAAATATAAATCGAAACTATGAATATATTTTTTCATTTATAGAATCAGAATTAAAATCTATAAGTCCTAGTTATAAATTGTTGCCTATTATAACTCCCGGATACAGCGATAATAGATTTTTCAGATTTAGAAAAATACCTACTTTAGGTTTCTTTCCACTTGATACAAGAAATAATATTTCAGGTATACATGGAAGTAATGAATATATTAGTTTTAAATCATTAGAATTTTCCTATGATTTATTGAGCAAAATTATTAATTTTCTTTCTAATTCTAATTTACCCACAATTTAAGAATAAATATATTTTTTCAGAAAATACCCTATATAGAGTAATTATAAAAACTTCCTCCTATATAGGGTACTTTTATTATGTCATATACTATTTTTCATTTTACATTAGACTTTACTTTTCAGGTGTTTTTTCTTTATTAAACATTGCCAAACCAATAAAAAAGAAAATATCAATTATAAGAAGTAATATTAGGCATATTGTAACTGATGTTCCAAAATAAAAATGATCGTTCTGTGCTATAAAATCTATTCCAAATGCAGATGCTTGTACGTATTTCAACTCCCCATAAATAAACCTAGTCGCACTTATTCCAACAAACAGCTCATATACGCTAAATAACATTATAATAGACATTAAAATATGTACTCCTACCAATGATAATATTGAATATTTAGATGAAAAATATCCAGCCAGCTTGTCTTTTATAGGACTCTTTCTTGCAGCCATAACTCATCCCCCCTTCTAGTATATTGCCTTATCCCACAAATCTCCTATATAAACAGTATATGTAACAAAACCGTAATTATATTTATTATTGGTTTTTATTGACAATATCGATTATCGATATTACACTTTAAATATAAATATCGATAATCGATATTATAATCAGAAGAGGAGGCAAAAATGGCTAGAAAGCAGTTTCAAACATTATCTGAGCCTATGTATTATGTTCTTCTTTCTTTAACAGAAGAATGTTGCGGAGTCGATATAATGAAAAAAGTTGAAACTATTTCAAATGGAAGAATTCGTGTAGGTCCTGGAACCCTATATACCCTACTAAGAAAGTTTCAACAAGCTAGATTGATAAAAGAAACCTCTGTTGAAGGTAGAAAAATAAGCTATATTATAACAAATGATGGCATCAATATTTTAAAAGAAGAATATGACAGGCTTTTACTTATGGTAAATGACGGTAAGAATTTTTTAATCAAGTAATTATAATTTTTGGTTTTGTTAACTAGATATGAAAAAAATGATCCTCGACAGGATTAATAACCGATAGGTTCAAATTTAGATTTCACATATTAAAAAATGGCATAACAAATAAGCCTAACAAAATTATAATTTTTTTAGACTTAAAGTGCAATTAATATTTAACAAACCAATTAATTTTATCTCGATGAGAATAATTAATACCACAAACTTCAGCTGGTGTTAAATTACTC
>NZ_JAHLOQ010000041.1 GCF_018917435.1 Intestinibacter bartlettii
TTGTATAGTATTGTGTTTGGTCATACAATTATTATACAAAAAATCCCAAGATCTTTTGAGCTTGGGATTTATTTTTTTTACAAAAAGGGCATCGCCCTATTTCTTAGTGCGACAGCCCCTTTTTGATTTTTAATTAATTAACTGGGACAAGAAATAAAGTTAATAAAAGAATATATATGAAGGTTACTTATACATAAAAACCTTAAAGTAAGCGGATTTTTGTAATAGTTTGGCGCTTCAATTAACAGTTTAGTAACAATATGGTTACATTTGTAATATTTTATTGTTTTAATTTACAAATTAAAATATAATCTAAAGAGTACAAAGAAATGGGGTGAAAAAATGAGTGAAGACACAGCTACAAAGGGAAAGGGTAGTTTAAAAAGTAAAAGAAATGTGATTATTTTAATTATTGCTGCAATAATTATTGCTTTTGTGTGGGGCTTAAATCATCTAACATCCAAACATTTATATAATGGAAAAATAGGTAAAAATATTTACATAGAAGATGTTGATGTATCTAATCTTACAAAACAAGAAGCACTAGACACAGTAAATGCTAAATATCCTGTAAAAAATCTTAAGTTATCTTATAATAATAAGGAATACACTATAAATGCAAAAGATGTGGATTTATCATATAATACAAAGGAATTAGTAGATGATGCATATAATTTAACTAGAGATAAATCATACTTATCAAATATAATGACTTATATAAGCACAAAATTTGGAGGTCATGATTATATTATAAAAGCATCTTATGATGAAGATAAATTAGATAAACAAATAGGACAAGTATCAAAACAAATAAATAAGCATTATGTAGATGCAACACTTTCAGTTTCATCTGGAATTACAATTAAAGAATCACAAACAGGTCTTAAATGTGATGATGAGGCAAATAAAAAAGCAATTAAAAAAGCCTATAAAGAAAAAGACTACAACACAATAGCTTTAAAAGTTGATGTTACACAACCAAAAGTAAAAACTGAAGATTTACAAAGTATAGATACTGTACTTGGTTCATTTGCAACTACTTTTAATGGTTCTCAATATGGAAGAAATTATAATATAGCTTTAGCTTTATCAAGATGTGATGGAACTGTAGTAATGCCAGGAGAAACTTTCTCTTATAATGATGCAACAGGACCTAGAGTTGTAAGTAATGGTTTTAAGTATGCATCAGTTATAGTTGCAGGAGATTATCAAGATGCACCAGGCGGAGGTGTATGTCAAGGTTCTACTACTTTATTTAACGCTGTTTTATTATCAGGTCTAGAGATAACACAAGTTCGTAATCATAGTAGAACTGCAAATTATGTACCAAGAGGAAGAGATGCTATGGTAAATGACGGTGACAGTGATTTTAAATTTACAAATAACTTTGATCATCCGGTATATATAGCTGCATATGCAGGAGGAGGAAGTGCCTCAGCTCAAATATATGGCTCTTCTAAAGATAAAGTAGGTGTTAGTATAAAAACAACACAATTTACTTATAGCGGTTTACCAGGTGCAAAAACTTATAGAACAATAACTAAAAACGGAAAATCAGAAACAACACAAATTTATACAGCAGTATATAAAGACTAGAAAAAAGACAAGCTCATTACGAGTTTGTCTTTTTTAATATAATATATATTTGATAAAAAATTAAGAAAGATTAATTAAAAAAATCTTAAGATTTAAATAAATTTTATTTAGTAATATACTTTTATGATATAATATGTTGAAGTACTTTGAAAGAGGGAGATAAAGTGTTAGTTATAGATAACAGATATCAAGTTTATAACGAAGATGATAATAATTTAGAAATAGATAAACTTTATAAGGCAAAGGATTTACAATTAGATTCTTATGTATATATAAAAGTGTTAGAAGATAATAAAAATATTAAAGATACATTTATCGCTAATTTAGTAGATGAGTCCATGATGATGGTAGATATTGATTGTGATAATGTAGCTAAAATTGTAGATGTAATAGATGAGGATGAATATAAATATTATATTGTCAGTGAATATTTTGATGGTATAAGTTTGTTTGATTTAGTAAAAACAAGTAGTCTAAATATAGATAATATTATTTACATAAGTAAGCAAATAGTAAGTTCAATGAAAATTTACGATGAAAAGGGTTTTTATCATGGTTCAATTAGACTAGATAATATTTTAGTAGATAAAGATTATAATATAAAAATATATGATTTAGGCATAACAAAAGCAAATAGTGGAGTAAATATAAGAATGAATAATAATATTTCTTTTTTATCCCCACACCAAATAAACGTAAATTATACGGATAAGGAAAGTGATTTTTTTGCTATAGGAGTTATAATGTATTATTGTCTATTTAAAAAAATGCCGTTTAAAATAGGAAAAACAGAGTTTGAAATGCTAAAGAATATAGACAAAGGAATTAGTTTAGATAGAGAAAAAATAACTGATTTGAATGAACCGTTAATTGAGATTATAAAAAAATTACTTGAAAGAAAAGATAAATATAAAAGTTATAATGAAATTTTAATGGACTTGACAGAAATAATGTATGTAAAAGCGGATATTGTTGAAAATAAAAATATAGACTTAGAAGAAATTGAATATGAAAAAAGTAAAAGGAGCAATTCCTTTATAATAAAACTTGTATCAATAATTATGTGCATAGTTATTATTGTTATGATAATTATACAATTGTAGTAATTGGTGAAAATAAGGAGGAAAAATGAAAGTAAATTGGAATAGCAAATATAATACAATTTCCGTATATTCTTTAATTGTTATATGTGTTAGTATTTTATTTTATTTTTTAGCATCTCAAATAGGATCATTTAGTGCTAAAATAGGTTATTTAATTTCTATAATGAATCCATTTATTATTGGGTTTGTATTAGCGTATTTACTAAACTTTATACTTAAATTTTATGAGGAAAGAGTATTAGTAAACTTAAAGTCTTTTAATAAAATAAGACAAAGTAGAAAGAGAATGATCGGTATATTACTTACATACCTTACATTTGGTGTTATGATTTATCTTAGTATACACTTTGTAGTTCCACAACTTACAGAAAGTGTAGTAGGTATAGTAAATCAAATACCTCAATATATGGAAAATGCAAGTGTTTTAACACAAGATTTAATTAAAAATTTTGAAATAAATGATCAACTTGCACGTTTTGTAAATGAAAAGCTAACTGAAATTTCAGCAAAATTAATAGCTTTTATAAGTGAAATAGCACCACTTATAGCAAATATAATAATGACATTATTATCTAGTATTTGGAATATAGTATTAGGGTTAATAATATCTGTATATCTATTATTAGATAAAGAAAAATTCTATGCTCTATCTAAGAAAATAGTAAATGCTATGTTTAGCAGAAAAACTGCAGATAGAATATTTGAATTAACTCATAGAAGTAACAATACTTTTGGAAAGTTTATAAGCGGTAAAATTATAGATTCAGCTATAATAGGTGTACTTAGTTTTGTACTATTTTCAATAGCTAAAATGCCTTATGCTGTGCTGATTTCTGTAATAGTTGGTGTAACAAATATAATACCATTCTTTGGACCATTTATAGGAGCGGTTCCATGTTTTGTACTTATATTATTTGAATCTCCAACAAAAGCGTTTATATTCTTAGTACTAATATTTATAATACAACAAATTGATGGAAATATAATAGGACCTAAGATATTAGGAGACTCTATTGGTATTTCAGCATTTTGGATATTATTCTCTATATTAGTAGCCGGAGAACTTTTCGGATTTATAGGAATGGTAATTGGCGTTCCATTATTTGCGATTATATACTCTGTAATTAAAGAAAATGTAGAATATAGATTAAAAGAAAAGAATTTACCTACAGATACGAAAGATTATATGTAGATATTATTAATAGCCCACATAAATAGATTTTATTTATGTGGGCTATTTTTTTGAATGTGAAAGGTAGAGAGAAGAATAGAAAGACTTAACTAGTGCATATCCTTGATACTAGATTTTTATACAATTTATTGTTAAAATATGGAATAGAGGTGATTGAGTAATTAATATATTAGGGGTGGTAGTTTTGACAATTGAGGAAAGTATAAGTAAATTAAAAATTAACTTGATAAGAAGAAGACCATTTTATGGTGTAATCTTAATGAAATTAAATGAACTTAGAGAAAGTGATACAACCGATATAGCGAGTACTGATGGAAATACTATTTTTTATAATAGAGAGTATATGGAGAGTTTAACTGAAAGCGAGAGAAATTTTTATCTACTTCACCAACTTTATCATTGTATTTTTATGCATCCTACTAGAATGGTAAACAAAGATAGCAAGGTGGCAAACGTAGCTGCAGACTATTTGGTAAATTACTATATAGATATGGAAAAAGAGGAGTTTAGAAGAAATCAAATAATGATTACACCTCCCAAAGATGCACTTATGGTAGAAACTCAAGAAGATAAAGATTTATTAGAAAAACTATCTTTTGAGCAACTTTATGAAATACTTTATAAAAATATGAAAAAACAAGAACAAAATAAAGATATAGATGATAATAGCGAGAGTAATGGAGAAGGTAAAAGTGGTTTAGGTAAAAATATAAATTATCAAAATGTAAAAGAGGATTTAATAAGACCTAAAAATGTGCAAAAGACTTCATCAAATATGAGGAGGATAATCCAAGAAAGCATAATTACTAATAAAATGCAGGGAAATAAATCTATGGGTGATATGCCAGGTAATTTGCTAAGAAAAATTGAAGATTTAATTGGAACTAGACTTCCATGGCATAAATATTTAAGAAGATATTTGAGTAATATAGCTTCTGATGATTTATCTTTTGATACTCCAGATAAAAACCATATATATAGAGAACTTATTTTGCCTGGGCCATATGAAGATGAAAATAGATTAGAGGATATATTATTTGTAATAGATACATCTGGTTCTATTTCAGATGATGATTTAAATAATTTTATGACACAGGCCTATAATATCTGCAATGATTTTAATGCTACTGGAAAAGTGATATTCTTCGATAGTGTAGTGCAAGATGTTTTTGATATAGACAAAGACAACTTTAAAAAAGCAAGACCAGCAGGTGGCGAAGGAACTAATGTTGACAGTGCATTTTCTTATATAAGAGATGAAAAGTTAAAATACATATGTGCTGTAGTTTTGACAGATGGATATTTTCCAAGACCGAATATATTAATTAGAAATGTAATTTGGTGTCTTACAGAAGATGCAACTACGAGAAATGTTGAAGGGTATAAGGGATCTAAAATAATTAAAATGTAAGAAGATTTTGATTTTATATAGAATAAAAATTTAAAATAAAGGGGTTATAAGATGTCTACTATAAATATAGAACAATTTGAAAAAATAGTTGAGTTTAATATCGATAATAATATAAAAAGAGCAATTCTAGGACTTGGTTCTTCAGGGATTGGAAAATCTGCAGTAATAAAACAAATAACAGAAAGAAAAAATATGGGCCTTATAGATTTAAGACTTCTATTATACACAGAAACAGATTTAAAAGGTATACCATTTCCAAACGAAGATAAAACAAGAACAAAATGGCTTCCAAATGACATTCTCCCAAATGTAGAGAGAGACGGGGAGAGAGGAATTCTTTTAGTTGAAGAGCTTACATCAGCGCCAAAAAGAGTTCAAGCAGCAGCTTATCAATTAATTCAAGATAGACGTTTGGGCGAATATATACTACCAGAAGGGTGGTTTATTGTTGCACTTGGTAATAGAGAAGACGATAACGGAGTATTTGTTCAAATGCCATCACCGCTTGCAAATAGATTTGAAATTCACGATATAGGATATGATTTAGATATATGGAAGAAAAACTTTGCATATAAAACAGGTGTAAATCCTTTTGTAATAAGTTATTTAAACTTTAAACCAGGAGCACTTCATAACTTTGTGCCAGACAGCACTTCAATGATATTTGCATCACCAAGAACATGGCATGCAGTAAGTGATATATTAAATACAAATGTATTTGATTTTGATGACGATATACTTAGATATAAAATAGAAGGTAATGTCGGCGAAATTGAATGTAATAGCTTTTTACAATTTTGCAAACTAAAAGACGAGCTTGTAAGTGTAGATGATATATTATCTGGAGTAGATGTAGAGATTCCAACAGAACATGATAAAATTTACTTATTAATAGGAAGTATAATATCTAGATTAGAAGTTTTAAGAGAAATTTATGACATAGATGATGTTGACGAAGAACTTATTGAAAAGCTTTCAAATGCTATTAATTTCTTTTTAAAATTAAAACCAGAATTCACAGTTTTAGCATTAAAAGATTTAGTTTCTCTTAACAAAAAATTAGTAAAAGGTTTGTTTATAGAAGAGATAGATAATGATGAAATAATTGATTTTATTACAGAAAATGACTATATATTTGAATAAAGAGAAGGTGGACTATGAATAAACAGGAACATATCAAAAATACAATATTAGATTTTGATATCATATTAAATTCTTTATTTGAAGAATATGAATTAGATATAAGTCTTCCCATTGAAAAATGCCTTTCAACAGTTAGTATTAAAGATATAATACCTACACAAGAGGATACTATTTTTAATCAGCTAGACAGTATATATCATAGAAGGATAAAAGAACTATTTTATACACTTAAAAAAATAGAGAGGTTGGGAGCGCCTAAAATATACTACTATAAGGATAATACAATAAAAATAACTTCTACATTAATTGATAGTTATAGATTAGATGGTCATATAGATAATTTGTATAATTTTAAAACTACTTATTTAACTAGATTACAACACTTTTTAGAAGATTTATCTCCAATTAAGTATATACAATATTTGGTTGATATAGAAGGGTTGATTTTAGAAGTAGGTGAACCTAAGTTAACTATAGATGGTGCTAATATAATTTTGAGATATCCTTTTGATGTAGATGACATAGATAATACGGTAGAACTTATAAAAGATGAATTTAAAAGATTTAAAATAGAAGCTTTATCATGTGTAGTTGTGCTTAGAGAAAGTGGAAATGAAATATATATTCCAAGTAAATACGAAGATTATTATTTTCCAAAATATTTTAAAGAAGCATTAAATGATTTGGAGGTAGTAAGCTTGTTTAAGTCAAAAATAGTTGAGGCTATTATAGATGGAAAATTTGAAAATTTATATTATTTTAGTGCGTATGAATATATGAATAATAAAACTAATAAACCATATTGCTATATATATATAAAAGATAATCGACTTTGCGATTTAGAAAAATCAAAATTAATCAATAAGTTATTAAAATTACAAGATAATTTGGAAGTAGGGGTTTAAGATGGCGAGTATAGAAATTTTAATGGGGAGAATAAATGAAGAAATTGAAAAATTAAAACAAAAGGATATATTAGTTAAAATAAATATGCCTGTAGATGAAGAACATAAATTTTCTACATATAGTACTCACGAACTAAATTCTATTTCGTATCAAGTTATTTATGCTCCAAAGAATATAATTTTATATGAAGATGAGTATTATATAAATTTCTTCTTAAATTACCTAATTAATTTACATACAAAGAGCGATAAGATACTTTATCTTTTAGAAAATATAAATGAAGATGCCTATGTGAGCTTAGGACTTGTAGATTATAATAGTTATTTTCACTTTACAAAAGATAAGGTAATAATAAATATAGATACTTTCTCTGAAGATACAGACTCATTTAAAAAGCTTATAAATATATACGATAAAAATCCAAAAATATTTATAAGAAATATTGTTAAAAATTCTCTTACAAATGAATTTAATGACCTTTTAAGAAGGGGAAAAATGAGATTTTTTAATTCTACTATCTTTAATGTAAAGGTAAGGGGTAAAAAATATGCAGTATTCACTACTTCTAATTCTAAGGAGAAAATAATGTATATTTTAGATGAAGATAATAATTATGTAGATCTATTTGATGAGAGGTATTCAAAAATACTAAAAAAATTATCTTTAGTTAATAGTCTTTAGAATAGGAGGCAATAATGTACTACATAAATAAAACATACTTATATTCTAAAAAGAATATTGCAGGATTTGAAATACTCGATAAAGAAGATGAAAATTTTAGAATGCTTTTGCAAGTTGATGAAGCTATTAAATTTATACAAGACCAAAGTGGAAAAATATATAACGCAGTTGTATATGTTAAGGGTAAAGACAATTTTGGAAGAAATATTTATGATATTAAAGCAGATGGACAAAATTTAAAAGATTTAAAAGACAGAGATATTATTTTTAATTTAGCGATAATATTTAATGATAGAAGCAAATATTACGAAGAATATAAAGAGCTTTTTTTAAAGTATCTATGTGTTATAAATTTCTAATATTGAATAAAAATGAGATAAACAGGAAAGAATATTTTATAAGAGGGTTTTCTTATAAAATATTCTTTTTTTACACATATGAAATTATATCAATATGTTTAAATCTAAAATTTTTGTAAATAATTACAGATGAAAGGATGATTGTTAAAATTTAATATTATATGAATTGTAAATGGAAATCTAAAAATAATAAATTTTGCAATAGAAATATGAAATCTGGATATACATGCATTTTTCATAAAAACAACAAAACAAAGCGAGAAAATATACTATTTAAACATTATATTAAAAAAGAAAAAATAACTTATTTTTTAGGCTTTTGTTTTGAAGAAGATTTTAATATAAAAGAGATTTTAAACTATAAATATAATTATTTAATATTTGAAGAATGTATTTTTTATAAAAAAGCAGATTTCTCAAACTTTATTTTTAAAGGAAAAATAAAATTCTTAAATTGCAAATTTTTAGATGAAGTATGGTTTTTTGATTCTAATATAGATGCAAATTTCATTATGGAAGGAAATTACTTTGAAGAAAAAATAATAAATAATAAGATATTTAGAAATACAAATATAAACTGTCAGAGTTTTAAACTAACTGGAAATACAAATTTACCTAGACTAGATGGAATAGCATTTTCAAAAGAGACAAAATTTATTTTAAGAGACTGTCATTATACTAAAAACTACAATTATATAGGAAAAGTAAATTATACTATAGCTGAAATACAAGCTGAAAAAATACATGATGATAAAAATATAGGCTATTACACTTACTATGAAAGAAAATATAATACAATAAATAGAAATGACTTTGGCAATTATGGAGAATATTTAATTTCAAAAGTATTAAACTACATAGCTAGAGAACTAATGGGTTATGGTGAACATTTAAGTAAGTTTTTTATATATATTATATCTATAATAAGCATTTTTGCATTTCTATATATGCTGATAGGAGTTACTACTGCATCAGGCGAAATAATTAAATTTGATTTCAAAAATACAAATTCTATATTTGGATTTTTAAAAATGTATATTGAGTTTTGGTATTTTTCAGTTATAACTTTTTCTACTGTAGGTTTTGGAGATATGACTATAAATGGAATAATAGGCAAAATACTAGTATGTCTCGAAGTATTTATTGGAATTACAATACAAAGTACATGGGCAGCACTTATTATAAAAAGAATGTTTAGATAAAATAATTAAATAAAAAAGGTATAGATATATAAATAAATGAAGGTGAGTAAATAATTACTAGCTTAAAAAATCCTTCCTTGTGAAAAATAATAAAGTATTCATTATTAACTTGGAAGGTGAAGGACTTGAAAAAATTTGTTTCAAAAATATTACTGATATCTATACTTATAAACATTTTTACATTTAATACTTGTCTTGCATATGACAATATTGATAGGTATTCAAAAGGATCTATATTAATAGACCAACTCACAAACAGAACCTTATATGAGAAGAACCCCGATAAAAAAATGCCATTAGCTAGTTTAAGTAAAATGATGACATTTTTAATAGCAATAGAATCAATTAAAGAAGGAAAAGTAAAAGAAAATGATATTGTAGAAATAGATGAGGAAATAGCAAAGGTAAAAGGTTCTTCTTATAAGTTAAAAGTTGGCGAAAAAGTACCACTAATAGAACTTATGAATGGACTTATGATAGTATCAGGAAATGATGCAGCTATAGCAATTGCCAAACATATAGGTGGTACTGTGGACGATTTTGTAAAGATTATGAATCAAAAGACTAAGGATTTAGGAATGAAAAATACAACTTTCATAAATCCAAATGGTCTTCCTGTCTATAGTCTAAAAGAACCAACAAAACCTCCTATGGAAAACATATCAACACCTAGAGATATATCTATATTAGCTAAATATATGTTTGATAATTATGAAAAAGAAGTAACCTCTATAACAGATAAACAAGTATACTCTTATCCAGAAAGAGGTTTTTGTAAAAATAATACAAACGTATTACTTCAATTAATACCAGATGTAGATGGAGTAAAAACAGGGTATACAGGAAATGCTGGATATTGTTTATGTTTTTCTATGAAAATCCACAAAGAAAATAATAAAAATGACTGTGATAATAGACTGATTGGAGTTGTGCTTGGTACTAATCATAAAAATAAAAGAACACAGGCATCAATGTCTCTTTTAGAATATGGAAAAGAAAATTTTACTACTAAAAATATAATACAAAAAGATGAACTAATCGGTAAAAAGTATATATATGGTATTCCTGAAATGGAGATATGCTTAAAAGCAGATAATAATCTATATATAGTTTGTACAAAAGATGAAGAAATAAAAAGTGAAGTAACCTTAAAAGAAATAAATTATCCAGTTAAAAAAGGTGATTTATTAGGTGTAATAAAATACTATAATTCAAATGGAACTGAATTAGGAAAATTAGATATAGTTAGTCAAAATAATTTAGATGAAATTTCATTTAAAAATAAAATGAAAATATTTCTAAAAGAGCATGGATTTTAAAAATAATTAAAAAAATTAATATAAAAGTGTTGAAATACCAAGAAAAACATAAGTTGTAATATGATTTTCAATATAAATATAATTAATAAAAATATATTGAATTAAAATTATTGAAATTTGTTTTTTCTTATGATATACTACAGAAGGTAAAAAAATAAAAAACAAAATTATTACACACGAAAATGGGATCCTTAAAAGGTGCCAGTAATGGTCGATTAGGGAGTTGAACATTTCGGAGGTATAAAACCAGGAGGTAAAAATGGCAGTAATATCAATGAAACAATTATTAGAAGCTGGTGTTCACTTCGGACATCAAACAAGAAGATGGAATCCTAAAATGGCTAAATACATCTTCACTGAAAGAAACGGAATCTATATAATAGATTTACAAAAAACAGTTAAAAAAGTTGAAGAAGCTTACAACTTCATGAAAGAAGTAGCTGAAACTGGTAAACCAGTTTTATTCGTAGGAACTAAAAAACAAGCTCAAGAAGCTATAAAAGAAGAAGCTGAAAGATGTGGAATGTTCTACGTAAACGAAAGATGGTTAGGTGGTATGTTAACTAACTACAAAACTATCCAAACTAGAATCAAAAAATTAAGAGAATTAGAAAAAATGGAAGAAGAAGGTGTATTCGAAGTTCTTCCTAAAAAAGAAGTTATAAAATTAAGAGCTTTAAAAGAAAAATTAGAAAAGAACTTAAACGGTATAAAAGAAATGCCTGAATTACCAGGTGCTATATTCGTAGTTGACCCAAGAAAAGAAAATATAGCTATACAAGAAGCTGCTAGATTAGGTATACCAGTTGTTGGTATAGTTGACACTAACTGCGACCCAGATGAATTAGATTATGCTATACCAGGTAATGATGATGCTATAAGAGCTGTAAAATTAATAACTGGTGCAATGGCTACTGCAATAATCGAAGGTAGACAAGGTGCAGAAGAAGAAGTTGTTGAAGAAGCAGAAGAAGTACAAGAGTAATCTTTTATAAGAATATTAATTAACTTTGATACGAGAAATTGTATTTTTTAAATACAATTTCTCAATAATTTAAAAAATTTAATGGTAAGGTTTCTCCTTGCCATTTTTAAGATAACAGGAGGAATTTAATTATGGCTAACGTAACTGCTAAAATGGTTAAAGAATTAAGAGACAGCACTGGAGCTGGAATGCTTGACTGTAAAAAAGCATTAGTAGAAGCTGATGGAAATATGGACAAAGCTGTTGATATATTAAGAGAAAAAGGTTTATCTAAAGCTGCTAAAAAAGCTGATAGAGTAGCTGCTGAAGGTTTAGTTGCTATAAAAATAAGCGATGATAACACTAAAGCAACAGTAGTAGAAGTAAACTCAGAAACTGACTTCGTTGCTAAAAACGAAGACTTCAAAACTTTCGTAGCTGATGCTGCTGATATGGCATTAAACACTACTGCTACAACTATAGAAGCTTTATTAGAAGAAAACCACGCTGAAGGAAAAGCTTTAAAAGACGTATTAAACGATAGAATAGCTACAATAGGAGAAAAATTAGACTTCAGAAGATTCGAAACTATAACTTCAGAAGGTCAAATATCAGGATACATACATGGTGCTGGTAAAATAGGTGTTTTAGTTGAATTATTAACTGACGCTAGAGATGAAAGAGTATTAACATTAGGAAAAGATATAGCTATGCAAGTTGCTGCTATGAATCCTAAATACGTTTCAAGAGACGATGTTGATGCTGAATACTTAGCTCATGAAACAGAAGTTTTAACTGCACAAGCATTAAACGAAGGAAAACCTGCTAACATAGTAGAAAAAATGATAAAAGGTAGATTAGAAAAAGAATTAAAAGAAGTTTGCTTATTAGAACAAACATTCGTTAAAGATTCTGATTTCACAATCAAAAAATTAGTTGCTGAAGTAGCTAAAAATGTTGGTAGTGACATAAAAGTTGGTAGAGTTGTAAGATTCGAAGTTGGCGAAGGTATCGAAAAGAAAGAAGAAAACTTTGCAGAAGAAGTTGCTAAGCAACTTAAATAATCGACGACCAAAAGAGAACACTTACGTGTTCTCTTTTTTGTAAGTACCAAAACTTTAAATTTTAATAAGTAAATATACGTTTAGGAGGATTTCTATGGATAAACCAAAATACAAAAGAGTATTATTAAAACTAAGTGGAGAAGCTTTAGCCGGAGATAGAGGCATTGGAATAAACAACGAAGTTGTTAATGAAATTGCAGTAGCTATCAAAAAAGTAAGAGAAATAGGTGTAGAAGTAGCCGTAGTTGTTGGAGGAGGAAACTTCTGGAGAGGTAGAACTTCTGAAGGAATGGATAGAACAACAGCTGATTATATAGGAATGTTAGCTACAGTTATGAACGCTATGGCTTTACAAGATGCTCTAGAAAATATGGACGTAGCGACTAGAGTTCAAACAGCTATAGAAATGAGACAAATTGCAGAACCTTATATCAGAAGAAAAGCTGTAAGACATTTAGAAAAGGAAAGAGTTGTAATATTTGGCGCAGGAACTGGAAATCCATACTTCTCAACAGATACAGCAGCAGCATTAAGAGCGGCAGAAATGGAATCAGAAGTTATATTACTAGCTAAAAATGTAGATGGTGTATATGACAAAGATCCAAAAGTACATGCAGATGCAATCAAATTTGATCAATTAACTTATCTTGAAGTTATACAAAGAGAACTTAAAGTTATGGACTCAACGGCTACATCTTTATGTATGGATAATCAAATTCCAATAAAGGTATTTAAGCTTACTACAGAGAATATATTAAGAGCAGTATATGGAGAAAATATAGGGACAACTGTAGAATAATTTTAAAATTGATTAGGAGGAATGAACATGAAAGAATTACAAAAAAAATTACAAGCACAAATGGATAAGACAATAGAAGCTCTTAAATATGAATTTTCAACAATAAGAGCGGGAAGAGCAAATGCACAAATGCTAGATAAAATAAGAGTTGATTACTACGGAACACCAACACCAATAAACCAAGTAGGTTCTATATCTGTTCCTGAACCAAGAACTCTTCTTATCAATCCTTGGGATAAAAGTGCAATGAAAGAAATAGAAAAAGCAATAAGAAACTCAGATTTAGGTCTTAACCCAACTAATGATGGTGATGTTATAAGATTAAACGTACCAGCATTAACAGAAGAAAGAAGAATAGAGTTAACTAAACAAGCTAAAAAAGCTTCTGAAGAATTCAAAGTTAGAATAAGAAATGAAAGAAGAGACGCTAACGATAAACTTAAAAAAATGCAAAAAGACGGAGAAATAACTGAGGACGAATTAAAAAGAGGTCAAGATGACGTTCAAAAGTTAACTGATAAATATACAAAAGAAATAGATGTATTATTAGCTGCAAAAGAAAAAGATATAATGGCGGTATAATCTTGAAAAAGTATAATAGACTATTAGGACTTCATTTAGATGAAGTAAAAAGATTTTTTGACAATGAAAATATTAAATATACTATTACAGAAATCCGAGGAAGAAAAGACAAAGAAAAACTTATAATTCCTAGAGTTATAAAGATTTCTCAAAAGGAAGATAGTATAGAATTAATTGTAACTTATTTTTCTGACTCCTTATTATAGGAGTCAGAAATTGTATTGGAGAGAAAATATGGACAATATGTTTTTTGATATAAACATGGAAAATTTGCCTAAACATATAGCTATTATAATGGATGGTAATGGCAGATGGGCAAAGAAAAGATTTTTACCTAGAACAGCTGGACATAAAGCAGGGGTAGAAACAGTTAGAACTGTTATTACAGAGTGTAAAAGATTAGGTATAAAACATGTTACACTATATACTTTTTCTACAGAAAACTGGAAAAGACCAGCTTTAGAAGTAGAAACTCTAATGACATTATTACAAAATTATTTAAAAAAAGAAGTGGAAGAATTAAATAGAAATAATGTAAAATTAACAGCTATTGGAGATATAGAAAAATTACCAAAGGCCTGTTTAGAAGAGCTAAAAAGAGCTATGGAGTTGACTAAAGATAACGACGGACCAAATTTAAATTTAGCTTTAAATTATGGTGGTCGATATGATATCACAAATGCAGTTAAACAAATTTCTAGAGATATTGAAAATCATAAGTTAGATTCTGAAAATATAACAGAAGAAACTATAAAAAATTATCTAAGTACTAAGTCACTTCCAGATCCTGATTTAGTTATAAGAACAAGTGGGGAACAAAGATTAAGCAACTTCTTACTTTGGGAGCTAGCTTATGCTGAATTGTATTTCACTGATGTGTATTGGCCTGATTTTGATGAAAAAGAACTTCAAAAAGCTATATATGCATATCAAAATAGAGATAGGAGATTTGGTGGACTTAAATAAGGAGTGTCTTTATGAAAACCAGAATTTTAGCAGGATTAGCTTTAGTTCCATTATTACTATTAGTAATTGTAGGAGGTTTACCTCTTTATATAGGTGAATTTGTGATTATTGCAATAGCAATTAACGAATTTTACAAAGCATTTAAAATAAAAGAAATTAATCCTATATTTAGTTTAGGATATATATTTGCATTTTATTTATTTATAAAAAATTGCTTCGGTTTAAATATGAACTATACATATATAATGATGTTCTTTTTATTTATTTGTTCTATTATACCGATGTTACAGTGTAAGAAAAATATTATGGATATAGTAGTAACATTTTTCGGTATTTTTTATGTTGAAATATTATTAGACTTTATAGTACTAATTATGGATGGATTTGTAGATGGGCATAAATTAGTTTGGTTAGTATTTATAGCAGCATTTATGACTGATACTTTCGCTTATTTCACTGGATATTTATTTGGAAAACATAAATTAATACCAGAAGTAAGTCCTAAAAAGACTATAGAAGGAAGTATAGGCGGTATCCTTGGAAGTACAATATGTTGTTTAATATTTGGATACATATTCAAATTAGATATAGCAATGATGATAGTAATTGGAAGTATAGGAAGTATAATTGCACAAATTGGGGATTTATTTGCATCTTCAATAAAAAGATATGTAGGAATAAAAGATTATGGTAATTTAATACCTGGACATGGTGGAATATTAGATAGATTTGATAGTGTAATACTTGTTGCACCGTTTGTTTATAGTGCCATAATATTTTTTGTTAAATAAGAGCTGGCTCAAACTTTTTGAGGCAGCTTTTATAGCGTATAAGAAAAATAATCTTAAATATTTAAGTTTTGTATTGAAAAAGTTTAATATTTAGATTTGATTTTGGGACAAAGTATTATAATTTTTTTAAGACTGAATATATTAAATTATAGCAATATGATTATAAGAAAAATTTAATATATTTAAAATAAAATAGTGATATAATACATTTGTATAATTAAATATGTATCCTAAAGGGATGAGGTGAATGAATATGAAAAAAATTACATTATTAGGTTCAACAGGATCTATAGGAACACAAACTTTAGATGTAGTTAGACAAAATAGAGATAAATTTGAAGTAGTAGCTATATCAGCAAATAGAAGTGTAGATTTATTACTTGATCAAATTATAGAATTTAAACCTAAATATGCTGTTCTTTATGAAAAAGAAAGTGCAGAAAAGTTAAAAGGTATGATACCGAAAGATATAGAAATAGAGATATTGGATTCTATAGAAGGTCTTATCAAAATATCTACTTTAGACGAAGTAGATATAGTTTTAACTGCATTAGTAGGTATGATTGGTCTTATACCAACTATGAAAGCGATTGAGCACAAGAAAGATATAGCTTTAGCAAATAAAGAAACGCTTGTTACAGCAGGGGAAATTGTAATGAAAGCTGCAAAAGAAAATGGAGTAAAAATACTACCTGTAGATAGTGAGCATTCAGCTATATTTCAGTGCTTAAATGGAGAACATAAAAAAGAAGTAAGTAAACTTATCTTAACTGCTTCTGGAGGTCCATTCAGAGGTAAAAAAAGAGATGAATTAATTCATGTGACAAAAAATGAAGCATTAAAACATCCAAACTGGAGTATGGGCCAAAAAATAAGCATAGATTCTTCTACTTTAATGAATAAGGGACTTGAAGTAATAGAAGCAAAATGGTTATTTGATGTAGATCACAAAGACATTGATGTAGTAGTACATCCACAAAGTATTATACATTCAATGGTTGAGTACATAGATACTTCTATAATAGCTCAGCTATCTATGCCAGATATGAGACTTGCGATTGAATATGCGCTTACATATCCAAATAGAATACACAGTGATTTTGAAAGAATCGATTTCAAAAAAATAAGTACACTTACTTTTGAAGAGCCAGATATGAATACATTCCCATGCTTAAAACTAGCATATGATGCTTTAGACGAAGGAAAAACATATCTAACAGTTCTAAATGCTTCTAATGAAGTACTTGTTGATAAATTTTTAAAAGAACAAATTGGATTTTATGATATACCTTACTATATAGAAAAATCTTTAGATGCACATAATAGTATAACAAATCCAAAGTTAGAAGATATATTAGAAGTAGATAAATGGGCGAGAAGTTATATAAATGATTTACTAAAATAGGAAGGTGAATATATGACAATAGTAATTGCATTATTATTATTTGGGATAATCATCCTAATACATGAATTTGGACATTTTTTATTAGCAAAGAAAAATGGAGTAACTGTTCATGAATTTTCAATAGGGATGGGACCTAAAATTTATAGTAAAGAAAAAAACGGAACTGAATATTCACTTAGGATTTTACCAATAGGTGGATATGTTAGTATGGAAGGCGAAGAAGATGGATTCGACAGATCTGAGGAAGATGATGAAGATAAAACAGATGACAATTTAATTGTTAACAAAAAAGAAGATTTAGATAATGAAAACAATACTTCTGATGAAATTATAGTAAATGAAGGTTCTTTTGCTGAGAAAACAGTTTTACAAAGAGCAAGTATAATATTTGCAGGACCATTTTTTAACTTTTTAGGTTGTATTGGATTTTTAGTAGTTTTATTCTTGATGATAGGTGTTCCTACAACAAAAGTAGGTACATTAGTAGATAAAGCCCCAGCCCAAGCAGTTGGAATCCAAGTAGGAGATGAAATCACATCAGTAAATGGACAAGAAGTTGAATCATCTACAGATATAACAAACATTATATCGACTTCTAAAGGTGAAAAAGTAAGTATAGTAGTTAATAGAGATGGGAAAGACATTAAATTCGATATAAATCCTACATACAATAAGGATACTCAAACTTATATAATAGGTATAACTTTTGATAGAACAAAAAATATTATTAAATCATTTACAACAGCTATAAGAACTACATGGGATATAACTGTTCAAATGGTAGAATTTTTAGGACAATTAGTTACAGGTAGAGTAGCTGGTGGAATATCAAATTCAGTAGCAGGACCTGTCGGAGTTATAGGTATGGTTTCAGATGCAGCTAAAACGGGTATAACTAACTTGTTATATTTAGGTGCAGTTATAAGTTTAAACTTAGGAATTATGAACTTAGTTCCATTCCCTGCCTTAGATGGAGGAAGATTACTTTTATTACTTATAGAAGCTTTAAGAGGCGGGAAAAAACTAGACCCAAGCAAAGAAGCTATGATAAACATAGTGGGTATGAGTGTATTAATGGCATTTATGCTATTTATAACATATAAAGATATACTAAGATTATTCTAATTAGATACCATATATAATTAAAAAAGATTCTAATTAAAAATAGAAGGTGAAATATGAGTTACAAAAGAAAAATGACTAGAGAAGTCAGAGTTGGAGATGTGAAAATTGGTGGAAATAATCCAATTTCGGTTCAATCTATGACTAATACAGATACAAGAGATGTTGAAAAAACTGTAGCACAGATAAAAAGACTTGAAGAAGCTGGATGTGATATAGTTAGAGTTGCTGTAGTTGATATGGATGCTGCTAAGAGCATTTCAAAAATAAAAGAACAAGTAAATATACCTATAATTGCAGATATACATTTTGATTATAGATTAGCTTTAGAATCTATTGAACAAGGTGTAGACGGTATAAGAATAAATCCAGGAAATATAGGTAGTATAGAAAGAGTTAAAGCAGTTGTAGAAAAATGTAAAGAGAGAGACCTAAAGATAAGAATAGGTGTAAATGGTGGCTCTCTTGAAAAAGAGCTTCTTAAAAAATATGGTTCTCCAACAGCTGAGGCTCTAGTAGAAAGTGCTATGGGGCATATAAAAATACTTGAAGATTTAGATTTTCATAATATCGTAATATCTCTAAAATCTTCAAATATATATACAGCAGTAGAAGCATACGAACTTATGAGTGAAAAAGTGGATTATCCACTTCACATAGGCATAACAGAAGCAGGTGGAGTTAGAGCTGGTACAATAAAATCTTCAATAGGTATAGGTTCTTTACTTTTAAAAGGAATAGGAGATACTATGAGAATTTCTCTTACAGGAGACCCTGTAGAGGAAGTAAAAGTAGGAAAAGATATACTTAGAAGTTTAAATTTATTAAATGATAAAATAAAAATAGTATCTTGTCCAACTTGCGGTAGATGTAATATAGACTTAATAAAAATTGCAAATGAAGTAGAAGAAAAGATACAAGATTTAAATAAAGACATGACTGTTGCTATAATGGGATGTGTTGTAAATGGCCCAGGAGAAGCTAGAGAAGCAGACATAGGTATAGCTGGAGGTAAAGGTCAAGGTATTTTATTTAAAAAAGGTGAGACAGTTAGAAAAATTTCAGCAGATAAGTTAGTTGAAGAATTACTAGAAGAAATAGAAAATTTTGAAGATAAAAAAGAAGAAAAATAGATGAGTTTCTATATAGTTATTGATGAAGTAGGGGGAATTTTATGATTAAATTTGATGTAACTAATGAGCTTATGTGTATAGCACGTGGTAGTGGCAGATTTTATGCTAAAAAAGGCTCTATGGTGGCGTATAAGGGCGATTTTAGGTTCGAAAAACTATTATTAGGACCAAACAATGGTCAAGGTTTAGCAGGCGCTTTATTTGGTCATCTGCAAAGAAGAGTAACAGGAGAAAATATGCCAATAATGTCTGTTGAAGGACAAGGTGAGGTTTATTTAGCAGAAAATGCATACCATGTTGATGTTGTTCATTTAGAACCAGGAGATTCAATAAATGTAGAAAGTGAAAATTTATTAGCATTTACGGAAGAACTTACATATTCAACGACTTTTGTAGGTTCAGGAGTAATATCTCAAAGAGGATTATTTTCTACATATTTAAAAAATAATACAAATTCAGTTCAAGATGTAGCAATTATAACAGATGGAAACCCACTTGTTATAGAAGCACCTTGTTGTGTAGATCCAGATGCAATTGTTGCATGGACAGGAAGAAAACCTGAAGCGAAAGTAGCACAGTTATCATGGAAAACTTTTATAGGTCAAACATCAGGAGAATCATATCATCTCCAATTTAATGAACCTGGACAACTTGTCATAATTCAACCATCGGAAAGATTATCAGGATTAAATATTTCCGTAGATTAATATAATAATTATAAAAAAGTGTGATTTGTATATTTACAATCACACTTTTTTTGAAATTTAAAAGAAATGAATTTAAACTTGCAAAATTATATATTTTAGAAAAAATTGTATATTTTCTTATAGTTAGATTAGTATATTGTACTAAAAATATGTTATAGTTATATATCAAATCAAATTTAAAGGAAAATTATGTAAAAAGTTAATATTCATGTAATAATTCTCTATTATTATATTTTATATAGAAAAAAATATAATAAATGATATACAAAAAGTTACAAAAGTGTAGTTGTTAGAAAACTAATAATATGATATCATTATATTAATAACAACTTATAATATTGTTATAAGTTGTAGAAGGGGGTCGAAAATATGATTGAAATTAAGAATATTGTGAAAACTGCAGGTGAAAAAGTTATACTTGATGATATATCCCTAACTATAGAAAGTGGCAGTTTTGTAGTTCTCATAGGTCCAAGTGGATGTGGGAAGACGACTACATTAAAATTATTAAATAAACTTATTGAACCCACAAGTGGGGAGATATACATCGACGGGAAACCGATATCACAAGAAGATCCAATCAAATTAAGAAGGAATATAGGGTATGTAATTCAAAATATCGGTCTATTTCCACATCTAACAATAAAAGAAAATATCGAATTAATTCCAAAATTAAAAGGAGAAAAAAGTGAAGAAGAAATAAGTAAAAATACAGAAAGACTTATTAAGATGGTAGGTCTTGATCCCGATGAATTTTTGTACAAATATCCTACTGAATTAAGTGGTGGTCAACAACAAAGAATCGGTGTTATAAGAGCAATTGCGACAGATGCCGATATAATTTTAATGGATGAACCATTTAGTGCATTAGACCCAATCACAAGAACACAATTACAAGAGTGGCTTTATGAACTTCAACAAGAACTTAAAAAGACTATTATATTTGTAACTCATGACATGGATGAAGCCTTAAAATTGGCTGATAAGATATGTATTATGCAGGGAGGTAAAATCCAACAATACGATACAGCAGAAAATTTATTAAAACATCCAGCAAATAATTTTGTAAAAGATTTTATAGGTAGTGATAGATTGTGGAGTGCTCCAGAATATATAAAAGCAAGAGACATAATGATAAAAGAACCTGTAAAGGCTATCGAGACAAGAACAGTGATACAAGCTATGGAAATAATGAGAACAAATAAAGTAGACAGTATATTAGTGACTGACAAAAATAATATGCTAGTAGGAATATTAACAGTAAAAGAATTAAGACAAAATGGTATACAAGATTATTATATATATAAAGTTATGAATAAAAATCCTTTATATATTTATGATGATTGTAATTTAATAGAAATTCTTAATATAATGAACAAAGAAAAAGTAGGTCATATACCTGTAGTTTCGAGAAATGGGGAACTAGTAGGTTTGATAACAAGAAGTAGTTTACTTTCTGTTTTAAGTGAACAATTCTTGGAAATGGAGGTGAGTATCCTTGGCTAATTTCATGAATTATTTAGTAACAGAAAAATCAAAGATACTGAGCTTATTAGCTCAACATGTTGAATTGACGATTATTGCTATAATTTTAGCGATACTTATTGGTATTCCTCTTGGAATATTTATATCACATTGTAAATCAGTTAGAAAATATGTATTAGGTTTTATAAATATTGTACAAGCAGTACCATCGATGGCATTTCTAGGTTTATTAGTTCCAGTTTTAGGAATTGGTAGTACGCCCGCAATATTTATGGTAGTTTTATATTCGTTACTTCCTATAGTGAAAAATACAAGCACCGGTATTACAGGAATTGATTCAGGAATAATTGAATCTGCAACAGGAATAGGTTTAACTCCTAAACAAATACTTTTCAAAATACAACTTCCACTTGCACTTCCAGTAATTATGGCAGGTGTTAGAATATCAGCAGTATCTGCGGTAGGTCTAATGACTTTATCTGCATTTGTTGGAGCTGGAGGACTTGGCTATTTAGTATTTTCAGGAGTACAAACAGTAAACAATACGATGATTTTAGCAGGTGCTATACCAGCATGTATATTAGCATTATGTGTTGATTTTATATTCTCTAAAATTGAAACAGCAGCAACACCAGATGGAATAAGCGTTAACAAAAGTAAAAAAGCTAGACATGGGAAAAGTCCTAAAGAATATAGAGATCCTAAGTATAAAGCTAGAAGAAGAAAAGTTATTGGTGTGGCTACAGCATTGGTACTTGTCTTTATAGGTTGTGGTAGATATTTTTTCTCTAGTTTTGCACAAAAAGAGACTATTGTCGTAGGTTCTAAAGATTATACAGAACAATTAATTCTAGGCAATATATATGCTGATTTATTGGAAGAATATACAGATTATAATATTGAGAGAAAGATGAACTTAGGAACATCAGTACTTTGGAATTCAATGGTTGAGAAAAAGGTAGATGTATGTGCAGATTATACAGGGACAATTTTGGTAAATATAATGAAAGAACAACCTAAAGGAACTGCAGATGATGTATATAAACATGTAAAAGAAAGTGTAGCAAAAAATTATGATTTAAAACTATTAGACCCATTAGGATTCAATAATACATATACATTAGCTATGGAAGAAGATGTTGCTAATAAGTATAACATAAAAACTTATTCTGATTTAGCTAAACACTCAAGTCAATTTGTATTTTCTCCAACATTAGCTTTTGAAAATAGGGATGATGGACTTCCAGGGCTTACAAAAGCATATAATATGAACTTTAAAGAAGTAAAATCTATGGATGGCTCTCTGAGATATCAAGCTTTAACAAGTGGCAAGGCTCAAGTAATAGATGCATTTTCTACAGATGGACTTTTAGAAAAATTTAAGTTAAGAGTATTAGAAGATGATAAAAATTACTTCCCACCATATTATGCAGTACCGATAGTAAACCAAGATATATTAGAAAAATATCCAGAAATAGAAGATATACTTAATAAGTTATCTGGAAAAATAGATGAAAAAACTATGATAAAATTAAATTATAAAGTTGATGAGCTAGGTCAATCACCAGAAACAGTAGCACATGACTTTTTAGTAGAACAAAAATTAATTAAAGAGTAAAAAAATAAGTTGTCGATTAAAGTGATTTAATTGACAACTTTTTTTAGTTAGTTATTCAAAGGTTTAAATTTTTATGTGCATAATTATAATTTTCTTTGAGGTATATTTTTCGATAAAATTAAGATGATTTATCAAACTTATATAATGACAATTATAAATAAACTAAAATTTATATAAAAAAAACTCTTCTAAAAGATACATGTATCAAAAAGAAAAGTCGTGAAATTTCAAGATATTTTTATAAAGTCATTTTATATCACTAATTTCCTTTCAGATTAGAATAATCTTTTCTGGTAGGTATAAATAGCTTAATTTTTCGATTCTAATTAAAGAAACTTAAACATCTCTAACATAGAAAATTATATATTAATATTGTAGTACTATGTTTTTCAAAAATCTACATATAAATTAAAAATATAGAGTACAAATAGATATAATTTATTTATAAAATATATAAGCAAATTATATTCATAAAATAATTATAAAAATTTTTTATTAAAAAGTATAATAATTTAAATTCGTTAAATAATAAAATAGAAAATTAATTAAATCGGAGGACTTAATATGAAAAATAAATTTTTAGTTTTATTATTTGCGTTAGTAATGGTTATAGGCGTAGTTGGATGTAGCAAAAAAACAAATGAAGACACAAATACTAATGGACAAGCAGCAGGAGAAAAAGTATCAGATAGAGTGGTAGATGAAAATTACTACAATCTATATACTAAAAATTATGAATCTAGTATAGTTCCATTAGAAGAAAGTTATTATATTTATGGAAGTGTTGACAGTGCTGAAAAATACTACAAAGACCATGATTATCCAGGTAACAAAGAATACTTAAAAGAAGTAAAAGAAGCATTAGTAGATAGTAGAGAAAAAGTACAACAATTCATAGATAGTATGGAGAAAGATGGTAAATCAGATAATGAAAAAATAAATAAATTAAATTCAGAAATGATTGAAGATGGTAAAAAATTAGTTAGTGATATTGATAAAAGACTTGAAAAATTAGATGAAATAACTGATAAAGATCTTGCAAAATCAGATACTGAATTTAGACGTATAGTAGGAGATCATATAGTTCTTGAAAAAGAAGGCGATCATGACTTCAAAGAAATGCTTAAAAAATTAGACAAAGAATTAAATATAGAAAGAAAAGATACAAACAGATAGATATATATAAATAAAAACCTAGCTATAAATGAATATAGCTAGGTTTATTCTTCTAAACAACTGTAAAAGATACCCTCTCTAATACCGTAATTATTTATAATAATTTTCTTGCTATGTGTATAAAGCATAAAATACTTCATAAAATTAGAACTAGCACAGATAACATCTGCTCGTTTTTTAGATACCCCTTTTATATTAATCCTTTCATTATAATCTAGATTACAAATTTTATTATTTATGTAAGATAATTCAGAATAACTCATTTTAAAATTATGTAACGAAGATTCTAAATAAGTTTCAGTATTGCAAATATGAATTTGGGCAATATTTTTTATAGAACCTCCAATAGTAACTATAGGAAGATTTCTTCCTTGCTTTAACCAAGGATATTTACTAAATTCATTATAAATATAATTTTTAAATTCATTTTTAGTAAAAGGAGATATCCTATTAAATAAATTAAACCTACTTGAAAGAGGAATAGGTCCTAAGGGCAAACTAGCATAATTTTTAAATTTTTTATTTTTTATTAATGCTATTTCTACACTTGCTCCACCCATATCTACTAAAAAATAATTATTATAATTTAGAGTATTTACTGTTGATATATAACCGAGATAAGACTCCTCATATCCTGAAAGTATTTTAACTTCTAAGTTAGTTTCTTTTTTTATTTCATTTAAAACGATGTCTTTGTTAGCACATTTTCTAAGTGTTTCTGTCGCTACGACTATAATTTTTTCACAATTAAACAATTTACATTTTTCTTTAAAACTTTGTATACTTAATATCAATTTATATATACCTATTGCCGATAAATTAGGTATATCATCTATATAATAGTCACTTAACCTTATTTGATGTTTTTTTTCAAACAGTACATTTATTTTATTTGAATGTTTCTGTTCTGCAATTAATAACTTTAATGAGTTTGATCCTAAATCTATAATTCCAATTGACTTCATATTAATTACATCCCCACCTTTGCATATAGATTAATTATATACAAATATTTTTAAAATAGGAAGAAATAAATAGATAAAAAATTGTAAAATATTATTTTATATTATAAAAATAATAAAAAAAGGTGTATTGATTAAAATTTAATATTATAATTGGTTATAGATAAGTATAATTAAAAATTTATTTGCTAAACTTGCAAAAGAAAGGACAAAATTAATGAAAAAAATAGGATTTATAGGTGCTGGGAACATGGCAGGAGCTATAATAGGCGGAATAATAAAATCAAACTTAGTAGAATCACAAAATGTTATAGCATCTGCTAAAACAATGACAAATCTAAATAAACTAAAAGATGAATACAATATAAATGTAACTTTAGATGCTAGAGAAGTTGTAAAAAATTCAGATATAGTTTTTATGGCTGTTAAACCGAATATATTTGATGGTGTTTTAGAAAGTGTAAAAGATTTAATTGGAGATGAAAAAATAGTAGTTTCAATAGCTGCTGGAAAAAGTATATCTAGCATGGAAAATATAATTGGAGATGACAAAAAAATAATCAGAACTATGCCTAATACACCTGCCCTTGTAAATGAAGGTATGTCGGCTTTATGTCCAAATAAAAACATAGAAGATGCAGAATTAAAAATAGTAAAAGGTATTTTTGACTCTTTTGGAAAAAGTGAAGTAGTAGGTGAGTACTTAATAGACTCTGTAATAGGAGTTAGTGGGTCTTCACCTGCATATGTATTTATGTTTATTGAAGCTATGGCTGATGCTGCTGTTGTTGGTGGAATGCCAAGAAAACAAGCTTATAATTTTGCAGCTCAATCAGTGCTTGGTGCTGCAAAAATGGTGATTGAGAGCGGGAAACATCCAGGAGAATTAAAAGATATGGTTTGTTCGCCAGGAGGAACTACAATAGAGGCAGTAAAAGTTTTAGAAAATGAAGGTATGAGATCATCTGTAATAAATGCAGTTTGTGCTTGTATAGAAAAATCTAAAGAAATGAGCAAGTAAATTAAAAAGGGGCTGTCGCACGAACAATAAAAAATTCGTTCTGCGGTAGCCTTTTTTTAACTTAAATTTAATGTATTTTTTAGTGTTTGATAAGGGAAATTTACTTTTAAAATATAAAAATATACAC
>NZ_JAHLOQ010000042.1 GCF_018917435.1 Intestinibacter bartlettii
TTTTCCGAAAATATTTTTTTACTCATAGAAATTCAACTCCTTTAATATTATTTTACATAAAAATATCCTATACAGATAGACACCTTTTTTCTAGTGTCCACTGTATAGGATCCATTTTAAAATCTATCTCCCTCTTTTATTATATAAAACAATTTATTTAAATTAGAATCTAAAGTCACGTTCTCCCTCTGCTATTTTAACTAATCTTTCTCCAACGATTTCTCTAGTTCTATCTCTTGGTATCTTCTTAACTTCTTTTTCTATTAATGCTTCTCCAGCTTTTGTAGTATCATCACTTGCATAATCTTCAAGATATTCTTTTAATGTCATTAAGGCATTTGGCTGACAGCAGTTAGCAATTTGTCCACTCTTACATAATGACATAAATCTATCCCCTGTTCTACCTTCTCTGTAACATGCAGTACAGAAACTTGGGATATAACCCATTTTTAGTAACCAGTTTACAACTTCATCTAAAGTTCTATCGTCGTCTACATCAAATTGAGCACTAGTTACTTCTTCTTTTACACCTAATTCTCTGTCTGCATATCCACCAACACTTGTTGAAGATGCCCCACTTATTTGAGATATTCCTAAGTGTAATACTTTTTCTCTAGTTTTTTGAGATTCTCTAGTAGATACTATCATTCCTGTGTAAGGAACTGCTAAACGTATTATTGCCACGATTTTTTGGAATATTTCATCTGATAGTGCTTCTGGGAAGTCTGCTGGGTCTATATCATCTGCTGGTCTAAGTCTTGGTACTGATATTGTATGTGGTCCAACACCAAATCTTGCTTCTAAGTGTTCTGCATGCATTAGTATTCCTACTAATTCATATTTATATGTGCTAAGTCCATATAACACACCTAAACCAACGTCATCTATTCCACCTTCCATTGCTCTATCCATTGCTTCTGTGTGATATGCATAATCTTTTTTAGGTCCTGTTGGATGAAGTTTTTCATATGAATCTTTGTTATAAGTTTCTTGGAATAATATATATGTACCTATGCCAGCTTCTTTAAGTTTTCTATAGTTTTCAACTGTTGTTGCAGCTATATTAACATTTACTCTACGAATTGCCCCGTTCTTATGTTTTATGCTGTATATAGTGTTTATACATTCTAATATATATTCGATTGGATTGTTTACTGGGTCTTCACCTGCTTCTAGTGCAAGTCTTTTATGACCCATATCTTGAAGTGCTATAACTTCTCTTCTGATTTCATCTTGAGTTAATTTTTTTCTTGCTATAGTTTTATTTTTTGCATGATATGGACAATATACACATCCATTTATACAGTAATTTGAAAGGTATAGTGGTGCAAACATTACTATACGATTGCCATAAAATCTCTTTTTAAGATCCTCTGCTAATTTAAACATTCTGTCTGTTAATTCTTTATCATCACACTCTAATAGCACTGCTGCTTCTCTATGAGTTAACCCCTTTGCTCTATTAGCTTTGTCTAATATTCCTTCGATTAATTCTTTGTTCCCCTTATTTTTCTGAGCATACTCTAATGATTCTAAAATTTCCTCATGATTTATAAACTCTTCTGCCTTACATGATTTTGGATCGTATCCCATTTTTCTTTTCCCCCAATTTATAGAATTTTAGACTGAATACGGTCGACGATTTAATTGTAACAAAAAAGCCTTTGTATATACAAAGGCACAATAATACTAGCTTTGAATATCACCATCTTTTTACCTAAGAATATTCTCTTGTAATCAGATTGATACAATTTCATCCTCTTTCCTATTAGTATAAACTTCTAGGTCAGTCATACTTAAATAGTAGCACTATAGTTAGATTTTCGCAATATTTTTCATTTTCTTATTAAATAGTTCATATTAATTTGTATAATATAAAGAGATATCGTTATAATGTAAATTAAATAATTTATATTAAATTTTTACAATAGGAGATGAAATAATGGAAAGTTCAATAAAAAAACTGACGCTTGCATCTATACTTACTTCACTATGTGTTGTAATTACTATTTTTGCATTGTCAACAGGTATTGGTTATGGTATTTACTTAGACTTTGCAATACCAATATTCTTTGCTCTTGTTTATCTAAAATGTGGCGGAAGGTACAGTATACTTAGTGGAATAGTTTCAGTTTTACTTGTATTTATGGTAGTTGGAGACCTGCCTGGCTCTTTATTAATGAGTCAAAGCTTCTTACTTGGAATAGTATGTGCATATTTTATGGACAAGGATAGCATATTAATGGAAGATATATTTTTCTCAGCTATATTTAATACTTTTCTTATAATGATAATTGATTTCTATACTAAAATATTAACTGGAGTCAGTGTAATAACTGAGTTTCAAGAAATGGCTGAATGGATTCCTTATAAAGAATATGTCAATCTAACTTTTTATATATTAATAGCTTTTTATAGTTCTGGAATGTGCTTTAGTATATATTACTTATCTCTATTTTTAGGGAAAAGGCTTAAAATTTTAACTCCAAATGCTCAAAAAAAATTCTATATTTTTAGGAATTTAAAAATATTTAATAGGTTTTTATGCCTTAGAAGAAATACATTTTATACGGCATCCACTTATATTTTAATTATGGAACTTTTAAATTTATTAAACTTCGATATAAAATTTATTTACCTAAAAATTATATTAGTTTCTGTAAAATACATAGCATATTATTATGTAATTAGAGATTCAATCATTATTATTAAAGATTTTATAATAACTCATACAAAAAAGGTTCTTTATATAAGGCTTTTTATGTGGATTTGTTTACTATTATTTTTTGTAGCATTTAGAATTCAAACTCTTGTTTTGGCTATTGCTTCTTATTTTATAGATATGAAAAACAGCATAAGAACTCACCAAAAGAAAATTGTAGATTTATTTTATGAACAAAAAGTTGACATTGGAATTAGACCTCAGTAAACAAAAAACGGCTATAAATAAAATTTTATAGCCATTTTTTATTCTATAATTTCAGTTTTATTACATTAGTTATTATGATTTAAATTTATATTCTTACATATTTATCTTGTTTCCATTCCAATCGAAATACTCAAAACTTAAATCTTTATAATTATACTTACTTAAATCAATAATTGTCATATCAGGCTCATTTAATGTAGTTTCTTTAGTTTCAACTACCTTTTTATCTAAATATACATTCGATTTTATAGATGTTATTCCATTAGATAGAGTTACTAATGCCTTTTTGTCTAGATTTTTTCCGTAATCTATTACAAAACTTCCACCCATTATATCGTAGTCATTATGTCTTATATAGATGTTTCCAAATTCAATATATAGTGGTTTTAATTTGTCTTTGTCTTTTTCAAATACACATACTCCACTTTTTTCATCATTCGTATGATCTACAAATCCCACAACTATATTATTTTCTATGGATTTTATATTAAGAATATATATACTTTTTAATTTACCTGTAGATTTAAAATTAGCTATACTTTCCCTTATATAAAATAAATTCTTATCATACATATAATCTATTTCACTGTCTTTTGCTTTATAGTCTACACTCACTTGGCCTAATGATAGTGGATCCTCATTGTATATTTGACTTGCACTTGGGTTTGATATAAAAAATACACCCCAAAATACAAAACCTATTAAAATTATTTTTGGCATTTTATATACCATCTTTTTATATTTTAATATATTCTCAATTCTTTTCTTTGCATGATTCTCACCAAAAGCCAATGGACAAACTAAATCTAAGCTAGATGTTGTTGCAAATTCTAATAATGAATTGCTATATTCTATTTTTATATCGTATTTAAAATCTTTCATAACTCTTTCATCACAAGACATCTCCATATCTTGCGTCATAAGTTCAAATGCTTTCCATACAATTGGATTAAACCAATGTATTATTACAGCTAAGAAATAAATTTGTTTTATTATATAGTCGCATCTTTTTATATGTATTTCTTCATGATATATTAAGTACTGTTGTTCCCTTTCGCTAATTCCAAGTGGTAAATATATTTTGGGCTTTATTATTCCAAATACAAATGGCGACTGTATCCTATCTGTTTCATATACATTATCTCTTATAAGAGTTGCTGTTGAAATTTTTCTTTTCATTTTTATATAAGATATTATTGTGTGAAAACTTAAAAGTATTATTCCAATAACCCATAGTGTTATAGCAATCCACAATATGTATTCTATTTTACTCCTACTTAAATCAAATACTTCTATATTTAAATTACTAGATATATACTCCCTCGTTTTATTATTTCCTAAGTTTTTAATTATATCTGTGTTTATTGGTTTATTAAAAATTTTAAGTGTAAATAAAGATGGATGGACACTTAGATTTATAGGTATAATAAGTCTTATAAATAATGCTGCCCATAATATATATGAATATATCTTTGGAAATCTAGATAACAAATACCTTCCCATCAATATAACTAAAAATAAAATAAGACCTAACCTCGTCATATTAAAAACTGAATTAAACATTGTTGCTAAAATATTCATAGATTCTCCCCCTTATCCCTAAATAATTTAATCTTCTTTATAAGAATCTATTAATTTTTTTAGCTCTTCCGCTTCATCATTTGATATTTTTTTATTTCCAAAAAATGCCGTTAAAAATTTAGGTAAAGAGCCTCCAAATGACTTTTCAACAACTTCATGGCTTTCATAAATCTGAGTTTCTTCTTTTTTTACTATAGATGTGACTATTGTGTTTTCATTTTTTAATACTCCTCTTTGAGCTAACTTTCTCAAAACAGTATATGTAGTTGATTTTTTCCACCCAAGTTTTTCATTGCAAACTTTTACTAAATCCCCTGATTTTATCGGTTCTTCTTCCCAAATTATATTCATAAATTTTAGTTCTGCATCAAATAATTTATATTTTTCCATAACACTCCTCCTGTTTAGGTTTATTATAGTAAACCTTTCTCTATAAGTTTATCTCAATAAACCAAATTTGTCTACAAAAAAATAAGTTGCATACTATATCAGCATGCAACTATATATATATTAAAACTTTTGTTATTTTACTTTTACTATCCAACCTTCTGGAGCTTTCACATCACCAAATTGTATTCCATATAATGTTTCATATAATTTAGTGATAACTGGTCCTGCTTCTTCTTTACTGTGGAATATGTGTTCTTTTCCTTTATAGTATATAGAACCTATTGGTGCAACAACAGCAGCAGTACCACAAGCACCTACTTCAGTAAATTGATCTATATCGTCCATTAATATTTCGCCTTCTATTGCTTCCATTCCTAAGTAATCTCTAGCAACTGTTAATAGTGAATTTCTAGTTATACTTGGTAAGATAGATGGTGAATCTGGTGTTATAAATTTGTTGTCTTTTGTTATACCAAAGAAGTTCGCAGCTCCTGCTTCTTCTATTTTAGTGTGAGTAGCTGGGTCTAAGTATATACAGTCAGAATATCCTTCTTCATTTGCTATTTTGTGTGGAAGTAAACTACCTGCATAGTTTCCACCAACTTTTGCTGCTCCTGTTCCATGAGGTGCTGCTCTATCATATTTAGCAGTAGTCATTGAAACTGGTTTAAATCCACCTTTGAAATATGGTCCTACTGGTATACCAAATATACAGAATAGATATTCTGGAGCTGGCCCAACACCTATATTATCTCCACATCCTATTACAAATGGTCTTATATAGTAAGTTGCACCTGTTCCATATGGTGGTACATATTTTTCATTTGCTTTTACAACTTGTTTACAAGCATCTATAAATTTTTCAACCGGTATTTCCGGCATTAATAATCTTCTACAACTATCTTGAAGTCTTTTTGCATTCATATCTGGTCTAAATAATTGTATTTCCCCATCTTTTGTTGAATATGCTTTTAATCCTTCAAAACATTCTTGTCCATAATGTAAAGCTGTTGCTCCTACGCTTATATTTATTCTATCTCCTTGTTGTATCTTACCTTCATCCCATTTACCATCTTTCCAATAAGATACATATATATTATCTACATATTGATAACTAAATCCTAATTCATCCCATTTTATATTTGCCTTTTCCATTAAAAATATCCCCCTTTTGTCTTTATCCTCTTATCTGTCTTTTTGTATAAAATATATAATAACAGATTTTTCTGTATATTTCCACATATTTTTAAATTCTTTATATTTTTAAAATATAAATAGTTTTATATTTATTAAAAAATAAATGTTATGAATTAATATAAGTATCCTTTTACATAAAAATATTAATACTTGATTTAATATTCTTATAAACTATAATTTAAAATATAACTAAGTTAAAGGGGGGAACTATTATGAAATTAAACAAAATCAGTACTTTATATTTTAGTCCAACAAATACAACAAAAACTATCGTAAACACTATTGCTAGTGTATTCACAAATGAAATCACTAATTATGACATTACACTTGATAGATCTATCAAAATCGATAAATTTAAAGAAAATGAACTTTTAATAGTTGGTTTTCCTGTCTATGGTGGAAGAATTCCTTCTTTGGTAGTCGATGTAGTTAAAAATTTAAAAGCTAATAACTCTCTATGCATACCTATTGTTGTTTATGGGAATAGAGATTATGAGGATTCACTTTTAGAGCTTTCTGACTATCTTCAAGAATGTGGATTTAAAATCGTTTCTGCTGGTGCATTTATTGGTGAGCATTCATTTGGTTCAGAAATTGCTGGTGGACGACCTAATAGTCACGACTTAGATATTGCAAAAAACTTTGGGGTAAAATCTATGGATAAAATCTCAAATACAAATTCTATAGATGAGTTAAAAAATTTAAATATTAGTGGAAATTATCCGTATAAAGAAGCCACTCCTTCTAATATATATTGGGGACCAGAAACACTAGATAGTTGTAATGATTGTGGGCAATGTAAAGATGTATGTCCTGTGGGGATAATAGATAAGGAAAATCCAAAACTTATAACTGATATAAAAAAATGTTTACACTGTTGTGCCTGTGTTAAATCATGTCCCCAAAATGCTAAAGTTATGACATCTGAAATGTATAAGAAATTCAAAGGATTTTTAATTTCAACTTGCTCTCAAGTTCAAAAACAACCTGAGTTATTTATATAATATAAATTTTAATGGCTAAAAACCAATGTGAAAACTTACTGATTTTTAGCCATTTTTAATTTATTATTTATTTAATTTTGCTAATATATCTTCTACGTTTTGTCCGTGTACTTCACAAGCTTGTTCTAAAGTTTCGAATTGAGCTGATGGGCATCCTAAGCATCCCATTCCCATATCCATTAAAACTTGCGCAGATTCTGGTTTAACTCTTAATATTTCTCCTATTGTCATATCTTTTGTTATCATATCTTCTTCCTCCTGTATTTTATATCTATTATTTAATGATATATTGTAATTATGTAAAACATTTTGCCTAATGTTTCAAACATAGTATTTACAATTATAGGTTATTTTATAACAAATATCCATAATTTTTTATATTTTTTAGTAAATACTTAAAATATATTAAAAATATTATTTTACATAATCTAAATATAAGTTTTAATTTGTATTACTAAAAAACGATTGATTAAGTGTATAATTAAATGTTATTATTGTTTATTATAATTTACATACGACAATTATAAATTTTAAATAGATATTAAAGGTGGTAATAAACATGTTTTTTACTATGAATAAAGAAGAAATCCTTGATTTCTTTAAAGATACATACTATCAAGTTAAATCATTTTCTCAAAATGATATTATTGCACTTGAAGGAGATGAATGTGTAGCCATTGGTATTGTACTTAGTGGTTCAATCGATATTAAACGAATGTTAAGCAACAAAGTAATACAAATGACATCATTCGGCCCTGGTCATTTATTTGGTGAAGTAATTATATTCTCAGATGTAAATAAATATCCAGCAACTGTAATTTCTTCTTCAAAATCAGAAATACTTTTTATATCAAGAGAAAACTTCAAACAATTCACCTATACACATCCCGATTTTTTAGAGATGTTTTTAAAGGACTTAAGCAATAAGATTTTAACTTTAAATAAATCTATAGAACGATTATCCTACAATAGTATACGTCAAAAAATCAGCAATTATATTTTGGATGAGTATAATAAACAAGATAGCCATCTTATAAATATAAATATGACTAAACAGAAACTTGCTGAAACTTTAGGTATTCCAAGACCTTCTCTATCTAGAGAGTTAATCAATATGAAAGATATCGGTATAATAGATTATTATAAAGACACTATAAAAATCTTAGATTTAGATCAACTATTAAAAGTTTTAGATGAATAAAAAACTCCATTTCGATATTATGTCGAAATGGAGTTTTTTAATGTATAGTAAATTATATTTTAATATTCTATTTACATATCATAATTATCGTTTAATCATGTTGTTTGATATTCTATTTTTTAATATTTATTTCTTATTGTTCCATGAACATTTTTATATCATCTTCTACGTTAGTTATTCCACCTATTCCAAAGTTTTCAACTAATACTTTAGCTACATTTGGTGATAAGAACGCTGGTAGAGTTGGTCCTAGGTGTATGTTTTTAACTCCTAAGTATAATAATGATAATAATACTATTACAGCTTTTTGTTCATACCAAGCTATATTGAATGCTATTGGTAAATCATTTATATCTTCAAGTTCAAATACTTCTTTTAATTTTAAAGCTATTAATGCTAATGAGTAAGAGTCATTACATTGTCCAGCATCTAAAACTCTTGGTATTCCACCGATATCTCCTAAGTTTAATTTATTGTATTTGTATTTTGCACATCCTGCAGTAAGTATTACTGTATCTTTTGGTAAAGCTTGTGCAAATTCTGTGTAGTAGTTTCTTGATTTAGCTCTTCCGTCACATCCTGCCATTACGAAGAATTTCTTGATTGCTCCTGATTTAACTGCATCTACTACAGCATCAGCTAATGCAAATACTTGGTTGTGAGCAAATCCACCAACTATTTCTCCAGTTTCTATTTCTGTTGGAGGTTGACAAGTTTTAGCTAATTCTATTATTTCAGAGAAATCTTTATCACTTTCACTGTTTCCAGCTATATGTTTGCATCCTGCAAATCCAGCAGCACCTGTTGTGAATAATCTGTCTTTGTAGCTAGCTTTTGGTGGTACTATACAGTTTGTAGTCATTAATATTGGCCCATTGAATGATTCAAATTCTTCTTTTTGTTTCCACCATGCATTTCCGTAGTTTCCTGCAAAGTGAGAGTATTTTTTGAATGCTGGGTAGTAGTGAGCTGGTAACATTTCTGAATGTGTATAAACATCTACTCCAGTTCCTTCAGTTTGTTTTAATAATAATTCTAAGTCTTTTAAATCATGTCCTGATATAAGTATACCTGGGTTATTTCTAACACCTATGTTTACTTTTGTTATTTCTGGATGTCCATAAGTTCCTGTATTAGCTGAATCTAATAGAGCCATTGCATCAACACCAACTTTACCAGTTTCTAATGCTAAGGCAACTAAGTCATCTGCACCTAAGTTGTCGTTCATTAATTTTGTTAAAGTTGCTTGCATGAAAGCATCTATTTCTTCGTTTTGGTATCCTAAAGCATTAGCATGTTTCATGTATGCTGACATACCTTTTATTCCGTAAGTTATTAATTCTCTTAAACTTCTTATATCTTCATTTTCTGTAGCTAATATACCTACTGATGGAGCTTTTTCATCTAATATTTTATTTATATCTACATCTTCTTTATTTTTTGAGAATGAATTTTTTATTTTTTCTAATAATGAAACTTTTTGATCCATTTCAGCTTCACTTGTAGCATTCCATAAAGCTGCTTCTGATAAGTTTTCTTTATTATCTAATTTAGCTAATAAAGTTTCTTTTGTTGCTAAAGTTTCTTTTATTCTTGCGTAGAATACTGCATCATCAAAGTTAGCATTTGTTATTGTACTGAATAAGTTTATAGTTATTAAGTGGTTAACTGTAGTATCTATAGTTTTACCCTCTTCTCTTAATCTAGTTGTAACTTCTGATAATCCTTTTGTTGTATATATTAATAAATCTTGTAATCTTGCTAATTCTGGTGATTTACCACAAACACCGAATTTAGTACATCCACTGCATCCTGCAGTCTCTTGACATTGATAACAAAACATTGCATTTTCCATTTTGTATTCCTCCAAATTGTTAGTATTTATATTTATTCTTAATAAGATTTAATTTTTTTATTTCTTAGCTTTATCTTATGGCTTTATTATATAGTTAAATCCAATTACAATCGGTAACATATGTTACATTTATAAAATTTTTAAATAAAATTTAAATTTTTATATAAGATAAAAGTTTGTTAAATTTCTCCCATATAAATTAGTTAGTCTATAATTAAATCCTTAATCTATAGATTTATCTCTAATTACTACCATATATCTATATATAACTGTAGATCTATATATTTTCTTTATATGTTATTTTTCTTATAAAATATATCTATCAATTTAACTAGCAAAAATTATTAGACTTATGTTAAAATATTAACTATTATAAATATATAAATAAGTAATAAATATATTAGATATTTAAAGGGGGATTTCACATGACTTCTGAAGCTTTAACAAGCAAATCAAATCAGAACGTTAATACTTTGGCTAGAAAAATGGCAATAGCACTTGTTGCTGGATTATTAATAGGGGTATTGCTATTATTCTTAAGAGAAAATTTAATAGCTAACGGACATCAAAGTACTTGGGATATTATAAATAGTTTATTTTTTCAAGATATAAGCACGGAAGAAGGAAGAAATGCAATCGGTTTATTCTATATAATTGGTCAATTATTTATAAATTGTCTGCAATTAATTATAGTACCTATGATTTTTTCATCAATAGCGCTTGCTATGTGCGAAATAAGTGATACAAAAAAACTTGGTCGTATCTCTGGGAAAACATTATTAGGATTTTTGACAACATCAATTGTTGCATTAATAGTTGCTATTATATGTGGATTTATCACATATCATCTAGGATTTTTTAATGTATCAATTGCAGGATCAGGTGCGACAGAAGTTGCCTCTAGTTCAAATCCTCTAATGGTCATACTTGATGCAGTTCCAAATAATATTGGTACTGTAATGACTACAAATAGTAGAGTTTTATCAATTGTATTTTTAGGAGTAGTTGTTGGTCTTTGCATAAACCAACTTGGGGATAAAATACTAGTTCTAAAAAATATACTTAATGATATCAATAATATAATAGTTGAGTTCTTAAACTTTGTAATATTTAAATTTGGACCAATAGCTGTATTTGTTTTAATAACTAGAACATTTGCAGTATATGGTATTGAACATCTTAAACCTGCTTTTGCTTATCTTGCAACAGTTACAATAGCAGCTACAATATGTTTAATATTCTCATATCCATTATTTATTTATTTCAATACTAAGTTAAATCCTATTACATTTATGAAGAAAATGGGTAAAGTTGTTCTTTTGGCAGTATCTGCTGCTTCTTCGGCTGCAGCATTATCTTTAAACTTAAAAACTGCAGAGGAAGAACTTGGTGTAAGTGAAGATGTTGCATCATTTGTTCTACCTTTAGGAATGACAATAAATATGAATGGTACAGCTATAATGCAAGTAGTTGGCTCAATATTTATAGCAGCGAGCTCAGGATATGAAGTTACACTTCCAAATATGTTAGTGATTGCAGCTCTTGCACTTATGGCATCAGTTGGTACACCATCTGCCCCAGGTTCATCAATGATTGTATTATTTACAGTAATCTCTGGTATGGGCTATAATAACGAGGCAACACTTATTGCGTATGCATTAATTATTGCTATAAATAGACCAATGGATATGTATACTACTGCTCTTAATGTAATTGGTGATGCTGCAACTGCCGTAGTTGTTTCACACTCAGAAAATACATTAGATACAGATGTTTATAATTCATAAGAAAAATAATTTTAATATAAATATAATTTCATATATATTATAAAAACAGCTTGTTCTAAAGGACTAGCTGTTTTCTTTTTCATAATTAAATCCATATACTCATATAAATATATTAAATATTTAATAATAATTTTTAATATAAGGAGAATATTATGAGAATTTATAAAAGACAGGAAGATGATAATTATAAGTATACTTTACGAAATCTTAATTTAAGATCAACAAAGTCTACGTCAGAAAATAATATAATAACAGTAATACCTGCAGGGTCAAAGGTTCAAGTTTTAGATGCTGCAGAAGATTGGTATGAAGTAATCTACAACAATCAAAAAGGCTATGTATATAATACTTATCTTTCAACTACTAAATATACTTGGACGGATGTTTTATTAAGGTCCTTCCCTACCTCAGAGTCAAACCCTATAGGCCTTGTTCCATCAAAGTCTAGAGTACAAGTATTAAAATCAAATGGTGATTGGGATCATGTTATATATAACGACCAAGAAGGTTATATATTTAATTACTTTTTATCTGATGATGGAAATCCTCCTGGAGGATATGATTTTGAATACTTCAATACGGATATGGTAAGGTTCGTTAATGATAATAACATTAAAAGTCCTACAATTAATCTAATAGTTACTAACTTAAGCAATAAATTAACTTATGTATTCAAAAAGTCTGATAATAATCAATGGGAATTGCTATACAAATGGTCATGTACAGTGGGCAAACCTGAAACACCTACTATTAAAGGTACATTTTATGTTACTGGTAGAAAACCTTACTTCGGTTCTGATTCATATAGAGTAAAGTATGCTACTAGAATAAGGGGTTCTTATTATTATCATTCTGTATTATTCAATGCACAAGGTACAGAAATTATAAATGATACTCTTGGAGAGGCATTAAGTCATGGTTGTATTAGATTGGCTGTTGAAAACGCCCAGTGGATTTATGATAATGTCTTAGATACTACTACTGTAATTATTAATTAAACTTTATATGGACTTCGTCCGTTGCTTTAAAATTCACTTCGTTCATGGACGCCAACGACTTCGTCCGTTGCTTTAAAAGGGTGCAATTTGATTTTGCACCCCTTATCTTTATTTAATTGGTTTCCTATAAGAACATGGTAGTTCTACTACACATTTTCCACATACATCTACACCAAATACTTCTACATTCTTTTTACAATTTTTTGAGCATTTAAATCTATCAAAACTTTCATAAGTCAATGCCCCTACTTCACATTTCTTCACACAAACTCCACAAGTCTTGTCTATTTTATATTTGCATCTTTCTTCTTTTATTGGTTTGTCAGGTTTTACATCTAAATCTGTAACTATAGAAAAATATCTTCCACAGCTTCCTACATCTGAAATAAGCATATTATTTATACCAAAAGTCCCAATTCCCGCCGCATAAGCTATATGCCTTTGTGACCACTTACTTTTTAATATACTATAATCAAATACGTCTATATCAGTAGGGTTAGCTCCCCTATATCCCTTTTCTTCTATCTTAAGTATCATATACTTATTTATCTCTTGAGCCATTTTATTTGTTACTTTATATGCATTAGACCACTTTGATGATGTAGGTCCTTTAAAATCATTACTTTTTCCTATTTCTCTTTTAAAGGGTAAAAAGTAAGATACTATTATTTTAGGATTTTTTAAATAGTCACTTGGTAAGTAGTGACAATCTACTACTATATTTTTCAAATTAGAGATATATTTAGAATTAGCATCTGCAAATCCAACTATAGGTTCTTCCCATATATTTTCTAAGTTATTTTCTTTACAGTATTTATCTATAAACTCTACTATTGTATTTTTTATAAATTCCCTCATACTATCTCCCCTCTTATCTAAGCCATGCTGGGTTACCTGGAACAAATACCCTTTGTCCAAATTTTTTCTTGTATTCCATTAAAGCTTTCTTTATAAGCTCTTCGTCATCTTTAAAAGTTTCTGCATTTTTTATAGTTTCTAGATTTTGACTAAATGGACAGGCTGATAAACACATTCCACAATCTGTTCCTAGGTATCTCCATTTAACATAACAAGTTTCTTTATCTACTTTCCATTTGTAATTTCCAGCTCCATCAAACTTAGGTCCAACTTCTAATGAATGTGATGGACAGTTGTGTGCACACTTTTTGCATAGGTTACAGAAGTCCTCTAGTCCAAAATCTTTATATTCATCTATTTCAAGTGGTAAGTCAGTTGTTACTACACCTAGTTTTAATCTTGATCCATAATCTTTATTAGTAAGTACTGAGTTTCTGCCTATATCACCTAGCCCAGCATCTCTGGCTACCAATACTGGTGTTACTAAGTAGTTTTTGTCCATATGATTTCTAGCATCATATCCTAAGCTTCTTATATAATAAGATAAAACCATTCCTATAATAGATGCATCTACATAAGATTTTGTAGTTTCGATTACCTCACATATCATAGGTGCCCTATTTATCATTTCTCTATCTAATTCACACCCAAAAACTATAGCATATTTATGATTTAATTTAACTTCTTTTCCATAATCACTTTCAATTCTCCCTCTATGCGAATATATATGATAATCCTGTAGTTTTGTAATACCTACTACACACGCTCCATAATGTTTTGCAAATCCTTTTATTCTCTTTGTCATAGTTTTAGGATTTACCTCAACCTTTTCATCTGCTACTTCTCCTTCACATAAGGGTAAAATATCTGCTAGGAATTTAAATGCACTTGACCCCATTGGTGAATTTATTTCGTTATAAGTCATCGTTCCCTCTTGGCATAAATCTGGTCTATGTCTTAAACTATCGTCTATATCCTTTTTTTCAGGGAACCTCTTATAATAATCTTCATAAGCTTCACTCCCTGGTGTATAATGCGCTCTTGCAAACATCGTATCTCTTTCATCAAATTTATTCAATTTTAACCCCTCCCTATAAAGAAATCTTTATTTTTAATATTTTTCAAAATATAGATTCCGTTAAAAATATATATTATTTATTTGTATTTTTATGTCTAAAATTAGTATATCACATTTAAAATGAATTTAATAAAATTTACCTTTTAGTAGTATAATATTTATAAGGATATTAAACATTTAAAGGAGGTTTTTTGTATGAAACGAATTTCTTTATTTATTGTAATTAACGCCTTATCACTATACATAGTGTCACGCTTAATGCACAGTGTGTATATTGGTTCTTTAACATCTTTAATAACACTAACTTTAATATTTGGATGCTTAAATGTATTTATTAAACCTTTAATTCAATTTTTCTCTATTCCTATGACATTTTTAACATTAGGATTATTTTCATTTGTAATAAACGGAATTGTATTAAAGTTAGCGTTTAGTATAGTACCAGGAACTCATATCAGCGGTTTCTTAAATGCTATACTTGCAGCAATATTATTAAGTATTATTAATACTATTTTCTACAATGTATTTGATTAGCAATAAAATAAGATTGCAAATTTATCTTTTTCTATAGGTTTTAAATAAATATTATTTTGTATATATTGTATCAAGATATGATTTTGTTAGGTAAATTTCAAAATCATATCTTTTTTTGTTTTAAAATAAAATTATTATTTTACCGTACCAATTTTTTGTTAACCTTTTCCTGTTTCATCTGCAATTTAATATATTTTTTTTATTATCAAATATATTTCCAAATTGTTCATTATATATCTATTGTATTAAAATCTGATAGTATATTAGGACTATAGATTTTTCACCATCAATAATATATAATAATAGATAACAAGGTATTAATCATGATTTTCTAAATTTTTACAACCAATAGTCTAAAATATACCTTAAAATTTTTTATATTTTATTCTTGGTACAAATATTGGAGGTTTTAAAATGAAGATTTTTAATCAAATCGGAATTCTCCTTGGAGTCTGGGCAGGAGGAGAAGTTGTAAGTCAATTAATAAAAAATATTATAAACATCCCTGGGTCTATATTAGGAATGATAATTCTATTTTTACTGCTTCAATTTAAAATTTTAAGCGAAGATAAAATAAAAGATGTTGCTGATTTCTTATTAGGAAATATGGGTATATTCTTTATACCTGCTGGTGTATCTTTAATACAATCTTTAGGTTTAATAAAAGAAAATGCAGTTTTACTTTTATCATGTATAATTCTAATAAACATTACTGTTATGATAGGTAGCGGTAAAAGTGTTGATTTTATGATAAAGTTAAAAGAGAAAAAACAAGCAAAATCAGAAGAAGAAATTGCTTAATATTTATTTAGAAGAAGGCGAAAAAATGGAACAAATATTAAATACACAATTATTTGGATTAGTTACAATCATAGTTTTTTATAATATAGGATTATTTATTCAAAAGAAAGCTAAAAATCCTATATGTAATGGTCTTTTAATAGCTATAATACTTATTATATTATTTTTAAAAGTTACAAAAATTCCTTATGAAAACTTTAAAATCGGTGCTGATACAATCAACTTTATGCTTGGTCCTGTAACAATAGTTTTAGCAGTACCTCTATATAGACAACTTCATTTATTTAAAAAATATATGAAAGAAATTTTAGTTGGTATATTGACTGGTGTTTTTATCTCATTTGTATCTGTTGTATTAATTTGCAAAGTTGCAAATGCTGATTCTCAAATACTATACTCAATATTACCTAAGTCAATAACTACACCTATGGGAATATCTCTTAGTAATATTTTAGGAGGTATTGAATCTATCACTGTTGTATGTATAATCCTTACTGGTATTTTAGGATATATAATGGGTGAAACAGTTCTTAAAATGGGTAAAATTAAGCATCCAATTTCAAAGGGAATAGCTCTTGGAACAGCTGCCCATGCTGTTGGTACAAGTAAAGCTTTAGAGCTTGGTGAAGTTGAAGGAGCTATGAGTAGTTTATCTATTGGTATAGGTGGGTGTTTAACAGTTATACTAATACCTATTTTAGCTAATTTTATATAGTTTAATATATTTAGTTTGAAAAAGAGTTGAGATATTTTCTTGGCTCTTTTTATTTATAGTATTTACTTAAGATTTTATATATTTTCTTTAATTATTTGTAAGAGTTTTATCATAAAATGCTCATAATACTTATGCTATAATATCATAAGTATTTTATTTCCTAAATTTGTATATAATTTAGATTAAACTTTATAATATAAGAGGTGATTATGAAAAACTTAGCACAATACAAAAAATCTATTAGTATTTTTTTTATCGTAGTTTTAGTATTTATGACAACATACACTATTTATTTTATTAAAAAAAATGCTAATGCCAACAAATCATTTATAGTAACTCAAAATGATTTATATTTTTCTGACTTACCATCAAACTTTGAAAATTATAAAATTCTTCAAATAACAGACTTACATTCCATGGAGTTTGGAGAAAATAATAAGGATTTAATATCCGCTATTGATAAATTATCACCAGATATTATTTTTGTAACTGGGGATATGTTTTCTGCATCTGAATTAAAAAAGGACGATAACACATATGATAGAAACTATAATGAAGAAAGTTTACCTGGATTTCAACTGTTAAAAAATTTATCTACTAAATATCAAATCATCTACTCTACTGGAAACCATGAAGAAGGTATCGATTCAATATTTAACGGTAAAGAATGGAACTTGAGAAATAGAAACATTGATAATGCATATAATAGATATATTAATAAACTTACTAATTTAGGTGTTAAATTTATAGATAATTCTTTTACTACTATAATATATAAAGATGGTCAATCTATAAATGTGTACGGCTTATACTACTCATTTTTAGAATATTATTCAACTGGAAGTATTGCTAAAAATAGTCAAACACTAAACTTCTTAAAGACAGTAGATAAAAATAAATTTAATATATTACTTAGTCACAACCCAAGCGGTGCAGAAATATTACAAAGTTATAACTTTGATTTAGTTCTTTCAGGTCATATACACGGAGGCATAATAAGGCTTTTTGATAGAGGACTTTTAGATCCTTCTAGAAAGTTATTTCCAAAGTATGATAAAGGACTATATCAAGTTGGAAATAGTCAACTATTTGTCAGTACAGGGCTTGGAAATACTAAATTTATGAGAATAAACAACAGTCCCGAAATTAATTTAATCACATTAAAATCAAAATAATTTACTTCAAAATAAAAGCACCTTATCTCTAGATTTTTAATCTAATAATTAAGGTGCTTTTTATTTTTATCTTTTTATAATCTTTTTAACTAAGTTTCTAGCCCTAAAAATTAGTGGTCTTATTGGTTTACAGATAACCCATAATTTCATATATATTTTGTACTTTTTATTATCACATGAAATTAATTTATTATCTCTATAGAAAGATTCAACTACTCCTATCACTTGGTCAAATCTTACTACCTCAGTCCATTGTTGAGCATCTCCATTCATTATAAATGAGTTTTCATCAATTATTTTTCTAATTCTATGAAGTACATGTTTCCCCGAGTCTCTTCTTATAAAAACTATCTCATCTTTTTTTGGTTTTCTCTTTTGTGGACTGACTAAAACAACACTATCTTTTAAATGTCTCAAAGTCGGTGTCATACTGTAACCTGTTACTCTGAGCTTGCAGCTGCCCCCGCTTTTTATAACTTCCTCCATTATAGGTACTAAATCTTTTTCACTGTATGAAGTATTCTTATTCATAAAATATTTCCCTTTAATCTTTATTAATATTTAACTTAATAGTATTTGTCTGACTCAATGGTATATCATGTAGTCCAATTTGTTTGACTACAATATCATTTATATCATCCATTTCATCTTTATCGCAATACACCCTCAATGTATTCTTATCCACATAAAGTGTATTTTTTTCTTTCCCATTTATAAAGGCAACACTTTTTCTAGTAAAGTTCTTACCTTTTATGCAAATTTGATTATCTTGTAATGATACACTTTCTATTTTTATATTCTTAGTCCCCATTTTTAAATTGCTAGCTTTAGTTTTTTCATCTTCATTTAAATAATAATCTTCTCCAAATAAAATGTCATATTGTATAAGTTCTAAATCTTTCTTATAGTCTTTTTTTGAACTCAAAGCTTTATGAACATTTTCCATAGGTCCTAAGTCTACTCCTGCTAAACTAAGCATTATTGTACTCATTTGATAAGCACTAATATCCCCACCTTTGAAATCAGTGTCTAAATCAAAATTACTATAAATTGCATATGGAGTTGTTGTTCTGTCAACATTTCCTTCATCTCTATTTAATAAATCTAATGCTGGTGTATGGTCTCCATAAAATACGACTATTGTATCTTCATCTAAAGAATCTACTAAATCTACCACATCGCCTATAAATTCGTCGCTCTCATGAATCTTATTTATATAATAATATATTTGATTTTGGTCAGATTCTTTAAGCTTGCTATTTACTACTTTAATAGGAAAATCATATTTATCGGAATCAGTCGGATAAGGGCTATGTCCTTCAACTGAAATTGTAAATACTAAGTCGCTTCCTTCACTAGATTCTAAACATTCTTTTATATATTTAGTCAACACTGTGTCTTTAGCCCAATTAGTTTCGGTTCTCTCAACATTATCCATATATTCAACTGATGTATATGTATCATAACTAAGTGAGCTATATGCTTTATTTCGATTATAGAAATTTCCTTGATTATTGTGTATTGCATGTGTTGAATAACCTTGTTTCTTTAAAGTTGATGCAACAGAGTTTAAAGTTTCATGGCCTAGTATAGTATAATGTGGAACTTCTCCATCTGTTAAAAATTCTAAATCTATTCCAGTCATTACTTCAAATTCTGTTCTAGCTGTTCCTCCTCCAATTGAAGGGCTCTTCATCTTTCCTGAAATCCCATTTTTCTGCAGTTTTCTAAAATTAGGTATTGGATCAGTATTATACATTACTCCATTAATTGTTCTTGGATCCATAAAACCTTCTAATTGCACAAATATTATGTTAGGTTTATTTGAGGAATTATCACTTATATTTGTTGATTTTGTACTTGCAACAGCCATCTCTTTACTACTTCTTGTACTTGAATCAACTTGTTTTCTTATAGCCATTATGCTGTCTTTATTATAATTATTTGGTTTAAATCTTATAAATCTAAGACCCGACTCCAATGTTGAGTATACATACCCATTATATCGATATGTCTTAACCATATTTGCACTATAATATATAAGTGTTTTATTGTTGATAAGATTTAAATAATATGAATATGTACCTATTGCTAAAGCAACTACAAAAATTATATTTAAATTACTTGTAATTCTAATATCTTTTTTGTCTTTTATAAATAAAATTACAAGAAAAACAAAAAGAATTACTAAACCTATTGATATAAATATTATACTATTATCACCTAAAAAGTTCTTTGTAAGTGACAATGCATCACCAATACAATAAATGTCACTATAAGCAAGAGGTATGCCTCTAAATATTGATACAAAGTAATTACAAAGTGATAATATCATCAAAATTGCACTAATTAATACAGTATAAAATACTTTTTTCTTAAGGAAAATTGCTGGACTCAGCATTAATAATATAATTAAATAATCTAATACTAGACACCATATGTTTTCCTGTGGTATGTCTAAAAATACAAAAAATTTATCCCATGTATATTTTATAAGCGGTATCATAAAAAAAAATACTATAAACCCGCCTATATAGTAATTTTTTTTATCCTTTTTAAATAAAAATATTATCATACCAAGTAATGCTATAATTACACTTATTCCTAAATATATACTGCTCTTTTGTATATATCCATAGCTAGTTGTCCCAATTGCTGACATACTCTCTGTAACTATAAAAATAATAAAAGATATATAAATTAATAATATTAATTCTTTAATTGAATTTTTAGTAGGTTTAAACTTCGTCTTATTTAATTTTAAAAATTTCATCCTAAATTCCCCTTATATCTTTGTTTTATACATTAATTTTAACACTAAAGTATATCTTCTCAAACATTTGACCTCAAAATATATTTTTATTTTTGGGATATATGTCTTTGTTTTAATTTTTTTATTAATTTGCTAAAAACAATAACAATAATTATACCAGTTAATGCTCCACAGCTATCAATCATAACATCCCTTAACTCACATGAACGTCCCGGCACAAAGTATTGATGAATTTCATCAGAAGTTGCATATAACGCTACAATAATAAATGCTATTATGAAGTTATTTTTAGACTTAAACTTATCTAAAACAGTTAAGTCAATAAAACAAAGTCCTCCTAATATTGCATATGCTGAAAAATGTGCTCCCTTTCTTACTATAAACTGTAACCCCTCAACTATACTATCTTGTGTAGTTTTGTCAATTCCTCTAAACTTAGCAAAAAATGTATTTAGTATATTGTAAATAAATCCTCCGCTTATATTAGCAGATTGAGTGGAATTTTTAGCTGACATACTAAATATAAATGCCATCCATAAAATTATGATTATAGTTAAAATAATCATCTTAGCTCTTTTTTTCATTTTTTCACCTTTCAAATATTAATTTTGATATTGTATAAGTTAAATTTTAACTTATTATACAATTACTTAACTATTATATCATTTATTGAGAATTAAAAAAAACTGAGAATTTCCAATGGTAAAATTCTCAGTGTTATTTGATTATTTACAATTAATTATATATTAAGGTCATACCCCACACATATCGTGTTTTAGATATATCCCTTTTATGCATTTTTACTATAGTTATTTATTTCTTGGCATAATAACATACCTATATTTCCTTCTTCAAATGCATTCTTTTCATTTTTGTCGAAAATATATTTTGCTGCTATTCCTGTAAAAATTATTATACTTGGTGAGAAATCTTCCTCAAAAGATTTTTTGCCTTTGATAACCATTTTAGAAAATCCCCAAGAATAATCATTTAAATGAATAGCTGTAATCATTATGTTAGCTAATATTTTACAAAGACCTCTTATCTTTTCAATATCTGTTGTTTCCCCTTCTGTAAGATCTATGCTATAAAGTCTAGCTAAATCTCTGATATTATTATCTACGTAAGTTATCTTCTTACTTTTTGAGTCTATTTTTACTTGTTCTTTTCCAATATTAAGACTTATAGTTCCTTTTGATTCCCCATCTTTATAAAGACAAACAGTAGTTACATTGTCCTTTATGTTAATTCTGGCAATAGAAGTGTGTTTGTCACTTGATAAATCAACAGTGTCTATACTATTATCTCCTGATACAAGAAATCTTGAACCTTCTTCCTTATCAATAACTATATTGACAAACTTATCATTCATAATTTTTCCCCCTAAAAACATAAATAGACATCCTAAAATCCTAAGATGCCCCATTGCAATACTAATTTAGAACTAAATTTTAAATATTATAAATCTTTCAATTTATACCTTTATATTAAATATTTTTCAAAAATTTGTCAATTTTATAACGCAATTATTTTATAATATTTTTATTTTATGTATACAATATACTATATTGAAATAAATTTTACTTACTTTTCACCATTAAATATCTATCCCACTTTTCTTTTTTATAATTAAATTGAGATATTTCAATACCTTGTTGTTTAAAACCTACTGATTCATAACATTTTATTGCTCCTGTATTTTGAGCATAGACATATAGAGTTACTTTATTTATATTTAAAATATCAAAAATATATTTTGTTATTAAATTAACAAGTCCTTTTCCATATCCTTTACCTCTTTGCTCTGGATCTACAACAATAAAACCTATATACGCTGAATCTAACTTATAATCGGCATTTTTTATTGCAACATGACCTACTAGCCTTCCTTCATCATTTAACATAGAAAAAAGCCATGCATTTTCATTTTCTTCAAATTTCTCTCTATGCTTTTGTAATTGTTTTTCATCTAACGGATACTTATACTCACCAGCACTCCACATTTGAAATTTTTCCTCATCATTAAACCATTTCATAAGGTATTTATCATCACATTTTTTATACGGTCTTAATCTCATCTCTTTATCCCCTTGTTATATTATTTTTATGTTTTAATTTTTATTCCTATTTATTTTTCTTTTTATTAGTCCCTTTTTGCTTTAAATTTAAATTTTTTTATCTTCATCTTATTTTTAAATTTAGATTTTTTAACTTTTGTTTTTCTCTTATTTTTATATTTTAACTTCTTAACCTTAATTTTTCTTTTATTTTTATACTTAGATTTTTTTCTTTTTGTTTTTTCTACTTCCTTAATTCTAGCTGTTTTTTCATCTTCATCTTCAAGCACTCTAATTACACTATATGTCAATATAGCAGTCATAGCTATTTTTTTCCCTGTATCTAGAGTTTTCTCAATTATATTTTTCATAATAAAACCTCTTTTATATTATTAATTTTATAAATATATTTTTTCTTTATAGTGTTTTTTTATTTATAAACCTATTTTATTAGTTTTAAACCCATATTTTTCATTATAGCAAAATTTATATTTAAAAGGAGTTTAACGCAAAAAAATCCTCTAAAATTAGAGGATTTTATATACATATAGATTTTTAGATTGACGGTTTAGATTGCTGTATTTTTGTTATCAAAGTAATCTTCTTTAATTCTATCTTTTCCTTCAATCGATTTTTTTATACCTATTTTATCTTTTATGAAGCTTAATTTAGTTTCACACACTATAATTCCTATAAATATTATAGTAAATCCAGCTAAAAGCTTTGATGTAATTACTTCGTTATAGAATACTACTGAAATCATAACTCCAAATACTGACTCAAGACTTAAAATTATTGATGCTGATGTGGAATTTATATGTTTTAATCCTATAACTTGTATTAATAAACATAATGCAGTTGCAAATACGCCTAAGTAAATCACACCCATAATTGCTCTTGTATGATAAACTTGTGGCATTTCACCTTTTATTCCTACAGTTATCCAACTTAAAACTGCTACTACTGCTATTTGTAAAAATGCAAGTACTGTAGCATCGTTTTGTTCATTACTTGAAAACTCTGATGTAAGCATAATATTTACTGCATAAAAGAATGCTGAAATTAATATAATTGCATCTCCTAGTGTAATTGTTGCATTTTTTTCAACAGAAACAAGTGCAACACCTATTATACATAGAATTGCAGCAATAACACTGTATTTATCGGGTGTTCTTTTAAAAACTACCCATGATAAAAATGGTACCATTACGCAAAATGTAGCTGCTAAAAATGCACACTTCCCTGCTGTTGATCCATATTCCATTCCTAAAACTTGTAGATAATATCCACCAAATAATGAAATTCCCATCATAATTCCATGTTTTAATTCAGACTTATTTATATTTTTTATCTTTTTAAAATAAACGATAAGTAAAATAGCTGTAGCAATGGTAAATCTACCTGCATTTATAAATCCTGATGACATTGTATTTGTAGCGTCTTTAATCACTACAAAAGTACTTCCCCAAATAACTGAACATAGTACTAAACATAGTTTGTAAAATATTTCTTTATTATTATTTTTCAATATAATCACCTTCCTTAATAATTATGTCACGAGATAATTATATAAAAATAATATTTATAAGTTTTTGTAAAAATTTAAAACTTTTGCTAATATTTTTGTAAAACTTACAAACTATTTATACTTACCAATAATAAAATTATATATTCTGATATATAAGATATAATTTTATTCCTATGGATAATTCTTCATAAAACTCAAATTCTGAATTAGTTTTATTTAATATTTCTTTAATTCTATTTATCCTATACCTCACTGAATTTTCATGTAAATTCACTATTTTTGCTGTTTCTTTTATATTCCCATTAGATTTAATATATTCTACAGCAGTTTTAAGTAAGTCTGTCCCATATTTTTGATCATATTTCTTTATATTACCTACAATCTCTGTATTAAAATTAACCATATAACTTTCACTATAAGACGGCATTAACAATTTGTAAATTCCTATTTCACAATAATACTTTATATTTATTTCTTCTATAGAAGCTACTCTCATTGCATACATCGATTGCTTTAATACAAAATTTAACTCATCTATATATTTATGAAAATTACTAATTCCTATATAATAATCATTTAAATCTAAAAATAAGCTATTCATCATAAGTTTCACTAATGTCTCAAATTCTGCTCTTCTCTTTTCTTTATGATTATCTTCAAAAGTATATATAATAAATATACAGCCATGATACCTGTATGCAGAATGACTTACACCTAACTCTCTATTAAATGAGTTTATTATATTAGACAGTGAGTTTTCATCTATATATTTCTTAGGCTTTAAACAAAGAGAAAATACATTATCTTTAAAAGATATATTAAAATCTTTCGCCATGTTTTTAACACTAGATTTATCCATATCTTCTTTTAACAAAATTCCTATCTTTGATTCTTGATATCTAAGATTATTCTTTTCTTTATTTTTATCATAAATCTCAGTTACTATATCCTCATAATAAGAACCTCTTTTATCAAACATAAAAATAGGAAAGTCCATTTTATTTGCATATCTAATAACTTCATCAGGCAATACATCATAATAAATATTTTTTACTGCCAATCCGCTAACTCCATCCGATACTAATCCTTTTACACTTTCTAATATTAAACTTGGATCATCTTTTGCATATATAAGACTGCTTATAACAAAGTCTTCTTTTTCAAAATACGTCTGTATTGGTTTATCAGATAAGCTTTTTTCATATTCATAATCTAGTATAGATGCCCTTTGGATTTCTCTGTCAAGCCCCCTATAACCTGCTATCAACTCAAAATCCTTTAATGTAGGAAGTTTCATTGCCTCTAATATCGTAATCGCCATAAATTTCCCTCCTTGCATAAATATCTATTTATTAATTATAAATTAATTGTGAGTAAAAGAAAACAACCCCTATACAAGGAGTTGTTTTCTTTGTCCTAAATATTTTAAAGTTATTATATTTAATTTGTAGCATCCTAATTTAATTTTTATATATATTATTCAGTAACTATAGATATTTCAGTTCCTATATCTAATTTTGGCATATCAGCTTTTTCTACGTTTATAGTTCCTGGTAATGTTGCAGCTGTTGCTCCATCAAATGATATAGTAACATGTCCTAAACTTTCAAGATTTCTTTGAGCTATATCTCCTAAAGCTGTTATTTTAAATTTTGCTCCATCTATAACTACGAATTGTCCTGGTTTTATTTCTTCTATAGCATTTTTAACATCTATGCAATAACAGAAATCTTTTAAAGTATCTGGAGCATTATCCCCAAATAATATGAACATTGATTCTCCTTCAAAAGAGTCTACTAATGCACCTTTGCTTTTTACTTTATTATTGTATATAACTGCCATAATATTTACCCCCTAAATTTACTTTTCGTTTTGTTAACTTATTTATATTTGAATCTCGGCCCCGTTAGGGTTTACAATAGTTTCACCACAAAACAAATTCCCCCTAAAGAAAGGAGCCGAGAAAGTTGAAACCTACGGTTAAATGCCCTGAATGTTATAGTACTGAACTGTATAAATA
>NZ_JAHLOQ010000043.1 GCF_018917435.1 Intestinibacter bartlettii
TTGTATAGTATTGTGTTTGGTCATACAATTATTATACAAAAAATCCCAAGATCTTTTGAGCTTGGGATTTATTTTTTTTACAAAAAGGGCATCGCCCTATTTCTTAGTGCGACAGCCCCTTTTTCTTTTATACCAATTACGTTTTCAAATATTTAATATTATAGAATAAGCATAATTATAATGTAATTATGGTTATAAATCATTGTAAACACTTACTTGTATATTTCTATATTATTGATAAGTTATAGAAATGTATGATATACTAAGCGATACTAATCAAGATGTAAAACTATTTTTGGAGGGAGAAATATAATGGCAAGAGCTAAAGGAACTATAGATACTAGCAATGTTTTAAGCTTAAAAAGAGAAGAGCGAAGAAAGATAAGAGACGATTTATTTTAATTAATATAGCAGAGTAAAATCTAAGGCGGAGAGGAGATATTAAAATTGAAGATTTTGATAGCAGAAGACGATAAAAATATTAGCAATATAATTTCAGAGAGCATAAAAAAATTTGAAAAAGATATAGATATTGTAGTTTTTGAAGAAGCACAAAAAGCATTAGAGCATGCAACAAGTAATGCCATTGATATATTTATTTTAGACATACAATTAAAAGACTATAAAGGAACACATTTAGCAAAACAATTAAGGGAAATAGACAGATATAAATACAGCCCAATTGTTTTTGTTACAGCTCTTGCAAGTGAGGAACTTTTAGCTTATAGAGAGCTAAAATGTTATAGTTTTTTAATAAAACCATTTACTAAAAGTGAGATAAACGTTGTTCTTGATGATGTTATTGGGTACAAAAAACAACTAAAAAGTGTTTCTAAAACAATAAGAATAGAACAAAAATCTTTTGTTTTTGAATATAACTTAGAAAATATTATTTATATTGAATCTTTCGGAAAAAAACTAGAACTTAATTTATGTAATGATAATAAGGATACTAAAGAAATGATATCAGGATATTCATTAAAAAAACTTTTAGAGATGATTAATGACTCTAAATTTATACAATGTCACAAAAGTTATATATTAAATACAAATTATATAGAAAAAATAGACAAGGCAAATAATTTAATATATTTAAGAAATAATATGGGAACTATTCCTATAGGAAAGAAGTTTTTAGATGGAGTATATTAAACTAATTTCGCAAACACTACTTGATAGTAGTGCTATGTTCTTATTATGTAATTATCTATCTAACAAAAGAATAGAAAAATCTAATAAAAACTTATCTTGGATTATATTTATTAATCTAGTGTATATATTTTCTAGATGGAGTGTATTAGTTACAGATAATTATATACAGCCAACGGTGGACTTTATAGGATTTGATATATTACCTGTTAACTCTTTATATGGAACATTTCTTTTATGTATATTTTTAATGATAGCAAATAGTATATATCTAAACATGGAAAATAGCCAAGCATTTTTTGCAACTATAGCTTCTATTATAATATGGATTTTTATAAGAATACTTGCAGTAGTTCCATTTAAATTAATAAGTGTTCAAAATATTAATATATATGAATATGGATATAGAATAGTTACATTACTTTTAATATTAATTTTTGTTTTGAAATTACCGTTATATAAATTTAAAGAGTATTTAAAGAATAACAGTTATATAACTAAATTAATACTATTAAATTCACTGATAGCATTATTAGTATTAGTTTGGAGCTTTCAATTTGATGTAGATATTCTTATAAAAAATTTAGCTATAGTAGTATTTGTGTTTTTTATGTTGTTAGTTATTAATATATGGTCAATAGTTTCTCAGCGAAATGTTATAAATCAGCAAAAACGTGTAGAGGTTATGGAACAATATATTCCTGTAATCGATGATTTAATGTCTGAAGTTAGAGCTAGGCAACATGAGTTTAATAACAAACTTTTAGCTATTTATAGTATATTAGAAACGGCAGAGACTTTAGATGATGCTAAGTTAAAAGTTGGAACATATAGTAAAGATGTATTGATGGATGATAGTATTAAGGAGTTATTTATATGTGACAATAAAGTTATATCAGGGTTTATTTATTCTAAAATAAAATTAGCCAATTTAAAAAATATAAACATCGAACTTAATATCTGTGCATCTCTAAAAAAGATATACACAGAAGAATATGAAATAGTAGAAATTTTAGGAATTCTTATTGATAATGCTATAGAAGCAAGTAAAAGTGGTGACACAATATTTATAAAGATGAATAAAATAGATGACAAACTTGAAGTTACTGTGTGTAATCCACACCCTCAACTTTCTAATACAGAGTTTATGGAATTATTTGAGAAAGGATATTCTACAAAAGATAATGGAAGTAAACACAGAGGATATGGTTTATACAATGTAAAGTTAATTACTGAAAAATGTAGAGGAAAAATTATATTTAAAAATACAAGTATAGATAATGTTAATTACTTAAATATAGGTATTTTAATACCTTAAATAAATTCATAAACGATGACTTTAGAGGAATGAAAAAATATTTATGCCTTTAAAGTCATTACTTATTTCTAAAGAATTGTAATAGCAATTTATTTATCATATACTACATTCATAACTTAAACATTAATAATAGGAGGACGAAAAAATTGTATTCGTTAATTAAACTAGAATGGAAAAAGGTAAAAAAGCCAGTATTTTTAGCTGCAATTCTGGCAACTATTTTTATAGGTGTTATGACTTGTACATTATATAAAAACTATTCGCTACAAGTTGATTTAGAGGCATGGGAAATAGCAACAGAATTTATATCAATGTTATTTCCGCTTATAGTAGTTATACCAAGTTGTTGGACAATTTATTATGAAAGAAAGAATAAGTTTTTATTATACACTCTACCGAGGGTATCAAAGAAAAAGTACTTACTATCGAAGTGGATAGTTGTTGCATTAAGTTCGGCGACTATTATGTTTGTATCAATGTTTATTGGAGCATTAATTGCATTATATATAAAGCCAGAAATAGTGCCGTATATAGGAACTTATGATATGGTAACTAATGAACCGATACTTATTCAAGATAGACATATATTAGGTAATTTATTTATTAACCAACCACTTATGTATAGCTTTTTGATTAGTATTTGGAGAAGTTTAATAGCAATAATAATAGCAACTATGGGATTTGTACTATCTCTTTATATTGATAATATATTTATAATACTAACAGGTCCTTTCATTTATACTATTTTAGAGAACTTTATATTGTCAGTGCTTAGAGTACCACAATATAGGTTAGTAACATCTTTTGACCCAACTATAGTGGATGAAAAAATGATTACTGTATTTTCTATGATTGCAGGTCCTATGATAGCTATATTATTCATAGGCTTAATAGTTGTTTTCAACTCAAAGATAAAAAAGACTTTGATATATAAGGTATAGGTATCATTATGAAAACATTGATAAAACTTGATCTAAATAAATTAATTTCGAATAAACTTTTATTTTTGCTATTTGGGTTAACTATATTTAGCATGGATGAAAGAATTACTCAAACTTTATCATCACAACAATTTATATTATATATTTTTACAGAGCACTACTATTTGACCTATCTTATGATGCCAATTTTTATGTTGTCAATATATAGCAGTCTGGATGATGATATGGAGTATATTTTGATAAGAAGTACATCTTATTGGAATTATTTCAAGGGTAAATTGGCTGTATATGGAATATTTTCATTTATGTTTGTAATAGCTCAGTTTGTGGTAGCATTTATAATGTCAATAGGTCTAAGAAGTGATAATAACTTTAATGTACCAAATAATCCAAGTTATGAATTATTTGGATACTATTCACAACACTTTAGCAGTGTAACACAAGCTACTTTTATAAATTGTATATATATGATAGCAGGATTATTTATAGTATCTATTGCATTCTTTACTATAAATAACTTCTTCAGTAAAAAGGTTTCAACTAAAATCATGATAATAGTATATATTCTAATGATATTTGGTTTAAAGATTGATAAAGTAAATAACTTACCTATAGTTTTTATTGATAATTATATAATTTTTCATAGAAACTTTGGCTATGACTTAAAATTATTTATAAATATATTAACTATGACGACAGTACTTATAGTTGTTTGTATATTAAATAAAAAATATTGGAATAAAAAGTTAAAAATTAAAGATATAAGGAAAAATAAGATAAGTTATTATAAAAGACTTCTATTTTCAAGATATAATATAGTTATGATATGTAGTGTATTAATATTAATGTCTTTTTGGGGGCTTCTGAAAGGTAATAGCTCTTTTGAATCAATGAACGATTATTTAGTAAATCTATTTGTAGGACATCCAGTCAATAATATTCGAATTATTGAATTCTTAGAAATGTTAGTTTTAAATACAACTCCAATATATATAATAGCTATATTTCTAGAACAAGAAAGTAGTGAGAGGAGTTTATTTATAAACATAAGATTTGGAAAAGGGATAAAATGGATGAATTCTATTTTAAAGACTTCAATGCTATTTGTAGTTAGTTATGTATTATTAAATATAGCTATTCCGATTGCAATTGGTATTTTTAATAATATACCAATTACTTCTCAAGTAATACAATTAAGTACTAATATCTTCATAATTAAAGTTTTAGATTTAAGCTTACAGGTATTAGTATTAATCTTACTATACAGTTTAAGTAAAAACATGACCTTATCATTTTTAAGTTTACTATTATTAAATAGTTTATGCTTTTTACCTTTTAAGTGGTGCTTATACTTGCCATTTGGAATTTCAAGCTTATCACGATTTAAATATATAGGAGATTATGGCTTAACATTAATCCCTGTAATTATAGAATTATCAGCGTTTATTTTATTAAGCTTTATTTATATAGAAAAATTTGCGTATAAAAAAATATTAATTGATTAGAAAGGTTGAACACATTATGGAAACTGTAATAAAGTTAGACAGAATTTCAAAAGAATATGATGGAATAAATATTTTAAATAATATAAATCTAGATATAAAAAAAGGTAGTACTGTAGGTATTGTAGGAGCAAATGGTAGTGGAAAATCTGTTTTATTTAAATTAATATGTGGATTTACCTCACCTGATAGTGGGCAGGTTTATATAAGGAATGAAAAATTAGGAGATAAAGTTGATTTCCCAAAAAATGTAGGTGTATTTATTAATGAACCTGGATATATCAGTATGTATAGTGGACTAGACAACTTAAAATTCCTAGCTGGAATTAATAATAAGATTAGTAATGATAAAATAATACAAACTATGGAAAGAGTTGGATTAAATCCTAATAATAAAGTTAAGGTTAGTAATTATTCATTAGGGATGAAACAAAAACTTGGTATAGCTCAAGCTATTATGGAAGACCAAGATATACTTATTTTAGATGAACCATTTAATGCTCTTGATTATAAAACATATCAAGATATAAAAGAAATAATAAAAGAGCTTCAAAAAGAAGGACGCACTATTCTCCTAACTAGTCATAATTTTGAAGACATAGAACAACTTTGTGACAATATATATGTTATTGATAATGGTAACTTAAAAATCATTGACGAAGAAAGTATAAATATATACAAAAAAAGATAAATAGAATTAGAAAAAGGGCATCGCAAATTTTATTTTGCGACAGCCCCTTATATATATTTTATCACAATTTAATAATTTTATTTAATTTTTATAAAAACGTCTTCCTCATAATATAAATAAAAAAGTACACAATTAAGTGTACTTTTTTATTTATATTATAGGTGTATTAACCTAATATTTGTATTGTTATATTTCTAGATCCCCAACTGTAGCATTGTGATAAAGTTGGCATGTATATATCAATTATATTTCCTTTTATTCCTCCACCACAGTCTTCTGCTATGAATACTTTGTTTAATTCTTTTATATAAACTTTTGATCTATAAGGTATTACTGTTGGGTCAACTGCTATAACACCATATCTAACTGGTGTTCCTAATGCTGTCATTGTACCACCTGTATATGCTACTGCTCTAACGTTTAAAGTTCTCTTAACTGTATATCCGTTTGTTGTAGTTGTACTTCCTGTTGTAGTTGAACCAGTTGAAGTAGATCCTGTTGATACATAAGTTTTGCTTACCCATCCGTATCCACCGTTAAAGCTTATTTTGTACCATCCGTTGCTTTCTGCATATATAGAAACTTTTGTTCCTTGAGTTACTGATCCTATTCTGCTGTATGATGTAGATGCTCCACTTCTAACGTTTAATGAACTAGTTGTTATTGTTCCTGTTTTAATAACTGTTTGTGAAGTTCCTGTTGAAGTTGATCCTGATGTTGAACCGTTTGAAGTAGTAGAACCTGTAGTTGATACATAAGTTTTACTTACCCATCCGTATCCACCATTGTAGCTTATTTTATACCATCCATTGCTTTCAGCAGATATAGTAACTACTTTGCCTTTGCTTAAAGTTCCTAATATGCTGTATGATGTAGATGCTCCACTTCTAACGTTTAATGAACTAGCTGTTATTGTTCCTGTTTTTGAAGTTTGTGTAGTTCCTGTTGAAGTTGATTCTGATGTTGAGCTATCTGAAGTTGATGAGATATATTTTCCACTAACCCATCCATGGTCTCCATTGTAGCTTATTTTATGCCATCCATTTTGAGTATCTTTTATTTCAACTGTATTTCCTTTGCTTACTGTTCCTAAAATATTGTGTGATGTTGAAGCACCACTTCTAACATATAATGAATTAGCTGTTACTGTTCCGCAACTTGCTGCATCAACTGGAGTTGTTACTCCTAACGTAGCTGCTACGGCTCCTATTATCGCTGTTGTTTTAACAAATTTCTTTAACATAAATTATTTTCCCCCTAAATTCTTTTTTATTAAGAAAATCTTTACTATAAATACTTTTTATTATCAATAATTTTTGATTTTGATTTCCTTAAAACTTGTTCCTTAAAACTTGTTTAAGTAATTTCCATCTGCTTAAATTTTTTACTGTTTTTTTCCTGTTGATATATATATCATATTACATTTTCGTAACTTTTAAAACCCTTTTTTTGAAAAAAGTTACATCGTTGTTACTTTTTTGAATTTAGTTTTTAAAAATTATTTTTGTTAAAACCTAGTAATTGCAACACTTTTAATATTTTTAGATTTTGTAATTTTTTTGTAATCTTTTTTGTAAAATTTTTTTTATTTTTTTTTCGTTTTTACTTTTTTTTGAACTTTTTGGTCCAATTTTCAAATTAAATTGCCTCTATTAACACCGTCATTTTTCCACCGCAAACCATACCTTCTTCTTCAGCAATTTCTCCAGTCATATCTATCGTTTCTATTTTCAAATTTTTACTACCAGCCATCAAAGCTGCATCTGTAATTATTTTTGCTTCTGCACATCCACCACCAATTGTTCCTATAATATTTCCACTATCGTATACTATCATCTTGCTTCCCGCTTTTCGTGGAGTAGATCCTTTTGTAGAGATAACTGTTACAAGACTCATTTTTTCATTTTGTGATTTTGCCAAAGCTTCTAAAACATCTTTATTTAATTCACATGAATTGCTCACTTTTATAGGCTCATTTTTCACAGCTAATTTTCCTATTCTTTTAACACTTATAAGTTCTGCAAGTATTGATATTGCTATTTCTTCAGGGGTTACCGCCCCTATATTAAGTCCAATTGGAGAATAAATATTTTCAATTTTTTCTTTTGAATATCCCTCTTCAATTAATTCCTCTTTCATGATTTTGACTCTTCTTTTTGAACCAATCATTCCAATATAATTTAATTCATCTAAAGATAATATTTTCTCTAAGCAAAACTTATCGTGTTTATGACCTCTAGTAACTATTACAACATAATCCTCTTGATGTATATCTAAAATTTCAAAAGCATTTTCAAAAGTGTTACAAATCACTTGTATATCTTCTCCGAATTTTTCCTTATTGGCAAAATAAGGTCTGTCGTCGACTACAATAGTATTAAACCCGACTTTTGATGCAAAATGACATAAATGATATCCGACATGTCCTGCCCCGAATACAATAAGTCTATGCTCCCTTTTAAAAACTTCTGCAAGTATATTTTCTTCGTTGTTTATTTTAATATTTGCAATTAAATTTTTTTCTTTAGCTTTATTTACATATTCTAAGTTTTTTCCTTCTAATTCTTCTAAGTTATATATATTTTTTTCAACTTCTTTTGTTTCTAAATTATATTTTGTTATAAGTGCTACTTCCTCACCCTTATTTAAATCTTCTAATAATGTTTTGTATATTTCCGTGCTCATTTTACCACCTTTACTAAAATATTTTTATATTCTTTGTAAAACACATATTTAGTAGAGCCTCTAAAGCTCCTCCACCTATACATCTAGCTTTATCTGATATTTTATAACAGTTTTGTAATTCTTCTTTTCTTGGATCTATATCTGCAATTTTAAGACCTTTTTTGACATATGTTTTATCGTATATTATTCCTCTTAAAATTCCACTTAAAGATGCATATACATTTTCATTTCCTACAGTTGCTATAATTTGACCTTTTTCAACATAATCTGCAATATGGCTTATATTATTTATAACACCTTCTGATGGTGAGTGTATTACTCTTTCTTTTGAATATCCTTTTATATCTCCTGGTATTCCTGTATTTTTTGCAGCATAGCCTTCGTATATAATTCTTCCCAAATTATGCCCTCTTTTTGTTTCAATTACTGCATCTACATCTTTTCCTGCATCAAATCCAGGCCCTAAAGCAATTGTAATTGGAGCCATATTTTTATTTGTTCCGATATTTTTTTTCGCTATTATAGCATCTATTAAAGCTATTGGTCTTATTTTATCGAGTATTTCACATTTTTCATCTATAATTAGAGGTACATCTCCATCTTCAAAAATACTCCCTATTTCATCTATATTCTTTGCCAATCTACATTTAATGCCTTCAACTTCCATTTCATTCTCAAATACTGCATTACAAAACGACACAGTCCTTCTTATTGCCGTCGGATGTTCACATTCTAATACTAATACTTTTATATTACATCTATGTAATTTATGAATAACTCCTGTTGCCAAATCGCCTCCACCGCGCACTATTACTATATTATCCATAATTATGTCTCTCCTATTTTATCTATAACTTGTAAAAATAACATCTATATTACATCTTTCACATAAATTTGCTATGTTCTTACATAATTCTAGATTTTCTTCTTTATCAACTTTATTTATTATTACTTTATATTTGCAATTCACATTTTTTTTAAGTCCATTTTCATGTTGTGCTATTTTAACTAAATCTTTATAATCTATAATTTCATCTAAATCTTTTTTTAATAATTTTGATACTAATTCTGGTCTATGGCATATATCTTTTATTTTTTTATTTATACTGTCAAATCCCATAATTCCTATTACTAAGTTTGTTTTTTTTATTATTACAGGCTCGTTATCTTTAGGTACTTTAAGCGGTAAATTTTTAGATCCATCGCCTTCTATTAATATAAAATTTCCAAGCGCAATAATTTTTTTCAATAAATCAAAACCTAAACTTTTTACTTTATATTCGCTTTCTTTTTTTGCTACTTTAATTAAGTTGTTCTTATTTAGAATATTTTCAATTCTTTTTATATCACTTTCTTCTTCTACCAGTATAAAATCTTTGTCAAATCCCATATGCGTAGTTGTAGTTATAATTGTTTTTTTGTTTAAACCCAACAATTCTTTTCCAAGTTCAAAAATGGTACTTGTCTTGCCACCAGCTCCAACTAATGTTATTATTTTATCTTTTTTTAAATCTATATCTAATGCATCAATTAAATTTTTTTCTTCTATAATACTACCTTTTTTATAAGAGTAAATTTTCATAAAAATCACCTTTTTTTATCTTCAACTTGATACTTAAAATCTATATCTATAACTTCTTTTTTATCTAAAATTTCAAACGTAAATAAGTCATCTAAATTGTCTAAAATTATCTTTTTCCCACCTTTATCGCCACTTAAATTTAATAATTTTTCTTTATATTTACTTGTAAAAATAGTTGGATTTAATAAAATATTGTTGTTACTTACACAACCTAGATTTTTTTTACTTTCAATAAATTGATTTATAAATTTATCTATTGTCTCCTTTTTTATATAAGGCTGGTCACATACGATAAACATATATGTATTATTAGATGAATTTGAAACTCCCAGTTTTATAGACTGGGAAATTCCAAATTCACTATTGTTGTTTTTTATAACTTTTATATCTTTATCTTTTAAGTTATCTATTATTTTTTCGTACTTTGTGACAAATATTATTTCATCTATATTTTTATTGCTTTTTTTTAACTCTATAAGTTTATCTACTGTATGTAAATACATAGGTTTTTTATCTATTTCATATAACAATTTATTTCCATTAAATCGTCTACTATTTCCAGATGCCAAAACTATAATACTAAGCTTCAATGTTATTTAATATACCCATTGCGATTTTTTCGCTAGTCATAGGAAGTTCATTAATCCAAACTCCACTAGCATTGTATATAGCGTGGCATAATGCTGGTGATGGCGTATTTATAACTAATTCTCCTATTGATTTTGCACCAAATGGTCCCGTTGGTTCATAACTAGATTCAAATTCTACTCTAATTTTTCCCATATCGAGTCTTGTAGGTATCTTATACTGCATAAATGAATCGTTTAATATTCTTCCCTTCTTGTCATATTGAACATCTTCATATAAAGCCATACCAATACCTTGAACTAAACCACCTTCTGTTTGTACAGTTGCAAGCGATGGATTTATTACTGTTCCACAGTCCACACATGCCGCATAATCTATTATTTCAACATGTCCTGTTTCTTTATCTAATTCAATTTCAACTGCACCTGCCATATATGGTGGTGGTGAAATTGGAGTTTTTTCTTTTGCTGTAGCTGTTAATGTATGGTTACTGTAACACATTGCATTATTTGCGATATCTTTTAAAGTTATACTTTTTTCTTCTTTAGTTGAATATACCTTTTCTCCGTCAAAATCAGCATCTTCTACATTTATATCTAACATATCAGCACCTGCTGCTATTATTTTTTCTCTAAGTATTTGACATGTTTTTATAGTTGCATTACCAGTTAGATATGTTGTACTTGATGCATAAGAACCTGAATCATATGGAGATATATCTGTATCAACTCCATAAACTACTATATTATCTACATCTGTATCTAAACAATCTGCCGCCATTTGGGCAAGTATTGTATCACATCCTGTACCCATATCAGTTGCACCTATCATCATTGAATAGAATCCATCGTCATTTACTTTTATAGTTACACTTGCAACGTCGACATTGCTTATTGCAGAACCTTGCATTGCTACAGCAAGACCAACTGATCTTACTTTCCCATTTCCTAAATCTTTACATGGATATTTTTCATCCCAATTTATCATCTCTTTTACTTTATCTAGACACTTTTCAAGCGTACATGAGTTTGCTGTTTCCCCATGATAAGCTGGCATGTAATCGCCTTCATGTATAAGGTTTCTTTTCTTAAACTCAATTGGATCCATATTCATTTTTAGGGCAAGTTTATTCATTGTTGTTTCTAACGCATAAACACCTTGTGTTGCACCATATCCTCTATAAGCACCTGCTGGTATTGTATTTGAATAAACACCGTCAAATGCAAATTTAAATGCATTTACATGACTGGTATATAGAGGTAGTGATTTGTGACCTGTTAATCCTATTGTTGTTGGAGTATGGTCTCCAAATGCCCCTGCATTTGATAAAGTATAAAGTGAGGCAGCTTTTAATTTTCCATCTTCATCAGCACCTAATTTAACAGTTATCTGCATTTGATGTCTTGGACTTGATGCTATTTGACTTTCTTTACGGCTGTAAATTATTTTCGCAGGTTTACCCGTTTTCCAAGTAACTAATGCTGGGAATATTTCATTTATTACAGTTTGTTTTGCACCAAATCCTCCACCTATTCTTGGTTTTATTACTCTTATATTTGATTTTGATGTATTAAGTGCAGTTGCTAATATTCTTCTAACATGGAATGGAACTTGTGTAGATGCAACACATACAAGTCTTCCGTATGCATCTTTATAAGTGTATGCCCTAAAAGTCTCCATCATTGTCTGTTGGTTTGCTTTTGTTAAATAAGTTTCTTCTATTACATATTTACATTTTGTAAATTCAGCTTCAACATCGCCTTCTTCTAATACATCATGACATATTAAGTTTCTTTTTACATCAGGGGACATTGGTATTTTTACTTCCCAATCATCTTCTGGATGAACTACTACTTCATTATCTAGCGCCTCTCTAAAATCAAGTACTGGTTTTAATACTTCATACTCAACTTTTATCATTTTTAAAGCCTTATCTACACATTTTTCATTTTCTCCTGCTACTATAGCTACTGCGTCTCCAACATATCTAACCCTCTCATCTAGTATTTTTCTATCATATGGGCTAAGTTCTGGATATGTTTGACCGGCAGTTGTAAATCTAGAATTTGGGGCATCTTCCCAAGTTAATATACATTCTATCCCTGGTACTTTAAGCGCTACATCTTTTTTTACATTTTTAACTAGTGCATGAGCATGAGGCGAACGAAGTACCTTTACTATAAGTGCATCTTTTGGTGCTATATCGTCAGTATATACAGCTTGTCCTGTAACTAAAGACATAGCATCTTTTTTCATAACGCGATTATTTACAAACTTCATTACTTGCTACCTCCTTATTTCTGTCTAAGTATTTTTTTATAGCTCTTAATTGACCTTGATATCCTGTACATCTACATAGATTCCCTGCTAAATATTCTTTTATTTCTCTTTCTGTTGGATTTTCTAGCTCATCTTCCATTGCAAGAACATTCATTATAAATCCTGGAGAACAGTATCCGCATTGTTCTGCTCCTTCTTTAGCTAAAAATGTACCGAAATCTATAGCTCTATCCTGAACACCCTCAAGTGTAACTACGTGTTTATTGTTTACTTGAGCTGCAAGAGTTGAACATGAAAGAACAGGTTTATTTTCTACCCATACTGTACATAGCCCGCAGTTTGCAGTTTCACATCCCCTTTTAACTGAATAACATCCCTTGCTCCTAACATATTCAAGTAGTAATATATCTGGTTCTATTTCATCTTTTATCATTTTCCCATTTAACCAAAACTTAATTTCCATATTTACATACCTCCAACTTCATTTATACATCTTTTAATTAAAACTTTGCATAAATGACTTCTAAATTCTTTGCTTGCCCTCATATTGCTTCCAAATGTCAGTTTGCTTTCCACATAATCTACAAATTTTTCTATTTCTTCTTTTGTTGGTTCACTACTTAGTATATTTTCTTCATCTAATACTAAAGCTGCCTTTTGTGGTCTAGCACCAACTGCTACTTCAAATTTATCTTCTAGTTTTGATACTGCACAAGTAAGTACAGGAAAATCTGTCGATATGTTTCTATGAGACATGTAACTTATTTTTCTATTGTCTTTTTTTATTATAACTTTTTCTAATATATCGTTATCATAAGGCATATTTACAAATTCCTTCATAGGTATTACCCCACCTTTATAAAGTTTTACATAACTATCTAAAGCTAATAAGCATGTAAGAGGATCTGAAAATCCAAATCGTGAAAAGATGCTACCACCTACAGTTGCACAGTTTCTAAATTGAACTCCAACTATACTTTTTACACAGTCTTTTATTGCATTGTTAAAATATTTATTAAGCTCTTCATGAATTTCTAAATCCCTAAGTCTAACCATAGCTCCTATTTCAAAACATTCCTCATTTTCTTCAATTTTATCTAGCCCTAAATTAGATAAATCAATGGCTGTTTGAATAGTTTTCTTCCCCATTTTCATCCATAAAAGTCCGCCTAATATGTTTGCTTTTCTACTTTGATTTAATTTATATGCTTCTTCTAAGCTATCTACAACAACGTATTTTTTAATTGTAAACATTGAATCCTCCTATTTTTTATTTCTCTCTATATTTACATAAAAAAAGACAAACCTAATAAGTCTGTCTCCTTTTTTAGAAAAGGAGGCACATTCGGGCGCCAAATATCTCCTTCCCTCTATTTTTTAATAATAAATTTTAATTTATATTTAAACTAAATTAATTTTATCATAACAATATACTTACTTCTATATTATTTTCATATTTTAACATTTTTATTCTATGCCCCTATTTCTTCTTCATTTCTTTGTTCTTTATTTTTAGGTAATATTAAATTTAAAACAGTAGCAACTACAAAAGTCATTATTATACCATTTTGTGCAAATATATTTGATACCCATTCTGGACACTGTGCCAATACTTCTGGAACATTACCTATTCCAACTCCTATCCCTATAGCTAAAGCAACTATAAGACCATTTCTTCCATCTAAAGTTTCTCTAGATAGAGATTGTAGACCACTTACAAGTATCATAGAGAACATTATAACTGCTGCTCCACCTAATACTGACTGTGGCATAACTGAAAATATTGCACTTAATTTAGGACAGAATCCACATAAAATCAAGAATATCGCACCTGTCATTATTACAAATCTATTTACGATTTTAGTAACAGTTACAAGACCAACATTTTGACTAAACGATGTGTTTGGTAAAACTCCAAATATAGATGCAACTATACTACCTATACCATCTGCCATAACACCTCCAGACAGCTCTCTATTTGTAGGTTCTCTATCAAGTCCTCCATTTGTTATACCTGATATATCACCGATAGTTTCCACAGTAGTAGCTATAAACATTATTCCCATTGCTATTATAGCTTGTATATTAAATTCAAATGGAACTACCATTGGATGTGGTAGAGAGAACCAAGCACTTTCTTTTACTTGTGTAAAATCTACCATACCTAAGCATATAGCCAATATATATCCAACTATTATACCTATTAATATAGATGAGTCATTTAAAAATCCTTTAAATTGTTTAAGAACTAGTATAACTATTATAACTGTTGTTCCAACTAATAAATGGTTTAATGAGCCAAAATCTTTAGCTCCTGCTCCACCACCAAAATATTTAATTCCAACTGGTAATAAAGATAAACCAATAGATATTATAACTAAACTTGTAACTATTGGTGGAAATAACTTTTTAAGTGGTTTTATGAAAAATCCTAAAATTGCCTCCATTATTCCACCAACTAAACCAGCTCCTATTATTGCGCCATATCCATATTGCAAACCAATAGCTTGTGCTGTACCTATAAATCCTGAACTTGTACCCATTACTATTGGAAGTTTTGCTCCCACTGGTCCTATTGGATATAACTGAATTAATGTAATTAAACCTGCTATAAACATTGCATTTTGAATAAGCATAGATCTTAAACCTGAGTCTATATTTAATAACCCACATACTATTATAAGTGGTGATATATTTCCTAGAAACATAGCAAGAACATGCTGTATTCCTAGAGGAACTGCTCTTTTAAGCTCTACCTTTCCATCTAATTCGTAAACTGAACCTTTTTTCCCCATAATACGCTCCTTTTTTTGAATAATCGCCAATATTTTTTCAATAATTACAAATAAAATATAGCATATATGCAAACAAATTTCTATATTTTTTTTTTATTTTTCGTGTTTTTTATTATTTTGCATTTTTTTGGTATGAATCCAATCGATTTGCATATTGGAAATCGTTTACTTTTTTCTCAAATATATTTAAATTAATTTTTCACTTAATATTTTGGATATTTATTAAAATTAAGGTATAAAAATATTGATAAAATATAAAAAAAGTATTATGATGAAATTTAGTATATAATATATATGAAATAAAAAAATAAAGGGGTTAGTTTATGAGTAAAAAAAGAACACTACAAAATAACTTAAGTTATGCTCTTAGGTATATGTTTGATAATTACGGTATGAATATTTTTTTAGACTCTCAAAAATTTTTAGTAACTCTAGATAATTTAATACCAACTTTAGAAGAAGAACTAAAATTAGTTAAGTTCGCAGTTGAAAAAAATGCAATTTCTACATTATTAAATGCTCACAATCAAAGAGAAGTGGATAAAAACTTTGCATATTTAAGGGCAAAGACTATTCTTACAAAAAATGGTGTGGCTGAAAAAGGTGCATTATACATAATTGATTGTTTTTTATATGCACTTGACTGGGTAGATGATTTTCCAGATTACGAAGATCTATCTGATGAGGACTTTAAAATTTCTGAAGTAACTAGTGAAGAAGCTAAAAATAAAGCTCTTGCAAAAAAACTTAGTGCTCAAAATAGTAATAATAACATAAAAGATAAACCTTCTATTCAATTGAACAAGAAAACTACTTCTGAAAATGCAAAAAAAGAAGATAAAAAAGTTGAACCTATCCATTTTGAAGAAAAAAGTTTATCTTCTATAAAAAGAGAAACTAAAGAAAATAAAAATCTAAAGCAAGACGAAGATAAAAATAACAATTTACATAACGAAAAAATAGAGCAAAAAACTAATTCAAAATATTACTTAAATCATAATTTTGATAATGAAGATGAATCTGATTATGATGATGATTATGAAGACGATTATAAGTCTGGCTCTATATTCAAAAAAATTGCTTTAATTTTAGTTCCTGTAATTATTTTAGGATGTATTGCTTTCTTTATGTTTAGAAATATGGCTAAGGAAGCTGAACCTATTGTTTCTGGTGTCTCTATAACAACAGAGTATCAAATAGATAATGGTGTTTATGTATTACCTATAAATAAGGAAACTGACTTAAATGTTATAGTTCAAAGTAATAATTCAAAAGAATTAGATTTATCTAAATTAAGTTTTAAAATTGATGATGATTCTATTTGTACCCTTGAAAATGATGGCAAAAAATGTACTATAACAGGTTTAAAAGAAGGTAAAACAAACTTAGTAGTAATTTATAATAATGAAATTATAGATACTATTAGCTTATCGTTCAAAGAATTTACTAAAGATAGTAATTCTGATAAAGATAAGACTTCTGATAAAGTAGAAAATAATAATAAAGCCGAAGATAAACAGCAAGAAGAAAATAATAAGAATAATAATAGTACTAACAATAGTAACACAGGCAGTGGTACTAGCACCGGTGGCAATAACACTGGCGGCGGTACTGGTACTGGTGGTAACACTGGCGGTGGTACTGGTACTGGTGGCAACACTGGCGGCGGTACTGGTACTGGTGGTAACACCGGCGGCGGTACTGGTACTGGTGGTAACACTGGCGGCGGTACTGGTACTGGTGGCAACACTGGCGGCGGTACTGGTACTGGTGGCAACACTGGCGGCGGTACTGGTACTGGTGGCAACACTGGCGGTGGTACTGAAACTGGTGGTAACACTGGTGGCGGTACTGGTACTGGCGGCAACACTGGTGGCGGTACTGGCACTGGCGGAGAAACTACTGAATAAAAATAAATCTTATATCACATAATAACTCTATAATAAAAAATAAAGGAGTCTATTATGCCTAACGAAGATACTATTAATTTACTAAAAGAATGCGATGCCGGTTGTAAAATGGGTGTAGATGCTATCAAAGAAGTAATTGATAAAGTTGAAAACAAAAAATTATATGACATTATAGTAAAATATTTAAATGATCATCAAAAATTACAAAATAAGATTACGGATAAGTTAAATGAATTTGGATGTACAGAAGAACAACCTAGTTCTATGGCTAAAGCTATGAGCCATATGAAAATAAACTTTAAAATGATGAAAGGTGATCATGACAAGGAAATAGCTGATGTTATGACAGACGGATGCAATATGGGTATTAAATCTATAAATAAATATATGAATCAATATCCTGCTGCTTTAGAATCAATAAAAGGTTTATGTTATGACTTAGCAGAACTTGAAGAAAACTTTGCAAAAGATTTAAGACATTATCTATAAAAAAATGCCACGTATTTCGTGGCATTTTTTATTTACTACATTTCAGATATTTCCTTAAGTCTTAAATATATTTTCCTTATCCTTAAATTTATATATTCAATATATCCTCTTTTCATAATCCAATCATTTGTATCCATTTCGTCAAATAATTGTTCATATTGTTCTCTTAAGTACTCTATATTTTCATTATGCATATTTAACATATATTCATATAAAAACTCATATGCATTTTTATATGTAAATATATCACTTTCAGAACTATTCACTGTAATTATTAATAATTGTTTTTGCTCATCTACAGTAAATTCAGTTTCATCCATTTCAAAACTTCCCATTTGACTTATTAAATTGTCTACTTCTTCTAATAAATCTCTACATTCATGTAATAATTCAATTTCTGTCATAAAATCCCCCTATAATATATATATTAAAGGCACAATATATACCTTGATATATACTGTGCCCTATGTATACAAATTTAAATTATATTAGATTAAAATTAATCTATTTCTCTACATTAATTGTAATTTATAAATCTTAAATTGTTATAAAATATATGTGGTTTAAGTGTAAAATTATTTAAATTGTGAGTTGTTATACACATTTATCCTTTTTATTTATAAGTAATTTTAAAATTTGCATACATATTTATTAAAAGAATAAAAATTCTATTAATCAATATCTATTAAAATTTCATTATTAGCTTTATTCAAAGCAATTTCAAGGTCTAAAATTTCCTCACTTCTATCTTCTAAATATTTCTTTAATTCCTTTTTGTCAAAATTAGGTTCTCTAACCTTGTAATAAACAGAAGTGGCTGCAGCATCTACCTTTCTCTCTTTAGATGATTTAACACCTTCTAAAATATTTTGAAAGTTATTAACTTGCTCTCTTAAGTATTTAATTCTATTTAATGCCCCTTGAAGGCTTAGTTTTCCATTTTTTGTTTGTATATAATTTTCATTATTTGCCTTAGATATTTTTGTTTTTATCTCAGCAATTTCTTGACCTAATTCTATTATAAGTTCAAATTCTCTATTAAAATCAACAACCTCATTACAATCATATCTACTTCCATCTGATTCTAAAATATATTCCTGAATTACATTTTCAAGTCTCATCATAGTATACATTTTATCCCTATAGATTCTCTCTAATTCAGATACTTTTAACATTGCTTGACTTATTGTACTTTTCTCCATAATATATTTCCTCCATAATTTTTAAATTATTTTTTCTTAAAAACATATGCTATTCCTATTATAAATAAAATTGTAAGTAAATAAGATAATATGTAGTTATAGCAATTAGGTGATTGAAATAATAATATTAATGCAATTGCAATTAGTTCTAATGATGAAAACAATATATTTTTTATAATTTCAATAAATATTCCGAAAAACATCCACACTATTTTCATATCAGAACTTACTTTATTAAATCCATTTGAATAATCATAAATTGTTCCAGTTATAATATTTCTGAAGTAATTACCAAGAACAACTGCTCCATTTTGTATACCTTCTTTTATCCCTAATTGATTATTAAACTCAAATCCTACTTTTGATTTACTATAATAAACAAGCTTTGTATTATAGACTCCATCTAATCTACTTAAAGATGTATATCTACTTAATTTATTTGAAGTAAAAATTTTGCTTTGACCTGTATAATTAATAGAAAGTGGCATAAATAGAGAACAAATTAACAAAATCAATATTAATAATATAATTGGTTTATTTTTCAAACTAAATTTCCCCCTATTATTTTACATAATAATTATTATATCATAAGTTGATTTTAATTTAATTTTTTTAATATAATTACTTTTAAAATAAATAATAAAAATTTATACTTAAAAAATAAATGGACTAATTTATAATAAATATTAATTAGTCCATTTATTTTTCTATTTATATATTTCTATATTATGAAATGCAACTTTATTGTCCCCTTTATTAATATATGTATGATTTAACTCTCCATCAAATTTTAAGCTATCTCCAGCCTCTAATTCATATATTTCTTCTTATACTTTAATAGTTAATCTTCCTTTTATCACGAGAACCATTTCTTCTAAAACATTTTTATGTGCTTCCGAAATATGCTCATATCCTGCATCTAGTTCTACTAAAAATACATCTATACCATGTTTAGAATCAAAAGGAAATATTGGATATACTCTCATATGACCGTTTTCTTCATCGACCACTTCAATTTCTCCTTTTTTTACTAAAACTAGTTCATTTTGATTGTTATCTAGTAAAGAAATAAAATTAACTTTTAATCCTGATGAAATCTTCCACAATGTAGATATCGTTGGGCTTGATTCTCCCCTTTCAATTTGTCCCAACATAGCTTTACTAACACCTGTCAATTTTGACGCTTCATCTAAACTTAACCCTAACCCATTTCTTAACCTTCTTAGATTTTGTCCCACTTTTGGAAGTTGTGACACCATAAATATTCTCCTCACCTCTGTATTTATGACTACTTATCTCTAACGACTTAGACTTCATAATATTTCCCCTACTGTCATTATAGGCACTCCAATTACCATCTTTCTATTTAGTGTAGCCATTTTCTTTATATTACCTAATATTTTTCTGTTGCTTATACCTGTATACTATTTATATTTTTTATTAGATATATCTTTTATATCCATAAATATATAGTCTAATTTACAAAATATATCTTCATATTTTTTTAATCAAACATTGTACAAGTTTCTATAGCAGTGTAAATACCTTTTTTATAAAAATAATATACTAATTCTTCTAAAAATTCAAGCTAGTTAATTACTTCTTTACCTGAAAAGGAATCAACTTTTAAGATTAGAGAAAAATATTTTATTATATTGCCTTAACAATAAGTCTTATCTTACAACTACAATATATTTGACAGTAAATAGGATGTTATATAATATTTTATTAATAAGTCTATATATTTATAATTTAGGGGGCTAATAGAAATATGAGTAAAATAAAAATAGCATTAATACAAATGCATATTGAAGAAGATAAGCATAAAAACTTAGAAACTGCAAATAAATTTATAAAAAAAGTTGCATCTGAAGGCTGTGATTTAGCAATTCTTCCAGAAATGTTTACAACACCTTATAAGACAGAAAACTTTCCTCTATATGCAGAATTTGAGGGTGATAAATCATTTAATACACTTTCTAATATGGCAAAAGAAAATAGTATTTACTTAGTTGGTGGATCCATTCCAGAAAAAGATGAAAAAAATCTAATTTATAATACTTCTTATGTATTTGATAGAAATGGACAAAAAATAGCAAAACACAGAAAAGTTCATTTATTTGATATAGATGTTGAAGATGGCCAATGTTTTAAAGAATCTGATACATTAACTGCTGGAAATAAAATAACTGTATTTGATACCGAATTTGGTAAAATAGGACTTTGCATCTGTTTTGATTTTAGATTTCCTGAATTAGGAAGGTTGATGGCTCAAATGGGAGCTCAAATAATAATTGTTCCTGCTGCCTTTAATATGACTACTGGACCTGCTCACTGGGATTTGATGTTTAGATCTAGAGCTGTAGATAATCAAGTATATACAGTAGGATGTGCACCTAGCAGAGATGTAAATGGTTGTTATATTTCATACGGAAACTCTATTGTAGTCTCTCCTTGGGGAGATATTATATATAAAATGGATGAAAAAGAAGGTTATAAAATCATAGAACTAGATCTTGATTATGTAAAAAAAATTCGTAAAGAACTTCCATTAATGTCTGCAAGAAGATTAGATTTATATGAATTAAATGAGAAATAACTATTATCTTAAAATATAAAATTGATAACATATAAAACTAAAATTCCCCTTGTTTAATAACAAGGGGATATTTTTAAGCTCTTTTTCTTTTAAAATCAACTTTTTTTACATTGTTTTTATTATTTTTTGTTTGTAATGTATTTGGTTTTAAATCCATTAATATTTCTAAATCTTCAGGGTATAAAGTTATACCTTGATTGTGTAATTTGTCTATTAAAGTTGCATTGCTCACTATATGATTTTCTATTAATGCTTCATAAGCCATTTTTAACAATGATGAATCAGTTAATTTAAATTTATCATCTAGTGGCTCTGACTTATTCCATCCTCTTTGTTGCCAATCATTAAGCAGATAATTATATTTTTTATAGCTTATAACTCCTAAACTATATGCTCTGTAAACTAATAAACTAACAGGTACTGCCCATCTAGCTTTTAGTTTTACAAAGTCCTCTATTTCATTTGTATCTTGTAAGCTATTTAAAAATGCTTGTTTTGGAAGTAAAAACTCATCTGCAAACTCTTCACAGTCAAATTTCTTTAAAGGTATATTTAATATATCACTTACTATATAACCTAACTCGCACGCTAAGTCGTGATTTCTTATAGGAGCTACATTTTTGTCTTCACCTAAAGCTATAACATATTTTATATCTTTTTCTACTGATTGTTTTTGTGTAAAAGGACTTGCTCCCCTTCTATTTACATTCATATAACTTATTATTACGCCTTTTGCAGTCATAATATCACCTAAGTTTAAAGGAGTTGGTTTTTCATCATCCCATAAATCCCAATGCTCTCTAATTTTTTGAGAAAGCACTTCCATAGAATCTCCTCTGTGTAAATTATTAGGTAAATCCAATTGTGGGAATCCTATATACTCTTCAAAGAATAAAAATAATTTTCTTAACATAATTAATTTTTCTTTGTATGATATTTCTTCCATTCTAGGTAATGTAGAATTCGGATTAAAATGTGAATCCTCTACTACAACCTTTATATTTTCATTATCATAGAAATATTCTCTTGGAAAATGAAGTATATTAGATAATTTTAACGCATTCTCTAAAGTTGGTTTATATTTATTATCTTCAAAGGCTAATATATCTTTTTTATTTATATTTGTTTCTTTAGCTAAAATATCTACAGTTTTACCTCTATATACTCTAGCAATTTTTAATCTTTTTCCATTAAATAAATCTTTTTTCATTCTATTTTACTCTCTTTCATTATCAAACAAGAAAATTTTTATTCAAAATAGAAACAAAAATCTTCTTATTTTATTTAGATTTCTTAACCTTTTCAATTATACTCAATATCAGCTATAATATCAAATACTATTTTAACTTAATTCTTTTTCAACTTTCATAGCTGTATAACTCATAAGTGACTCTAAATTAGAGTTATTCTTTCCTCCACCTTGTGCTGTTATCTTGCTTCCGCCGCCTTTTCCATCAATTAATTTTATAGAATCTTTTAATAAGTTGTTCATATCTAGAATTGTTAAATTCTTACTACATGAAAATACTAAATTAACTCTATCTTTATTTACAAGTGCAAATAAAACTACTTTATTATCTTTTTCAGTTATTTTATTCGCTAATTTAGATATATATTTTGAGTCTTTATCATTATATATTTTAGTAATTATAAATATATCTTTTATTATTTTACCCGATGATATCATATCTTTTAACTCATATTGTGCTATTTCTTCTTTTAATTTTTTATTTTCATTTATAGAATCTGTTAATTTATTATTTATATTTTCTATTCCTTTTAATGAGTCTTCATCACTACAACTTAAGTATTTGCAAATCTTACTTAAGTTTTTATCTCTATTTATTACATAGTCTATTGCTTTATTACCCGCAAAATACTCTATTCTAGTTGAATTTTTATATTTTTCCCATTTTTTAAATTTTATCAATCTAAGATCTAAAGTGGATTTTGGATGTACGCCACAACAGCAATTTGTATCTAAGTCCCCTACTTTTACAACTCTAATATCTCCATTTATTTTTGAAAAATCATCTTTTAATCTTAATTTTTTAGCTTCTTTTCTAGTTATTTCAAAAGTTTCTACTAATATATTTTCTGAAATAACATCATTTGCAAGTTGTTCTATTTTCATTATTTCATCATCAGAAAAACTTCCCTCAATATCCACAGTACTTATTTCAATTCCCATATGAAAACTAGTTGTTTTCTTGTTAAATTCTTTTAAAAATAACGCTGATATTATATGTTGTGAAAGATGATGAGACATAGTATACTCTCTTCTATTCCAATTTAAACTACATTTTACTTTATGTATTTTTTTAGGTGCCTGATCGAGCACATGGTAGATAACACCTTCTTTTTCATACACATAATCTACATCATGTGATTCAATTTTACCTATGTCACATAATTGTCCTCCTCCTTCAGGATAGAAAGCAGTTTTATCTAAGACAACATGAAATTTTTCATCTATTTTTTTAATATCTACTATTTCAGCAGTAAAATCTTTTTTATATGAATTTTCATAAAATATTTTTTGCATTATATTGTACCTATTCCTTTTATATAGTATTATTATCAATATATTTATTATACTATATTTTTATATTTGGTATATTTTTGTTTTAGTTAGTAAATATTTATTTTTAAACTTGTAAAGACAAGTTCTAGCAATACATACATTAGGGGTGAGTTATATGAATAACAACAATAATAATGAACAAGAGGTATTAAAAAAATTAGATGAAATGCATATTAAATATGATATAACCGAACATCCAGAAGTTTTTACTATTGAAGATATGAGTATTTTGGGAATTATGCATGAAGGTAACGTTGTAAAAAATCTATTCTTAAGAAATTCAAATGGTACAAATCACTATATTTTAGTTATGGATAGAGATAAAAAAGCAAATTTAAAATCTATCAAAAATCAAATTAATTCTACTTCACTTAAATTTGCATCAGAAGAAAGATTAAAAAAATATTTGCATTTAACAAGGGGATCTGTTACTCCACTTGGCGTTTTAAATGATTCAGATTGTGAAGTGCAAGTTTTAATAGATAAAAGTCTAATCGGCGAGAAAAAAATTGGTGTACATCCTAATACAAATACATCTACTCTTTGGATTTCATTAGATGATTTAGTAAAAGTAATACAAAACCACGGTAATAATATTATATATATAACGATATAAACAATAAAAAAGAAAGGATTTATTTAATATTTTTCGGGAGTGTAAATTGATTTGTGCTTTAGAGTAATTTCGCTCCTCTATAGCAATTTATTTATTAATAATATTTCTAAATATCCAATAATTATTCATAATATGGATATTTATTTGTAAAATGG
>NZ_JAHLOQ010000044.1 GCF_018917435.1 Intestinibacter bartlettii
CATTTAACCGTAGGTTTCAACTTTCTCGGCTCCTTTCTTTAGGGGGAATTTGTTTTGTGGTGAAACTATTGTAAACCCTAACGGGGTCGAGATTCAAATATAAATAAGTTAACAAAACGAAATATTACATAAGGAGGCTGATATTATGGATTCAACATCATTAACGCCAATAGAAGTTGCGGAATTATTAAAAATAACAAAAAATACAGTCTATGAAATAATAAAAAGGGGAGAATTGCCTGCTTATAAAGTTGGTAAAAAACTTCGTATCGATAAGGAGGATATCGATAACTACATAAAAAATCAAAAAAAGGGAAAATCATCTTCCTCAACTAAACAACTAAATCAGGAAATAGTTAAAAGTGAAATATCTAATAATAAGGAAATAAAATCAGATGATAAAAATATAATAATTTGTGGTCAAGATATGATTTTAGATATTTTAGGTAGAAATATAGAAAATACTCTTCCTTCTATAAAATCATATAGATCATATATGGGAAGTTATAATGGTTTAATTAACTTATACAATAATAAAGCTTCTATCGCATCTGCTCATTTATGGGATTGGGAAACTTCAGAATATAATATTGATTTTGTTAAGAAATTACTTCCTGGAATTCCATGTACAATCATCAATTTAACATATAGAATTCAAGGATTTTATGTTAAAAAAGGGAATCCTAAAAATATACAGGGATGGGATGATTTAAAAAGAGAAGATTTATCTTATATAAATAGAGAATTAGGATGTGGTGTCAGAGTTTTATTAGATGGAAAATTACGCGAATTAAACATATCCTCTAATGAAATAAATGGTTATAATTCTGAAGAAAGTTCTCATTTAGCTGTTGCAAGTGCTATTGCAAGAGGCAAAGGTGATTTTGGTTTAGGAATAGAAAAAGTTGCTAAACAAATAGACAATATTGATTTCATTTCGTTACAAAAAGAACGATATGATTTAGTTATAAAAACAGAAAATCTATATAATCCAATTTATAAAGAAATTTTAAATATTATAAATTCAAATGAATTCAAAGATGAATTGGTAGGACTTGGTGGTTATGATTTAAAAGATACGGGCAAAATAATAGCAGAAACATAACCCACCTTTAACTTTTAAAAAAGGGAATTGAATGGTAACTCACATCACCGCTCAATTCCCTTTTTATTTTTATACGAATACTATCTTTCGCATTCTTGGTTAGCAACTGTACAAGAAGTTTTGCAAGCTGATTGACAAGAAGTTTGACATTCTCCACATCCACCTTTAGCAGCACTTTCTTTTAAAGTAGCTTGAGATAAAGTTTTTATATGTTTTTTAGCCATGTCGAATTTCCTCCTACTCTTTTGTTTCTATGTATAATTTTATAATACTTGAATAATTATAACATATATTCCATATATTTTAAATTTTTTTAGAAATTAACTCCAATAATTCCTCCAATTCCACCGGCTATAGTCGTTAATATTACACTATATATGATACTTATTTCAAAAGAAAAATTTTCTTTTGCTAGGAAAACTAATACTATTAAAAAGATAATATATAGCAAACCTTCCAATAGTCCATATAATAAACCTTTCTCTTTTATTTGTTTGCAAGCATAAAATCCACCAAATGCAGCCCCAAAAGTCGTGATAATTGATACTATCAATCCCATATTATCTGAAGATAATTTAGTAAAAGTTAGTAATGCATTGTAAATTAATATTACAATTAGTGTGAATATATATGCATATCCCAATCCTTTAAAAATACTTATAGCTTTGCTCATTAAAAAACCTCCCTTCTTAAATAAATATATTTCAGAGGGAGGTTTTAAATTCCTAATTATTATTTACTTTCTTTTTTTTGTTGAACGCTACCTATAGCCCATTTTTGTATTGGCATTTTAGTTCTACTTGGTCCAAATTCTATAACTACAGTTTCTTCTTCTATTTTTGCTACGTTAGCAACAATACCACCTATAGTTACTACAGTATCTCCTACTGCAAGAGAATCTCTCATATCTTTTAATTCTTTGTCTTTTTTCTTTTGTGGTCTTATAAATAAGAAATAGAATATTGCAAATAAAGCAACTATATACACAATTGACCATATTAATTGTTGATTCATTTCATTTTTCTCCTTTAACTTTTATTAAATATTCATTATTAAACATTATATATTAAATATTTTATAATTCATACCCATATTTAGTAAAAAATTCTTCTCTGAAATCTAATAGTCTATCTTCTCTTATTGCTTGTCTAACTTGTTCCATTAATTTAAGTAAGAATCTTAAGTTGTGTGTTGTTATAAGTCTAGCAGCTAATATTTCGTTAGCTTTAACTAAGTGTCTTATATATGCTTTTGTGTAGTTTTTACAGCAGTAGCAGTCACACTCTGGATCTAATGGAGTGAAGTCTTTAGCATAAGCTGCATTTCTAACTACTACTTTACCTTGGCTAGTCATAGCTGTACCATTTCTAGCTATACGAGTTGGAAGTACGCAGTCAAACATGTCTACTCCTCTTATTACACCTTCGATTAAGTCATCAGGTGAACCAACACCCATTAAGTATCTTGGTTTATCAACTGGCATAAGTGGTGTAGTATATTCTAATACTTCGTACATAAGTGGTTTTGGTTCTCCAACACTAAGTCCACCTATTGCGTATCCTGGTAAATCTATAGCTGTTACTTCTTTTGCTGATTGCTCTCTTAAGTCTTTGTACATACCACCTTGGATTATACCGAATAATGCTTGGTTTTCTGTATTTTTGTGAGCATCTTTACATCTTTGAAGCCATCTTGTAGTTCTTTCTAAAGAGTTTTTAACGTATTCTCTATCTGCTGGATATGGAGCACATTCGTCAAATGCCATCATTATGTCTGAACCTAATGCATTTTGAATTTCCATAGCCTTTTCTGGACTTATGAAGTGTTTTGAACCATCTAAATGTGATTTAAATGTAACACCTTCTTCAGTTATTTTTCTAAGTGGTCCTAATGAGAATACTTGGAATCCACCACTATCTGTTAGTATTGGTTTGTCCCAATTCATAAATTTGTGAAGTCCACCAGCTTCTTTCACTAACTCATGACCTGGTCTCATGTATAAGTGGTAAGTATTACTTAGGATTATTTGTGATCCTATTTCTTTTAATTCTTCTGGTGTCATAGCTTTTACTGTTGCTTGTGTACCAACTGGCATGAATATAGGTGTTTCTATACTTCCGTGTGGCGTGTGTAATATTCCTAGTCTTGCACCACTTTGTTTACAAGTCTTTATAAGTTCATATCTTATTGCACTCATTTTGTTTCTCCTTAAAATTTCAAATATCTTTATTCTTCTCTATATTAAATTTAAATTTTCATATTTATGTTTTTAGAACATACTTACATTATCATCATCATCTTTTAAATAAGATGCTATTATACTTTTTATAGTATTTTTGTTTTGATTATTATCGCCATTTTTATCATTTATCGGCATTAAGTATTTTTTTATAAAGAATATGGCTGCTATTGCTAATACACCTAGCAGTAATTCTCCTGCACTTGATGACTTTGGTATTAAAAGTAATTTTCTTGCTATTGCATAAAGTAAAACTTCTAGCAAAGTTTCTGGTCGATGTAAGCAAAGCATAATTACTAATTCTACAGCTATTACAAGTAATAATATTTGTGCCAAGAAATTATTTAACTGCTCGTAGTTTACGGGATTAGCAAAATCAATAATGTAAGCTCCATAAACTTCTCTTAAAATATCGAATATACCTAAAAGTATTACCAATAATATAACGACTGATAATAAAATTTCACACAAATGTGCTATTTTTATGAAAGTTTGCTTTGTATTTCTTTTCATATTCTACGGCCCCCAGTTAGGTCTAATTTTATTATTTAATAAACATTGCATCTCCAAAACTAAAGAATCTATATCTTTCCTTAACTGCCTCATTATAAGCATTTAATACGTGTTCTTTTCCTGCTAAAGAACTAACTAGCATTATAAGTGTAGATTCAGGTAAATGGAAGTTTGTAATTAAATTATCTATAACTTTCCATTTGTATCCTGGATATATGAATATGTTAGTCCACCCTGATGTAGCTTTTACGATTCCATTTTCATCTGCTACTGATTCTACTGTTCTAGTACTTGTTGTACCAACACTTATTACTCTATTTCCATTTGCTTTAGCTCTATTTATTTTTTCTGCTGCTTCTTCTGTAACCATGTAGAATTCTGAATGCATTTGGTGATTATCTACATCATCTACTTTTACTGGTCTGAATGTTCCAAGACCAACGTGAAGTGTTACAAATGCTAAATCAACACCTTTTTCTTTTATTTTATTTAATAATTCTTCTGTAAAGTGAAGACCAGCTGTTGGAGCTGCTGCAGAACCATTATGTTTAGAATAAACTGTTTGATATCTTTCTCTTTCATCTAGTTTTTCTGTTATATATGGTGGTAATGGCATGTTTCCTAATTCGTCTAGAATTTCTTCGAATATTCCATTGTATTCAAATTTAACTATTCTAGCACCATCTTCTCCCATTCCAACTACTTCCGCAATTAATTTTCCATCTCCGAATGAGAATCTTGCCCCTATTTTAGCTCTTTTTCCTGGTTTAACTAATGTTTCCCAAGTATCATCTTCAGTTCTTTTTAAAAGTAGGAATTCAATTTTTCCACCTGTTTCTACTTTTGAACCTATAAGTCTCGCTGGAATTACTCTAGTATCATTTAAAACTAAACAATCCCCTGGATTTAAATAATCTATTATATCTTTAAATATTCTATGTTCGATTTCACCAGTTTCTTTATCAAGGACCATAAGTCTAGAACTAGTTCTATCCTTTATTGGAACTTGAGCAATTAATTCTTCTGGTAAATCAAAATTAAAATCACTTGTTTTCAATTTGATTAACTTCCTTTCTAAATAAATTTTTGTTAAAACACATAAATACAATGATAACAAATATTTATTTATTTGGGTAGACTTTTATAAAATCTTATTTTTTTGGATACTCTATATTTAGATGTTCGTATGCTCTAGGCATAGCTATACGACCTCTAGGTCCTCTATTTATAAAACCTAATTGAAGTAGATATGGTTCATATACATCTTCTATTGTATTTCGGTCTTCTCCAATGGATGCTGCCAGTGTATCTAATCCCACTGGTCCTCCTCCAAATTTATGAATTATAGTTAAAAGTAATTTTTCATCTACATCATCAAGTCCTAGACTATCTACACCTAATAATTCTAAAGCATTGTTTGCTACCTCATCAGTTATATTTCCATCTGCCTTAACTTGTGCATAATCTCTAACTCTTTTTAGAAGTCTATTTGCAATTCTCGGTGTTCCCCTTGAACGTCTTGCTATCTCTGTAGCTCCATTTAAGTTTATCTCAGCTTCTAGAAGATTTGCCGATCTCATTGAAATTTGTGCTAATTCATCTACTGTATAGTAGTCTAATTTGCATATAACTCCAAATCTATCTCGAAGTGGATTTGTAAGCATACCAGCTCTAGTTGTTGCACCTATTAGCGTGAATTTTGGTAAGTCAAGTCTAATACTTCTTGCAGATGGACCTTTTCCAATTATGATGTCTATACAATAATCCTCCATTGCAGGGTATAAAACTTCCTCTACACTCCTATTTATTCTGTGTATTTCGTCTATAAATAATACATCATTTTCCTCTAAATTAGTCAAAATTGCAGCTAAATCCCCGGCTCTCTCAATAGCTGGTCCAGATGTAATCCTTAAGTTTACTCCCATCTCATTAGCTATTATTCCTGCTAAAGTTGTTTTTCCTAAACCTGGAGGTCCATATAATAAAACGTGATCTAGTGGTTCATTTCTAGACTTTGCTGCTTCTATAAATATTTCTAATTGTTCTTTTACTTTTTCTTGTCCTAAATAATCCGATAAACTTTTAGGTCTTAAACTAATTTCTGTTTCATTATCTTCAGCCTTCATACTAGAACTTATCAATCTATTTTCATCGCCTAAATCAAACATTTTCTCATCTCCTTTCTATATTTTCCTATCTGTACATATTATAATTTACACATTTTTTATAAATATCTATACCGTACATATTAGTCTTAATCATTAAAAATCTACTTATTATAATATACCAATTCTTAAAATCTACTTACTCATTAAATATGTAAGTGATTTTTTAATTAAATCTTCTGTTTTTAATCCGTCTTTCTTGAATTTTTGTACAGCCTCTTTTGCTTCCGCACTTGAATATCCTAATGCTAATAGCGCCTCTACTGATTCATCTAATTCTAATCCAGTTGGAGCTTGGTTAAATAAAGTAGCTTCAAATTCTGCCATATCTTTATCTACCTTATCTTTTAACTCTAAAACTATTCTCTCTGCTGTTTTTTTACCTACTCCAGGACATTTTGATAGTTTTGCAATATCTTCACTAAGGATATATGCACTAAGTTGAGGTGGTGTTGCAGAAGATAATATCCCAAGCCCTACTTTAGGCCCTATCTTTGATACAGATGTAAGTAATTTAAACATCTCTAATTCTCTTTGACTTGCAAATCCACATAAACTCATGTCATCTTCTCTAACTATTAGTTTTGTAAATATTTTTGCACTCTTTCCTTTTTGGACACTCTGTGCTGTAAAACTAGACACATTTATTTCGTATCCTATGCCATTATTTTCTAAAACTATTCTATCTAAATATATTTCTTCTACGATTCCTTTTATATAACTATACATACTTTCTCCTTGTAAAATTATTTAAAGTTTTTTAAAGTCTTTTCTAGTCTATTTGCATGTGCATGACATACAGCTATTGCAAGAGCATCGGCAGTATCATCTGGTTTTGGTATTTCTTTTAATTTTAAAAGAGATGTAACCATCTGTTGTACCTGCATTTTTTGTGCTCTACCATATCCAACTACCCCTTGTTTAACTTGTAGTGGCGTATATTCATAAATAGGCTTGTTGTTATGTGTACATGCCAACATTATTACACCTCTCGCCTGTGCAACTGTTATAGCCGTTTTTACATTTTTATTGAAAAATAGTTCTTCAATTGCAACTTCATCAATATTGTAATTTTTTATCAAAATATCTATACCTTTATAAACAAGAGCCAATCTTTGATCCGTTGGTGTATTTGCATTAGTTGTAACAGCTCCATAATCAATAACCTTAAATTTATTATTTTTATATTCTATTATTCCGTATCCAACTATCGCTATCCCTGGGTCTATTCCTAAAATAACCAAATCTGACCTCCTAATTTTATTTTTATCCAAACCTATGTTCTAATCTATTATATCAAATAAACTAAAGCTTTAACAAATAAACTAAAAATATTATTTCTACAAATATAAAAATATGTCCTTTAAATGTTGCTAGCAAAACTTTGCTTTTAACATAAAAGAACATATTTTTAGGTATATATTGAATTTTATTAGCTACCGAAATCTTCTAGTCTAGAATATGCGTCATCTTCACTATCTAGTATAATTGCTTCTTTTAATTCTTCTTGTACAGACTTTGGAAGTGATTTTATTTGTATAGAAGTTTTTTCTACTAATTCTTTTTTACCTTGTTTATCGTATTTGAAAACACTTATATATCCATCTTCATTTTCTAATGTATATTTATTAGCTTTTGATACATCAGTTCCTTCATCTGAAGTTTTTAATATTATTTGATATTTATTCATTGTTGATACTTCTTTGTCTGGATATTTTTCTTTTAAGGCCGCTTTTATTTCATCTTCTGTTTTATTTAATAAGTCCTCATTTACTTTTCCTAACATTACAGGTATTTCATTATCATCTTGAAGCCATATTTGACAATACTCATCTAATTTAAATTTTTGTTTACCTGAAAGATTCTTTTGATTTGCATCATTAACTTTGCTATTACTTGCTTCAAGAGTTTCATAACTCTTAACCCCTAAAAAAATACCTCCACTTAATAGTATTACTCCTAATGCGACTAATGACGGAATAATCCAGCGATAATTCTCCATCTTTTTCATTATTTCTGTCCTCCTTCTTTTGTAAATATGTAGGATTTTTATTAGTATCTTAGCCATTTTTTGTGAAATTTATACATTAAAAAACCTATATTGGAGTCATATTTTTTTAGTTTCAAAAATATAATTATTAATAATAATTTTTATAGAATTGAGGTGTATTTACTTTGGAAAATAACTCATACACTACATCAGATAGGCTTGATTATTTGGAGTTTAGACAGAATTTATTAATTTTAAAACAACCATGTCACAAAGCAACAGTCTTTTTTGATTTAACTATAGATATATATTTAAAAATGAAAGAAAAATCATATGAATTTTCCCAAAAACTTAAAGATGGTGAAACTTTAAAATTATATGATTATGAAAAACTGATAATAAGCATATGGCCTAATATTTCAAACTATCCTTCAGCTTGTTCTTTAATAGCAAAATGTCTACTAGACAAAGATGTCTTTAATTCAATAATAGAATAATTTATGTAGCCATACATACTTTTTTATATTTTGGAAATACTTTTATTAATTAAATTTAATAGGAGGTCCAAAATAATGGCTAGAATAGGATGTAATGTACTAAATTGTTCGCACAATGACTCAGGTGTTTGTTACGCTAATAGAATTTCTATAACAGGAAAAAAAGCTCATACAAGTAATCATACTTGTTGTTCTTCATTTTTAGATCAATCTACTTATAGTAACTTAACAAGTAATACTTGTACTAATGGAAGTTGTGACTACATAGGATGTAATGTAAAAACATGTGCTTATAATGCCGGTAATGTATGTAGCTTAAACAATATAGCAGTAACATCTAGTGCTGATTCAGCTAATTTATATTCAGAAACATATTGTTCAAGCTTTAAATGCAAATAATAATATTTACTTTTTATAGAAAGATAGACGAAAATTTTGTCTATCTTTTTTTATAATTTTATTTAATCTCATAACTCTAAAAATAATCTACATATTTTTACATATCTTTGAATTTATTTATATTTTATATCGATTTATAATAGATATTCACTATTTCTTTAACAAAAATTTAACATAACCTCCCCCTGTTTCGATTGACAAATTATGGTATTAATCACTATAATACTTGTATGTTGTGAGTATTTACTCACTATTTTTATGATTTATCTTGTGAGTGTTTACTCACTTTAATCTTAAAATTTTAGGAGAAATTTTAAATGCAACATTCTATTTTAGATTTATATAAGAAAGATATCTTAGAAAATAAGACAATGACAGCCAAGTGTAAAAGGATATTAGAAACTAGCATTGACCTATTTGCCAAAAACGGATATGCCAATACTTCAACTAGCGAAATAGCAAAAATTGCAGGCGTTGCTGAGGGTACAATATTTAAACATTTCGGCACAAAACAAAATTTATTACTTTCTTCGATTATGCCATTTATATTTAATTATGTTCTCCCTGAAATAATACTGGATTTTGATGATATTGAAATTAGCGATATTTATCCTGATTTTAAATCATTTATACATGAACTTGTATATGAGAGGTTTAGTTTTATGAGTGAAAATTATAAAGTTGCTCATATTTTATTAGCAGAAGTTTTATATCGAGAAGAACTAAGAGTACAAATTGTAGATAGTCTAAAATCTAATATAATGGATAATTTTGATAAAATATTAGACTATTTTAAATCACAAAAAATGATAAAAAATGTTCCTAATGGACTTATAGTCAGAACAGTACTTTCAAATATAGGTGGATATGTCATTTTGAAGTATATTTTAGATCCGGATGGAAACTACAACGATGATAAAGAGCTAAAATACATAGAAGAATTAATAGTTGATGCTTTTAGTTTATAATTACTTTGGGGCAATTTGAGGAGGTTTAATTTTATGAAAAAAATATTTAATGTAGGTATAGACGTCGGTTCTACTACAGTTAAAATAGTAGTTTTAGATAAAGATACAGTTATATTCAAAAAATATACAAGACATTTTTCAGATGTAAAAAAAGCCGTTAAAGAAGTCTTAACAGAAGTCTATGAAAAGTTTGGAGATATTAGAATCTCTACTGTAGTAACTGGTTCTGGGGGAATAGATATCTCTAAATATTTAGGTTTAAAATTTGTACAAGAAGTAATATCATCTACAAAAGCAATTGAAACCTTCAACCCAGAAACTGATGTTGTAATCGAACTTGGTGGTGAGGATGCAAAAATCACTTATTTAAGTGGTGGTATAGACCAAAGAATGAACGGTATATGTGCTGGTGGTACTGGTGCATTTATTGACCAAATGGCAAGTTTATTAAAAACAGATGCCGCTGGACTTAATGAAATGGCAAAAGATTATAAAGTAATCTACCCTATCGCATCTAGATGTGGTGTTTTCGCAAAAACAGATATCCAACCATTAATAAACGATGGTGCAAGAAAAGCCGATATAGCTATGAGTATATTTAATGCTGTTGTTGTTCAAACAGTCAGTGTTTTATCTTGTGGTAGAGCTATTGAAGGTAATGTAGCATTTTTAGGTGGACCTTTATATTTCCTATCAGAACTTCGTACAGCATTCAAAAATGTATTAAATTTAAGTGATGAAAACATAATATTCCCAAAAGATGCTCAATTATATATAGCAATGGGTGCCTCTATATTAGCAAAAGATGAACCTGATGTTAATTTATCAGATTTAATAAATAAAATTAAAAAAATCGAAGGCGTAAACTTATCTAATGCAGAAGGTTTAGAACCTCTATTCAAAAATAAACAAGAACATGATGAATTCATAAACAGACACAACAAATCACAAGTTCTTAAAAAGGATTTAAAAGATGTAAAAGGTAATTGTTTCTTAGGAATTGATGCAGGCTCTACAACTACAAAAGCCGCATTAATAGATGAAAATTGTAATTTAGTTTATACATATTATAGTAGTAATGAAGGTAGTCCGCTTCAAACATCTATAAACATAGTAAAAGATATTTATAACAAACTACCAAAAGACGTAAATATTGTTTCTTCTTGTGTTACAGGATATGGTGAAGCATTACTTAAAAAGGCATTAAAAATTGATTACGGTGAAATTGAAACAATGGCTCACTACAAAGCAGCTAAATATTTCGACCCTGATGTCGACTTCATACTTGATATAGGTGGTCAAGATATGAAATGTCTACAAATTAAAAACGGTGTAATAGATAGTATCATACTTAACGAAGCTTGTTCTTCTGGTTGTGGCTCATTCCTTGAAACTTTTGCAAAATCACTTTCTATGTCAATCGAAGACTTTGCAAAAGAAGGTACATTCTCACAAAATCCAGTCGATCTAGGCTCTAGATGTACAGTATTTATGAACTCTAGAGTTAAACAAGCACAAAAAGAAGGTGCAACTGTTGCAGATATATCAGCAGGACTTTCTTACTCTGTTATAAAAAATGCTCTATTCAAAGTTATAAAAATAAGAGACTTAAATGAGTTAGGTAAAAATATAGTTGTTCAAGGTGGTACTTTCTACAATGACTTAGTTCTAAGAAGTTTTGAAAAATTAATTGGAAGAAATGTAACTAGACCTGATATCTCAGGGATAATGGGTGCATTTGGTGCAGCTATAATTTGTAAAGAAAGATATTCAGAAGGTCACAAAACAGAATTCTTAAACTTAGAACAACTTGAAAATATAAAAGTAGATAGTACAGTTGAAAGATGTAAAGGCTGCTCAAACAAATGTCTACTTACTATAAATAAATTCTCAGAACACGAAATATTTGTATCAGGAAATAGATGTGAAAACGGAGCCGCTTTATATGGTGCAGAAAAACCTGACCCAAATAAAGAAAAACCTGTCAACCTATTTGCTTACAAATACGATAGATTATTTAAACATTATAAGCCTTTAAAACTTGAAGAGGCACCAAGAGGTGAAGTTGGTCTTCCAAGAGCTTTAAATATGTACGAAGATTATCCTTTCTGGTTTACTCTATTTACTAAATTAGGATTTAAAGTAACTTTATCAGGAAGATCATCTAAAAAACTTTATGAAAGAGGTATGACTAGTATAGCCTCTGAAACAGTTTGTTACCCAGGTAAAATGGTTCACGGACATATCCAAAGTCTAATAGACAAAGGTGTTAAAACTATATTCTACCCTGCTGTAACACATGAATACAGAGAAGATAAAACTTCAGATAATAACTACAACTGCCCTGTGGTTATATCTTACTCTGAAATAATCAAAAATAATGTTCCTGACATCAAGAAAAAGAACATTAAATTTATAAATCCATTTATTACTTTAAATGATAAAGAAAACTTAAAAGAAAGACTTTGCCAAGTATTCTCTTATTACTTCGCTGATTTAAATATATCAAAATCTGAAATAAGAAACGCTGTTGATGCTGCCAAAGAAGAACAATTTGCATTTAAGGCAGATATAAGACGTGCTGGTGAAGAAGCTGTTGAAAAAATACAAAAAGAAAATTTAAAAGGTATAGTTTTAGCTGGTAGACCTTATCACCTTGACCCAGAAATCAACCATGGTATGCCAGAGCTAATTAATTCACTGGATATGGCAGTACTTACTGAAGATAGTGTTTGTCATCTTGCTCAAGTTCAAAGACCTCTAAGAGTTGTTGACCAATGGGTATACCACTCTAGACTTTATAAAGCTGCTGAATTTGTAAAGAAATACGACAATATCGAACTTGTTCAACTTAACTCATTTGGTTGTGGTCTTGATGCTGTAACAACTGAGCAAGTACAAGAAATATTAGCCGAAAAATCAAAAATCTATACTGTAATTAAAATAGATGAAGGTAACAACTTAGGTGCAGCAAAAATAAGACTTCGTTCTTTAAAAGCTGCAATGGCTGAAAGAGAGGCTAATCATATAAGTGTTAAGAATATAAAAGAACATAAAATAAATTACACTAAAAATGATAAGTTTGATCCAAAACGTAAACTAATTGTTCCACAAATGTCCCCTATTCACTTCCAATTCGTTGAAAAAGCTGTTAATTTAAGCGGTTGGAATGTAGATATTCTTCAAGATACAAGTAGAGAAATTATTGAAGAAGGACTTAGATATGTAAATAATGATGCTTGTTATCCAGCAATAATTGTTATAGGTCAATTAATCAGTGCTCTTAAATCTGGTAAATATGATTTAAACAATGTAGCTGTTGGTATAACTCAAACTGGTGGTGGTTGTAGAGCAACTAACTACATCGGATTCTTACGTAAAGCTATGTATGAAGCAGGATTTAAAGATGTTCCAGTTGTATCTTTAAGTGCGCAAGGTATAGAAGATAATGGACTTAAAGAAAATGTATCACTACCATTAATAAATCGTGGATTTATGGCTATAGTTTATGGTGATTTATTTATGAAAGTTCTATACAGAACTAGACCTTACGAAAAAGTTAAAGGAAGTGCCAATGCCCTATATGAAAAATGGGTTAAAATTTGTATGGACTCTCTTGAAAATGCAAAATTCTCTACTTTTAGCAAAAACATCAAAAATATAATAAGAGATTTTGATAATTTAGAACTTCTAGATATCAAAAAACCTCGTGTTGGTCTTGTTGGAGAAATATTAGTTAAGTTCCACCCAACTGCTAATAACAATATCGTTGATGTGCTTGAAAGAGAAGGTGCAGAAGCAGTAATGCCTGAACTAGCTGGATTCTTCTTATATTGTTCTTTAAACAATATATACAAAAAAGATCATAAGTTAGAAGGAACAACTAAAGGTAAATTCTTTGCTAAGTTCTTTATTGGTTTAGTGAGCTTCTATCAAAAAACTTATGTAAAAGAGCTTAAAAAGAGCAAGAGATTTACTGCTCCAGAAAGTATCTACGAATTAGCAGAAAAAACTAAAACATTAGTTTCTATAGGTAATCAAACTGGTGAAGGTTGGTTCTTACCAGGAGAAATGATAGAATTAATTGAAAGTGGTGTAGAAAACATAGTTTGTATGCAACCATTTGGTTGTCTTCCAAACCACATAATCGGTAAAGGTCCTATAAAAGAATTAAAAGCTAGATATCCAAAAGCTAATATAATTCCTATAGACTATGATCCATCTGCTAGTGAAGTTAACCAAATCAACAGAATAAAACTTATGTTATCTAGAGCATTTAAGAATTTAAACGACGATAATATTAAATCTGAATTAGCTACTAAGCGTAAAGATTTTACTGTTGATGATATAAAAGATAATACTGAAGAAAAACACAGCGATAGTAAAAAAGCTGTTAATATGTAAAATATATTTCTAAACAATTATAAAAAGCTGGTTTCTATATACAATAGAAATCAGCTTTTTTAATATTGATTATTATTTTTTATTCATTTTGTAAATCAGCATATAATATACTATCTTCTCTATTTAAATATACATATCTAGTATTAGTTTTCTCATCATCTTCAGACTTTGATAATACCTTTATAACATAATCATCTGTAGCTATATCAACCATAACATCTTCATATTCTGAATATATTCTATTAATTAAATTTCTAGCCTCAACTACTTCACCATCAAATATTTCAACACTTTCTAAAGTAACATATTGTGATTTAAAACTTCCTTCAAAAGACAAGCTTATAAAATAGATTTCTTTACATTCAGTACACATAACTACTAACTTTTCCATTTTATATATTGAAGCCTTTGTAACAGCTTCTACTTCATTCGTTTTTAATTCAGTTTCATTCACTTCTCTAAATAATACTTTGTATTCTTGTTTTTCTGAACATGAGCATATTTTTTGTCCAAAATCATCCTCATATAAATATTTATTTACTGTAACCATAGGATTATCCCCGCCTTTATTCTTAATTAGTCAAAAAATAAAGGCTTAAAAGCCTTTATTTTTTAATATTATATTTATTCTAAATCTCTATATACAAAATCAAATTTATTTTTCCATGTAAACGTATTCTGTATATTTACCGTCTTTTACTTCTTTTTCTTCAACTATTTTTGTTATAAAATCTTCTGATCTTATAGTGAATAATGCTTCATAAGAACCATAGTTGCGTTTAATATGTTCTCTTACTTGACTATTAGTTTCTGATATTTCTCTTACTTTTGAAACTGTACGTTTTTGGTCTTTTCCATTTTTTATGTATTTCATATCAAATCTATACATTCTACCACATTTTGAGCATACTGCTATTATATCACTTGTAGAATCACAAATATCTTCATCTTGGCTTTCAGTCATTTGACTGTGATTGTATAATACTCTGAATTTTTTACACTCAGAGCATTCGCAAACCTTTTTATCTAACTCTGCTACTAAAATGTATTTTGGTGTGTATAACATATATCTTACCCCTTTCTCTATACCTATTATATTTATTATATATTCCCTAAAATATATAAATTTATGTATATGTAGGTTATTTGAGTACATAAAAATTGTTCTTTTTTTTAAATGATTAATTATTTTAACCTAAATCCCCTGTAACAACTCTGCCTCTGTTAACCTCTTTATAATATTGTATCACCATCTTATGCAAATTACAGACCTATTTTTAAAAATTTCTTGCATTATAAAAAATAATACATTATACATTAAACTATATTATTTTTTTGTTTTTTTATACTGACTTTCTTTAAAACTATTCTACAATTTGCTTTAATTCATTTAATTCTTCTATCCAAATATTTGGGCAAGCATCAGATGCCATACGCCAGTCTCCTCTTGGAGATAATGACACACTACCTACTTTTATTCCATCAGGCATGCAAGAACGTTTAAACTGTTGAGACCAAAATCTATTGTAGAATATCTCCATGTTTTTAAGTAATGCTTTTTTATCCACAACAGGTTTTTCAATCCCCATTTTTTTATCTTGCATAATCTTTGCATTTACATATAAATCAAATATTTTTCTCGGTCCAAATCCATGTCTTAACATATAATAAAGCGTAAAATCATGAATCACATAAGAACCTATTTTTTCTTCTGTTTTTTGTTTTATTGTTCCGTCTTCATTTGGAGGTAATAACTCTGGACTTACTGGTGTATCACAAATATCTAGTAACGTATCCCTTAAATCATCATGACATTTTGCATATGATTCTAAGATTCCTCTTACTAAAGTTTTTGGTATAGATGCATTTACGCCATACATACTCATTTGATCTCCATTATATGTACACCATCCCAACGCTAATTCTGATAAATCCCCTGTTCCAACCACTAGTCCACCAATTTTATTGGATATATCCATAAGTATTTGAGTTCTCTCTCTTGCTTGTACATTTTCAAATGTTACATCTAATTTAGATTTATCATGACCTATATCTTTGTAATGTTGCTCGCACGCATCTTTTATATTTATTTCATAAGATGTCACATTTAATAATTCCATAAGTCTTTTAGCATTATTAAGTGTTCTATCTGTAGTCCCGTAACAAGGCATTGTAATTGCGTGTATCCCCTTTTTATCAAATCCATTTATATTAAATGCTTCTACTGCTACAACTAAAGCTAAAGTACTATCAAGCCCCCCTGATATTCCTATAACTACATTCTTACAATTTATTTTCTTTAATCTGCCTGCAAGTCCCGCTGCTTGTAATTTTAATATTTCACTTGAACGTTCATCTATATTTTGTGGGACAAATGGTAGAATTGATATTTCTCTATTTGAAACAAATTTATCTATTATAGGTTTAAAAGTCTCTATGTAAATATGTTCGTATTCTTGTTTATTTACAACAGTCATATATGAAGTAGTTTTTGCTCTATCATTTTCGCATTTTTCTATATCTATTTCTCCATAAGTAATTTCTATATCTTCTAAAAACTTGCTTTCAGCTACTATATAGCCATTGTCTGCTATTAAACTATGACCTGAAAATACTGTGTCTGTAGTACTTTCCCCTCTTGATGAAGATGCATAAATATATCCACAATTTGATGTAGCGGAATGCATTCTTATTAAATCTTCCCTATATTTAGTCTTTCCTATAGTTTCATTACTAGCTGATAAATTTACAATTATATTTGCACCATGCAAACAATGATATTTTGAAGGCGGAATTGGAACCCATACATCTTCACAAACCTCAGCAGAAACTATAGCGCCACTTGTATTATCCTCTATTAATAAATTTGTAGTAAAAGGTATTGATTTGCCATCCATAATGATTTTATCATCTAACCTATTTACTGCACTTGCAAAATGTCTTGCTTCATAAAACTCTGAATAATTCGGTATGAATGTTTTAGGAATTACTCCTAATATTTGACCTTTATTTATTGCAACTGCACAATTAAATAATTGATTATCCTTTCTAAGTGGAATTCCAACAAAAATAAGTGGACTGTATTCCTTATTTGAAAGCTTTGTAAATCTTAAAAGTTCTTCATAAGCCCTTTTTATTAATCTACTTTGGTTAAATAAATCATGACATGTATATCCAGTTATACTTAATTCAGGATATACAACTACTCTAGTCTGCCTATTTCCTTTTTTATTTTCTTCTACTACTTTGTCAAGCAGTCTCAACATTTCATCAACATTGAATTTAGGGTCAGCAATTTTTATTTCATTTGGAACAATTGTTGCTACCTCTACAATACCGTGATTTAATAAGTTTTTCATAATATACATCTCACCCCTATGTTTTTACGAAATTTTCTAAATATTTTAATAAGATATTTTATTTTACCACAAATCAATAATTTTTATAAAAAATTCTTACTTTAAGGTCATTTGAGATGTTTCTTTTTGTTCTTTTATTTTTAAATTTAAATTTCTTAAAAATACTATTGCAAATGGTATCGCTATAACACATGATGCAAAATCTGCTAAAGCCTGTGTACATTCTATTCCATTAAGTCCAAATAAAGTATTTCCAATAAATAAAATCGGTATAAAGCACAATCCCTGTCTAGTTGATGATAATAGTGTCGCTGTCCAAGATTTACCTATCATCTGAAATGTCATATTACAAACAGTGCACACAGGTATAAATGGCATAGCTATACATTGTGCTCTCAAACATCTACTACCTATACTTATAACTTCTAAATCATCTTCAATAAATAATTTAATTATATTAGGGGCGAAAATAAATCCAACTACAGCACATATAAACATTATGCTTACCCCTACTTTAAGAGTAAAAAAACAAGATTCTTTTACTCTATCATACTTTTTAGCACCATAATTATATCCTACTACTGGTTGGAATCCTTGACCAAATCCTATTACAGTTGAAAATATAAACATAAATATCTTACTGAATATAGAAAGTGCTGCAACTGCTGCATCGCCATATCCAACTGCACACAAATTAAGCAATACAGTTGATATACTTGCTAATCCCTGTCTTGTAAATGAAGGTAACCCTGTTTTTATTATTAATGTATATGTTTTAATACTCTTTGACATATATTTTATGTTTAATTTGGATACAGTAACCCCTCTTAATATTATTGATAACAGTATACAAAAGCTAATTGCTTGGCTAACTAATGTTGCTATAGCTGCGCCAGATATCCCCATATTCAGTCCAAATATTAAAACTGGGTCTAAAAATATATTTATTATACTACCAGATGCTATACCTATCATTGCAAATCTTGACCTTCCCTCTGAACGTAAAATATTATTTAAAACAAAAGATGCACACATAATAGGAGCGCCCAATAATATATATTTTGCATAGCTTTTAGCAAATGGTAATATCGATTGTGACGAACCTAAAACTTTCATCATATTATCTATATTTATTAAACCAAATATAGCGAGCAATATACCAAATAAAATAGCAGTAAAAAATCCTGAAGATGCTATTTCATTTGCTTTTTCATTTTGCTTTGCTCCTAATAGCCTAGATATCAAACTACCGGATCCCATTCCAAGAGTAAAACCAATTGCTTGAATTATGGCCATTAACGAAAATACTATTCCCACTGCGCCAGATGCACTAGTACCCAATTTAGCTACAAAAAAAGTATCTGCCATATTATATATAGCAGTCACTAACATACTTATTATCGTAGGTATAGCCAAAGATGTTATAAGTTTATGAATGGGTGTCTCTGTCATTTTTATAAATTGTGCTTGATCATTTTGCATTTTTATTCCCCCTATAATACATTTATCTTACCTTTATTATAAGTATAGTCTAAAAAAGTACCGTAATAGTAATTTATACACAAAATAAGGGGCAACTAATAGCCACTGACTAAATTGCCCCTTATCTAATAGGTATATATTCAAAAAATTTCTATATGAAATTTTCTTCAACTAATTAATAAACTAAAGCTTCTTCTTCCCCTTTTAATACACGAAGTCCACCTTCAGCTAATGCTGACATTTCATCTTCACCAGGATAAGCTATAACTTTTGCTATAAAGCTAACTCTTTCTTCTATCATTTCTCTAACTTTAGCGGAATAAGCTATACCACCTGTTAGTATTATTGCATCTATTTCACCTTTTAATACAGTTGCATATGCTCCTATTTCCTTGCATATTTGATAAATCATAGCTTCATGAACAAGTTTTGCTTTTTCATCACCTTCATTTATTCTAGCTTCTACTTCTCTAATATCATTAGTTCCAAGATAAGCAACTACTCCCCCTTGGCCTTTTATTCTCTTAGCAATTTGATCTTTTGTCATTTCATTGCCATAACATGCCTTAAACAATGCACCAACAGGAAGTCCACCACTTCTTTCTGGTGAAAATGGTCCTTCGCCATCTAATCCATTAGTATTATCTATTACTCTTCCTTTTTTGTGAGCTCCAACAGTAACGCCTCCGCCCATATGTACTATTAAAAAGTTGCAGTCTTCATATTTTTTGCCCATATCTTCTGCTGCTCTTCTTCCTATAGCCTTTTGGTTTAAAGCATGAAAAATACTAACTCTAGGCATTTCAGGCACTCCTGATAGTCTAGCTACATCTTCCATTTCGTCTACAACAACTGGGTCTACTATAAAAGAAGGTATATTTAACTCGTCACCCATTTGTCTTGCAATTATTCCACCAAGGTTTGAAGCATGTTGTCCAGATACTCCTATCTTCAAATCTTCAACCATAGCATCATTTACTGCATAAGTTCCGCCCTTAATTGGTTTTAAAAGTCCACCCCTACCAACTACAGCATCTAACTCATTTAATTTTACTCCTGCTTCTTTTAAAACATGTTCTATTATATCTTTTCTGAAATCTAATTGGTCCGCTATTTTTTCAAATTTATCAATTTCTTCAGATGAATGTCTAAGTGTTTTTTCTAAGATTTCTTCTTCATTTTCATAAATTGCTATCTTAGTAGAAGTTGAACCTGGATTTATAGCTAAAATTTTAAATAACTTTTCCATACTAATCCCCCTATTTTCCAATAATTAAAAAATACATTTTTACTAATTACAAAGTTTCATCATAAATAATCAACAATTATGTTATATATTGAAGTTAATCTTTTTTAGATGCTGCCAATACTCCTAATGCAATTGAATTTAATTTAGTAACATCGCTATCTGCTCTTGAAGTTAACACTATTGGTGCTTTAGCCCCTAGAACTAAACCTGCACTTTCTGCCTTTGCAAAGAAAGTCATAGATTTATAGAATATGTTTCCTGCTTCAATATCTGGAACAAGTAATATATCGGCTTTTCCTGCAACAGGGTGGTCTATTCCCTTATGTTTAGCAGCTTCCTCACTAATTGCATTATCTAATGCAAAAGGTCCGCCAACTATACAGTTTTTAATTTCACCTTTTTTATACATTTCTTCTAATTCTTTCGCATCTACTGTATCAGGCATTTTAGGATTAACCTTTTCCTTTGCACAAAGTACCGCTACTTTTGGTTCCTCTATATCTAATGCTCTTGCAAGTCTAACAGCATTTTCAATTATTTGTTTTTTAGTATTTAAATCTGGATCAATATTCATAGCTGCATCTGTTATAAAAAATAATCTATCGTATCCTTCAACATGAAATACTCCAGTATGACTTAATACATTTCCTGTTCTAAGACCTATTTCTTTATTTAAAACGGCTTTTAACACAATTGATGTATCTACTAAGCCTTTCATTACTATATCCGCTTTTCCAGAAGAAACAAGTTCCACCGCTTTCAAAGATGCTTCACTTAAATCTGATATATCTATTAATTCATAATTATCTAAGTTTATATTCAACTCTTCTGCTATTTTTTTAGTTTTGTCTATATCTCCTACTAAAATAGCATTTATTATTCCTTCTTTTCGTGCATTTTCCACAGCTAGTAAAACTTCTTTATCTTGACAACACGCAACAGAGACTATCTTTGGGCCTCTTTTTTTAGCCAAATTTATAACATCTTGAATTTTCATAAATTCACTCCTTTTATCCTCTGATATTTGCATATTTATATTGATTTACTGCGATATTGTAGTGTAAGATTGTTCTTGATTTAAAGTTATTTTTTGAAAATATATATTGAATTGATTTAGTTTGAATTAAAAATTGTTTTATTAATTTAATTATATAATTATTTTTATATGAGTAGATAATATGTATTTTTTATCTTTAGATATAAGAAATTTTTATAACATATATATTTCATTTAATCCGTTGATTTCACTTGGATAAATAATGTTTTTTATTATTGTTATTTAATTGATTAAATCAATCAGAACCACCCGTAAAACGGGTGGTTTGCTTAGCCCTAAAAGGGCATATTGCTGGCTGTGCCTCAAGGCACATTGAATTAGTCCGCCAATTGCATATCTTTTACACACTCCCCCTA
>NZ_JAHLOQ010000045.1 GCF_018917435.1 Intestinibacter bartlettii
GAGTAATTTAACACCAGCTGAAGTTTGTGGTATTAATTATTCTCATCGAGATAAAATTAATTGGTTTGTTAAATATTAATTGCACTTTAAGTCTAAAAAAATTATAATTTTGTTAGGCTTATTTGTTATGCCATTTTTTAATATGTGAAATCTAAATTTGAACCTATCGGTTATTAATCCTGTCGAGGATCATTTTTTTCATATCTAGTTAACAAAACCATTTATCTTTTCTTACAGGTGGAAACATATATGTAGATGCTTGTAAAATTAAATCATTCTCTTCTGCAAATTTATATGCAAATTCTAAATCATCTGAATTATATGGAGTTAAGGTATAATTTAATTTTATATTTATATTAGCTTCTTTTAATAAATTTATAGCCTTTGTTACTTGATCAAATCCCTTTGGGTTATTGCATAGATTCCCATAAACTTTGTTGCTACTTCCATACAATGTAATATTTATTCTTTGTGGTGGATATTCTTTCAACCACTTTACAGTCTCTTCATCAATTAATGTTGCATTACTATTTATTGATATTATAAATCCCATTTTAAATAGTTCTAAATATAATTTTTTAAAATCTTTATATACAAAAGGTTCTCCACCTGTTAACAATAGATATAGTGTCCCTCTATCCTTTGCTTGTTGTGCAATATCAAGCCATTCCTCAACAGTTCTATGTCTACCAATTTCATCACATTCTTGTTTGTTAAGTGTAACATAACACATTTTACACTTCATATTGCACAAAGGCGTAAGCTCAAAAGCAGAACTTAGAGGAACTCTAAGTTTCGATGCTTTCTGTGTTAAAAATTTTGTAAATGCTCCCTCTTTATATTCTTGTTTCATATTAAAACTCTCCCCTTATTTGTGATTTTAATAATTCCACTGCATCTTGGTTTGGCAAACAACTCAAAAGATACACAGGAATATCCCTAATAATACTTAAAATTATATCAACTGCAGTATTTACAAATTGCTCATCCCATGTATTTATTATTGTCTCACTATATATATATTTAAATGCTTCTTTTAAAGACAATCTCTCTATTCTATTTTCCTTACCTTTTCTTAAAACTACAATCGTTGATATTGGAGTAGTTATATTTTTAAATATATCAGATGAACCAGCATAAGGCAATCCATATGCATACCATCTTCCATTAACTTTTTGTATAGCAGTTTTATCCCCATTAATTATTTCTGCATCCTCATATTTATTCCATAAATCGGCTTGAGTTGATTTTCCAGTACCACTTGGTGCTGTAAATAAGATAGCTTTATTTTTATATTTTATATAAGAAGAATGCAATAATATTATATTATTTAATGAAAATAATTTATCTAGCATAAACAGCTTAAATATATCAATTGTATTTTTTATATTATCAAAATCCCTTTTAATAAAAACATCTACATAATTTAAGTTATTTTTATTAAAATTAGTATACGCATATATTTCTCCATTAGGAGATTTTAAAAATTCATATCTATAATATAATTTATCTTCATATGAATTTATCAGAGGTAAATTAGATATATTATTTAATTTACTTTCTTTTATTTCATCTATACAAAATATTTTGCAATATATCTTTTTTAATCTATCATCTCTATTATTTACTAAAAATTCTTTAAAGTTACTTGATTCATCATATTTTAACTCTGTATTTATTTCAAATAATAAGTTTACTATATTGTAATATTTTTTCATACTTGTCTCCCAATAGATTAAAATGGCCATGTCAAAATGACATGACCATAAAATAATTTTTATTACTAATGTAAATTATGAAGCGAAACTATGTCCTTGCACAGGTCCATAGTAACAACTTATAACTTCAGTATCATCTGGTGGATCAACAAACTGTATGCATTTACCTTCCATATCACTATAATAATATACTAGATTTCCTACAATAAAAGTACAGTTTCCATCATAATGAGTTGCTCCCTTATTGTCTAAACAAGTTGCTATATTTTGAGTTATTGTAAAATCTTCAATATAAACTAGAGGTTTGCCATATTCTTTTTTCATATCTTCACCCCCTATTTCCCTTGCACTACTTTTAGATATGTTAAAGATACTATATTACTTCCTGTATTTTCTATAGTTATAGTTCTACTAGTTCCATTTACTTTTACAAACATATCAGTAGCACTATTTAATGTAGTTTCTGTTTCATTTATAGTTACTTTAGAAGCACCTTCTATAGTTTTAACTCCAAGTTGTAAAGATTTAAATTGTACAGTATCTTTTAATGTCAAAGTAACTTTTTGTCCTTTTTGTAGATAGATTTCATTAGTTGGTCCAAATACTCTAGATTCACGTGAACCGACATCTGCTTCATGAGCTACAACTTTTTGTCCTTGTGAATTTTCATATTGAGTAATCCAGTTTTTTCCTGTTAATGTAAATACATTTGACATACTGCTTAATGATCTATTTCTTAAATGATATAGTATCGCATTAGCTTCATTGTCTTTATTATATATATCGCCTACTGTTGTATTTTTATCTTTATCTAGATTTACTGTTGTATTTTCATTTATTGAGCTATATATACGTACACCATCTAAATAATATGTTTCTCCAGCATTAACAGTTATTCTAACAGTATATGTGTCTCGTTCTAATTTACTAAAAGTAAATACAGGTATTTGATATCTAGTTCCATCAACAGAAACTGAATTTATTATTTGTCTAGCTACCCTTTCACCTGATTTATTATATACTTCTGCAGTTACTGTTCCTGTTTCACTAGAAACTCTACTATATATATCTATACCAGTTCCTGTAAATTCAAATTCAGCAGTTTTTGCTGTATCTCCTGCTGTTACATAGTGAACAGTTCCACTATCATGTAAATTATTTGCATAACTAGTATCACTACCGTATTCTTTGTCACCAAGTATAGAATCTATTTTATCTTCTCCTGTAACATCCCAGCCTGCACCATATTTTATTACAGTATTTAAGTTTCCATTTTCATCTGTAGTTCCATCACTAAAGTTATCTTCATAGTAAATACTTGATGCTGGTACCATAAAAATAGATTTTTGTAATGTAACTTTATCACTAAATTGTTCATTAAATATGAATTCATCTACACCATCCATAAATGCCTTTAATGTATAAGTTATAGATTTATTAGTCTTATTTAATGACATATTTCCATAAGTACCACTTGGATTTGTTAAATCAATAGTTGTACTTTCTTTTCTCTCATTTTCATCAAATACTTTATCAGCTGTATAAGTTACTGGTTTACCAAAGTCAACTACAAATGCTTTATTAGCTGTACCATAAACATCTATTGTAACTTTAGTTGGTTGTGATGCTAATTCTGTTTTGCCATTTATAGCAAATTTATCATCTGTTTTAGTTATATTAGCTTTAACAACATAATATAATTCTTTAGTTCCAGCTGTAGTAGATTTAAATTGAAGCTTTCCATCTACCATTGATGCAGTAAAATCACCATCATATGTTGTTGGATTACCATCTTTATCAGTTAGAACTATTGTGTAATCAGATACTTCATATCCATCTACAGTTAATTTTTCAAATTTATCATTTCCCCTTACATCCACAGTTATAGTTGTTCCAACAGAAGTACTATCAGTATCTGGTTGTGTTTTAGGATGTAATCCTGCAACTGGTTTTGGAAAATCTTTACTTACTGTATTTCCAGTATAAAGTGTTGCATTATATTTTGCTTCAACATTTGTATAAGCAGCTCCATATCCATCACCTACATATTTTACTTCAAATGTTTTTGTAACAGTATTTTCTCCTGCTTCAACATTTTTATATGTTACAGTTCTGTTTGTTGCATCATATTCAGCATTTGCATCTGCTTGTATAGCTGCTAAAGCATCATCAGTAAGTTCAAATCCTTCTGGTATTTTATCTACTATAGTACCACTTGCTAATACTTTTATTTTATTAGCAAGATCATCATATATAGAGTTTATTTTTTCTGATGCATTATCACCTTGTTTTATTCCATAGTATGTTGTGAAGTTTGCTGATTCTGATTCATTTTTAGTGAAGTTCACTGAGTAATAGGTATTATTCCTATTTAATATTATATTTGGATTATAGTAAGCACTATCACTTAATAAATGTTCACAAATATTATATTCATAATCATCAGTACTGTAAGCAGTTAAAAACCCTATACTATAAAGCTGACTCTCTTCTTTTAATTTTTTGAAGGCACTGGTTGCTTTACTAAAAGTAGTATTATTACATCTATATCCTATCCCACCTGCTTGATTAACTCCATCATTACTATAAAAAGTAGGTTCACCATCAGTTAAAAAAATTACTATACTATCTGACTCTTTCTTTCTATTTTGATCTCTAGTATCTGTAACATTCTTTGCCATCACAGCACCAGCTTCTGTGTTAGTACCACCATCTGCATTCAATTTACTTATAGCCTTTTTAACCTCTTGAGCATTATTAGAGTAATATGCGTATTGGCCTTGATTAGTAGAATAGTCTCTATAGGAACCTGTACTAGAATTAAATCTTGCTGCCGAAGCATTACTACTAAATTTAACCACAGATATTCTAGCAGAAGAACCTTCTGTCAAAACGCTATCAACAAAATCATTGGCAGCTTTTTTTGTATCAGACATTTTGTTATTATCACCCATACTACCAGATACATCCATAACCAAAGTAACATCAACAGGTCTAGCAGTATTAACTTTATCACCTGTTACACCTAATGATATATCAAATATTTGGTTACCAGCATTATCTTTTTCCTTCTCAGTTGCTGTCTTTGTCAAAGCAATATCTTTTGGTGTACTATTTGAAGTCCCCCCATTAGCTGTCAACTGATTACCAACTTGTTCAGTAGAATCTTTTTCTTCAGTCTGACCAGTTTGACCTGGATTACTATCATCCTTATTAGAACTACCAAACAAACGGTCCCAAAGTCCAGAAAGCTTATCACCTAAACTAAAACTAGCAACAGCCCCACTATTCCAGCTAGCAGCATATGCTGTACTTGCGGCGGCTGGCGACATTCCGACCAACAATACTACTGCCAAAAAAGTAGTGAACAATTTTGTCAATCGATCTTTCATTTTAAATCCCCCTTTATTAATTATTTATAATTAATTTTAAAAATACGAAGATGTCTCTATTCATAAATTCGATTAATTAAGACAAATTCCTTCTATTAAAAAAGATTCCTTAAAAATAAAACTAATTCCGCCTAATAAATCTACTTATCCACTCTTAATGCCCCTAAATAATTAGATAATTATTTAAATATACTCGGTGTATTTTTAAAATCATTATCAAAATCAAAATTTTTTGTTAATTTTCAGTATCTACCATTATTATTTTACTGTTAGATTTTGAAAAATGTTTTGTGCTTTGTGTTAATGTATCCCCTTTTTTAACATCATCAAATTTTACTCTGTATGTTATTCCTCCTAAATACGCTCCTGATTTGTCCAAGTTTTTATAATAAACATATACTGTTCCCAAGTCTTTTCCTGATATGTTTTTTATAGTCACTTTTGAGTCTTCTGTGCTTACACTTACTTTGCCAGAATTCATAGACATATTTGTTTGTGCGTATGTTGCTTCTGCGTATGTATAATTTGTTCCAGAACTATATTTCATGCCGCTTGTTTCAAGTGCCAAGACAGATTTTCCTGAAGGAACATTTGTCAATTTAAATGTAGCTGTTTTTGAACCAGCTTTTAATTTTATCTCACCATATTGTAAGTCTTTGCCTGATGTATTTGTAACTACTATTGAAAGTACGTTACTTACACTTTTATCGCTACCATCTTCTACAAAGCTGCCAGAATATTGTCCTATGCTTTTAATTTTCATTCCTGTTGATGCTATTGTATAAGGTAGTGATATTGATTTGCTGTTGTTTTTACCACTATTATTATTATTTTTATCGCTACTATTATTTCCGTTATTTGTACTATTGGTATTATTGCTAGAACTTCCATTATTGCTATTGTTGTCAGAACTTGAACTGCCGTTGTTGCTTGAACTTGAGTTGTCACCGCCAGATTCTGATCCACTTCCTTCTTCTGAAGTAAATCCTGATATTTTTGTTACGTCTGTTGTTGTGTCGTCTTTGCTATTGTCGTCTGAATTATTACTATTTTGACTAGCTTCTGATGATTCTTCCGTTGAAGATGAATTATCTCGGGCGAAGTAACGTGCAAAGTTAGATGTCGGACTTGTTGCCATCCTCCAAATTACTACCCCTCCCAACAGAATCACCACTACTGCTGTTAGAATTTTATTTTTCATTGTTATCCCCCCTCACACTAAAATTATACCTCATTTTAGCAAAAAATTCCATTTTGTATCTCTCTTATTTATAAAGATGCAAAATGTTGTTATGTCTAGCTTTGAAAAATATTAATTCCAATTATTTACTTTTTATAGTACCTATTGTACATTTGGTTTTTGAATATATCAATAGTTTAATCAAATTTTTGTGATAATTTTTGAGAATTATTTTTCTTTTCTCATCATCTTAATTATCTTTCTGATAGAACTCTCACTCAACCCATATTTTCTAGTCAATTCTCTATAAGTCATCCCTCTCTTAAACTCCTCATATATCATCTTATTTCTTTCAATTCTAGTATAGTCCACATCAACTGGAATATAGATACTAGTACCGCCATAATGTTCAACAATCTTTCTGTATGATTCTTCCCCTACGATTTCAATTAGTCTTTTTAAATACTCTGGAATTTGAACTTTGTCTTTTTTTCTACTCATATTTGTAACCCCCTCAAGTTTTATTTATTTATAATTTTAACTAGATAAAGGGAAGCAATATATATAAATTGTGTCGTTTTTGGAATTTTTTTTTGGAATAAGTTTGGCGCACTTTTTACAATGGAATAAGTTTTTTGGAATAAATTTTTTCAAATCCTGTGTTAACACTTTCCACCCCAAATAAGCTACTATTTAAATAAGAAGAAAAACAAAAAGTTTTCTCGCCAAAGGAGGTGAACTCATGGAGGAAAACAGACTTGTTATGACTTTTAAAAACAGAATCGGCAAGCAGGTCACAATCAGCATCGAGGACCCGAGGGATGATTTGACTGAGGAGGAAATCAAGACGGCTATGGAGACAATTGTAGCCAAAAATGTCTTTAAGAAAAATAACTACACGCTTGTTGAGGCTGTCGGCGCACAAATTATTAACGCTGACATTGTAGAATACGACTTAATTTTATAGCAACTAGGAAATCACTCTACTATTTTATCCCTATTTATTGCACTTTAATAAGCAATTTCATAGACCATTAATGGGCAATAACAAATTATTTTAATAAAAAGGAGGATGTTTTATGGCAGTTATAGTTACTAAAAATTTATCATCTTTAAAGCTGTACCTTAATAAGGGGCTTGATGAAAATTCTAAGGAAATCAAAGGCACTAAGACTTTTGGTTTTGTGGATTCTGCTGCTTCTGATCAAAACGTGTTGGATGTTGCAAATGTAATAGCGAACCTTCAAAAACACGAGGTTTACAACATTGTTAGATTAGACAATAGCACATTATCTGAATAGTAATTTGTGAGAATTTAACTCCTAGAGTTAGATTTGGCTGGGGAGGTCACCCCCCATTTAACTTCCCCGGCTGTTAATTTTGAAAGGAGATTTATTATGGATGAAAATAAAAAACTTGTAATGATATTTAAAAACTCTGCTGGCAAAAAGGTCACTATTTCTATTGAGGACCCAAAAGACGACCTAACAGAGGAACAAATCAAAAACGCTATGGACACAATCGTGGCGAAAAATGTCTTTAAGAAAAACGACTATGCACTTGTCGAAGCGGTTGGGGCTCAAATCGTAACTACTCAAACTACTGACTACGATTTAGTTTTATAAAATTAAACTCCCATGGAAATTATTGAAACATTGATTGCGAACGTTGGATTTCCAGTAGCTGTGTCGATTTACCTTTTGATAAGGCTAGAGGCCAAGCTGGAAACTTTGACAAGTAGTATAAACGAGCTTTCAACTAATATTATTAATTTAAAAGACTCAAAATAGTCCCCCAGTGTGTGCTTCTCCCCTGAGCACCTGTGCTCTCCCTCGCTTTGCCGGGGGAGTTATTTATATAAATTGTTAGGAGTGTGAAATTATGAAATATACAATTATGGGATTTTCGCAAAAAGCTGCGTACGAATTAGGCTTGGATGTTACTGATCTTGTGATTTTAAGATGGTTTGTCGATTTTAAAGATTCTGGCAAGATGCGCTCTGTTTTGATTGATGATGAAAAGTATTATTGGGTGTTTTATAAAAAACTGGCAGAAGATATATTTATTTTATCATTTTGCAAAGATACGTTTTATAAAAGATTAAAAAGAATGTGCGACCTAGATGTATTAAAGAAGAAAAAAGTTTGCTACGGCGGCAACTATGTTTATTACGCTTTGGGCAAAAATTATTCCAAACTTATTCGCTTTGAATATAACTCAAAATCTGCTAAGTCTGACCAAGTTTATGTGGATAATACCCAAAACTGCGATAACTTAGGCAATGCCCCTTATTTTATAAAAGAATATAATGAGGATTTTTGCGACAACACTAATGACTTTAATTGCAACTACAATGATTCTAGTAGCAACATGGATGACTTCAATCATAACTACAACGATTTAAGTAACAACATCAATAACTTTAATCGTTGCTGTGGCAATTTAAGTAGCAATATTGATAAATTTAGTAGCGACTATGGTGATTCTAGCAGTAACATTGATAATTTTAGTCGTGACACTGGCGATTTAGGTAGCAACTATGACGGTTTTAACCTTAACCCCGACGATTTGAACAGCAACATTGACGATTTCAATCATAACTATAATGATTTTAAGCAAAATGTTACGGATTTAAATCCAAACCTTAAGGATATAGCTCCAAATCTACCGGCACAAAAACCAAATCTTAGGGTTATAAATCCGAACCTTACTGACCAAAACCCCGAACAGATAATTAATCTATTAAATAAATCTAATAAAAAGGACCCCACAACCAAAATAACTCCTGAGTTTTTCTTGTCTGAGCTTTTGCTTCAGCTCATCCAGAAAAACAACCCGAACTTTAAAAAGGCTAATTTCGATGATTGGGAACATGGGTTCAAGGTGCTTTTGTATGAAGATGGCAAGGACTACATGGAGATTTTGCACCTTCTTAGATGGGTGCACCTTGAGGCAAAATCTTGGTCAAACGTGATTTTAAGTCCGCTTGACCTTAGAGATCACTACGACGAAATATCTGCACAACGAAAAGCTTCAAAGGCTAAAATACCCAGAAGAAATCCTTGGGATGTCTTGTCTGATTATGGCGATATTTCTCATTTCTCATGACTATAAAATTTGATGTAAGGGGGAGATTTTATGGGACTTTACTACATCGAGGCAGAACAAAATATCTTGGGTTCAATTTTACTTGACCCGAGCATGATAACTTATAGCAATGACGTCAACTTTTGCGCTGATGACTTCTTCGTCCCAAAGCACGCAATCATCTACAAATTTATGAAAAAGCTCTCTGATGCCAACCAAGCAATCGACCCAATCACACTAACCTCAGAGCTTGAAAAAGCAGGCATGTTGGAAAAAGTGGGAGGCACCGCTTATCTCAGCAGCATTACCACTATCATCGCCTCACCCGACAACATCCTCTACCACATGAAAATCGTCAAAGACTTTGCCGTAAAACGCAACATCAGGGACTCACTTTCACAAATGTTAAAAAACATCCAAACCATGGACAGCAAAGAGATGATCAAGTTCTCTGATGACCTAAAATCGACACTTTTGGACACTGGCAACGTCGAGGATTTATTTGTCGATGCATCCACAATCTCGTTCGAAAACCAAAACACAGGAGGAATCCAAACTGGTTTCACAGTAATCGACGCATCCACAGGTGGTGGGCTCAACTTTGGCACACTGAGCATACTAACAGGTAATCCTGGCTCCGGCAAAAGTACTTTTTTAAACCAAATCCTAGCAAACGCAATAAGTCTAGGCTTTAACGCATTCTTGTACTCTGGCGAACTAACTTATCAAATGATGCTCGAGTGGTTTTGCAAAACCGTCGCAAATCCCGAACACCTCGGCATCTACACAAACAACTTCGGCAAATACGTCAAAGTCACAAACGATGGATTTGGTCTAATCCAAAACTGGATCAAAAACAAACTCTTTATTTACTCAAAAGAGGCCCGAGCCGATGAAATAAATTTGACGAATGTTATCGAATACTTGGCGATTAGAAAAAACGTAAAACTATTCGTCCTCGACAACCTAATGACACTAGAATGTAGCGGTTCAGACAAATACGAAAAACAAATAATAGCAGTCAAAGCCCTAAAAAACCTAGCAAAAAAATACGCCCTAGTCGTCATCCTAGTCGCCCACTCAAACAAAAGCTCACTGCTAAACCGTGAATCCCACGTATTCGAAATCTCAGGAGCCAGCGAAATCCCAAACCTAGCAGACTACGTGTTCAAAGCCTCACGCGAAACCGACAAACCAATAACCAACATAAACATACTAAAAAACAGAATAACAGGCATGATTCCCCAAAAACTCGCACTATCATTTGACAACAAACGAAAACGATTCTTCACAAAAGGCGAACACGAACTCAAAAGGGACTATGGATATACCCCTACTTGGGAGCAAAGTAGTTTTTGTTAAAGGCAGTTTTTGTTAGTGTCAATTTTGATTAAGGGCAGTTTTTGTTAAGGACAAGTTTTAAATTTTATAATTTAGATTTTATAACCAGCACTAATCCCATAACTTTACTAACACTCTAACTCTACTAATAACTTTACTAACACTTTAACTCTACTAACCTACTAACGTTAACCGATTTTACAACTGGAACATTAACTAATTAATTTAACTAAAAGGAGGTCAACCATGAACTCAATCACATTAATAGGAAGGCTCACAGCCGACCCCGACCTAAGATTTATCAACACAGGCACTGCAATCTCAAAATTCACAATCGCAATCGACCGCAGCTACCGAAAAGACAACCAAGCCGTTACCGATTTTATCCCCGTCGAAATTTGGGGCAAAAAAGCAGAATACTGCGCAACCTACATCGAAAAAGGTTGCCTAGTCGCCGTCAGCGGCAGTCTCCACATCGACAGGTTCATCGACTCAAGCGGCAACAACCGAAACTACGCCAAAGTCGTCGCTAATACCATAATGAAACTGAATTCGCCTAATAAGTCGGATTCATCAAGCAGTGGCGATACCAACAGTGGTGGTATTGATAATACTGATGGTAACACCAATGCTGATAATGTTGATAATAACACTGGCGATAACTCCAATACTAGTGGTAACTTATCTGCCAATAAAAATGCTAATGGCGATACTGCAAATGCTAGCACTGCCAACAACGATCCTGTATCCAATTTTACAGTGTGTGCAGATGACGACTTACCATTTTAGCTAGCTCATATTTTAAGTCATCACAAATTTATATAAAACAAATTTAACTCGACAAAAATCTACTAAAGTCAAATAAAAACAAATTTATCAAAGGAGACAAATATGATAACAAAACCACCAGTCATTGAAAAATGGCAGAAGAAAAACAAATTCGGCAGACCTGGCACGCCCCTAACTGCCAAGAAAATTGCCATCCACTACACAGGTAAAGCCGATGTCGAGGGATGGCGAACAGTTTCATATTTCAACAATGTTGTCGCAAACGGCTACAAGGTCAACGGCAAATACATATACGCATCATCCCATTATGTAATCGACCTCGATGGCACAATTTATCAGCTGATTCCGACTAGCGAAATATGTTACGCCACAAACAGCGCAAACTCATACGCAATCGCAATCGAAGTCGCCACAACAGGTCCCGACAACCACTACACAGACAAAACCTACAAAAGCATGGTCCACCTATGCGCGTGGCTTTGTCAGTACAAAGGGCTCGACTGCAAAAAAGACATCATCACCCACACCGATGTAGTCGGCAAAGCATACAAACTCTGCCCAATATATATGGTCAAAAATCCCGACAAAATGGCGCAATTTAAGTTAGATTGTTGGAATTTGAAAGCTGGTAAAATCACAATCGACAATATAGTAAACTGCACCGCCCCACACAAAACTACTACAACTATACCCAAATTAATAAAAGTCATCCAAGATGTAAACTTCCACAACGCGCCAGACTTCAAGTCCTCTAGTGTTGTCGGAGTTGCAAAAGTCGGCGAAGTTTTCACAGTTGTGGATATAGTTTTTAGAAGTGACACGAATATGTATAAATTGAAGTCTGGGTATTACATCACTGCCAGTACTAAATATGTACAAAAATATCGATAAGGTTATTATTATTAATCTTATTGCTATCACACATTTTACATGGTTCTATTTATCACAAAGTCGTTAAATAGAATCATAATGGTTATAAATACTAAGCAAACTACTTATCACAAAGTTCTTAAATAGAATCATAATGGCTGTAAATACCTAAGCAAACTACTTATCACAAAGTTCTTAAATAAAGTAATAATGGCTGTAAATATTAAAAACATAATATCTATCACAAAGTTCTTAAATAGAATACCAATGCAACACGATCATATTATCAATAGCCTTTACACACAAAAAAAGTGGGATTTCTCCCACTTTTTCTAGTTCTCAATTATAAGTCCAAGTTTTATAAATTCATCAGTAAATCCTTTGGCATCAGTCATGGCTGTCTCCTCGTCTACTTCAAAAGTCTCCATGATTTTTTGTGCAAGCCTGTCGGCTGTTTGGCACTCATCGACATTGTCCCAAATAAATGATGCGACTGAATTTAGAGAAATCATACCATTAAATAGTTGGCTCGCCTCTCCTACTGCTACTAATATTGTTTCTCCCGCGATATTTCTCTTAACAAAATCTTTATTTACTCTCATATTATTCCCTCTTTTAATTTTTCCCTACATCCATTCGTATGTAAGGTTTTCTTCGCTAATTTATAATTTTTCCTTCTATAATACATATCTATTTTTAATCAATATGTTTCATCAGTATATATCTATATATAATTGATGTGTTTTATCAATAGTTTTTCGTATTCTTCATTCATGTCACACAGATATTGTGGCACTCCTTCAAAGGCTCCCGCCTCTGCTTGGCAAGATGCTACGCAGACATAACATATATTTTTATATTTGCAAGTTGGGCATTTGTCATTTCTCTTTGTGCACGAAACTTTTTCGTTTAACATCTTCCAAGACTGTTTCATACCGTGTTTTTTTAAGTCAATTGTTTCGCCAGATAACATCCCACAAGCTGTCATCTCGCCTTGCCAATTTATCCAAAACGTGCTGTTGCCTGCTCTACATCCAAATCCCCTTTCACAGATAGGCTCGAGATTTTCTCTAGATTTGATATCGTCTAAGGTAGTTTTTGCAAAAGCCCCAAACTCATCGCCTTTTTCTTTAATATCTAAATCAAATCTCGCTTTTGCCGCCTCATAAGGTGTCAATCTGTGGGCATTATAGTCCCCAAGTTTCTCTTTTCTGTTTGGCGGATACATGTATGAAGTTGGGGCAACGGGTATTTCATATTTTTCCGCAAATTCAATCATTTTATCCATATCCATAATATTGTACGGTGTTATGCAGAAGTTTAACTTAATATGTATGTTGCGCGCCTTTAAGAGTTTTATTGCATTTTCGACTTGGGTAAATCCCTTCGGGTTATTGCACAAGTTTTTATAGGTTTCATTGCTAGCCCCATAAAGGGAAATATTGACCCTTCGGGGCTTGTTTTTCGCAAAAAAGTTAGCCATTTCTTCATCAATAAGTGTTGCATTTGTATTTATATTTACGATCAAACCTAGTCTTCTAAGTCCTTCATAAATTTCTTTGAATTGTGGATGTAATAAAGGCTCGCCGCCTGTTAACAGCATAAATAAAACTCCTTCATCAACAGCCTTTTGCCCCATTTCAATCCACTCATCTGCGTTCATCATTCTTCCACGCTCGTTCATTTCTTTCATAGACATGCGAACATAACACATTTTGCAGTCCATGTTGCAAGCTGGCAATAATTCAAATGTCGCTGCAATCGGCCTCCACTCCATACTCGCCATATCGCACAGATAATTTTCCATAGTGCTAATTCCATCTAAAATTTCCATTAAATTACCTCCAACTTGTCTTTTAAATAAACGACTGCATCTTCGTATTTTGTACAATGATACTCGTACATATCTATGTTTTGTGCTATATTTTCTACAACTTGCACTACTTTATCTATATTTTCTTGATTCCACAAGTTTTTAGTAGTTTCGCTCAGTATTTTCTTTATGCTCTCTTTTTTTGATATTTTAATTGCATTATTTTTAGGCCCTTGTTGAAGATAAACAACAGCCTTAACTTTAGCACACATATTTTTGTCTATTTGTGAAGTTCCACAAAACGGTAACCCGTACGCATAAACAACACCATCCTCAACCGTAAGCACACTTCTGTCGCCGTTAATAATGTTAGCATGTGCGTATTTTCTCCACAATTCAGCCTGAGTTGATTTCCCCGTTCCACTCGGCGCAGTAAATAAAATCGCCTCGCCATTATGCATAATAAAAGATGAATGTAATATAATTGATTTTTCATTCAAAAAGTATTTTTCCATGCCAAAATAACTTAAAATATCTCTATTTATTATAATTTTTTTAAAATATCTTCTTAGTAATACAATTTCTATATTTTTTTCGTCAATTTCCTTATATAAAGCACAGGGCTCCTTAGTATTAAGGTTGAAAAAAATCCTGTACTCGTGTAAATCGTCCTCGCTTTTCATCACATACATCCTCTCATCAATGCAAGAAACAAATCTGCAACTAAGCGGCGAAAACTCCTCTACCACACTAAGCTTATAATTTATCGCTTTATCTATATCTTTAAAATCGCAAATATATTGCTTTATTTCATTCCCCGCGCTAATTTCTTCCTCACTCATTATGTTGAAGTAAGTCTTAGCAATTTTTAATGATATATTTTTCATGTTACTCCTTTAAATAGATAGAACCCAAGGATATGGGTTCTATTTTTGTATTTAATTTATGATTATGCACTGAATGGATTTGTTGTAGTTCCACTTGTTCCTTGTCTTATATAAGCACCAAAACATAAATCGTGATCCTTTGCTTCGTCATACTGCATTGGGCTACCACTTTTATTATTAAATACATATACTGGACCGTGTATTGGTGCTGGATTCTCACTAAATGGCTGAGCAGTCCCTATAACAGTTCCACAATGTAATGTATTAGTAAAAACATTATAAACACGCGCTGATCCATTACCCCTATGAAGTCCATTATTCTCAGTATGTGAAGGGTTTACCCCCTCTGGATAATGATTTCTATTTACGCAGTTCATTTCCCCATTAGTAACATTGTACTTCTCCCCACAAGCTGCTATAAATTGATTTGATGCAAATTCATCAAAAATTGCCATTGGTCTTTCGTATTTTATTTTCATATATTCACCCCACTAAATATAATTGTGTTTTCTTAAATAAATTTATATTTTTATGAAATTTTTATTATATATTTAATAAATTCAACACAATAATACCACATTTTTTAAGTATCTTCCATATTTTTCATAAAATCATTTTTTTAATTTCATTTTATTTAAATTACCCATACTACACCCATTCAAAACACTACTTTTCCACAACATCATGTCTCAGCACTAATTCATAAACAGCGTCCACTATTTCCTTTGCGCTTTCTATAAATTCCTTTACTGTGTTGATATGAATTGGCTTTTTCTCTGCGTTTTCGTGGAACATATCGAATTGGTGGGCGATGGAGTTTCTTCTTTCGCACAGGGTGTTCATTTTTTCTCTAAGTCTTATGACTCTATCTTTTTTGGGGACTTCTTCTCCGTAGATTTTGTTGGCAATTTGGTACATGTGCAGGCCGATCATGTTCATGGCTTTTTCGATTGAATCGTAGGAAATCAATGAAATTTTGCTGTATTCGTAGTTGATAAGTTCGATAAACCACGAGTCATCTTTTTCTCCTTTTAATACATCTAAAATTATGTGGAGTTTGACGGTTATATTTTTATAAGCTTTTGTTTCGGCCCAAATTTCGTCATACATCTGCATTATGCCGAATTGTGTGATTTCGTGAAAATAAAAGTCGAGAGCGCCTCCGAGAAACACGATTTGGGAGCGCAGAATATAGTCGATTTTTGCTCTGTCTTTGCTTTGCAATACTTCAATCGTCTTAAATTGCTCCTCAATATCACAAATGCTGTTGTCAAAATGTTGTTTTATTTCCTCAAGCCCAAACTTCACAACCTCAGGTTGCACCTTGTCTCTTATTGATTGTTTTCTATTAGTCAAATTTAAATCTCGTTTAGTCAAACTTAAATTACGTTTTTTAAAACTCATCTATCGCCACCACCTTTAGGTCTAAACGTAGGAATAGCCCCGTATTTTCCCATAATGTAACCTTTGGCGATATTTTCGTCAGCCCTTACGTTTTTAATCTCTGCAAGCGAGTACAAATCTGTCGCCCTGTTTTTGCCGAGCTGCGCAAACCAAATCTGATCTTTTCTAAATAAATTTGAACTGAGAAAACTAATATCATGGCTTGTAAAAATCAGCTGCGCCGAGCTTTGTGGCATGGAAGTGTTAAATAATTTGATGATTTCGTAGGCGACATTGCGGTGCAGACTGACCTCGATTTCGTCCACCAGTATCACCTTTGCGTTTATGAAACTCTCCACAATCGGCAATACAAGATAAAAAAGTTTCTTGATTCCTGTTGATTCCTCCTCAAACAAATCAGTCTCAAACTCATCATAAACAACCTTGACCTTTGGATATTCAACCCTGATGTCTTTTATATCACTGTCGAGTTCCCTAAAAGTAGATACAATAAGCTGTCTCATCTCCTCATTTTCCATCATCGCATTTATGCAATCTTCTTTATTGTTCTCCATCTCCATATTCTGAACGACAATATGTAACTTAAAAAACAAAAATGCATCATTAATCTCGCAAATATCGGTATTATCACCAATACATGACAGCAACAACTTATTTACGCCAAGCTTGTCATCAATTATCTTCAACAATACCTCGTTTTCGCCAAATTTATCACCAAGCCAAACCTCCCCTCCCACTCTTTCAAACACCTCTACCACATTTTCACCACAAAAATAATAAAGATATTCCTCACTCACCAAACCCTCACAAAGCACAAACCCATAGGCATATCTCAAATCGCCCATCAAAAACTGCATATTAAACTCACTCGGTTCATCCTTAGGCGCCATTTTGTGACGAGGCTGGCTCAAAACCTGCCCCTCGCCATTTTCACAACTATTCAAAACCAAGTCTTTCATAAATTCAATCGCCTTAAAAAGGTTGCTCTTTCCCGCACCATTTGGCCCATAAATCACAGAAGTATGCAAAACCCTAAAATCGCCAAAGTTCCTTAAAAACTCCTCATTTTTGCTATCATCAGTACCAACTGTTGAAAAAACAACCTTGTCCCTAATCGACTTAAAATTGCTACAGGAAAACTCAAGCAACATAACGCATGCCCTCCTTAATCATAATCGTCAATCCCATCAAACTCATAATCATCAGCATCCTCATCATACCCATTTGGATACAACAAATCTATCATGTCTTCAAGCTCATCTCTCAGCTCCACAAGATCATCCTTTGTGTATTCCCTAAGCTCCTCCTCATCCTGATTAAACTCCTCAACTAGCGACTGGATCAATTCCTCCCTCGTCTCCCAAATTTCATCCAGCTCGTCCTCAGAATACTCCGCCATTTCTTCCTCATCCTTATCGCAATACTGCATAAGCTCTTGTATCATCTCTTCCTTAGTCATAACAATTCATCCTTTCAATATTATCATTTTAACGCTTTATAATAGTCTATCTTTCTCATATTTTGCATAGGTTTTGTATATTTATGCACAAAACAACCAATATATTATTTCTTTACATTCTCTTTACATTCCTAAAAAAAACAAGCAACCAATCTTGGCTGCTTGCTCTTTATTATTTCTTATTTAATTATTAAAATTATTTCTTTCTCTTTATAAAACTATTTCTTTTCTTTAATTGAAATATTTATCTCTATAACAAATCTATCGACACCTTTCATTTCTTCCATTTCTCGTCTTTTCTTGACAATTTGTAGGACTCTTCTTCTGTCGATATTATACATAAGCGCAATATCTTTTGTGCTAGTTCCTTGTTGGTATTTTCTATAGATCTCGTCATTTCTTATCCATTTATAGATTGTTGTTAGTGTTGGCACATATATGTAAGAACCTCCGAATAAGAAACTAATTACTAATATGTTTCTCAAAGTATACTCCCCAATTACAAAACTTTGATCTTTTCTTATTTTCTCCATTGACTCTTCAAATTTCTTTGGTGTAATTAATCCACATGTTGATATCATGAATTCTATCAGTTTAGCTACTGTATTTATCATTTTCATAAAATCTCTCCTTTAATTAATACCATATTCATAACTACATCCAAAGCTGCACCTAAATTACAATCTCTACTACATTTCCCCATATTATTTTTTATTACATTTACTTTCTACATAGTTGTCAAATACCTTTAGCGAAATAAGGTTGGCCAACTTTATACTATAATAATACCATATTTTTTCTGAATTTTTGATATTTTCTTTTAATTTTTTACAACTTTCGTACAACATATTTTTATTTATATTGATATAAATTTATACTTTTTGATATATATCGATATCATATAAATATACGTTTTTATTTATTTTATTTCTAATTATATTACAATGTTGTTTTACTTGTTTCGATAGAGATTTTTTGAGGAATTTCTACAAAACTAAGTTATATCTACTGACAAAAATACTTCTTAATCATATATACATTTATACATAGGAATAGTATATTTTATGTTTATTGATATTATATATAATCTTCACAACTTATTTTCATTTTTTCCCAAATATTATATAATAATAAGTGCCCTGCTCTACATAGCTGAAAGGCAAAATACAGAAAGAAAACATGGTAACTTTATGTATAAAAACTTTGGCAAAAGCAAATCATATAACACTAGATTCGCAGGTTCGCAATTTAATAATTTATATATATAATTCAGAAACATTAATCTTTCATAAAAAGAAAAGAATCAATTATGTCAATATAACTAGACTATTAACTAGATTTCCAGAGGAACAAATCATAAAAGGTTTACAAATTGCTACAAATTCTATCAAGAATGACTTTTTTACACTAAGTTATTTAGTAAGAATTATTGATAAAGCCAATAAATAGGTAATAAAATTATTACTATATTATCATCTAAGAAAGGAGATATTTGAAATGACTTCTAATAAAAATAATAAAAAAAGACCACCTATTCCTAATCCTTTAAAAAGAGAACTTCGACAAGAAGCCCATTTTGGGTGTGTAAATTGTGGAAACCCTATAATTGAGTATCATCATATCACCCCTTGGAGCGAAGTAAAAGAACACACAAAAGGTGATACTATTAATATAAAAGCAGACCTTTATTACAAAGGTGCTGTAATTAAACTTAATGAAAATACAATGACTATTAATAATGAACAATGTATCCTTACATTAAGAAATACAACTATATGTGATTGTAATTGTGGTATTTATCTAGATTAATATTAATAATATAATAAATAATCCAGACGAATATAGTAATAAAATTATTTTAAAACTATACTCATCTGGATTACAAACTTATGGTTTTATTCGGTTATTTAACTAGATAATAAATCTCTAGCTACTTATATTGAAGTTATTTGTCTAGACCTTCTATATATTTATGAAAATACTGTAATGTCGAGTATTCACATAATTTTTTGTTTCTATCTACATCTTGTCTTTTATATGCTTTTACATATTTCTTTATGTAACTTGCCATTTTTCTATTTACTAAATTTCCTTTTGTCTTTAAAACGTTAAACTCATTTTGTCTAATCCAAACTGTAGTTGTTGTATCTATATATTTAGAGTTATCAATCACAACTGCTTTTGATAAGTCTAATCCACATTTATTATCTTTATCAGACCATACAACATTATTATGTCATATATTAGACCTCAAAGGAATAGCCCAAGTAACCCCATCAATTTAATATAAAAATAGCCCTTCATTTATATTAGAAGGGCTATCATTATTCTTCTCTTTGAGCTTTTTTTATTTTTAGTTACTCACGCTCTATGAGTAAATCTTCTCTTTGAGCTTTCTTTATTTTTAGTTACTCACGCTCTATGAGTAAATCTTCTCATATTTATTATATGATTTTGTTAATATAATTATACATTAGTACTAAATCTTTATCAATAATTTTATATTAAAAAATTATCAACTACATTTATATAATATAATATAATTCCTTTTTTTCCTGTACTTTATTATTTTTATTTTTTTTTATACTACTGACAAAAATACTTCTTAATCACAGTCATTCCATCCCCATTTAACCTACAAAGATACTTCGCTGTATTTTCATCATAATTCTTTTCATTAAAATAATTCCCAGTTATAATCATATAATCTCCATTTATCCTGATGTACCACATCGAATTGCCACTCATTATACATTCCTCGGATCCATCACTAAAACTCATTCTATAAAGACCAGAATCATCCGTGTAATAAATATATCCCGGAGAAATCCCCTCCATATCGGCGCCTTCCAAAACTGTTGAGTTTTCACCAGAAGTTATATCAATCTTATATATATTTCCATCATCATTAAAATATATATAATTAGAATCCCCCTGCAAACAATTCATCCAAGAATCAACATCCCCGCTGCCCCTGATTCTCACTAAACTCCTGCTTCATATAATATATATTTCCATCATAAATAGTGAAATCTATGCCATCTGCCAACATCTGAAAATCCTCACCATTAGTGCGAATTTTGAAAATATACGGAGATATATAATCGCATAATCCCCCCTCAGTGTCTATCACACCATAAAGCCAGTCACCTTGGATGATGAAGTTGTCATCAAATATTGAACCCTTTTTGCTGTATAATAGTGATGATTTTTTGGTGTTTGTGTCTACTTTGTAGATTGAATCGTATATTGCGTAGTACATGTTCTCGTCTTGTGGTGTGGTGTTGGAGCAGGCGGTGATTAGTAGTGTTGTGATTAGTAGTGTTGCTAGGATTAGTTTTTTCATTTTGTTTCCCCCTTTTTTGTTTTTACGTTTTGTTAACTTATTTATATTTGAATCTCGACCCCGTTAGGGTTTACAATAGTTTCACCACAAAACAAATTCCCCCTAAAGAAAGGAGCCGAGAAAGTTGAAACCTACGGTTAAATG
>NZ_JAHLOQ010000046.1 GCF_018917435.1 Intestinibacter bartlettii
ATTTCCCACCGCAAGGTTAAGATCCCAGGAAGACTACCTGGTTGATAGGTCAGAGGTGTAAGTGCAGTAATGTATTTAGCTTACTGATACTAATAGATCGAGGACTTGACCAAATGAATATCATTCATTAAATGTTAGCAATTTTGAAAGTACTAACTTAGTATTTAATAAACATTAAATATAACAACTTAGTAAATATAATAAAGATTATGTGGTTATTATAGCAAGGAGGATACACCTGTTCCCATTCCGAACACAGAAGTTAAGCTCCTGAGCGCTGATGGTACTTGGTGGGCAACCGCCTGGGAGAGTAAGACGTAGCCACGTAATCTTTTTAATTTTAAAAAGTAAACATAACAACATGGAATCCACTTAAGTTTTTACATAGATAAAAATTTAGGTGGATTTTTTTGTATAATTAAAAATAGAAACTAAACATTTATAAATCTTACTAATTTTTAATTATAGATAGAATTATTATAAAATATGTATTTAAAGGATATAATTATGGGTAAAATATTTTTAGCTTAATATTTAAAAGTACGGATATAGTAATATATATTATGGTATAATGAAAATAGAACTAATGTTCGAGAAAGGTTAGGTGATATTATGGATTTTAAAATAAAATCTGACTTTAAGCCAACTGGCGATCAACCAGAAGCTATTAGAGAAATAGTAAATGCCATAAATCATGATGAAAAATTTTCGACTTTGTTGGGGGTCACTGGTTCGGGTAAAACATTTACAATGGCAAATATAATACAAGAGGTTAAAAAACCAACCCTTATATTAGCACATAATAAAACTTTAGCAGCACAACTTTATAGCGAGTTCAAGGAATTCTTTCCTGATAATGCAGTAGAGTACTTTGTAAGTTATTATGATTATTATCAACCAGAGGCTTATGTTGCTCACAGTGATACATATATAGAGAAAGATGCTAGTATAAATGATGAAATTGATAAGTTACGTCATTCTGCTACAGCATCAATTTTAGAGAGAAAAGACACTATTATAGTATCTTCGGTATCTTGTATATACGGGATAGGGGATCCAAAGGATTATAAGGATTTAATGCTATCTTTAAGAGTAGGTATGCAAGTTGAAAGAGATGATGTAATTAAGAAGTTAATAGAGATACAATACGAGAGAAACGATATAAATTTTGTCAGAGGAACTTTTAGAGTAAGAGGGGATGTTGTTGAAATTTTCCCTGTAAGTAATGATGAAAGAGCTATTAGAGTAGAATTCTTTGGAGATGAAATAGATAGAATAACAGAAATTGATTATGTTACTGGAAAAATTGTAGGAACGAGAAAATATACAGCTATATTCCCGGCATCACATTATGTTACAACTCCAGAAAGAATAGAAGAGGCTATAAAAGCCATAGAAAAAGAACTAGCAGAGGTTATTCAAGAATTTAAAGATAATGATCAATTACTTGAAGCACAAAGAATAGAACAAAGAACGAAATATGACATAGAAATGCTTAAAGAAATTGGTTTCTGTCAAGGAATAGAAAACTATTCAAGACATATTACGGGTAGAAAAGCGGGAGAAAAACCATATACACTTATGAACTTCTTTCCAGACGATTTCTTGTTGATAATAGATGAATCACACGTTACGATACCACAGGTTAGAGGTATGTATGCAGGAGACCGTTCTAGAAAAAAATCATTAATAGATAATGGATTTAGACTTCCTTCTGCCTATGATAATAGACCTTTAAATTTTGAGGAATTTGAAGAAAATATAAATCAAGTGTTATTTGTTTCAGCTACACCTGGGCCTTATGAAATACAACATTCAACTACGGTTGCTCAACAAATAATAAGACCAACAGGTTTACTTGACCCAATCATAGAAGTGAGACCAATTGAAAATCAAATAGATGACTTAGTTGGTGAGATAAATAAAGTTATAGATAAAGGTGAAAGAGTATTAATCACTACATTAACTAAAAAAATGAGTGAAGACCTAACAAATTATTTAAAAGAAGTAGGAATCAAAGTAAAATATCTACATTCAGATATAGTTACATTAGAAAGAACGGAAATAATAAGAGATTTAAGATTAGGTAAGTTTGATGTATTAGTAGGTATAAACTTACTTAGAGAAGGATTGGATATACCAGAGGTATCTTTAATTGCAATTTTAGATGCAGATAAAGAAGGTTTCTTACGTTCAGAAACATCTTTAATACAAACAGTTGGACGTGCTGCTAGAAATGCAGAGGGTAGGGTCATTATGTACGCAGATAAGATTACACGTTCAATGGCAGCAACTATTGAAGAAACTGCAAGAAGAAGGGAAATACAATCTCAATATAATGAAGAACATGGCATAATTCCAAAAACAATTAAGAAAGATATTAGAGATAATATAGAAACTCTTAAATTGGCTGAGGAAGAAGAAATTTACGGCATAAGTGAAACTGATAATGAAGAAGAAATTAAATCAAATATAGCAAAATTACAAGCTGAAATGATGGAAGCAGCTACAAACTTACAATTTGAGAGAGCAGCTCAATTAAGAGATAAGATAAAGGAATTAGAAGATAAAATAAACAAATAGATTATTTTGTATGAATAGTATACGAAAAACTATGCTAAGAATACAAAATACTAAAAGATATAATTCGTAATAAATAGAAAGGAATTTAGAATGGAAGATAAAATAGTCATAAGAGGAGCTAAAGAAAACAACTTAAAAGATGTAGATTTAGTCATCCCTAGAAATAAATTTATAGTGTTTACAGGATTGTCTGGTTCAGGTAAATCATCATTAGCTTTTGACACAATTTATGCAGAAGGTCAAAGACGATATGTAGAAAGCCTTTCATCTTATGCTAGACAATTCTTAGGTCAAATGGAAAAACCAAATGTTGAATACATAGAAGGTCTTTCACCTGCGATATCAATAGACCAAAAGACGACTTCACGAAATCCTAGATCGACAGTAGGTACAGTTACAGAAATATACGATTATTTAAGACTTTTATTTGCTAGAGTTGGTGATGTTTACTGTCCAGTGTGTGGCAATAAAATAAGCCAAATGACAGTACAAGAAATTGTAGACAAGATATTAGAATTTCCAGAAAGAACAAAGCTTCAAATACTGTCTCCTATTGTTAGGGGTCAAAAAGGAACGCATAAAAAGGTTCTTGATAATCTAAAAAAAGAAGGATTTGTAAGAGTTAGAGTAAATGGAGAAAATTACGAAGTTACAGATGATATTGAACTAAGTAAAAATAAAAAACATAATATAGAGGTAGTTGTAGATAGAATAGTTGTAAAACCAGGAATTGAAGGTAGACTTTCTGACTCAATAGAAACAGCGATAAAACTATCTGATGGATTAGTTATTGCCCAAATTATAGATGGAGAAGAAATACTGTATTCAACTAAATTTGCATGTCCTGATCACGGAATAGGAATAGAAGAATTATCTCCAAGAATGTTCTCATTCAATGCGCCATTTGGGGCTTGTGATGAATGTAATGGATTAGGTGAACGTAGAAATGTAGATGAAGATTTAGTTATACCTAACAAAGACTTATCTATAAATCAAGGTGCAATCGCAGCATGGGGTTCTGTAAGTAAAAGTAATGATACATACTATAGTAAGATGGTAAGAAGTTTAGCTGAAATATATGGCGTATCACTAGATACTCCATTTAAAGACTTACCAGAGGATTTTGTAGATGAGTTACTTTATGGAAGAAACAATACTATAGTAGAATTTGAATTTGATTCAAAATTCGGAGGAAGAAGAGAATATAAGGCTCCTTTTGAAGGTGTGCTTGTTAACTTAGAAAGAAGATATAATGAAACTTCCTCTGAATATGCAAAAGATAAAATAGATGAATTTATGGCCGAGACACCTTGTCCAAAATGTAAAGGTAATAGATTGAAAAAAGAAGTTCTATCAGTTAAAGTTGGAGGCAAAAATATTATCGAGGTAACTGAGCTTTCAATAAATGAATTGATAGACTTTGTAGATAACTTAGAGTTAAGTGAAAAAAATAAATTTATTGCTCAGGAAATATTAAAAGAAATACGCGAAAGAGCATCTTTCTTAAGTAATGTAGGTTTAGAATACTTAAACTTATCGAGAAAGGCTGGAACTTTATCAGGTGGAGAAGCACAACGTATAAGATTAGCTACACAGATAGGTTCTGCTTTAGTAGGTGTACTTTATGTATTAGATGAACCAAGTATAGGACTTCATCAAAGAGACAATGATAAGTTAATAGCATCATTACAAAACTTAACTAAAATAGGAAATACATTAATTGTTGTTGAACATGATGAAGATACTATGAGAGCAGCAGATTATATCGTAGATATAGGACCAGGAGCAGGAGTACATGGTGGACAAATAGTTGCTCAAGGAACATTTGATGAAATAATTCAAAATCCAAACTCTATAACAGGTATGTACTTAAGTGGAAAGAAAACTATAGATGTACCTGAAAAACTTAGAGAAGGAAATGGAGAATTTATAGAAATAGTAAAAGCTAGTGAAAATAACCTTAAAAACTTAAATGTGAAAATACCTTTAGGTAAATTTGTATGTATAACTGGAGTTTCTGGTTCAGGTAAGAGTACACTTATAAACGAAATTTTATATAAGAGTGTTGCCAATAAAGTAAATAGATCTAGAATGAAACCAGGAAAACATAAAGAAATAAAAGGTATAGAAAATATCGATAAAATCATAAATATAGATCAAAGTCCAATAGGAAGAACTCCTAGATCAAATCCTGCTACATACACAGGCATATTTGACTATATAAGAGATTTATTTGCTATGACAAATGAAGCTAAAGCAAGAGGATATAAGAAGGGAAGATTCAGCTTTAATGTAAAAGGTGGAAGATGTGAAGCTTGTAAAGGTGATGGAATCATAAAAATAGAAATGCACTTCTTGCCAGATGTGTATGTTCCTTGCGAAGTATGTAAAGGTGAAAGATATAATAGAGAAACACTTCAAGTAAAATATAAAGATAAGACTATTTCAGATGTTTTAGACATGAATGTCGAAGAAGCATTAGAATTCTTTGAAAATATACCTACAATAAAAAGAAAATTAGAGACACTGATGGATGTTGGACTTTCATATATAAAATTAGGACAACCATCAACTCAACTATCAGGTGGAGAAGCCCAAAGAATAAAACTAGCAACTGAATTAAGTAAGAGACCAACTGGAAAAACATTATATATTCTAGATGAACCTACAACAGGTTTACATATGGCAGACGTTGATAAATTAATAGATGTTCTACAAAGATTAGCCGATACAGGAAATTCTATAGTAGTAATAGAACACAACTTAGACGTTATTAAAAGCTGTGATTATATAATTGATTTAGGGCCAGAAGGCGGAGACAATGGTGGAACGATAGTTGCAACAGGAACTCCAAAAGAAGTATCTAAAGTAGAAAAATCTTATACAGGACAATTCTTAAAAAAATATTTTGAATAAAAATGTGTTAATATAAATAATTTTGTAATAAGATAGAAAAAAAATAAAAAAATATGGTATGATTTAATATGAAATAAGAGCATTATAAGTTTGGGAGAATTTATAATGCTCTTGTAAAATTCAATAAATTATAAATATCAGAAATTAAGAGATTATATAAAAATTAATATAAAATTAAAGACTTAAAAATAAGGAACTATAGAAGTTTATAAGAAAAAAGGAGACTTTTAATGTTTGATATTCAAGAACAATTAAAATTGCTACCAGAAGAACCTGGAGTTTATTTGATGAAAAATAAAAACAATAAAATAATTTATGTTGGAAAGGCTGTTTCTTTAAAAAATAGAGTTAGACAGTACTTTCAGTCATCAAAGAACCATTCATCTAAAGTAAAATCTATGGTAAGTAATATTGCATCTTTTGAATATATAATTACAGATTCGGAATTAGAAGCATTAATATTGGAATGTAACTTAATTAAACAGTATAGACCGAAATATAATGTTTTGCTTAGAGATGACAAAACATATCCATATATAAAGGTTACTGTGAATGAAGATTTTCCAAGAGTAATGAAAGTTAGAAGGGTATTAAAAGATAAGGCAAAGTATTTTGGACCGTATACAAATGTTGGTGCTGTTAATGATACTTTGGAAATAATACGAAATATATACCCAATCAGAAATTGTAATGTAGATATACCTAAAGCAATAAAAAATAATGCAAGACCATGTTTAAATTATCATATCAAAAAATGTGTAGGACCATGTACAGGAAATGTATCAAAGGAAGAATACAGAAAAATGATAGATGAGATATTATTGTTCTTATCTGGAAAAGAGGAAACTTTAATAGAAATCCTAAAAGAGAAGATGAATGCATGTGCAATGAACTTTAATTTTGAAGAAGCAGCTATTTATAGAGATAAGATAAAAAATCTAGAAGAAATAATTGAAAAACAAAAAATAGATGCACCAAGTTCTGACATAAACCAAGATGTAATAGCTTTGGCTAGAACAGAAGAAGAGGCATGTGTTCAAGTATTTTTTATCAGAAATGGTAAAATAATAGGAAGAGAACATTTTATATTAGAAGGAGTCGAAGGAAGTAAGTCAGACTCTGTATTAGGTTCATTTGTAAAACAATTTTATATGGAACAAGAATATATACCGAAAGAAATAATTATAGATGAAGAGATAGAAGATAGATATATATTAGAACAATGGTTAAGTGAGAAAAAGGGAAGTAAGGTAACTATGACCATTCCACAAAAAGGCGAAAAGAAAGGTCTAGTTATAATGGTAAGAAAAAATGCTATGGAATACTTAAGTAAATTTTCTCATTTAAACAAACAAAAATACGAAAAAAGTATAGGTGCCTTAACTCAATTAACAGAGTTACTTAAACTAGAAACAGTACCAAAAAGAATAGAGGCATATGATATATCTAATATTCAAGGTGTGGATTCAATTGGAACTATGGTTGTTTTTACAGATGGAAAAAAGGATAAAAAAGAATATCGAAGATTTAAGATTAAAACTATAGTAGGACCAGATGATTATGGTTCAATGGCAGAGATTTTAAGTAGAAGAATAAAACATGGGAACTTACCAGATTTAATTTTATTAGATGGAGGAAAAGGCCAAGTAAGTGCTGTTCAAAATGTTTTAGATCAAAATAATTTACAGATACCTTTATGGGGAATGTTTAAAGATGATAAACATAGAACAAAAGGTTTAATAAATAAATCACAAGAAATAGTATTAGATAGAACTACAAACTTATATCGATTTGTTGCAAGCATACAAGAAGAAGTCCATAATTATGCAATAACATATCATAGAAGTTTGAGAAAGAAATCTCTTACTAAATCTATACTAGATGATATACCTGGCATAGGGGAGACAAGAAAGAAAAATCTTTTAAGCCATTTTAAAAGTATTGATAGTATAAAATCTGCTACATTTGAAGAATTACTAGAAGTAGAAAGTATAAATAAAACTGCAGCAGAAAATATTTATAATTTTTTTAAATCGGAGGAATAATAATGGAATCAAAAGACAAAATAGCAATATCAGATCTTGTTAAGGACTTAGGCCTTAATGTTGTCTATAGACCAGAAGATAGAGAATTCTTTGTTAAATCACAAGACGTTAATAGAACAGGACTGGCATTAGCAGGATACTTTGAATATTTTGCATTTGATAGAATACAAATAATCGGTAAAGGGGAATATACTTATTTTAAAAATATAGATAAGGAGAAAAGAAGAGAAATTTTAGATAAATTGTTCTCTTACGATATACCCGCATTGATAGTTACGAGAGGATTAGAAATTGACGAAGATATATTAGAAGCTGCTAAAAGACATGAGCGCGTACTAATAAGTAGTGAAAAAAATACTACTAGATTTATAAATAAAATATCTAATTATCTAGATAACAGATTAGCACCTCATATAACAATACATGGAGTTCTTGTGGACGTATATGGTATAGGTGTACTAATAAAAGGCGAAAGTAGTATAGGTAAGTCTGAAACTGCCCTTGAACTTATACAAAAAGGACATAGACTAGTAGCCGACGACGCAGTAGAAATAATCAAGCTAGATGATGATAGATTAATAGGACAAGCACCAGAATTATTAAGACATTACATGGAAATTAGAGGAATAGGTATAATTGATGTAAGAAGCTTATATGGTGTAGGTGCAATAAAAAATATGAAAGAGATAAGTTTAGTTCTTGAACTTGAAAGCTGGAATCAAGAAAAATACTATGATAGACTAGGGCTTGATAAAGAATATGAAACAATATTAGGTAAAGAAGTTGAAAAACTAGTTGTTCCAGTAAAACCAGGTAGAAATACAGCAATGATAGTAGAAGTTGCAGCCATGAATTATAGACAAAAAATAATGGGATATGATGCAGCTGTAGAATTTACTAAAAAACTATCTCAAACAATTCAAAAATAACAGGAAATTTTAAAAGAAAGGCCTGTCGCGGAAAATCCACGACAGGCCAGTTTATTTATATTATAGGCTTTTTAAAGGCAATTGTTAAATACTATTCAGCAGCACATTCAGCTTCTGCTTTTTTAGCATATGGATTACTTCTATCGAAGTAATGAGTGTGTAAATAAGTATGAGCGTTATGTCCGCCTCTTTCACCTAAGAATTCAGCATATAATTTTTTGATATCTTCATTTTGATGAGATTTACGTTTTGGTTTATTAGCATCTATTGCATATAATCCAGCACCTCTAGCTTTAACTTTTTCGTAATCTCCACCATGGAATGGTTGACCTCCACCAGCAACACATCCACCAGGACAAGCCATGATTTCTATGATATGGTATTTAGGAGTTCTACCAGCAGCTAAATCAGCTCTTAATTCATCCATTAATTTTCTAGCACATCCTAAAGATGAAGCAGCAACTACGTTTACATCAGTTCCACCAACATTAACTGTAGCTTCTTTGATTCCTTCAAATCCTCTGACAGCTTTAAATTCTATAGCATCATCAGGTAATTCATTTTTAGTTACATCAGTATAAGCAGTTCTTAAAGCAGCTTCAAGAACACCACCAGTAACACCGAATATATCAGCAGCACCTGTTGAATATCCTAAAGGACTATCAAATTCTGCATCTTCTATAGTAGCTAAATCTATACCAGCTTCTTTTATCATTCTAGCAAGTTCTCTTACTGTTAATGATAAGTCAGTATCGATTATACCATCTTTACCTAATTCTTCTCTAGCAACTTCGTATTTTTTAGCTATACAAGGCATTATAGACATTACTATAACTTCATCAGGTTTTTTACCTAATACTTTGTCAGCAAAGTAGTATCTAGCTACTGGAGAGAACATACTTTGTGGTGATCTACAAGTAGATAAGTATTTTAATAAGTCTGGATATTGAGTTTCGCAGAAGTTAACCCAAGCTGGACAACATGAAGTCATTATTGGTAAATCTCCACCTTTAGTTAATCTTTGTACGAATTCATTTGCTTCTTCCATTATAGTTAAGTCAGCAGCAAAGTTAGTATCGAATACATAATCGAATCCTAGAGCTTTTAAAGCTGCAACAACTTTACCAGTAGATATAGCACCTGGTTCTAATCCAAATTCTTCACTTATACCAACTCTAACAGCTGGAGCGATTTGAACCATAACTGGTTTTTCTTTTTGAGCTAAAGCATCCCAAGCTTCTTTAGTATTATCTTTTTCCATTAAAGCACCAGTTGGACATACACTTACACATTGACCACAGAAAGTACATTCAGTGTCCATCATGTCAGCGTTGAAGAAAGTACCAACTACTGTATTGAAACCACGGTTTACACCAGAAAGAACACCTACAGTTTGAACTTCTGTACACATAGTTTCACATCTTCTACATAATATACATTTATCGTTGTCTTTTACTATAGAATAAGAAGAAGTATCTATAGGAGAAGTTGATTGTTCACCTTTAAATCTTATTTTTCTTATACCCATATCAGCAGCTAAATCTTGTAATTCACATTTACCACTTTTAGCACAAGTATAGCAATCTTGTGGATGGTCTGATAATAATAATTCAACAACATTTTTTCTGTATTTTAAAGCTTCAGGAGTGTTAGTGTTAACTACCATTCCTTCTTTAACCATAGTACCACAAGCAGGTACTAATTTTCTTCCTGCACTTACCATACATACACGGCAAGATGCACATTCATTAGTAAAACCTATTTCATCTATTTTCATTTGGCATAAGCTAGGTATTTTAACGCCTACTTGTTTTGCAGCTTCAAGTATTTTTGTACCACTTGGCACAGATACAGCTTTGCCATTTATAGTTAAATTAACTAAACTCATTAGTAAATCCCTCCTCAATAATAATTAAAAAATTATTGTCTAAAACTTGATTGTAATTGTACTATCTTTTTTCGATTGCATGTTTCTTACATTTTTCCATACAAGCACCACATTTTAAGCACTTAGTTGTATCGATAACATGTTTTTCTTTCTTTTCACCAGTGATAGCATCAGCTGGACAATTTTTCTTACATAATCCACAACCGATACAATTATCATTGATAAAGTAATTTAACATAGATTGACATTTAGCAGCAGGACATTTTTTGTCTTTAACGTGAGCTAAATATTCATCATAGAAACAATCTAATGTACTAAGTACTGGGTTAGGAGCACATTTACCAAGACCACATAAAGAAGTATTCTTTATAGTTAAAGCTAAATCTTTAAGATCAGCTAAGTCTTCTTCTGTACCTTTACCATCACATATCTTAGTTAACATTTCAAGTAATCTCTTGTTACCTATACGACATGGAGTACATTTACCACAAGATTCATCAACTGTGAATTCAAGGAAGAATTTAGATATATCAACCATACAGTCAGTTTCATCAAGAACAAGCATACCACCAGAACCCATCATAGATCCTATAGAAGCTAAAGATTTGAAATCTATAGGAGTATCTAAGTCTCTAGCTGATATACATCCACCAGATGGACCACCAGTTTGAACAGCTTTGAATTCTTTTCCGTTAGGGATACCTCCACCTATTTCATAAACTATTTCTCTTAAAGTAGTTCCCATAGGTACTTCAACTAAACCAACGTTATTAACTTTTCCACCTAATGCGAAAACTTTAGTACCTTTAGAATCTTCAGTACCATAAGATGCGAACCAGTCAGCACCTTTGTTTATTATTGCTGGAACATTACCAAATGTTTCAACGTTATTAACTGAAGTAGGAGCTTGCCATAAACCATGTTTAGAAGAAGAGAAAGTCTTCATTCTTGGTTCACCACGTTTACCTTCGATAGAGTTGATTAATGCAGTACCTTCACCACAAACGAATGCACCAGCACCATATTTTAATTCTATTTTGAAGTTAAATCCAGTTCCTAATATATTTTCACCTAAAACACCAGCTTCTTCAGCTTGTGCTATAGCTATTTTTAATCTATCTATTGCAAGAGGATATTCAGCTCTTATGTAAATATATCCTTGAGAAGCACCAACAGCATAACCAGCTATTGCCATAGCTTCAAGAACACTATTTGGGTCACCTTCTAGAAGTGATCTATCCATGAATGCACCTGGGTCACCTTCATCTGCATTACAGACGATAAATTTTTTACCATTTACAGCAGGGTTTTTAGAAGCAGATTCCCATTTAACACCAGTTGGGAAACCAGCTCCACCACGACCTCTAAGTCCTGATTTTTTCATTTCTTCAATAACTTCTTGAGGAGTCATTTCTTCTAGACATTTAGCAAGTGCTAAGTATCCATCATTTGCGATATATTCAGTTATATCTTCAGGATTTATATGACCACAGTTTCTTAATGCGATACGTAATTGTTTTTTGTAGAATGCCATATCTTCATGTTTTTGAACTTTTTGATGATCTAGAGCAGGTTCTTCGAATAATAATCTTTCTACAACTTGGTTATTTGCGATATGACTTTGAACTATTTCAGCAGCATCTTCTGGTTTAACATGAACGTAGAATACGTTATCAGGATAAACTTTAACTATTGGACCCATTGCACAGAATCCAAAACATCCTGTTAAATGAACCATAGCATGGTCTGATAAACCAGCTTTTTCAATTTCTGCTTTTAAATTTTCTATTATTTGTAAACTGTCTGAAGATGTACATCCAGTACCTCCACAGACTAATATATCTCTTTTATCAGGTATAGCATCTGTATGATTTTCTCTTAAATCAAGAACAGGTTTGAATTCTTTAACAGCAGCTTTTAACTCAGCTATTGAATTTAATTTTTTCATCAATATTTCCCCCCTAACAGCTTAATTCTAAATTTCTATAGTTGTCTAATATTTTTGAAACATCCTCTGGAGTTGATTGACCATAAACTTTTCCGTTTACAACTACAACAGGTGCAAGTCCACAAGCACCAACACATCTTAAACCTTCAAGTGTAAATTTAAGATCTTCAGTAGTTTCTCCAGCCTTGATTCCTAATTGTTTTTCGAATTCAGCCATTACTTTGTCTGAGCCTTTAACAAAGCAAACTGTACCTAGACAGACACTAATTTTATATTCTCCAATTGGATTAGTAGAGAAGTAAGAATAGAAACTAACAACACCATATACTTTAGAAGGAGCAACTCCTAATTTACCAGCTATATGAAGTTGAACTTCTTTTGGAAGATAACCGAAGATTCCTTGAGCTTCTTTAAGTACAAATATTAAAGCACTTTCATCAGCTACTTCTAATGAATCAATAAGGTTATCTAATTCATCAAATAATTTTTGGTTTTGTGAAACAAAATCGCACATACAAATCCCCCTTTTCGTTTTAAATTACTTCGTAAATTAGAATAATTAACTAACGATAAAAAATAAGAAAATCTTATTAAAAATTTAATAAAATAGACTTCCTTAAAAAGTAGCGCTGATTATTTCATGGAGCGCTAAAAATACATCTATGGAAATTACACTTATACATTATATAAATTAATATAATTTCCTATGCACTAAAAAATGATAAAATCAAAAAAATAATTTTTAATAATTTTTATAAAAACAATCCGATCAATTTTAAATTTATATCAGAACAGAATATAAGGAATTTTCTGAAAAGAAAATGAAAATAAGATATAAATATATAACTAAATCTGGACAGTATTTATAATCTATAATAATTATAGTATAAAAATGGATAATTTTGTTAAAAAAATTGCGCTTTTTTTTATAAATATAAAAGTATTTTTGGATATATTGAATACAATATTCTGTATTTGTTAAAAATATTGCAAATGAAGTAATTACAATGAATTGATAGATTTTTATTAAAAAATATTTTAATAAAAAAGATATACTTTAAAAATAATAGTTAATTAGAATATTAATTAAAAAATTAAAAAGTAAATTAAAAATAAATTAATATATAAATATAAAAAAGATAAATAATTAACGGATAAAATGGTAATAAAAAATAATATTTTTATAACGAATGAAAAAGAGTATTTATAATAGTTATTTTCCAAAATATATTACAATTAAAAAATGGATATAAATAAAATAAGATTTATATTGTTAAATTACGTGCAAGAGATCCATAGAAAAATATTTCAAGATATCCATTAAATAAATTTATTAATTATAAAAATAAACATATATAATGTAAGAAATGAAATTATATCTATAGGAATATTTTGTTAAAAAACGCAAAAAGATAGTGATATAAGAATAAAAATATGCTACAATTAATTATAATCTTTAAAATTGAATAGTATATATTTCTCCGAGCGAAAATATCTAAGGATTAAATCTATGATATTGAGCCAAGTGTTAATGACACTTCTGGGTTAGAAGGGAAACTGACTAGCCTTCCGTATTTGAAAAGGTGATTACAGATATATTTATTGTAGAAGATGTAAAAATTTTATAACTTCTAAATTGGTGTGTTGCGCCATTTTAAGGGGTTTAAGATTTAATATTTGTACATAAAGCTGTATTTTCTAATTTTTAAATAGGAAGTACAGCTTTCTTTTGTTTATATAAAAAATTTTAATAAAAAATATAGATAGTTATACATACTCCAAAATCTATATTTTAATAATTTAAAAAATATAATTTATGTTGTTATATCAACATAAATTATGTTGAAAAGTGTGTAATATATAAATATATTGTATTTAGATTATATAATTGATAAAAATACGACGACATATATTGACATAAAAATGTCAAAAGACTGGATAATATTAATTATTTATATATTATGCCAAAGTTTTGATTTTATAATAATAAATACATAATATTTTGAACAATATACATAAATATGTAAACCTATAAAAATAATATGGTTAACCTAAAAAATTTCTTTAAAATAAAGAAAATTGTATTATTGTGCAAAAAAAAGTCGAAAACAATCGTAATTAAAATGAATAATTAAAATAAACAACAAAACAAAAAAGAACTTTATATAAAAAACTTTTTTTATATAAAGTTCTTTTTTGTTATGGAAAAGAGTTAGATTTTTAAACTAAGATATAAACAGGAGTATGTACAAATATTATTTATCGAAGATAAAGATTAATCATATAAGTGCATAAATTGACATTTCTAGATAGTGACATTTTATATTCTAACAAATAGGGAGGGGAAAAATATGCTAGAGCAGTCTTATTATGAAAAGACAGATGAGATTATTGAACTTCATGGTGCTAAAGCCAGTTCTCTAATTCCAGTTATGCAAGATGTGCAAGCTGAGTATCGTTATTTGCCAGGAGAATTACTTTCTTATATTGCAGACAAATTAGGCATACCACTAGCAAAGGCATATAGTGTTGCAACTTTTTATGAAAACTTTTCTTTTGATCCAAAAGGAAAATACGTTATTAAAGTATGTGATGGTACAGCATGTCACGTACGTAAATCAGTTCCAGTAAGAGAAGCATTGGAAAAACATTTAGGTTTAGGTAAAGGAAAACAAACTACTGATGACATGATGTTTACTATAGAAATAGTATCATGTTTAGGTGCTTGTGGTCTTGCTCCAGTTATGACTATAAATGATAAAGTACATCCAAAAATGACTCCAGATAAAGCTGTGGAAATAATAGATGAACTTAAGGAAGGAGAGTGCGAATAATGAGAATAGAAACTAGAGAACAATTACAGGCTATTCGTAAAGAAGCAAAAGCGAAAATTGACGCAACTCCTATACGTATATTAATTTGTGCAGGTACTGGTTGTATATCAGGTGGATCACAACTTATATACGAAAAAATGAAAGAATTAGTTGGGGACAATGAAAATGTAGAAGTAAAATTTGAAGGTCATGTTCCACATCCAGAAGTTAAGAAAAGTGGATGTCATGGTTTCTGTGAAATGGGACCATTAATGAGAATAGAACCTTTAAATATTCTTTACGTAAAAGTTCAACTTGAAGATTGTGAAGAAATTTATAATGAAACTATTAAAAATAGAAATGTAATAGATAGATTAGTATATAAACAAAATGGTCAATCTTATGTAAGCCAAGAATCTATACCTTTCTATGAAAAACAAACTCGTATAGTTCTTAAAAACTGTGGTCATATAGACGCAGAACATATAGAAGAATATATAGCAGTTGGTGGATATGAAGGTTTAGAAAAAGTTTTATTTGATATGACTAAAGAAGAAGGATTAGATGAAATATTAAAATCTGGACTTAGAGGTCGTGGAGGTGCTGGTTTCCCAACAGGTAAAAAATGGGCAGAAGTTGCAAAACAACCAGTTACTGAAAGATATGTAGTATGTAATGGTGACGAAGGTGACCCAGGGGCATTCATGGACAGAAGTATCATGGAAGGTGACCCTCATAAGATGATAGAAGGTATGATTATAGGGGCTTACTTAGTAGGTGCTCAAAACGGATATATCTATGTTCGTGCTGAATATCCATTAGCTGTTGAACGTTTAAAAATAGCTATAGCACAAGCTGAAGATCGTGGATTACTTGGAGATAATATCTTAGGTAGTGGATTTAACTTCAGATTACATATAAATAGAGGTGCTGGTGCTTTCGTTTGTGGTGAAGGTAGTGCGTTAACTGCTTCTATAGAAGGTAATCGTGGTATGCCAAGGGTTAAACCACCTCGTTCTGCTGAAAAAGGTTTATTTGGAAAACCTACAGTATTAAATAACGTTGAAACATATGCAAATGTTCCAATGATAATAGCAAATGGTTCTGACTGGTACAGAGGATTTGGTACAGAAGGTAGTCCTGGTACGAAAGCGTTTGCATTAACAGGAAGTGTTAATAATACAGGATTAATAGAAGTTCCAATGGGAACTACTTTAAGAGAAATTGTTTATGACATAGGTGGCGGCGTTAAAGATGATGTTCCATTCAAAGCTGTTCAAATAGGTGGTCCATCTGGTGGATGTTTAGTTGAAAAACACTTAGACTTACCATTAGATTTTGACTCAGTTAAAAAACTTAATGCCATAATGGGTTCTGGTGGACTTGTTGTAATGGATGAAAACAGCTGTATGGTTGACGTTGCTCGTTTCTTCATGAGTTTCACTCAAAGAGAATCTTGTGGTAAATGTACTCCATGCCGTATAGGTACTAAGAGAATGCTTGAAATGTTAGATAAAATAACTGAAGGAAAAGGTACTTTAGAAGATTTAGATAAATTAGAAGAAACTGCAAAAACAGTAAGAACTATGTCTTTATGTGGTCTTGGTAAGAGTGCTCCACTTCCAGTTATAAGTACATTAGAATTATTCAGACACGAATATGAAGAACATATAGTTGATGGTAAATGTAGAGCTCATGTATGTTCTGCATTAAAAACTTTCAAAATTGACCCAGATAAATGTAAAGGTTGTACTAAATGTGCAAGAAATTGTCCAGTTGGTGCAATTACTGGTGAAAAGAAACAACCTCATGTTATTGATACTACTAAATGTATTAAATGTGGTGCTTGTATGGAAGGTTGTAAATTTGATGCTATATATGCAGAATAGATATAAAAATTATAAAATTGCATAGAAAAAATTAAATAAAAATAATTGAAAAATAATATGATAAAACGAAAATTAAATAAAATTAAAAACTAATAATATGATGATTAATAGAATTAAAAATTTAAACAATTAAAGAATTGACAAATAAGTAAAAATTTGAGGAGGAAATAGTATGGTTAAATTAACTATAGATGGAATCCAGGTTGAAGCTGAAAAAGGTACTAGTATATTACATGCAGCTGAAAGCGTTGGAATTAAAATACCTACGCTTTGCTATATAAAAGATTTATTACCAGATGGTTCTTGTAGAATGTGTATGGTAGAAATAGAAAGCAGGGGTAGAACAAAAATGGAAACTGCTTGTACTGCACAAGTTGCTGAAGGACTTGTTGTAACTACAAACAGTGAAAAAGTAAGAGATGCAAGAAGAAATATTCTTGATATGTTACTTTCAAATCATAAAACTGATTGTTTCTCTTGCCCATCAAATGGGGATTGTAAACTTCAAGAATTATGTTTTGAATACGGAATCGAAAGAACTACTTATAGTGGTGAACAAACTGAATTACCAATAGACGACTCTAATAAATTCTTCACATATAATCCAAATCTTTGTATTTTATGTCATAGATGTGTAAACACTTGTCATAAAATAGTAGGACGTGGGGCAATAGATACTATGGAAAGAGGATTTGATTCAGCAATCGGAACTCCATTCCATATAGATTGGGCAGATACTAACTGTGAATCATGTGGTAACTGTGTTCAAGCTTGTCCAACAGGCGCTCTTACAATGAAGAGAAGAAAAAATTATCGTAAATACCAAATAGATAAAAAGGTATTAACAACTTGTCCACACTGTGCAACAGGATGTCAATATTATCTATTAGTTAAAGATAATAAAATAGTAGATGTCGAGGCTGCAGATGGCCCATCAAATAAAGGTTTATTATGTGTTAAAGGTCGTTCAGGAAGTTTTGATTTCGTTCACTCAGGGGATAGAATAAAATATCCTTTAATAAAAAATAAAGAAACAGGAGAATTTGAAAGAGCTACTTGGGATGAAGCATTAGACTTAGTAGCAACAAAATTCTTAGATATAAAGAAAAATTATGGAACAGATGCGTTAGCTGGTTTTGCATGCTCTCGTTCAACAAACGAAGATATATATATGATGCAAAAACTAGTTCGTTGTGGATTTGGTAACAACAACGTAGACAACTGTGCTCGTGTCTGACATTCTCCATCTGTCGCAGGTCTTGCGATGACACTAGGCTCAGGAGCCATGACTAACACAATAGCAGATACAACAGGAGAATCAGATTTAATTATGCTAGTTGGATCCAATCCAGAAGAAGCGCATCCAGTAATAGGTATGCAAATACGTCAAGCTGTACAAAGAGGATGCAAACTTATAGTAGTTGACCCTCGTGATATTGATTTAGCTAAAAAAGCAGATGTGCATATAAAATTAAAACCTGGAACAAACGTTGCATTTGCTAATGGTATAATGCATGTAATTATAGAAGAAGGACTTCAAGATTTAGATTTTATAAATTCTCGTACTGAAGGTTACGAAGAACTAAAAGAAATAGTTAAGGATTATACTCCAGAGAGAGTAGCTGAAATATGCAATATAGATCCTGATGATTTAAGAAAAGCAGCAATAATGTATGCTAAAGCTGATAAAGCACCAATTATGTATTGCTTAGGTGTTACAGAACACTCAACTGGTACAGAAGGTGTTATGTCAATGTCAAATATGGCAATGCTAGTTGGAAAATTAGGTAGAGAAGGTTGTGGTGTTAACCCAATACGTGGACAAAACAACGTTCAAGGTGCTTGTGATATGGGTGCTATGCCTACTGATTTCCCTGGATATCAAAAAGTTGATAATCCGGAAGTATTAGCTAAATTTGAAAATGCTTGGGGAGTTAAATTAAATCCAAAACCAGGTATAAAAGCAACTGAAGTATTCCCAGCTGCTATCAAGGGTGATATAAAAGGTCTATATATCTTTGGTGAAGATCCAGTCGTAACTGACGCAGATACAAATCATATTATTAAAGCGTTAGAAAGTTTAGATTTCTTAGTAATGAACGAATTGTTTATGACTGAAACAGCTCAATATGCTGATGTTATATTACCAGGCGTAAGTTACGCTGAAAAAGAAGGTACATTCTCTAATACAGAAAGACGTGTTCAAAGAGTACGTAAAGCTGTAGAATTAGAAGGTGAAATGAGATTAGATACTGATATATTCATTGATTTATTAAATAGAATGGGATATCCTCAACCTCATTTAACTTCTGCAGAAATAATGGATGAAGTTGCTTCATTAACTCCAAGTTTCGCAGGTATAAGCCATAAGAGACTTGATGAAGTTGGAAGCTTACAATGGCCATGTCCAAGTAAAGATCATCCAGGAACACCTATACTACATGTAGGTAAATTTGCTAGAGGATTAGGATATTTCTATCCAGCTAAATACGTTCCATCTGCAGAATTACCAGATGAAGAGTACCCATATATCCTTATGACTGGTCGTATATTATATCACTATACTACTAGAGCAATGACTGGTAGAACTCCAGAATTAATGGAAATCGCAGGCAAATCATTTATAGAAATGAATATAAAAGATGCTGATGCTCTAGGAATTAAAGATGGTGACAAAGTAAAAGTTGCATCAAGACGTGGTGAAATAGAAACTACTGCTGTTGTTGGAACAAAAGTATCTCCAGGCGAAACTTGGATGCCATTCCACTTCCCTGATGGAAATGCTAACTGGTTAACAAATGCAGCACTTGATAAATTCGCAAAAGCACCAGAATATAAAGTATGTGCTATAAAAATTAAAAAAGCATAGAGTATGAATCAGTATAAAGTATGTTATAGATATCTTTTGAAGAAATAACGTATCCTTAAACATTAGTTAATTACATTGGAAACATGATGTAAATAGAAGGCACTCGATTAAAATTTATATAAACTAAATTATTATAGAAAGTACCATGGTTCGGTGCTGTGGTACTTTCCCTAAAATATAATTTCAGTTTTTATATGTAGAGTCTTGCAGAATTAATTTATAGTTTTACAAATTTATAAGAATAAGCATCAATGAACTTTTAATAATTTTAAATTTGCGCAGCAAAAATAAAACTACTAAAATAGTAATTTTTTTA
>NZ_JAHLOQ010000047.1 GCF_018917435.1 Intestinibacter bartlettii
AACAGTTTAATCAGTAATTTTATTTTTTATTACAACTTTATCAAATCTCATTCATCTTTGAGTAATTTAACACCAGCTGAAGTTTGTGGTATTAATTACTCTCATCGAGATAAAATTAATTGGTTTGTTAAATATTAATTGAACTTTAAGTCTAAAAAAAATATAATTTTATTAGGCTTATTTGTCATGCCATTTTTTAATATGTGAAATCTAAAATTGAACCTATCGGTTATTAATCATGTCGAGGATCATTTTTTTCATATCTAGTTAACAAAACCAATTCGAGTATTACTAAAAATACTTTATATATTTTTAATAATACTTTTACTTAACATAATTTTATTTAAAACTTTACTAACTATTTTCTAATGCAAGTACACATGATTTAAATTTATACTCATCTTTTAAATCGACAAATACTGGATTGTCTTTTACACTACTTATAACACTTTGTTTTATTAATTGCTGGCTTCTTGGTGCATTTACTCCTAAATCTAATTCCTTTAGCCAATTTTCGATTTTGTCAAAAAATTCGTCGCCTTTTAATTTAAAATCATATATATTTTTTATACATACATCTGTGTACTTTTGTATTAACTCCAAAGCTTTTTCATTTTGTTTGTTAATTGCATATCCTTGTGCAGTTGCAAGATATAAATTTGCTGTTGTATTTGGATGTAGTTCATCTAAATTGAACAATTCACATATTCCAACTGCTCTTTTAAAACATTCTTCAATAATATCTAACTTATCTATATTTAATACAATTTGTTGAGATAGATTACCAACTAAACTTATAAGGTTTTGATATATACAAATTTGAGTAATTTCACTTGCTTTATTCATATTTCCTAATAATTTAAAGCTCATGCTAATAAGCTCGGCATCTTGACTAAAAGTTTTTACATCTTCACCTAATATTTCTAAAACTTCTGTTGGTTTATTATCCATAATCAATGAAAGCAATTCTAAATTTATTGCATCTTTTATTAATTGAGGATTTTCACTTTCTTCTCTTATTCTTATACATAATTCTCGTGCTCTATTTAAAACTTTTTCTTTGTTATTAAATAACATATAATGGTTTAAATAAATTACAACCATTTGTTTTAAAAATTCAAAACAAGAATAATATTTTTTTATATACTCCTCACATTTTTCCAAAACATCATTTGGATCTTTCTGAGCAAATTCTTGTGCTAATTCATAATAAATCTTTTGTATATCTTGTTTTGTAAGCTGTGGCTCATATCCAATAAGTTCATCTAAAGATATATTAAATAATGTCGCAAGTTGAGGAAGTAATACTATATCAGGGTATGTTATATTATTTTCCCATTTTGAAACTGATGATTTTGATACTCCTATATAACTTGCAAGTTCATCTTGCTTAATTCCTTTACTTCGTCTAAATTTCGTTATGTTTTTTCCTATGTTAATTTTATTCATATATTTCACCTCTTTATATTTAAATTATATGTTTTAAATTAATACCAAACAATGGAGTTAAAAGCTACTTTTGTAGAAAAAGTTTCTCAAAGTGAAACTTTTTTAATTCTATCCACAACTACATAAAAATATAATAATCTACTACTTAGATTTATAATTTTTTATATTGAAAAATATTTTTCCATGTGTTACCATAAAATTGTAATTAAAATATATACAGGGGAGCTTTTGCTGAGATTGAATTTTTTCTAAACCCTCCGAACCTGCCGGATAATGCCGAGAAGGGAGTTTATATTATTGTATTTATATACATTAATTTGAATCTTCATCGTACATTATTTGTACGATTTTTTATTTTGTATGATAAATTTTAATAATTTTCAAAACACATCTAAATGTATTTATATAAAATAAATCTATCTATTTGAAAATTATTTAAAATGTATATTTTATTGTACAAAATTTCTACAATAGTTTTAATCTAAATTCCTTTCCAATAAAATCTCCATGTATATATATTTTCAATATTGTTTAAATTTAACTAGTTAAAAATACTTGCAAGTAATTATATTTTAAATCTAAATTTAAGGAGAAAAATATGAATTACACAACTCAAATGGATGCCGCAAGAAAAGGCATTATAACAAATGAAATGAAACAAGTAAGTGAATACGAAAATATAAATATAGACGAATTAGTAAATTTAGTGGCTCAAGGTAGGGTTTGTATTCCTGCGAATAAAAACCATAGATGCTTAAAACCTTATGGTATTGGCAAAAAATTAAAAACTAAAATAAATGTAAACCTTGGAACATCTAGAGACTGTCTCGATATGGATTTAGAAATGCAAAAAGTTATGAGCGCTGTAAATATGGGAGCCGAATCAATAATGGACCTTAGCTCTTATGGAGACACTCAAAAATTCAGAAGAAAATTAATAAAAGAATGCCCTGCAATAATCGGTACAGTACCAATATACGATGCTGTTGTCTATTATAACAAACCACTTAGAACTATAACTGCGAAAGAATGGATTGATGTAGTCAGAATGCACGCCCAAGATGGTGTCGATTTTATGACTATTCATTGTGGTGTAAATAAACATACAGCAGAGCGTTTTAAACAATCAAAACGCCTTACAAATATAGTATCTAGAGGTGGGTCTATAATATTTGCTTGGATGGAGTTGACAGGAAACGAAAACCCATTTTTTGAATTTTATGATGAAGTTTTAGATATTTGCAGACAATATGATGTAACAATAAGTCTAGGAGATGCATGCAGACCAGGAAGTGTCCACGATGCTGGAGATATATCTCAAATAGAAGAATTAGTAACATTAGGTGAACTTACTAATAGAGCTTGGGCAAAAGATGTTCAAGTTATGATAGAAGGTCCTGGCCATATGCCACTTAATCAAATAAAAGCAAATATGGAAATCCAAGAAACTATATGTAACGGTGCCCCTTTTTATGTATTAGGTCCTCTTGTTACAGATGTCGCTCCTGGATACGATCATATAACTTCTGCAATAGGTGGAGCAATCGCTGCAACATATGGAGCTTCTTTCTTATGCTATGTCACTCCAGCTGAACACCTTCGACTTCCTAATCTAGAAGATGTAAAAGAAGGTATAATAGCATCTAAAATCGCAGCCCACGCTGCTGATATTGCCAAGGGAATTCCTGGCGCAATAGATTGGGATAATAAAATGAGCGAGGCTAGACGTGAATTAGATTGGGAAAAAATGTTTGACTTAGCGATTGACAGCGAAAAAGCAAGACGATACAGAGCTGAATCAAAACCAGAAAATGAAGACACTTGTACAATGTGTGGTAAAATGTGTGCAGTTAGAAATATAAATAAGATTTTAAAAGGCGAAGATGTAGATATAATGGAATAAATCTTAAACAAATTTAAAGTTATCAAGGCAAACAAAAAGACGGGCGATGCCCGTCTTTTATTTAATCTCTATTAATAATATATTTTTTCACAATTAATCTTTTAAATCAGATACTATTCTAAGTAAATCTAGTAATATATTTACAAAATCTAAATACAAGTTAAGTACGTGTATTGATAAATCATTTTTACAAGTTATACGACCAGATTCAATATAATGTTTTAATGTACTAACATCATATAAAATATATGCTGAGAAAAGTATTATTCCAAATGCACTAACTAATATATTAAAAACAGGTGCATTAAAGAATATGTTTACTATTGTCATAGCTAAAAGTACCATTAAACTTGTAAGCAATATATTTCCTAAACCTATAAAATATCCTGCAGGTTTTTTATGTGATATAAATGCAAATACTGCAAATATTACACAAGTACTTAAAACTATATTAATAAACAAACTTGTTCCCAAATCATATAAATAATAAGTTAATATTGGGTACATTAATATACCATCTACAAATGTAAATAAATATACAAAATTCATTGAGAAACTTGTAGGAATTACATTTTTTCTAGACATAAGTGAGAAAATTAAAAGCCCTACAATTAATATAACGACAAATATATTTGCAGCATATACTAATGATGCTGGAACAAATAATTTGCCAAATAGAAAACCAACAAACATAAACATTATTGATATAGCTAGATATCTAAATGTTGCAGACATTGGATTTTCAGCTGTAATATAAGTTGATTTATTCATAAATATTCGCTCTCCCTTTATATGTTTTACAATAATTTAAATACCACTATTTGGTATATATTATACTACTTTAATATATATAATATATTTACAGTTTTATTACATTCTAAATAATATCTAAATCTTATTATTTACAATCCTGTTTTTTATTTTTTCCATGCGCTTATCTAAATCCGCACTGATTTGCGCACATTCTAAAAGTTCTTGTCTTAATAATTCTTCTTCCTCTTCTGGAATATCTTTTTTATAACTAAGTTTGTGATCTAAACTAGCCCAAAAATCCATAGCTATAGTTCTAAGTTGTACTTCTACCCTCATATTTTTCTTTGTATCCTTTAAAAATATCGGTATCTCAACAATAAGGTGAAGACTTCTATAACCGTTTGGCTTTGGATTCTTTATGTAATCTTTTACTTGAATTAGTTTTATATCATCTTGTTGCAATAAACAATCAGCCAATACATAGATATCTTCTGGAAAAGAGCATATTACTCTTACTCCTGCTATGTCGTTTAAATTTTTTTCTATTGATTCAACAGTAAGCGGTAAATCCCTTTTAGCTAATTTTTTTACAATACTATCTGTTGATTTTAATCTTGTCTTTATTGTTTCAATCGGATTTCTATCGTATTCAAGTGAAAACTCTTGATTTAATACTTTAAATTTAGTTTCAACTTCCATAATAGCGCATTTATAATAAGCCATCAATCTTTTGAAGGGCATCATATTATCTTCAAATCTATCAATAGCATTATTATTTACTAACGCTTTAATAACCGGATCAACTAATTTCCCTTTTAACATATTACACATAACTCCTATTATAAAATCTTTAATTTAAAAATCTACAAACTAGACTTTTCCTCATTTGTATTTATAAAAATATTTTAAAATATTAATTTTTATCTTATTAATTACTTTAACATAATTTTATGTACTATATATTAAACATAATAGGAGAATATTTTTAATTTTAAAGAGACTTAATCTATATATTGATTTACTTAGTTTATACTATAATATGTTGTATATAACAAAAATTCTCCTATTCCTAAATTTTATTGCTATTTTTTTAACTATAAAAGACGAGCACAGCTCGCCTTTATTATAAATTTTTAATAACTTAAACTTCATTTGTCTACAATTCTATTTTTTATATCCTCCATGCGTTGGTCTAAGTCAGAACTAGCCTGTGCACATTCTAAAAGCTCTCTTTTAAGAATACTCGCCTCATCCTCTGGGATATCTTTTTTATAGCTTAATTTATGATCTAAGCTAGCCCAAAAGTCCATAGCTATAGTTCTAAGCTGTACCTCCACTCTTATATTTTTCTTTTCATCCTTTAAAAAAATAGGGACTTCTATTATTAAATGTAAACTTCTATATCCATTTGGTTTTGGATTTTTTATGTAGTCTTTTACTTGTATTAATTTTACATCATCTTGTTGTAAAAGACAGTCTGCCAATAGATATATATCCTCTGTAAAAGAACATATAACTCTAACGCCTGCAACATCATTTAAATTTTCTTTTATTGATTCAGTTGTAATAGGTAGGTTTCTTTTAGTTAATTTTTTTACTATACTGTCTAGTGATTTTAATCTTGTTTTTATACTCTCAATGGGATTTCTATCGTATTCAAGCGAAAATTCTTCATTTAATACATTAAACTTTGTTTCAACTTGCATAATAGCACAGTTGTAGTACGCCATTAATTTTTTTAAAGGCATCATATTATCTTCGATTATGTCCATAACATCATTGTTTACCAATGCCTTTACAACTGGTTTTATAAGTTTTTGTTTTATCATCATTTACTTAACTCCTATTTTATTATTAAATCTGCTGATAATTATCAACTTTAATAATTTATTTAAAGAAATTATGTGACTTACCTTCTTATTGTTAATTTTATCGTAACATAGTTTTCTGTATTTAACCTTAACAATTAGATTTAATATGTACGCACTAAAATAAGATATACAAATTTTCTTTATATATCTTATATCTATACTATATTATATTTATCATTATCTGATGATTTTATGTAATTTAAATCATCTAAATACAACTTATAATTTAATATAAATTGATATATATTTTAAAAGGCAGGCTTATAAAAACCTACCTTTTTTTCTAGTTAAAAGGAACTGCAAATATTTTTATTTCGATATTTATTGTCCTTTGTCTTATCTTCTTTAGATGCCAATAATTCTTCTAACATCTTTTTATATTTACTGTCATTTGTAACCCTTATATGACTTTCTATAAGATAAATACTATTCGTCTTAGGTCTCTTCTTTCTAATGTTATTATCAATTATTGTCTTGGCTATTTCAAAACTTTGAATATGAGTATGGCCATTTTCAAAGTTTTTCTTCGTATTATATACTATATAGCCTCTCTTCATTCTTAATATGATATATCCTTCCCTTTCATAAATTTTTTCTGCCCCTGCTGTTTTATTAGATCTAGTTTGTTTAAATTCTCTAATATTGTCATTACAAACTGTGCTTTTAGTAGGATTTACGACTCTAATCATAATAACACCCCAATTTTCTTATTATTTTGTGAACTAAAGACAAGAATCTTTGGATTAAAGATTTATCTTACTTTAATTGTAAATAAATAAAAATCAAAATAGGTTACATTTACGTTAATTTTTTAAATTTTTTAATACAAATATAGTTCTATAATATTTTATGTGACTAATAGGATGCTTATTCTTTAATAAAGTTTTTGTCGACATCTTCATTAATTTTAAGTTGTAATACATCAGCTCTAGCATAATGTCCACAAGGGTCTAATTCCATACGGCTCATCGGAACTTTTTGCATATCCAAATCTGCATAAATGATTTCTTCTTTGTCCCAAACAGGTTCTGTAACATAATGACCATATGGATCTACAATACAGCTCCCTCCACGACAAACTATATCAGGTAATTTTTCAATTTCATCTCCACAATGTAAATCTTTTGGATACATATCTTTTGTGAAATACATATCAGCATTTATAAAATAACAATGACCTTCTAATGCTATGTGTTGTATAGTAGCTTGCCATTCTTTATTGTCATTAGTATTTGGCGAAATATAAATACTAACTCCTTTTTCATAAAGTGCAACTCTAGCAAGTGGCATATAACTTTCCCAACATATCAAACTTCCCATATTACCCCAAGGTGTATCTACAATAGGGAAATATCCTTTATTTGCATCTCCCCAAACTACCCTCTCTGCTCCAGTTGGTTTAAGCTTTCTATGAACTCCAACTATTTCTCCCTCTGGTGAGAAGAATATATTTGAATTATAAAGAGTTCCCGTATTTATATCTCGTTCAGAAAAGCCTAAACTAACATAAGCATGTGCCTCTTTTGCTGCTTTTCCTAAGATATCTGTTTCTTCCCCTGGAACTACTATAGAATTATCGTAGTAAACCTTCCAATCTTTACGTCCATCTTCATTTCTACTTCCAACAGTAAATCCATAAGTCATACCATATGGATATCCGGGAATAAATAATTCTGGAAATACTATTAAATCAACTTTCTTCTCTGCTGCCTCTTTTATTAACTTTACTGTTTTTTCAACCCCTGCTTTTTTATCAAACATAACTGGTGCTGCTTGAACTAGTGCAATTTTGCAAGTATCTCTTAAATCTTTCATACATTCACCCCTTCAGTATAAAATCAATTTTATTTTAATTCTAACTGACAGTTTTCCAAAAATCTACAATACTATACAAAATTCTACTAAAGCAATTAACTTATTTATATTTTCCAAGCATAACTCATACTTTGTAAATCCACCATATGTTTATAAAGTCCGTCATTTTTAATCAATTCTTCTGATGTACCTTCTTCTGACACTCTACCATTTTCCAAAACAACTAGATGTGATGCATTTGCAACAGTTCTCATTCTGTGTGCAATCATTATTACAGTTTTGTTTTGGATTAATTTTGATAAAGCCTTTTGTACATAAGTTTCACTTTCAACATCCAAAGATGCACTCGCTTCGTCTAAAAGTATTATCGGAGCATCTTTTAATATTGCCCTTGCGATTGAAATTCTTTGTCTTTGTCCTCCAGATAATTTTGAACCATTTTCACCGATTACTGTATTGTATCCACCTGGTAAGTTTTTTACAAATTCATCGCAAAATGCTAATTCTGCCGCTCTTTTAACTTCTTCATCAGTCGCATCTTTTTTACCTATTCTTATATTTTCAAGAATGGTATTGTTAAATAATACAACATCTTGGAAAACTATTGAGAATTTAGATAAAAGAACTTCAGGATCCACAGTTGAAATATCGACTCCACCGATTTTTATTCTTCCTTTGTCTAAATCATAAAATCTAGCTATTAAAGATGCACAAGTTGTCTTTCCTCCACCACTATTTCCGATTAATGCTGTTATTTCATTTTGTTTAGCTGTAAAGCTAACCTCGTCTAATACTGGTTTGCCTGGTTGATATGAGAAACTTACATCTTCAAATTCAATATCGTAATTAGTAGGTTCAAAAGTATCTCCTCCTGTTTGAAGTTTATAATTGTTGATATTATTTAGTCTATCTACTCTCGATTCGCAACTTATAATTGCAGCTAAATTTTGTAGTGTAGCATTTAGCGGGTCGTATAATCTAGATGCAACTATTAAAAATAACATAAATACTTCTAATGTTATCTGTCCTGTCATTAAATACTTAACTCCAAAAATAACAACAGTCGCAATACCTAATTTAAGTATAAGTTGTGAACTTGATACAAATAATGCATTTGTAAACTCAGCCTTTATTTGACTTTTTTCACAATTATCAATAGCTTCATCTACTTCTTTTAAATATTGTTCTGTACAATTACTAGCTTTTAAATCTCTTACTGTTTCTAATCCCTCTTGAATCTTTTCTGTTCTAATTAATTGTATTTGTCTATCTCTATGACCTACAGAGCTCAATTTTTTCTTTGCCAATAATATTAAAATTATTGCAACTGGAACACACCAAACTGCTGCTAGTGCCATTTTAAAATCAAATACAAACATTCCTATTGAAAGTAAAACTGTTGATACTATAGATCCAACAAATTCAGGAATAAAATGTGACAATGCCTGTTCCATATAAGTTACATCTGATAAAATTGTTGTGGTTAAATCTGATAAATCTCTTTTTGAAAAAAATGACATAGGGAATTTTCTAAGCTTTTCAGCTACATTTATTCTAAGTCTTGCACTTTCTGTATATGTGTTTAAAAATGTCATATTATATTGGATATAGTGAGCTATATAAATAAGTGCAAATACTACTACAAACTCTACAATATAAACTATTACTGAAAATGTATAAGACTTATCTGCCAGTAGTTTTAGCATATCGCAAGTAAAAAAGTAAATTACTCCGATAGACATTGCGATTATGATATAAGATATTGTACAAGATATACACGCTTTAATTAAGTTTTCTGCCCCTAATTTAGTTAAGGCAAATTTCTTTTGTATTTTTTCTAGCAGCATACAAATTCACCCACTTTCCAATCTACAGATTGACGATATTGTGACCACATTTCTGAGTATAATCCATTGTTTGCTATTAATTCTTTATGTGTACCGCTTTCGACGATTTTTCCATCATCCACAACATATATACAGTCGACATTTACTATTGTAGATAGACGATGGGCTATCATTATTGTAGTTTTATTTTTAGATAATTCTAATATCGCCTTTTGCATTAGATATTCATTATCGCTGTCTGCATATGCTGTTGCTTCGTCTAATAATAAAATCGGTGCATTTTTAACTATCGCTCTTGCCAAAGTCATTCTTTGAGTTTCTCCCCCTGATAAATAAACACCCTCTGTTCCTATTTTTGTGTCTAGACCAGTACTAAACTTAGCTATAATATCGTCACATTGAGCTTTATGAAGTGCATCTAAAACATCATTTTTATCTACATCAAAGCCCATTTTTATATTTTCATACAGGCTTTTCTTTAATAATTTATTATCTTGGAACACGAATGATATTTTATCCATAAGATCTTTTTCTGTCATATCTTTTACATCTACTCCACCAATTTCGATTGAGCCTTTTGTCACATCATAAAATCTAGGTATTAAAGAAACTAAAGTCGATTTACCTCCGCCGCTTTTACCTACAAATGCAACTGTTGTACCACTTTTAATATTTAAGTTTATATCGTGAAGTACTTCTACATCTGTATCAGGATAAGTAAATGAAACATTATTGAATTTAATATCATAATTTTTAATTTGTTTTGATGTTTGTGGATATTTAACAGGTTCTCTTTTTGTTATACTTTCTATACGATCTAATGCATCTTGTGCTAACATTGTATCCTCACTTGCAAACATAATTTTATTAGTTGCAACAGCAAGTATTGGTGTGAATATTACATAAAAAAGAAAATCTGGAATTAAAGATGAAACATTAAATCCATTTAAAACTAAAATTATCATACTTCCTATTAAAAACATAAATATACTGTTTACAAATGCTGTAAATCCAGTCATAGGCATACGCATTTTATCAGTATAACCTAGAGCGAATTTTTCGTAATTTTTAATTGATTTGTAAAAACGTTCAAATGAGAAAACAGTTTGTTGGAATGTCTTTACAATAGGTATTCCTCTTATATATTCAACTGCTTCATTACTCATGCCCTCAAGAGAATCCATATATTCCTTCATAGATACTTCTAAATCTTTTCCCATCATTTTAGACATATTTAAAAATGCTAAAGCCAATGGTATTAGAGATGCAACTCCAAATTTCCAGTTAAATATAAATAAGCATACTACCGCTGCAACAACTGTTGTTACAAGTTGAACCATATCTGGTAATTGATGTGCTAAATATGTTTCTGTTGATGATGCTGATTCATCGATTATTTTTCTTATTTTACCGCTTCCCTCTTTTGATAAATATCCCATAGGAAGTTTCATAACATGATGCATCGCTTCTTTTCTTATATTTGATGCTATTCTAAATGCTGATAAGTGTGAACAAAGAAGTGACATAACATATACAAGAATTCCTGCTACTGCAAAAATCAATGCATACCATCCATATTGTGCTGCATCACCAGCCAAACTGAAATTTGGATATACGTCTAATATAACTTGTACTACCTTCCATATGCATACAAAAGGCATTAATAATAAAATTGCACTTATAAATGAAAAAAATAGTGATAGCATTGTTAAATACTTATGGTTTCCTGCATAAGCAAATAACTTTTTTAGTACTGCCATATGATTACCCCCTTATTAAATAATCTTGAATTTCATTTTCAACAATAGTGTACTATTTCACCTCTTGCAATTCTACTCCAATACAATATAATTAATCCATTTTGATATCGGATTTTCTATATTGTTGCGGTGTCATATTTACGTATTTAGAAAAGGCTGCTGAGTATTTGCTTGGATTTGAATATCCGATTTTATTGGCTATTTCTATAATAGGCATATCCGTTTTTTTCAAAAGCCCAATACTGTATTCTATTCTATATTGTTTAAACCAAGTGTATATTGGAACACCGTAAATTTCTTTAAATATTTTTCTCAAAGTATTGATATTTATATTGTATTCTTGTGCCAATTTATTAAAATCAGGTTTTATATTTAGATTTTTAGAAAGATAATTTTTAATAGATTTAACAGTCTCTATTTGATTTTTAGGATAATATCTTTTTTTATCTTGTATCATTTCAAAATCAGTATGTGATAAAAATAATAACAATTCTAGCACTTTTATTTTTAAATAATCCACTTTCACATCATCATCAACACTATACATTTCCATAAATATATGCTGTATTTGTTGGGTCACTCTCATTATATATATGTCATTATTTAAAGTGAGTTTTTTTGATATGAGTTTTATATCTATATTAAATTCAGAAAATATCTCATTATTTTGTGATTTGTCAGTATCTATTAAAACTTCTAATCCTTCATAATATCCAAATGTAAAAAGCTCATTACTCTTTTTTAACGACCATCTGCTAATTGATAAATCCCCTTCTATAAGATATGCATAATACTCTTGATCATATAGACATTCAAACTTCCCTCTTAAACAATGATTTATTTCGATATATTTTGTACTATTATTGTCTATTACTGTTTTTGGAGCGTCATAGCAATGAAATCTGTTGTATATTATTTGTACCCCCTCATATAAATCGATGCAGTACATTCTACCCTCTCCACTTAATTCATCTATCATATATTCTGTTTCATAATGATTTATTTTTTCCTTATTTAATATAGGTATATTACAGTTCTCAAGCATAGAATCATCTTCCCCTTTTATAGTTTGATTTTAAGTTAATTATATTGATATTGGTAATCACTGTCAAATAGTAAGAATGAGTTTTATTAAAAATTAAATAAGGCATAGACTACTAAAAAAGCCTATGCCTAAAAATTTTGTTATAAAATTTGTTATTTTTTAAATACACATTTTCCATCTAAGTAAGTTGCTAATATTTCTATATCTTTTAATTTATCTTTTTCTACTTCAAATGGGTTTTGGCCAAGAACAACAAAGTCGCAAACTTTGCCAACTTCTATACTTCCTTTTGTTTTTTCTTCAAAAGAACCATAAGCGCCCATTATTGTGTAAGATTTGATTGCTTCTTCTACACTTAAAGCTTGTTCTGGTAAAAATGCTCCTTTTCCATCTAGAGTTTTTCTAGTTACTGCGCATTGCATTCCATTTTTATGAGCATATTCAACCATTTCGTCAAATTGTTCTTGAGTGTAAATTGTTATTCTTCAAGTGCTGTCATCATCGTTGTATGCTTGTATCATATAAGCAGTTCTTGTACCTAATGAACTATCACCAATTAATTTTAATGGACCTATTTTAAAGTAGTCACTTCATCTAAATCATATCTGGTTGGAAATCTATTTTCATCTGTAAAATAGTCATTATTCCATCCTCTAGCTCATTCATTTTCTTTAAGACTTTTTTCATTTATAAATTTTCTAATCCCATCTTTTAATTCTTTTAAAGAACCTGTAAAATCACCCATATGCATTATTTCTAAATAATCCCCAAATTCAACAACATGCATATGTGAATCATTAAATCCAGCTGTAACAAATTTATTTTGTAAATCTATTATTTCGCTGTCTTCTTGTTTGTATGAAAGTGAATCTTCGTTATTCCCTACATATATAAATTTTTCTTCTTCTACCAATTATTTATCCTTTATTGCTAAAAAATCTAACCAACATCGTTTTCCATCACATTCTGATTTTTCAAAAATAAAATTTCTTATTGTATAAACTTTATTCTTACTTATAAATTCTCCATGTGCTGCTCCATTTCTAAATTCACGTATTTCTCTATTCTCAAGTTTTTGTACAAAACTCGTCCATTCTGGGTCTTTTTTTAACATATTTATTATATTATGTATAGGTTGTTTTTTATTTTGAAACCCAACTGATTTTCTAATAATTTTTTCTAAAAATCTAAAATATCCTACATATGGTATTCCCCAATCATAATCTTGATCTTGTTCTCCATTGTCAAAAGCTTGAAAAATTTCCTCTGAGCTCTTTAAAACATTAAATGTTTCTTTACTGAAATTTTTTTCATATTTATTTAGATATGATAATTTCTGTTTTTCTATATCTGCTTTTAAGCAAAGAGTATATATTTGTCTTTCTTTAGCACTTATTTGACCAATTTCTTCTTTAATTTCTTGTAAATTACTATATATTTTGTTATATTGATTAGGCATATCCTTTAATATATTTCTTTTCGAGCTTTCTTTATAGTTATTTAAATCATTCAATTTTTTCTGTATATTATATGTTTCTTTACGATTATAATCTAGCTTATCTTCTAATTCTCTAATTCCCTGCAAAAATTCTGATTTTAAATTTATTATTTCTTCATCATTTTGTTTATCTTGTTTATCTAAAATTGTATCAATGTTGCTTTTCATAGAATTAATTGATTTTTTTATTTCTTCTATTTCATTATCTAATGGATCAATTATTTTACTTGGTATAATATTTATATATCTATTATCTTCTAGTAAATAATTTATTCTTATATCTTCTCCATTTATATTTATATTCTCATTGTCTAATTCACCTACTATTTTTTCATGCTTCTTTGGATTTTTTAACCTTTCATACCTATCTTTTTCATCTTTAATTTTATTGAGTCTATTTGCTTCCCTAATTCTTATATATTTATCCATTTTTCCCCTTGCTCCAATTTTTTATTTATCTTCTATAGATTTAATCAATTGTATATTTTTTTGTTCATAATTATTCAAAGATTCCCAATCGCCTTTATAATTCTCATTGGGTTTATACCAACTTTTACTTTCAAAATATGATTGAAGATTTTTATCTGGAAATATATATCCATGCCTTGCATATATTTCATTTCTAATATAAGCAAGTTGATTTGAGGTATAATTTGATAAATCTTCTTCATTTAAGTACCTTAAATCACTATCCTTTATTATATAATCTCTCGATATATTCAAAGGTTGATACATACTATCAGTCTCTGGTTCTGTTTTTCCTATACCTCTAAATATTAAAGTACAAGTAATTACTGCTATTCCAAATATTACAACTAGCTTTTTATGTTTTTTAATTGAATCAAACAAGTTTTCTATTTTATTTTTTAAAGGATCTATATTTAAATTTTTAATTTCACTAACAATTCTTTCTATAAATATGGTTATAGACCTATCAATTGGTGGATCATCATCACCTTCAGTCGTATTATTAACTTCTACTTTTATTTTACATCTGCTTATTTCATCAAAAAAATCTTTATTTAAATTATATAGTTCATTATAATCACTTATTATTTTCCTTGCTGAATTATAAATATAAGAGTCATTTTCATCATGAATTATTTTATAGCCAAGATAATTAATACGTCTTTCCCTTTCATAATAAGGCAATTGTTCTTCTATTAATGATTCTATGTATTTTTTTAATTCGTCACAAATTTCTTTGTCACTTTTCATTCTCATAAATTGAATTTTTATATTACTTCTCCTACAAGCTATTTTGTAAATTTTATCATATAAGTCCTTTTTATAATTATATAATGTAGTGTATTTACTTTTTATTAGAGTTAAACTTCTAATAACATCTCTATAACGTTCATTTTCTAAACAATCTTTAATTTCCCAAAAATAATCCTTGATATCATCTAATCCATATCTATTAAGTTTTTTCCCATCCATAAAACAATAAATTGGCCACTTTAATGGAATTAATATATTATTATCATCTATTAAATTATCATATAATTTATAAACTTCTATATCACTTGTTTCAATATCGATATTATACGTATTATGCAACTCTTCGTCACATAAATTTTCTAACTCAATCATTAAATTCTCTAACATATCATTTACTTCCTTATTATTAGTTTTATTAATAATATCTTACTATATTATTTTAATATTTGCTATAAAATCGAACATTTATAATTTATATAATATCTAAAGATTTCTATTTTTTTATTAATTAAAAAAGGTTATCACAAATTTTATTTGCGACAACCTCCATCATATTATTTAATCTCAAGTATACCCTTAGGTCAATTATTCACACAAGTTTTACATTTAATACAATTAATATCATTCAATTTGTTATTTTCATCAAATTCTAAATAAAACTGTAAATGTTCTGCTTGCCTTAATATTTTTCATTCTATCTTCCCCCTATATAATTAAAATACTTCCCCCTTCTATATTTAATTATATCAGCAAACAAACTATGTTTAAGCTATCATATTCATTACAATCATAAGTGCACCAATAGCACATAACACTATTCCAAGTACTCTGTTTAAAACCTCTTCTGAAGATTTATTAGCAAATTTAGCAGATACTTGTGCACCTACAAATGTAAATAACATACAAAGGATTAATATTTTGAAATCAGGCATACCACCTATTGCAAAGTGTGACATAGCTCCTGTAAGTGCAGTAAATGTCATTATAAATACACTTGTTCCAACAGCTGTTTTTAGTTCATATCCTAATACACTTGTAAGGATTAATAAAAGCATCATTCCTCCACCAGCGCCTATAAATCCACATATAAATCCGATCATTATACCACATAATATTGATTGAATTATTTTTGTTTTAACTGATTTTTCTTCCATATCATCTTTTGTTGTCATAACTGGTTTTATTATAAATTTAAGCCCAACTAAAAATGTCATATATACTGAAAAGTTACCCATCATTTTATTTGGTACCAAACTAGATATGTAGCTTCCTACCATGGTAAATATCAAAACTGTTATCATCATTATCATTCCATTTTTTATATCTAGGTTTTTATTTTTACCATAAGTATAGGCAGATACGGCGCTTGCTAGTACATCAGATGCTAGTGCAATCCCAACTGCTTGGTATGCTGGCATTTTTAAAAAAGTAATTAACATAGGTGATATAACTGCAGCTGCACTAAGTCCTGCAAGGCCTGTACCAATTCCTGCTCCTAAACCACCTATCAAACATGTGATTAATGTAATCATAATTATCCTCCTAAATTTTGTATATTTTCTATATTTAGTTTAGTATATATTTAAGTATCTATTATGAATTTTTAGTGTCACTTTTTAAAATTGCTTAAATACAAAAAAGTGACAGGTATTATAGCCGGTCACTTTAAATAAAACTTTCTATGCATAGTGATATTTTTCTCTTTTTGCAATTAAGAAACTTATTGATATAACAAATGCGCATATCTCAGCAACAGTAATCGCCAACCATACTCCATCAAGTTGTAAGAATATAGGTAGAATTATTACTGCAAGTGTTTCAAATCCCAACGTTCTTGAGAATGATATTATAGCTGAAATCATTCCATTATTAAGCGCTGTGAAGAATGAAGACGTATAAATGTTTATTCCAGCTAGTATAAAGTAGAATGAGAATAATCTAAATCCGTGCACAGTCATATCAAACAATTGCTTATCATATCCCACAAATACTTTTGCAAGGGGAGACGCTAAAATTTGTGCAAGCACCATCATAGTAATTCCTAAAACGCTCATTATTTTAAAGCTTTTATTAAGCATATTTTTAACTTCATCGTTATTTCCAGAACCATAGTGATAAGATACTATCGGCGCTGTTCCTATTGAGTATCCGATAAATACTGCTACAAATGCAAATTCAACATACATAACTGCTCCATATGCAGCAATACCATTTTGACCAGCAAGTCTCATAAGTTGGAAGTTGTAAAGCATACTAACTAATGATGAAGATACAGTAGTCATAAGTTCTGATGCACCATTTGCACATGCTTTTAAAAGTACTCTTCCTTCTAACTTAGTTTTTACAAACTTAAGTGCAGTGTCATTTTTAGGACTTAAGAAATAAATTAATGGTAAAATACCACCTATACATTGACTTAAACCACTAGCTAATGCTGCCCCAACTAAGCCCCATTTGAAAACTGCTATAAATAACGCGTCAAGCACCATATTTGTAAGCCCTGCTGCCACTGTCATAATAAGCCCAAGTCTTGGTTTTTCTGCTGTGATAAAAAGACTTTGGAATACACTTTGTAACATAAATGCAGTGTTAAATATCATAAGTGTTCTTCCATAAGTTACGCAATCTTCAAGCATTTGTCCGCTAGCCCCAAGAGCGATAGAAAGTGGACGAAGTACTATAAGTCCTATAATTGTAAGTAATACACCTAGGATAACTACCAATGTTATAAGCATTGTGAAGTATCTGTTGGCGTCTTCTTTTTTATTTTCACCAAGTGTTTTTGCAACTAATGCACTTCCCCCTGTTCCTATCATAAAACCAAATGCACCTAATATCATTAAAAATGGCCATACTAAGTTTACTGCGGCAAATGATGTTTTTCCAACAAAGTTAGATACAAATGTCCCATCTACGACTCCATAAATCGAAGTAAATACCATCATTACAATAGAAGGCAGGGCAAATCTAAATATTTTTTTATAAGTAAAATGTTCAGATAATTGTATTGTCATTAATATTCCTCCTTCAAAGTCCGATATCGGACTTTAATATTATAATCCGATTTCGGATAATTTTCAATTTTGCAAAATAAAATACAGTTATTAACACTCTGATACTTCAGTATAAATTTTGCTCTATTGATTGAAACTTATTTATAATGTATAATAATCGCTAACAAAAATTTGACTAAACGGGAGATTTAATAGTGAAAAATAATAAAAATAAATCAATTTTGAAAATGACCCTAGTTTTACAAACACTTTATCTAATAGTAATCTTCTTATCAGGAATTTTTCCTGATATTTATGTTGCATTCTGGATTAGTGCAGCTTTAAATATATTGAGCTTATTTTTAAATCTAGCCAATATGTTTTCTAAGGGGAATTTTAAATTTTTGCTTTTACTTATAACAATTTGTGAAATTTTACTTACTGTATTTATATTTTTACTTCCTGAAGCAGGTGTCCCTGCTCCGGTTAAATTATTTTAGATAAATAATACTTAGATTTTTTATGTATAATAAATATATAAATTAAAACTAAACTTTAATATAAGAAAGGACACAAATATGAAAATAACATATATTCACCACAGTAGTTTTTGTGTAGAACTAGAAAATTCAATATTACTTTTTGACTATTTTAAAGGTGAGCTTCCAAAGTTTGATAAAGATAAAAAACTTTATGTATTTGCAAGCCACTTCCACCAAGACCACTTTGACAAATGCATTTTTGAAATAGCTAAAGACCACCCTAATGTTACATATATTCTTTCAAAAGATATTAAGAAAAGAAGAAGCAAATATGTAAAATCTGCTGACCAAATTGTTGTTGTAAACTTCGACGAAGAAATTACAGTAGATGACATAAAAATCAAAACACTTGAATCAAGTGATATAGGTGTAGCATTTTTAATTGAAATTGAAGGAAAAGTTATTTACCATGCTGGTGATTTAAACTGGTGGCATTGGGAAGGTGAAAATTCTCCAGAAGAAAATAAATATGCAGAAAATAAATTTAAATCTGGAATAGAAGGAATAAAAGGTCGTGATATAGATTTAGCATTTGTTCCATTAGATCCGCGCCAGGGTGATTTTTATTACTTAGGATTTGATTATTTTATGAGAAATACAAATACAAAAATAGCATTCCCAATGCATATGTGGGGCGATTTTTCAATCTGTGATACTTTTATAAACTCTAAGTATGCAGTTAATTACAAAGAAAAAATAGTTAAAATCAGTAAAGATAATGAATCTTTTGATGTCGAGTTATAATCAAAACTCCCCTGCTTTTGCAAGGGAGTTTTGATCTATAATTTATACAAATTAACATATAAATTTTTAATATTTTATATAAACTAATAAATAATTTAGAATGACAATGTAAAATAATTTGTGCTTATGATGAAATAAATACTCCTTTATGGCAATGATAAAAATATAAGTCAATGCCAGGAAGGAGTATTTTTATGAGTAACTTAAGCAAAGAATTAATA
>NZ_JAHLOQ010000048.1 GCF_018917435.1 Intestinibacter bartlettii
CATTTAACCGTAGGTTTCAACTTTCTCGGCTCCTTTCTTTAGGGGGAATTTGTTTTGTGGTGAAACTATTGTAAACCCTAACGGGGTCGAGATTCAAATATAAATAAGTTAACAAAACGAATTTATGTTATAGGAGGAAAAATGAAAAAAACTATAGTTGGGATTGATTTATTTAAATTAATAGCTGCTATTTTAGTTGTTATATTACATTGTACAGGAAATTATTTTGGAGAAGCAGGACGTTTATTTGTTCGAAATATATGTAGTATTGCTGTCCCATTTTTTTTTATTACATCTGGATATTTTTTTGGGATTGGAATGCAAAGGTATAAAAATAATCAAAAAAAATATTTTGTGGAGTATGAAAAAAAGTTAATAAAAATGTATACTGTTTGGTCAATTATAGGGATTCCATTTATGGTGAAGTTATACTATGGACTTTATGGAAATAGACCAATGTATATTTTTTTATTAATGATTAGAAATGTATTTTTTACAGGAACATTTGGAGTATACTGGTATATTTTATCAATGATAGGAGCTTCCTTTTTAATGTATTTTTTCATTAAAAAGGATAAGGTAAAAATAATGTATATAATGAGTAGCATTTTATTTTTATTTGGTGTGCTATATGTAGGTTTCCAAAATTCACTTGGAAAAAATATTATTTTTTACTATATGTTTAGATTAACGTGGATTATATTTGCATGTGAAAGAAATTTTTTAATGGTAGGTTGGTTTTATATGTGTATAGGATATTATTTCGCTACACATGAAATAAATATAAAGTTATCAAAATCTATTAAGTTATTTGTATTTTTTACGATATTGAAATTTAGTGAAAGTTTTCTTAATTCATTAACATTATTAGATGGAAATGAAATATGTATATTTCATAGTTTACAAGCTATAGCATTCTTTTTAATTGCATTAAATTTAAAATTAGATTGTATTAAAAAATATTCTAAAATAATGAGAGAATTAAGTTCTACTATATATTTTACTCATTTTTTATTTATAGATATTCTTAATCCTACACAGATTGGAAATACATTAATAACATTTATAGAAGTGATGATATTATGTTTAACTTTTTATGTTGTAGTCAAAAAAATAAATAATAAAAAGTTAAATGTTTTTATAAATGCTTAGGTTAACAATAGAAACTTAATAGTAGATATTAAAGAGGTTGAATATGAAAGAAATATTATTTTTTATTCCTAATTTAATGCATGGTGGAGCTGAAAAGGTACTTGTTAATTTAGTGAATAATTTAGATAAGAATAAATATAATGTAACTCTACAAACTATTTTTGATGTTGGAGTTAATAAGCAGTATTTAAATAAAGATATAAAATACAAATATATATTTAAAAAACTATTTAGGGGAAGTACAACGCTATTTAAATTATTCCCTCCAAAGTTTTTATATAAATTTCTAATAAAGGATGAATATGATATAGTAGTATCATATTTAGAAGGGCCAACAGCGAGAATTATAAGTGGATGTCCATATGATAGTAAAAAGGTAAGTTGGATACATATTGAGATAAATGATGGAGAAAAATTTGCATTAGGATTTAGAAATTGTGAAGAAGCTAGAAAATGCTATAGCAAATTTGATGAAATTGTTTGTGTTTCTGATACTGTGAAACAGATTTTTTTAGAAACATCAGGATTAAATGAATCTAATATAGATGTGCTTTATAATACAAATGAAACTGATCAAATTGTTGAAAAATCTAAAGAAGCTGTAGATGATGTTGTTTTTGATAAGAATACAGTAAATATATGTTCAGTTGGAAAAATTACAGGGACAAAAGGATATGACAGATTAGCCAGAGTTCATAAAAGACTTATTGACGAAGGACTGAATCATCATATATACATATTAGGAATTGGAGAAGATAAGGATAAAATTAATAAATACATCAAAGAAAATAATCTACAGGAAACATATACATTATTAGGATTTAGAGATAATCCATATAAATATGTGTCAAAGTGCGACTTATTTGTATGTTCTTCATTGAGGGAAGGATTTAGTACAGCTGTTACAGAGTCTTTAGTTGTTGGAACACCTGTGGTTAGTACACTATGCTCTGGGGCACAGGAACTTCTTGGTTATAATAATGAATATGGTCTAGTCGTTGAAAATAGCGAAGAAGGAATTTATGAAGGATTAAAGGAAGTATTAAAAAATAAAGAATTACTGACTTATTATAAAAATAAAACAAAAGAAAGATCAAAATTATTTAGTAAGGAAAAAACAATCATGGAAGTTGAAAAAATGCTAGATTGTTTATAGGTGAAAATATATGGAGATAAATTATTCAGTTGTAATAAGAACGATAGGTAAAGCAGGTGAAAAGTATCAAAAACTTTTAACATCAATTGAACGTTTAGAACCTAAACCTATAGAAGTAATAGTAGTACTTCCGGAAGGTTATGCATTACCAAAAGAAAGGATAGGTTCAGGACTTGAAGAAACGTTTATATATTGTAAAAAGGGTATGGTTGAACAAAGATTAGTAGGTATAGAAAATGCAAAAGGTGAATATTTATTCGTTTGTGATGATGATGTAATGTTTGATAAGGACTTTATACAAAGGTTGTATAAACCTCTAAGTAAGGGAATCGCAAAAATATCTGCAGCGCCTCTTATATCCTTTTTACCACAACCAGGGATAAGGTCTATTTATAATAATATTTCATCGAGTGCAGTTCAAACAATTTTTAATAAAAATAAATATGTTCATATACTTAAATCTTCTGGATGGTCTTATAATAGAAATTTAGATTTTGATAATGAAGTTTATTATGAAACAGAATCACTTCCATGGACATGTTTTTTTGCAGAAAAAAAAGCATTAGATTCAATTAATTTTAGAAATGAAATTTGGTTAGATAAATATGGATATGCTAGTATGGATGATCAGGTCATGTTTTATAAAGCATATTTAATGGGAATAAAATCAGTTGTAGTTTCAAATGCAAAATATATACATATGGATGCTATGACATCTAGAAAAGAAAATAATAATATAGCAGATAGAGTATTTTTTGCAAGTGGATTCAACAGATTTATATTTTGGCATAGATTTATTTATTTTAATGGGAATTTCATATTAAAGTGTTTAAGTGTTTTAAGTTTTTTATACTATATTCTATTTAATACAGTGTATTTAACTTTAAAGGGTATAAAGAATAAGGAGTTTATTAGAAGGAATAAATTGATTTATAAAGGTTATCGAGAGGCAAAAAAATATATAAAGACTAGTGAATATAAATCATTAGAAAAAATAAATTTTAAATAGGTGAGTCTATGGGATTAAGTGTAATTGTACCAGTATATAATGGTGAAAAGTATATAAAAGAATGTTTAGAAAGTATAATAAATCAAACATATAAGGATTTACAAATCATAGTTATAAATGATGGCTCTACAGATAATACAAAATCTATAATTTCTAATATGTCTATGAAGGATACGAGGATAGAAGTTATAAATAGAGAAAATAAGGGAGCTTCAAGTGCTAGGAATCTAGGATTAGAATATGTAAAACAAGATTTTGTAACTTTTGTAGATTGTGACGATACATTGGAATTAGATATGTATGAATGTTTAATGAAATTTTTTTATGATGATAGTTATGATATTGTGCACTGCGGTTATAAAAGGGTTGGAAAAATAGGTGAAAAACTAGTAAATGGAACTGGCAAAATTTATGTTCAAGAAAATTTTGAAGCACTTAAAAATTTAATAAGTGGAAGAATGTTTGTAGGAAGCTTGTGGAATAAGATATACAAGATAAACGTAATAAATGATATAAGATTTGATGAAACATTAAAAATAAATGAAGATATATTATTTAATTATAAGGCATTTAAAAAGTGTAAAAAATCTGTTTTTATAGATATTGCTAAATATAATTATATTGAAAGAGAAGAATCAACGTGTAATTCTACACAAAATTTAAAAAAGGCGATTGATTCCTATAAAGTTTCTGAAATAATATACAATGACTGTAAATGTAATAAATTAAAAAACTATGCTCTAGAAAGATTTGTAGAGTGCTTATTAAATTTAGATATATGTTTTTATAATAGTAATGAAAAAAATAAAAAACTAGTTTGTAAGAAAATAAAATTGAAAATAAGAGAAATGAGAAGAAAAAAAGATATTGAGGGAAATAAAAGAATTTTAAAAAGCATATTAATTTCGGAGGTCCCATTTTTATATAAACAATTATATAAGATTTATAATAAAATAAGAACACCAAATTGGGATGTGGAAATTTAATTTTTATGGAAGGTTGAATTTATAATGCAAGAAATAATATCTGTTATAGTACCTATATATAAGGTAGAAGAATACTTAGAACGATGTATTAATAGTATTTTAAATCAGACATATAAAAATTTAGAGATAATTTTAGTAAATGATGGTTCACCAGATAAATGTCCTAATATATGTGAGGAGTATGCTAAGAAGGATGATAGGATTAAGGTTATACACAAACAAAATGGGGGACTATCTGATGCTAGAAATTATGGACTTAATATAGCTATAGGCAAATATATAAGTTTTGTGGACAGTGATGACTATATAGAGAAAAATATGTATCAAGATATGATAAATGAATTAAGAATGAAGAAAGCTGATATCGTTTCTTGTGCAATTAATAATGTATATAGTGATAGGAGTGTAAGCAGTGATATTGAGGAGAGGGTGTATGATACAGAGTCAGCTTTAAAGGACTTAATATTAGGAAAAAATCTGAATCAAACAGTTTGGAATAAGTTATATAAGAAAGATGTTATAAATGGAATTTTATTTGAAAAAGGAAAAATAAATGAAGATGATTTTTGGACATACCAAGTTTTTGCTAATAGTAAAAAAATTATAACATTGAATAAGGTATTGTATAATTATATTCATAGAGAATCAAGTATAATGGGTCAAGGATATTCAGAAAAAAATTTAAATGGACTAGAGGCTAGATATAACCAGTACAAATTTATAGAAAAAAATTATCCAAAGTTAAACCTAATAGCTAAAAAAAGTGTATTCTTTTATGCAATTTTCTTATATCAAAAATTATTAATAAGTAAGCATGATATTAATAATTCATATATGTGCATACAGGAATACTTAAAAGAAATAAATTTTAATGATAAAGAAAGAAAACAACTGACAATTAAAGAAAAAATATGGGTATTTATGGGTAAAAAATCTATGTATTTTACATGTAAAATACGTAATTTAATTCACATTGGGATTTAAATTAACGAAAAGTCTTTATAGTAGGAGGGAATAGATATATATGGATAAGATTTCAATTATAGTTCCTGTTTATAACGTAGAACAATATTTAGAACAGTGTATTGATTCTATAATAAATCAGACATATAAAAATATAGAAGTTTTATTAATTGACGATGGATCAACTGATAATTCAGGAAAAATATGTGAAAGATATGGAGAAAAATATAGTTATATAAAAGTAATACATCAAGTAAATGCAGGATTATGTGCTGCTAGAAATACTGGGTTAGATAATGCAATAGGAAAGTACATATGTTTTATAGATAGTGATGATTATATTGAAAAAGAATATGTAGAAAAATTATATAATGAAGTTAAATTGTATGATTTAGATATAGCATATTGTAACTTTAGATTATTTGAAGATAATAAAGAACTAGGTAAAAAAGAGAAGAAATATTTAGTAACTCCAAAAGAGATTAATGGATTGCAATATCAAGTATTAAGATTTGAAAATGATGATTGGGATTGTCAAGTGTGGGTTGGTATGTATAAAAAGGAATTTCTTTTAAAAAATAATTTAAGTTTTTATAAAAAAGATAGATTATTGTATGAAGATATATTATTTACTAATAAAAGTTTATTAAAAGCAGAAAAAGTAAAATTTGTTTCTTACTATGGGTATAATTACAGAAATAGATGGCAAGATAGTTTATGCAGACAGAAACCAAATGAATGGACTATTAAGAGTTATTATAATATAATGAATGAATTTATAGACTTATACAATAATTCTGTAAGAAAAGATGAAAAATCAATAATTGGTCAAACTTTATATAAAGTATTAACTGGTCTGTTAGAATCTATATATTATTGTGATGAAACAAACAAAAGTAAATACTATAAAATGGTATCAAATACAAAAATAAAAAAGATACTAAGAAAAAATATAAAGTCTAAAAAAGATTTGATGAAATGTATAATCTTCAATATTAATTTGAAATTATACTATGAAATATTCGGCTTAAAACAAAGAATAATATCTTAGGGGGATTACATATGAATCCAAAAGTTTCTATAATCATACCCGTATATAATTCTGAAAAGTATATAAAAAAATGTATAGAAAGTATTAGAGTTCAAACATTAAAAGAAATTGAAATAGTATTAGTTGATGATGGATCAGATGATAAAAGTGGTGAGATTTGTGATTATTATAGTAAATTAGATAATAGAATAGTGACAATTCATATAAAAAATAATGGAGTTTCAAATGCGAGAAATACAGGAATGAAGCTCGCTAAAGGTAAATACATCATGTTTTCTGATAGTGATGATTATGTTAATGATAAATGGTGTGAAACTCTCTATAACCTAGCTGAGGAAAATGAAGAGGATTTTATTTTATGTGGATATGAAATAATAAGTAGTAGAAATAGAAAATCTAATCGAAGAAAAATATTAAGTCCTTTAAAAGATGAAAGTATAATTTTAGATAGAAAGGATTTTTATAATTTATACAATTGGAATTTACTAAATTCACCATGTAATAAAATATTTAATAGAAATAAAATTTATAAATATAATATTTCATATATAGAAACTTTATCATTAGGAGAGGACATGATATTTAACTTAGACTATTTAGAAAAATGTTCTGGTAGTATAAGAATTGCAAATGAAGCTTTATATTATTATGCTCAAGATGATAGAGAGAGTTTAGACAATAGGTATTATGATAATCTATTTAATATCTATGAAATATTATTTAGAAAAATAAAATCTACAATGGATATTTTAGAAACAAATTATGAGGTGTATAAATATGACATAAATTTAGGATTCTTTTATTTAATAGAAAGATCACTAAATAATACATTTAATAAAAAAAATAAAGATAATCTAATAAAAAAGATAAAGTATAATAATTGTATTTTGGGAAGTAAAGAAGTTAGAAGTTGTATATTAAATTTAGAAAATAGCAGTTTAAGAAAATCATATATATATTTATTGAAAAAAGAAAATTATATATATGTTATGATATACAATAAAATATTATCAAGCTTATCTACATTAAAAAAAGGTGTATTGAATGGTATTAGGAGGAAAAATGAGTAATATAAAATTATATTCACATGGAGGAAGTAAAAATCACGGTTGTGAAGCAATAGTTAGAGGGACTTATAAAGTTATAAATAAACCAATGGTTTTATATTCTATGAATCCAGATGAGGATATAAAATATGGAATAGATAAAATAATGACAATAAAAAAGGATACTGATTATGAGATAAAAAATAAATCTATTGAGTACTATTTGTCAGCAGCCAATATAAAATTATTTAAATCTACAGAATTAAATACTAAATATAGGAAAAAGAAATTTTTAAGTGATATTAATAATGAGGATATATATATATCTATTGGAGGAGATAATTATTGTTATTCAGGGGTTAATGTATTAGGTGATATTAATTCCCTAATTCATAAAAGAGGTGCAAAAACTGTATTATGGGGATGCTCTATAAATGAAGATATATTAAATGATATTAATGTAATAAAAGATTTAAAGTTATATAATTTAATAGTTGCAAGAGAATCATTAACATATAATGCACTTAGAAAAGCTGGAATAACTGAAAATGTAGTTTTATACCCTGATCCTGCATTTCAATTAGATAAAGAAGAATTACAATTGCCTGAAGGATTTATAGATGGAAATACTATAGGTATTAATATTAGTCCTTTAATAATTTCATCAGGAAAAGAGAATGGAATGGTAAAGAAAAATTATGAAAAACTAATAGAACATATAATACATGCTACTGATATGCAAATTATTTTAATTCCTCATGTCACATGGGAACATAATAATGATAGAGAACCTATAGTATATCTATATAACAAATATAAAGATACAGGTAGAGTTATAATGTTAGAAAAAGAATATAATTGCATGCAATTGAAAGGATTTATAGCTAGATGCAGAATGTTTATTGGAGCTAGAACACATGCTACTATAGCAGCATATTCTACATGTGTTCCGACTTTAGTTGTGGGATATTCTATAAAAGCAAAAGGAATAGCTAAAGATTTGTTTGGTGATTATAAGAATTATGTTGTATCAGCACAAAATATGAATAAATCAGATGAATTAATAACTGCATTTGAATGGATGAAAAAAAATGAAGAAAGTATAAGAAAACATTTAAATAGTTTTATACCATCATATAAAGAAAAAGCATTATTAGCTGGAGAAAAAATTAGGGAGATGGCTAAATAATATGATTAAGATAATAGTATTTATATTTTTAATATTAAGTATAATAATTTTTGGAGTGGATTTTTACTTTTACATACTAAATAGATATTGTAGATATCATATTGGAAGATGGAAAAATTATGATGAATGGCTTAATAAAATAAAAAATATATCTATAAAATGGACTAAAAAAACTCCTGTTGTTAAAATGACAGATAATAATCGTTTGATGGTAATTGATATGATTAATGGAAAATACAAAAATAATAATATACAATCATGGCAAGTAGGTGGTCTATTACTAGGACTTTGTGAATGTAATGATAAAGAGTCCAAAGATGCAATTAATAAACTAATTGTTAAATTGATTGATAAGGATGGTAATTGGGTAACTAAACCAACAAATATTGACTGTGGATTATTATCATATGCAATTTTAAAGAATAGTAAAGATTATAAAAAAATAAAACCTGCAATGGATTATTCAATAGAAATAATTGAAAAAAATATGTGTGAAGATGGCATGGTTGCTTATACTTCAGATAAAAATGTAGATGAAAGATATGTTGATACTTTAGGGTTTATTTGCCCATTTTTACAATTATATTCTAATATATATGGAGAAGAAAGATTCTCAAAAATATCTTTAGAACAAATAAATCAATATAACAAATATGGTTTATTATATGATACATATTTACCAAACCATGCATATAATCCTAATAATAAATTACCGTTAGGAGTTTATGGATGGGGAAGAGGTGTTGCATGGTATGTGATTGGATTAATTGATACATATATAGAAATGAAAGATAGTGATGAAAAACTTATATTAAAACAAAATATAAAAAACGTTGCTGATAGCTATATTAACTATCAACGAGAAGATGGTGGGTTTGGAAGTATTCTTCAAAATGAAAGAACTTATGATAGTTCTGCAACGGCTGTTTTAGCATATTTTTATTCAAGATGCTATGAAATATTTGAAATCCAAAGGTATTTAGAAGTTTCAAATAAATGCTTGCAAAAAATAAAATCGGTTACTAGAATTACAGGAAAAGTTGATTGGTGCCAAGGTGATACAAAGGCTATAGGTGTTCATTCCCAGACTTTTGATATAATGCCTTTTGCACAGGGATTTACCTTGAGGGCGGCATTGATTAACTTAGAAAGGAAATAATATGGCTACAAAATCAAGAACACACAATTCCATATTAAATATTGTTACAGGATTAGGTGGATATGTAATAAATACAGTCTTAGGTTTTGTATGTAGAATAGTATTTATAAAATGTCTATCAGCTGAGTATTTAGGAATCAGTGGATTATTTGCTAATATACTAACAATGTTGTCCTTAGCAGAATTAGGAATAGGAAGTGCCATTATATTTGCATTATATAAACCACTTGCTGAAAATGATGAATCCAAAATAGCATCTTTAATGAGATACTATGGAAAGGCATATAAAATAATCGGTATTGTTGTAGCAATATTTGGTTTATGTATGATTCCTTTTTTAGGAATAGTAATAAAAGATCCGCCACACATAAAAGAAAATTTATATGTAATATATTTGTTTTATTTATTTAATACATCGAGTTCTTATTTCTTTAGTTATAAAAGTTCTTTAATTATGGCAGATCAACAAAACTATATTGTTACAGGCTTGAATTATATTGTTACAATACTTCAAAGTATTATACAGATGATTTATTTATTGTTAACAAAGGAATATATAGGTTATTTAATTATCCAAATTATTGGTGTATTTACTTATAATTTGATTATTTCATATATTGCTAATAAAAAATATCCATATATAAAAAGTAAAAATATATTGCCTTTGGATAAAAAGGAACAAAAAAGCTTAACTAGTAATATAAAGGCTTTAACTATATGGAAGTTAAGTGCATTATTAGTCAACAATACTGATAATATAATAATTACATATTTTAGTGGGTTAGCAACAGTTGGTATTTCATCAAATTATACATTACTTTCAAATACACTAAATTCATTATTAAATCAAATATTTAATGGAATTTCGGCTAGTGTAGGGAATTACAATGCTATAGAATCTAATGAAAAAAAAATAAAACTATTTAATAATATAAACCTACTTAATTTTTGGTTATTTGGATGGGCAACAGTTGGAATAATTGTGTTATCAGGTGATATAGTTAAGTTATGTTTTGGAGAAAGTTATGTATTACCGTTTAATATTCCTTGTATAATAGGAATTAATTTTTACATGGTGGGTATGCAAAATGCAGTATGGACATATAAAAATACTATGGGTTTATTTAGACAAGGAAGGTATTTATTAATTGTAACAGCCATTCTGAATTTAATATTTTCTATGTTATTAGGAAGTAAATGGGGATTATTTGGAATATTATTAGCAACATCAATATCAAGATTATTCACTAATACATGGTATGATCCTTATGTAGTTTTTAAATATGGATTAAATACAAACCCTATAGTATATTTAAGCAAATATATATACTTTTTAATTTTGTTAATAATAACTGTATTTGTAAGTTTATTTTTATGTGATTTTGTTAATATTAATCTTATCGTAAATGTGATAATTAAATTTGCTATATGTAGCATTGTTCCAAACTTAATATTTTTATTAGTTTTTTATAAAAATGATGAATTTAAATATTTTTTAGAACTTTTGTCCAAATTAAAAAAACATATATTAATTAAGGGGGAAAGATAATTATGGATATAAGCATTATAGTACCTGTATATAATACAGGTAAAAAACTTAGAAAATGTATAGATTCTATATTAAATCAAACATATAAAAATTTTGAGGTAATACTAATAAATGATGGATCAACTGACAATAGTTTATCAATTTGTAAAGAATATAAAAAAAAAGATAATAGAATAAAAATAATTAATCAGGATAATAAGGGTTCTGTATATGCACGAAATTCTGGTGTGGAACTTGCAATAGGAAAATATATAGTATTTATAGATGCTGATGATTGGATAGATAGAGAGTTTTTAAATATTTTATATAATGAAGCTGAGGAATACTCATGTGATATAGTAGCATGTAATCCATATTTGGTATATGGTAATGGATTAATAAAAAGAATAAGAACAGATTTCACTCAAGATATAATTTTTGAAAATGAAGAGATAAAAAATGAGGTTTTGAGTAAATTGGTTGGAGATACAGGGTTTCCTAGTTCGCTGTGGGGGAAAATATATAAAAGAAATTTGTTTGAAAACTATGGTGAGTATTTTTTTAGAATGAAATTCTTTGGAGAAGATTTAGCACTTAATATAGAATTATTACCAAAATGTAAGAAGATTAAAGTAATTGATAAGCCATTATATTATTATAGATGTGGTGGAGGAACTACTAAATATATGAAGAATTTATTTGAAGATACTATAACTACATATTGTATTCAAAAAGATTGTATAGATAAGTACTATTCAAATCAAAAAAAAGAACGATATGCAAAAATATCATTTATATTTTTAAATACATATAAACTGGTATTGGTAAATATGTGTTCAACAGGACATGATAAATATAAAATTATTTCTAAAATTGAAAATCAAGTAAAAGATGTAAATATACGAAATGCAATTGAAAACTTAAATACAACAAGAGAATGGTTTGAACCTGAATATATTGAGGCTTTAGATAATGAAGATTGTAGATATTTATATAACTGGGGTAAAAAAGTATATAATAAATCAAAATATAAGATATTTATAAAAAATATGTTAGTAAAACTTAATATATAATATCTTTTTTTAGAAGTACCTGGTAGATATAATTGTCTGAATATAATAAAAAACTAAAGTTTAAACAAAAAAAGCACTATTATGAGAAGCAATTTAACCACTCAAATACAACTAACTCCCAATAAAAAATTAATTTATTCTTATTGGGAGTTAGTTATAAAAATTTAATTACTGTCTATTCCAAAATCATGTTGAATTTTTTTACTAAATCTTTTTTTTGTAAAAGGATTTACTTTCTTTATAAATACACCAATATGTAGCTTGTTATCTTTTTTATTTAACCCTTTTTCTTCATTATGTATATCAGAAATATTATCTCCCGTATCTTTAATATAGATTGTAGATCTAAATGGTAATATAGAGAATTCTTTACCATTTTCCTTATATTTGTCTACTACAATATTATGATCAAATCTTATTGGGTATCTTTTGTTTAATATTTTTGCATTTTCTATATCGTGACATAATTCAACTGGTATAGGATAATCCTCAGGTAAATCTTCTAAATACATTTTTATAATATTACAACTGCCACAGTATGTATGCAGATTTTTATATATAGTTAAATAATTATTGCCTTTGTAATGAACATAACCATCTTTTGATACAAATCCATTTTCATAGGGATGTTCTTTTACGTATTTAGCAATATTACAATTTAATAAATCATCTGCGTCAACAGGCATTACATATATACCATTTTCGGGATTATTTTGTTCTAATAATATTTCTCGTATTCTTATAGCTATAACTGTAAGTTTCCAAGACTTATCTATAGCCATTTCTAGCCATTTTTTTGGTGTGGGAATATCTGTTACTATAAATTCTAATCGTTCATCATATTTTTTATTTAATTCTGGAATATCATTACATGCTACAATGACTTTAAATTCATTGTCAGTCTGATTAAATATAGAATTTAATGTATTATTTAGCCTTTTTACACACCCATTCCAATCATTTGTTGTATTTTTACCTCTAAAAGGAATGGCAAATACTATCATTTTTCTTTCCCTCCTTAACTATATTATAATTTTAGTTTACTTTATAATAAATCACAACAAAAGTTTACATTTAAAGCTTATTGTTTTGAAAAAAATCAACATAATTATTATTTAAATTGAATTTTAGTTATAGGTAAATATTAAAAATAATAAATTATAAGATTTATAAACTTATTGAATAAATTGCAAAGAAAATAAAAAAATGTTACGATTATAAATAGTAGATAAAAGATATTTATGATACAGGAGATTAGTAAAAAATTATTAGTTGTAGAATTTTTTAAGGTTAAAGTTAAAATATATTCAAAAATTATAAAAAGCGAGGGGTAGTAATGAAAATTAATAAAATAAAAATACAAAAAATTCTGATATTTTTCATGCTAAATTTAATATCATTAAAATTTATTTTAATAGCAGATGATTATATTTTTGCAAATTTAAATTTAAATAATATGTGGGAATTTATATTTAATAATCAAGGAACAGAGACATGGTGCATAAAAAATGGTAGATATTTAGGAAATACAATAGGAATTTTACTTTCTATGACATATAAATTAAATTATTTAAATCTAATAAAGGGAATATTTATGGGAAGTGGTATTTTTATATTGATATTATTATGTAGCAAATTATCAGATTTGGATACAGATAAAAGTTTTATAATATCAACAGTATTAATATTACTTGCGCCTATATCAATATATAGAGAAGTATATTCGTGGACATCCGCCTATGTTAATTATTTAGTTCCAAGTGTACTTTTTTTAATTATATTGTTAATACTTGATAATTGTATAAATAAAAAAGCTAAAATTAATTATCAAGATATAATTTTTATAGGATTATTAGGAATATCATGTCAATTATTTATGGAAAATATAACAATATATATTTTTAGCTTTTCATTAATATTGATTATAATATCTTTCTTTAAATATAAAAATATATTAAAGTTAACAATGGCTTTATGGATTAACAGTTTAATAGGTATGGTTATAATGTTTTCATGTAAGGGGTATAGACAAATAAATACAGATGGCTATAGAAATATTAATATAGGAAATATAACTAATATAATTAATAGTATAATTGGAAATGGATTAACAATGATAGATTTTATAATAATGGACAATTTTATTTTAATATCATTAATATTAATAGTATGTTTATTTATAATAAAATATAATACTAATAAAAATAAATTTTTTATAATTTCTATTTTTGTATCAATTATATATATGCTTTTTATAAATTTTGTATTTGAAATAATGGGCATTGATATAAATCAATTTCCTAGAATTTTAAGGATTATTAAATACTTTTTAAATTGTATATTTTCTATTAATATTATAAGTACATTAATATATACAATATTTAAGTTTATAGAGGAGAAGACTTTAAAGAAGAAATTATATTTTTATTGTATATCTATAGTGACTGTATCTATGCCATTAATTATTATATATCCAATAGCAACAAGATGTTTTTTTATATGTTATGTTTTTCTTACAATAATATGTATGAAGCTTATTAGTTATGCAATCAAATATGAAATTATAAATATAAATGGATTAAGGATAATACCTATTATATTAGTAACAATTATTTTAACAAATAAATACTATATATTTAATAATATAAAACAACAATTTGATGAAATTATATCTTATACAGAAGAACAAATTGCTGATGAACACATTGATAATGTACTATTACCTGAATTTAAATATCAAAAATATTTTCATTCAGATATAGCAATATTTATAGGATTTTTATATTACCACAATACTCCAAATGATATAAAATTCAAAACAATTGATCGTTACAAATGGGAAGAGATTGCAAATAACAAATAGTTATTAAGTTAGAAACGGGGGAGTTTATATGCTTTTATCAATAATAGTACCATGTTACAACGAGGGAGAATCAATAAAATATACATATCAAGAAATAAAAAAAGTACTAAACAACATAAATATTCAACACGAAATAGTATTTATAAATGATGGTAGCAAAGACAACACACTACAAATACTAAAAAATATAGGCCAAAACGACAAGTCAGTAAAATACATATCATTCAGCAGAAACTTTGGAAAAGAAGCTGGAATGTTAGCTGGATTGGAATACATAACAGGAGACTGTGTTGTAATAATGGATGCTGATCTTCAACATCCACCAGAACTTATACCAGAGATGATCAAGTATTATGAAGAAGGATACGATCAGGTAATTGCAAAGCGAAATCGAAAAGGTGACAATAAATATAGAACTTGGGCGACAAAATTATATTATAAATTAGTCAATAAACTGATAGATGTAGAGCTTGTGGACGGAGTAGGCGATTTTAGATTATTGAGCAGAAAGGCTGTTGATTCTATAATTGCGATGAAGGAGTACAATAGATTTTCTAAGGGAATATTTTCATGGATTGGTTTTAAACAAAAAACTATTCAATATGAAAATCAATCGAGAGTTGCTGGAGAAACTAAGTGGTCTTTCAAATCATTGTTGTCTTATGGAATAGATGGAATTATATCATTTAATGACAAACCTTTGAGAGTATGTTTTGTGATAGGTTGTTCTTTAATAATGATGAGTTTAATATACATAGTGTTTTTACTTGCACAAATCTTGATACATGGAATAGATGTTCCAGGATATTTCACAACGATTGCATCTATAATGATAATTGGTGGTGTTCAACTAGTTTTTATAGGTGTGTTGGGAGAATATATAGGAAAGATTTATTATGAAGTTAAGAAGAGACCACATTTTATAGTTGATGAATCGAATATAAATAATGCAGCGAGTGACAGTTGTGATGATTATTATGAAGAAGTGGCTTTGAGCAAAGATACAAATGAGTAAATAGGGGAGTTAAGATGAGTTTAAAGGAAAAAGTAGGAGATATACTAAAGGGCAATAATAAGGAGATATTTAATTATTTGGTGTTTGGAGTTTTGACAACTTTGGTTAATTATGTGTCTTATTTTGGAGCGACAAGATGGCTAAAAATTAATTATATCGTGGCAAATATTATTGCGTGGTTTATATCTGTCGTGTTTGCATATGTTACGAATAAGTTTTGGGTTTTTGAGGACAAGTCTCTTGAGATAAAAAAGCTGGTTAAGGAAGTTTTCATGTTTTTTGCTGCTAGAGTTATGTCTGGTGGAGTGGAGACTTTGATGCTATTTGTTTTTGTTACATTGCTTGGATTTGATGATGGTGTTATAAAGATTGTTGCTAGTGTTTTTGTTGTTATTTTTAATTATGTGGTTAGTAAGTTTTTTATTTTTAATGGGGAAAAAGATTGTATATAAGAATATATAATTAAATAAATTCAATAATATTAAATAGAACTAAAAAAGAAATAAAATAAAAAATAGAAAGATTTCAATATAGGCTAGATTAATTTCTAGTCTTTTTAATACCTATTTAATTCATAATTTGGAAATATTGTACAATAAGAAATTGATGGATAGAAAAAAGTATTTTTAATATATAAATTCAACAAAAACATTTTATAATACGACAAAACAAAAAATCAATATGCTACCATTATAATAGAAACAAACAAAGGCGGGAGTAACATGCCATTATTACTAATTATAATAATCCTACTATCAATTTACATAATAAAATCCGAAAATATAAAAGCCGCAATAAAAAAAGACATCGAAAAGATCATATAAAACAATCAACATCAATATGACAAAGCACAAGGTGGGCAACAATACCATTATAATAGAGAAATCTCAAGAAAAAAGTCACAATATGAACCAAATCACAACGATAAAAATCAACAAACAGATACAAGAGCAAAAGATACTATAACAGAGATAATGACAAGTCTTTTAAAGGCTTTAGATATTTTAAAAACTTATTATCATAAATTAAAAAATACTGTTAAAGAATATTTTGAAAAGATTTCTGTTGATAAGAATGTTCAGAGTAATATCAAGCATAAAGTTGTGAAAAAACCAGCTGATAATGTTCCACAAAATAACCAATTATTATGCTTATATGTATGGTGATGCATATGGATATCAGATGATTGGGGAATTCTTGCAACAATTATTGGAGCTGGTTATTGTTACTTAGGAGAGGAAAAATCTAAAAAGAAGTTTTGGATTGTAGTTTTTGCTGCGATTGGTATTTTTTTAGGTACTGCTATTTTTCATCAAGCTTTATTGAGCGAAATTTAATTTTAAAAGATGATGTTATTAAAAGTTTAGAAAATATAAATTTAGGAGGAAGTAATTTGGAAAAAACAAAAAATGAAAGATTGGAATATTTAGATATTTGTAAAGGATTTGGTATTTTTGCTATAACATTAGGTCATATTTATAGTGATAATTATTTTAAAACATGGTTATGTTCTTTTCATTTACCTTTATTCTTTATAATTTCAGGTATTTTGATAAAACATACAAGTAGTGATAGAAAAAAGTTTGGAAATATATTGAGTTCAAGATTTAAAAGATTAATAATTCCTTATTTTATGTTTGAGTTATTAGTAATTATTGTATTGATGATATGTAATAAAGAAGTCAGCTTTACGATTTTAAAACAAAATATTATAGAGAGTATTTTATTATATACAAAAGCAGGAGCTACATGGTTTTTACCGACATTATTTATATCAGAATTAGTTTTTTTAGGTTTAAAAAAGTTAATAAAAAGTAATAAATTAATGGTACTAATATCAACAATTATATTTATAATTCCATTTTTTATTCATACAGAAAATCATTTTAGTATTGTATTTTTTAGAAATTTTACAGCAATAGGATTTTTGGCATTTGGATATTATAGTTATAATTTTTTAATAAAAAAAGAAATACCTATGAAGTATTTAATTATGATTTTACTAATAGATATTATTATTTCGATTTTAAATGGTAAGGTTGATTTATATTTTTTAAGTTATAATAATATATTTTTATATTCTATTTGTTCAATAACTGGATCAGTTTTAGTTATTTTTATATCAAAAAAACTTAAATCTATAAAAATAAGAGATTTATTTAAATATTATGGAATAAATTCATTAATTGTAATGGCCACTCAACAAGCCATATTAGGTAGTGTTATTAAGTTGATAACAGGAAAGGATGCTTACAGCTATAGTATTCCATTTGGAACTATTGTTTTGATAATGGTAATGTTAATTGAGATCCCTACAATAGAAGTGGTTAATAGATATTTACCTTTTATGCTAGGCAATTTTAAGAAGAGAAAAAAGGATATTGTATTGAAGACAGAGTAAATATAATAATGTATTATTTTAAATAAGGGTTTTTAAAAAATAAATAAGTTGCTTAAAAAAGTTCTAGAGATACTAACATCTAGAACTTTTTTATTGTTGTTAACTATCAATAAAAGGATAATCCCCCTCCCCAAAGAATAAAATAAATAAAAACAGGTTTTGTTAACTAGATATGAAAAAAATGATCCTCGACAGGATTAATAACCGATAGGTTCAAATTTAGATTTCACATATTAAAAAATGGCATAACAAATAAGCCTAACAAAATTATAATTTTTTTAGACTTAAAGTGCAATTAATATTTAACAAACCAATTAATTTTATCTCGATGAGAATAATTAATACCACAAACTTCAGCTGGTGTTAAATTACTC
>NZ_JAHLOQ010000049.1 GCF_018917435.1 Intestinibacter bartlettii
TAAAAAAATTACTATTTTAGTAGTTTTATTTTTGCTGCGCAAATTTAAAATTATTAAAAGTTCATTGATGCTTATTCTTATAAATTTGTAAAACTATAAATTAATTCTGCAAGACTCTAGATTTAGAATAATAACACTATGCCTATAATAATTATTATTAAAAAAACTATAATTAAAAAATATTTTATTATATCTTTTTTCTTATTAGCATCCATTTTACCTTCTATATTTATTATAAGGGCCGTTATATTATCAATTCCACCTTTTGAAAGTGAATTATCCACTATCTTATGTACAGCCTCTTCTGTATTATTGGCATCTCTTATTATTTCTTCAAGAGTATTTTCGCTCAATAAGTCTGTTACTCCATCACTACAAATTAGAAATTTATCACCTTTATTTAGTCTAAATAGAACTTTAGATGGTGATATTTTTCTATCATTTTTAGATATTCCTAAATGTTGAGTTAGTACATGTCTAGAAGGACTATTTTCTAATTCATCTACATCTATAACCCCTGATTCATAAAGCATTTGTGCCTTTGTATGATCTGTAGATAACTTTATTATTTCATCTGGTGATATAAAGAAAATTTTACTATCCCCTAAATTATATACATACATATAGTCTGTATATATAACTATTAAAGCTAATGTTGTCCCTATACAATTTTTATTTAATTTATCTGCAACCTCACAAATTCTCTCATTAGCATCATCAATATATTGTTCAATACATTTTTGAATATTTGATTTGTTACAAGATTTAAATACTTCATTATGGTATTTAAAAAGAGTTTCAACAGCAACATAAGATGCTATTTCTCCTAATTCTTCTCCTCCCATTCCATCACAAACAGCATATACTTGTATCTGTTCGTTGCTTTCTGAGTTTAGAGATATATGATTTTTTTCATTTGGATTTTCTTTAAATCTTCCATTTAAATAGAAGTTGTCTTCATTATTTTCTCTTTCATTTCCTATATTGCATCCTACAGATGCTGAAATATTAAACATTTTCATATTATCATTCCTTAAAATAGAGCTATAGTTATTATAAAAATATAATAACTACAACCCTACTATCAAATATTAGTTAACTATTAGTTAGAAGATATAGAACTTGCCATATCTTGGTCATTTTGTTCTACTTGTTGTGCAATATTTTCAATTAATGACCCTAAATTATCTACTACTTCTGGAAATTGTTTTAGAGTTTCTTGTAATTCTTGATATTTTGCAAATAAGCTATCTTGTGCTGCACCATCAAATACTGGCTCTAAATTTTGTATTTCAGAATTTAAATAAGTTAAGATCTCATTTATTTCTCCTGCTTTAGAATGGAAATTTGCTCCTGCTTGTTTCATCTCTGGTATACTATACAATATTCTATCTGCCATTTTTTTACCCCCTAAAAATATTTATTTAAAATATCGGATACTTTAATCCAATAATTTTTACATATTATAATTCTAATGACTTTAATGTTGTTTGAATTAAATCATCTAGCTCTCTATAATCAGACTCAGCCTTTTGCATGCAATCTTTGAAATGTTTTAATACTTTTATATGGAGTTCCATATTATATTTCCATTTATTATCAAAAGTATTAAAAAATACTTCACTTGCTGCTGTGTCCCAACCTGAACCCTTTAATGTATCCATACTTGCATTTAACTTATTTAAAGTATCTTCAAATAAATCTATACTTTCTTGATATTGCGAGATAGTCTGTTCAAATACATCAAAATCAACTTTTAAACGCCTTGCCATGATACCATCTCCTTAAATTCCAAATCTACTAAGCGTTGCACTTTTTTGTATAGCAATTTCTCTATCCTTTTGTGACTTTTCAACCTCTCCCATAGCTTCGTATATTTGTGATCTTAACAAGTAGGCTTCTCCAATATTATCTGATATAGCAAGAAGATAATTAGCCATTTCTAATGCTTTTTCATAATTACATAATTCTGTATAGATAAGACCTCTATAAATAATTAAGTCCATTTTATCCGGATAATCTAAGCTTCCTTGTCTAAGTATGCTTACTATATCTTCATAATAAGTCTTACATTTATTTTGCCCATCTAGTTCTTTTATTACTTGCCCTTTTAAAAATAATGCTGAATAATAATACATACCTTCACTTTTGTATTCTATAATTTCATCGATATATTTTTGTGCCTCTAAATAGTTTTTTTCTGATATATAAATCATGACTAGATAAAATCTACTGTCTTCGTCAAATTCATCTTTATCTAATGATATTATTTGTTTTAATGTAAATTTTGCATCTTCTATTTTATTTTGAGCTAAATAAATTTTTACCTTTTCATTTAATATAAGTTTGCTATTATTATCTTTAAATACTGTATTTATTATGTTTAATGCCTCATCAATTTTTTGTTGTTCTTGAAATAAAATTATTTTATCAAATAAAAATCCTTCATCTTCTGGAAATAACTTTATTGCATTTTCTAATGTTTTTTCAGCCTCTTGAACTCTATTGTTTTCTAATAAAACTAAAAATTTTAAATGATGACCTTCAAATAAATCTGGATTTAATTGTATAAATAAATCTAAGTTTTCTAGTGATTCTTCAATTTTATTCATTCCAATTAATATTTCTATCTTTCTTAACCTAATATCTGCTCTAAACTTATCTTTTGTTAATGCCTTGTTGTAATATTTTAATGCCTCGTAATAATTTCCATTTTCTTCACACACAATTGCATAATTTATAAAAATAGCTATATCAGAAAATCCTAAGCTAATTGCCTTTAGATATGATTCCTTTCCCTCTTGTTGCATATCTTGTAAAAATTGAGTATTTCCTATATGAAAATATGCCTCAGCATTATCTTTATCTATCAACAATATATTATTCAAACTTTCTCTCGCACTCTCAAAATCCTCCAACATTATATATGATTCACTTAATCCAAAATAGATATCTATATTCATTGGTTCTTCTTTTAGTGCCTCTTCATACTTATTTATAGATTCTTCATAATTCCCTACATCATAAAGAATTTTTCCCTGGTTTATATATTCTTGCGCATTTGTCACTATATATTTCCCCCTTAAAATAAATTTTAACCAGCTATTTTTTATAACACATAGGAAATTATATTCATTTATAAATTGTGTCTAAGTATAATTTCCGTATATGTGCTTCAAAGAAATCTACATCTTCAAGTATCTTTAGTATAAAGATTTCTTTATGTTCCAAAATTATAATATTTACTCGAAGTTGTGTTAAGTTGTGAATTTAAAGTCAAAGTTTTAATATTAGGGATACTATGCACAGGTATATTGGTTTTATTTTTAATATTATATATTTTTGATTCTTTTGGTGATAAATAATCTTTGTAGTACTGTTTTGTACTATCCCATGGATCATATACATTATTGAATTTCATAGTTATAACACCTATATTCCTGCCTATATTAGTAATCTTATCTATAGTATTAACATTCTTTATTCCTATACCTCTGCTGAATCCTTCCAATACTCCTATTGCTTTATTTAATTTAGTTAATTTAGTTTTATTAAATGATTTGTCATTAATCACTTTCTCCCAAAGCGTACCACTTCCCTTAAAATTCTTAATTTCAGCTATACCCTCTTTGCCAGATTCATATAAACTGCTGATAAGAAAATAAGAATCTATTCCCAAGCTAATTCCAGACCCTATTGATTCACCTACTTCTCTATTTCCTGTATGACTTTCTGCTATAATACCTCCAATTGCTTTAGTTAAATCTACATGATTTTTATCATCTATTCTATCAGCTCTAGCATGATTTTTAGTAGTATTAAATTCTTTTAATGCTTTTACATCATAAATGTATCTTGCTCCACTTTTATATGTGTTCCATGCAATTGCATCAGCTCCACCTGCTAATATTCCGACTAAAGCAGCTATTAACAAAGTGCCCCCAGCTACTGTTAGTGCAAAATCCTTCACTATATTAATCCAATACTTTCCACCTTTGTCATAGTACCAATCTTTTATATTGTATTTTAAGTCTCTAAAACTAGAATTTAATGCCTCTTTAAATTGCTCTGATGTCCATCCTGTAATTAACCTCATTATAGTTTCATATCCTTCTAACTTATTGTCTTTAATTTTATTTAAATACACTAAAACATGTGATCCTATACCTGTTTTTATATTATTTTTAAATTTAAAATATTTAGTATCCTGAGATATTCTTTGTGCAACTCTTCTATCAGTATTTTTAGCTTCTTCTTCTAAATAGTCTACTTTGCCCTTAAATATATCTATTTTATTTCTTTTCTGTTCACATTCATTTATTCTATTTTGGAGTTGTAAATTAGCTTGATCTAAATTTCCAGTATTAAGAACATTTAGTCTATTTAATTTTTTTCTCATTTTCCCTAATTCTTTTATTCTATCATCATATCTATCAGATAAATTTTTAGCTGTACTAGATAACCCATTGAGTTCAGAATAATTTATTATCATTTCCCCCATTAGATAAATCCTCCAAATAAATTATCAAATTTTACTTTTTTCTCTATTTCCTCTTGTTGTACCTTTTCATTAAGTTTTTTAAGCTCATCATCTATTCTATTATTAGCCTCCATTAAAAAATTATCTCCATATGGATATTTTTCAAAATATTGACTTACAATATTTTCAATAGACAGATTAACTGTTGTTTTTAATGAATCAATACAGCTATCTTGTAATTTCTGTACTTGCTTATTTATATAATCAATCTTATGGTCTTTTTCCATAATGTCTCGTTGTAATTTTTTCAATTCCTTGTATTTCTGTTTTAAATCACTCATATTACTCACCTCTTAAACTTATACAATTATATTGCACCACCTCCGCCTCCTCCAGAGCCATATCCTGATTTATTTGATGATGAGGCATTTTGGATATTACTTGAAACGTCAGCATCAAATTCCTCATATTCTAAAGCAATTTTTTCTAACATCAATGCCATCTCTCTTAAATTATCCTCTTGATCATTTAGTTTAGTCTTTAATAAAACAAACTCATTATGAAACTTTTCTTTGCCTTCACCCTCCCATGAGCTTTCTAACTCACTAGTTGCCTTAAACACTTTTTCTCTAGCCTCTCTATACTTTGCAATGCTATTTCTCAAATCTGAAATAGTTGTATAAAAATACTTTGTATCTATTCTTCTAACTTCTTTCATATAACTCCCCCTAACTTGTAGATAGATTTACTTAAATTAATTATTTTTTATTGTCTTTATCTTTCTGTATTCTCCATTTTCAAATATATATCCATCACCTAGAACTATTGGTTTTGCAAATTCTCTAGATTGTTTCATACTCACATCAAATAATTTAAGATTATTTAAATCTTCAAAGATAATAGCTTTTTTATTTTCTTTTATCTTTTTAAGTATTTCTGGAGCATTATATGATAGGTTGTTATTTTCTATATTTGTAAATATTATAGACATTTTGTATGATTTAAAATTCTTTAACATATTAATAAATTTAGTGTTTAAGTCTTTATTTTTACTTATCTCACTTATAAATTCATTATTATCGACTACTATCAAATATAGTGGTAATTTAGCTAGGATTTCTTCTTCTGTCATATCTTCTATATTGTATTTATAGTAATCCTGTCTTTCTTCAAATTCATCATAAATATCATCTACTATTACTTCTATATCAGACAAATCTAGTGTATATTTATCTACAAATCCAAATTGTTTTGCATCTCCAAGTTGACGTTTTGAACCATCTATTATATAAGCTTTTGTCTTATTCAATAAGATTGTTTTATTTATAGTTTGCAGTATTTGCATAATAAAGTTTGTCTTTCCACTTTTATCTCTTCCAACTACTGCAAATAAATTATTTTCTAACAAATCAAAATACGTATATTCTATAGTGTTATAATCTATACCTATAGGTATTTTATATTTATACTTAAATAACTCTGGTTCTTCTGCAAATAATTTATTGAAGTAAATAACTTGTGGAACTTCTGGTATCTTTTTAGCTCTTGATTTTCCATAAGCTAAATTTGTACTTTCTATTAAACTTTGTATATTTTTGTTTCTGTCTACTTCTTTATTTCCTTCTACAGGAAGTGCTGTCTGAAACTCTAATGTCTTCTTGTCTATAACTATAAGCCCTCTTCCTGCAGTATCCTTTGGTTCAATCTGACTTCTTCCTAATAAATTGGAATATTCTGATTTATCATTGCAGTGAAGAGATATCTTAGTTGAATAATTAGATAACATTCTATTGTTTAAAGAATTTGTCTGCATACCTGTTACTATAAGATTTATTCCTACGCTTTGACCTTCTCTAGATAACATCAATATTTCACTATCATATGAAGGGTAATATTCTCTGAATGCTGTTACATTATCTATAATTAAAATTATCTGAGACATATCTCTAAATCCTGACTCTATATAATTTGAGTAAGTACCAACCATTCGTTGTAAAAATACTTGCTTTCTCTTTTCAATTTCATTTTTCAACATTCTAAATAAGTTGTTAATTCTGTCCTCTTCAGAATTTATAGTTACTCCACCAACTATTTTAGAATTTTCAAATATTCTAAGAGCCATATTACCACAATCAATTGCATATATATTTACATCTTGTGGCGTATATGTTTTAATCAAATCACATAATATAGTTTCTAAAAGTATTGTCTTTCCTGATAATGAAGAACCTATAATATATGTATTATTCTGAGATAAATTAATAATAAGCTCTTCCTGCATTTGTTGGTCTGGATCATCAAATACACCTATTGAAACAGATATTCCTTTTTCTATATTTTTTGATGTAGTTTTTAAATCTTTTAAATAAATTACATCATTAAGTGGTGGTAAACATATTCCTTGTAATCTTTTTATATTGTTTAAGTTACAATAATCCTCGATTCTTTCTACTATAGCTTCAAGTTGATTTTTTCTATTCTCTTCTTCATCTTTTTGTCTATTTGTATAAACTACTTTTTTCTTTCCCCATAAATTTATTTGATGTAATTCAAATAAATTTTTGTCATTTAAGTCACCATTTGGTGTTTTTGCACCACTATATGCTGATTGAAACAAATCAAATTTTTCATTATTTCCAACTTGCAAGTACGCTCTACCTGGCTCAGTAATTTCTGCTGCAAGTGGAGTTTTTAATACTTCATTACTATCTTCTTTAGTTTGAACTTTTAAACAAAGTTTAAACTTTGAGTTACTCCATATTTGAGCATCTACTACTCCTGAAGGTTTTTGTGTAGCCAAAATTAAATGTACACCTAAACTACGACCTATTCTAGCTGCTGATATTAACTCTTTCATAAATTCTGGGTATTCCATTTTTAATTCCGCAAATTCATCGACTATAATAACTAAATGTGGTAGTGGAGTGATATTGTTGTTTTGTCTGTATATTTTTATATAGTCATCAATATGATTTACTTGTTGAAGTGCAAATAATTCTTGTCTTTTCCTTAATTCTGCCTTTATTGATTTTAATGATCTTTGTATTTCTCTACCTTCTATATTAGTAATAGAACCAATTAAGTGAGGAAGTCTTTGAAATTGATTTACCATTCCTCCACCTTTAAAGTCTATTATCACAAATCCTAATTCGTAAGGATGGTATAGTGTAGATGCTGATAATATATAACTTTGTAAAACTTCACTCTTCCCAGAACCTGTAGTCCCAGCTACTAGCCCATGGGGTCCATCATATTTTTCATGTAAATCTAAACAAATTTCTTTATTTTTCATTTTTACCCCTAAAGGTACTGCTATGCTCTTATCTATTCTCGAATTTTGCCATCTTTTTTGTAAGTCTAAATCTTTAGCATCCATTATATGGAGTAATTCATATAGTGTGATGTTCTTTGTAAGGTCATTATCAAGACTTACTTCTTCTACTGCTATTGCTGCCATTTTTATAGCTACTTCAAAGGCCTTAATAGCACTTATTGGTTGATATTCAAATCTTATTTTATTTTCACTACTATTTGTTTCAAAAATATATCCTTCATTTTTCTTTGGTGATAAATTTATTATTTCAGTACATCCTTTTGGTAGTAATTCATAATAAGGTTCAAAGAAAACAAATGTAAATCCATATTCTTTTGCCTTTTGTATATATTTTGATACGGGATGAGTTTTTAACTCTTTATTATCAAATACAAATACTACAAATTTAGGTGAAAATAATTGATTTTCTTTTTCTTGTTCTCTTTTTGATAATATAGCATACATATATTCAAATATAATAGATGTGCTTTCTTCATCATAAACCATATTTCTTATGCCTAAATCATCATTTTCAACATGTCTAAACCATCTAAACCATGTCATTCTCCTTCTGTCTTTTTTATCAAAAATATATATGAATTTAACATCTTTATAATATTGTCTTGTCGCTAAATCAACTGTTATATTTATCAATATATCAAATAATTGTTCATCTTTGCCAAGAATCCCAACAGCATTGCTTTCAGAAAATCTAGAAACTATAGGTACATTCATAAGATTTTTATATCCTTTTTCTATGCTCTCTGGTATATCAAGTAGTGGATCATCTAAATCTTTAAAGTCCGGATGTTTATAATTAATTTTGCAAGTTGCAGGTAGTTGACCAGTTCCAACTCTAACATATAAAAAATCTTCATCTTTTATATCCCTATCAAATAAATTATTAAATTCATCTATTGCTTTAAGATTAGAATCCATAGACTTATACATTTTTCTCATTACAACTTGTTCTCTTTTTCTTATATCTATAATTTCTGCCTTCTTTTCTTCTATATATGTTAAATAATTTTTTTCTCTTTCCTCAATTTCTTTTTCATAATCCCTTTGGCTATAATAATAACTAATAATAGAAACTATTAATGTAAGTATCATGGAGCAAACACTGTATATTACAAAAGCTCCACCCCCACCCATAACACCTCTAAGTAAAATAATCAATACAATCATACCGATTGAAGGAAATAACAGTAAGAACATATTTTTTCTTGGTTGTCTAGGCTTTTTAGTTGGTGGTAAAATCTCTATTTCTTCTTCTGGAACTGTATATTTTTTTCTAGTCGTTATATTATATTTTGGGTATTTAAGTACACTTTTGCTAGTTTGAATATATGATGAGTCTAATGTTAAGGTATTTATTGTATTTTCAGATGTTGTATATAAATTCCCTTCTTTTAAGTAAAAGCTGTATCCAACAAACATAATAAAATCATAGTCTTTTACTATTGTCTTTGTGTTTACTTTTCTTCCATTTAGATACACTCCATATGTTGTTTTATTATCAATTAAAACATATCTATCCCTATCATTTATAAGAGTTATAAATTCATTATTTGCAATTTTATCTTCAATATATATATCACAATTAAGTGTTCCACCAATTGTAATCTGTTGATTATTTTTAATATTTATAACTCGATCATAATTTTGCAAAACATCAAAGTCAACTAAATAATCTATATTAAAAAGATTTATATCTGTTTCTCTGTATTTTATAGATATACTATCTCCATGATATAATTCTTTTGATTTTAATATTTTTTTATTGTAGTAAATATCTGTATTTTCATCACAAACTATAGTCCATGAATCATTATTTTTTATAAATTTTATTTCAAAAGATTTTAGAAATATATTTTCATTAAATCTTATGTCACTTTCTACTGTCGTTCCAAGTTTTATAATTTCAAGTTCTTTATCTAGAGTTTCCTCTCTATATATTTTTTTGCCGTATATTATCAGTTTATAATTATGCATATCCACCAAACCCCTTACAAGATATTTATAATACTTCCATTTATTAAGTTAAATTCTTTAAGCGTTCTTTCACCTTTTAATAACGCAATTGGATTTTCACTTTTCAAGTAACATCTAGATAAATCATCCGTATCAATCCCCAAATTATACGCTTCATTAACTCCAATTACAAACTCTGTGGCAGATATATTTATTGGTACTTGTAAATCAACTTGTTTTTTTAATTTATGAAAATACAAAACTACAGTTATAACTTCTTCCATAATCCTCCCCCTTTACAGAATAGTTATGATTTTTGAATTTTATTTTACTTCAAATTCTACGTTTGCAAATCTAATTCTATCTCCTATTTTTAAACGTTTTATCTGTTTTTTAGTTATTTTTGTTCCATTTAAATATGTTCCATTTAGGCTTTCTTCGTCTGTTATAAAAAACTGATTATCAACTCTAATTATTTTTGCATGTAGTCGGCTTATCATTCTTTGATTTGGTATCCATCCATCAACTAATTCTTGTTTCTTTCCAATTAGATACTCATCTCCATCAATTAAAAATTGTACATCTGGATATATATTTAAACTGGATAATATTAATACCTTTTTTTTCTTACTTCTGAATATATTCTTACAAATTATTATGTATGTTGAGATTGAAGCGATTAAATCTATATCTAAAAAATATATAAGGTAGACTACATTTATTAATTGGTAATTCAAAGAAATAAATACTATAATAAAAAATATTATTTGATATATAAAAATTAAACTCAAAGCTTTTAGTAATCTTTTCTTTTGAATATACAACTTATAATCATATTCATAATCCGCTTCTACCATCCAATTCCTCCTACACATTTTTAATTTATAAAAATACTTAATTTGTTTTTTAATATTTTTCTAATAACTCTATTCTCTTTTTTATTTCCTCTAAAGTTTTGTCTTTTGAATATACATACTCTGTACTCTTTAAATCTTCAAAAAAATAATTTATCAGTTCTGTCATTCCTTTTTCACGTATAATTGCTGTTATACTGTCATCTTTAAGGTCATTATAAAAAATATTTATATAATCCAGTTCATAAGAAGTAACAACGACATTTATTGGTATTTTAAAAATATCTGTATTTACTAGATAAGCTTCAATTTTACTTTGCTTCACAGCCTCATAAAATCCATTAAGTGTATATAGTATCTCTTTTTTATTAAATACGACATTCATGTTGCTAGGAAACTCAATTATTTTCCCCTCGTTACAAAAATAATCAAGTCCTTCCAAAGTAAAATATGTTATAAATGGTTTATCAACTAATCTCTCTCGACTTGTATTAAGTCTATCTATTCCCAACTTAGCTATTTGCAAAAATGCTGGATCTAGTTTATTCTTTTGGGACTCTATCATTTCTGGTGTAAGAAAACCGACTATGCAAGGTTGGGCCCCTATAACATAAGAATAATTAATACCCCTTGTATCAACTTCTTTAAAGAATTTTACTAAATCTAACATAGTTCTATTGAATTGAATAAATTTACTACACCACTTAGAAATTCTATCAAATTCATCTTTAAAATAATTGTACACACTCTCTTTATTTATATATAATCCCGTTTCATAATCATGAGATATGAGAATAACTTTTTCATCGGCCACAACAAAGTATGGAAATACTTGGTTGAATTTATCTTGGTTATCATTATTCTCATAATAGTAATTTAAATTGTATGTTATTTTTTCATTAAATATAGCCGCTACTAATAATTTACTTAATACATCTACATTTTCTGCTTTGCAGAATTCTCCCTCATTCATTCTTTCAAATGAAATAACATGATTTACATTTAAAGATATGTTTTTATGTTTAGCATAATTATAAATTAAATCAAATAAATACTTACAACTTGGTTGTATTATTGTATAAATTGTAGGGATTCTATCTTTTCTACTCATTTCATTTTCTATAATTCTTCTAAGATAAAATTGAACCATAGTGGAATTATCTAAAAATTCAATTTTTTTATCACCTTTAAACTCTTCGCATAAAAACTCTATATCTTCATCAGATAAGTTTTTATTTAGATTCTCTATAAATTGTTTAAATTTCTTGAATGACAAGTAAACCTCTTTCCCATATACCTCCATCTTGTATGATTCCCATAGCTCTAATTTTTGTTTTGTAGACATACATAAGACATCTATTATAGAATCTAAAAATTCTTTTTTAGGCAATGTCTTTCCATTTAAATATTTATATATAGACGTTCTTGCAACACCAGAACATTTAGACAGACTATATACACTTATATTGTTGTTCTTTAAAATTTCATTAAAATTCTCGCTAAACTTAGACATCTCCGTCCCCTCTTTTACATTATTTTTATATGGTTATATTTTGGTAGCTATTACAAAAGATAATTTATTAGATTTTTTATATCCCTACTTATTAATTTTTGTAGCTTATATAAGTGAATTTTAGATTTACAATTTTTTATATTTTATGTACAATCTATTTCTTTTTTTTATATATTTTTAAATTTCTTCTGCCATAATTGTTACCATTATTAAACCTTTTTGTAATTCTAACTACAATTATATAGTACTGTTTAAATGTCACAATAATGTTACAAAACGTAAAAAATTTTGTAACATTGTTATATATATCTATCTTTTTGTTAACTCCTCATCTAAAAATTTATATCCAATTCCTCTTACAGAGGCTACACAACTTCTATACTTTTTACCTAATTTTTGTCTCAATCTTTGTATGTGAGTGTCAACCGTTCTTGTATTTAAATTAACATCATCTTTCCAAACTCGAGATAAAATTACATCTCTTTTCATGACACAGTTTTTATTTTTTACTAAAAATAGTAATAATTCATACTCCATAAGTGTTAAGTTTATTATTTCATTATTATGTGTGTCTATTACTTCCCTTTTTTTTTGATCTATATTTAATCCACACTTCAACCTTATTATATTTTTAATAGTTTTTTCTTTATCATAATATCTATCTAAAATATGTTCTATTCTTATAATTAACTCTTCTGGATAAAATGGTTTTATCATAAAATCATCTGCACCTATTTTTAACCCCTTTACTCTATCTTCTCTATCATTTTTACCTGATAAAATTATTACTGGTATATCATATTTTTCTTTTATTTTTTTGCATATTTCAAACCCATCCATATCAGGTAAAACTAAATCTAATGTTACTAAATTTGGCATAAAGTTTTTTAATATTTCAAATGTATCTTGTCCATTTGATGTTGCCATAACTTCATAACCTTCTTTTTTAAGTGCATAAACAAGTAAATCTATTGTAAGCTGGTTGTCCTCTACTACTAAAATTTTTTTCATAATTATTTCCCCCTATAGATATCTCTCAATGTGATTTTGTTTTATATTTTTCTAGTATATCTACTATTGTCTCATTTAAATTTTCAGATTGGGATATTATATTTTCTAATTCTTTATCAAAAATATTTTCTTCACTAAATCCATTTTTCTTGATTAAATAGGTTGAATTTAAAATACTTTCTATTGAAGATTTAAAATTACTTATCAATCTATTAAAATAAGATTTTTGGTTTTTATATAAACCTCTGACATATTTATTTTTTTCATTTTCCAAATTTGCTCTGTATACTTTTTGCTCCAAGTCATATGATAGAATACTTTTTATAACTAAGTTTAATACTATTATATTGACAATTATTTGTATTATAAAAAATACTACTCCAATTAATACAATCGTACTTGTCATATTTCGTCTAAAAAATGCGATATATTTATTTAATATAAAAACCTGACTTACTGCTAATATTAAAATTAAAAACATATAATTTTGTTTAATCTTATTCTTAATTTTAAAATATAATAATAAAAAAAACATACTAACTAATGATGCAATTGCGTTTGCCATTATAGAAAATACCATTTTAGCTGGAGTATGTATAAATATAGTTAAATCTGATGATTTATAGTCAAAAACTATAAATGCTATTATTTCAGTTACACCCGCCATTAGTATAAAATACATATATCTTAATATTGTTTGTTTTAAGGTGTTTGATGAAATTTTATAAAGAAATAATGTCAAAACTATATAATTTATTATAAATTTAACTTGTAAACTATTTAAAAAATTTAATCCTAAATAGTTTATAACATTTGCGTTGCATATGTCTGCAAAACTATTTATTATAAAAATCCCTAATGCTGATAGTATTTTACTATATTTCAAATCAAGTATATTCACTAAAAAATTAGATAATATTATCGATCTTGTTATCGAATCTAAAATAGCTATATAAAAATATACATCCATTTTTCATCCTCCATTTTCATCTAGTATACTTATCTATATTTCAATTTTATTTTTTATTCTCCTTTTTTCTATATATTTCTGTTATATTTTATCTTTTTGGCTATCTGATTTTGGTAATTTTACAGTTATACTAGTTCCAACATTTAATTTAGTCTCTATAATTATATCTCCTCCATATTTTTTAACATTTGATTGAACTATTGAAAGCCCCATACCAATACTTCCTTTTTCATTTCCTTCTTTTATTTTCACTTGGTAAAATGGTAAAAATATATTTTCTTTTTCATTTTCACTCATACCAATGCCTTCATCTTTTACAATTAAGTATATATAATTCTTATCTTTTTTTAATTGTATATTTATGTTTGATCCACTTTCACTGTACTTTACTCCATTATCTATCAAATTATTTACTATTGATATAATTTCAATTTCATCACAATTAAAATATATATCTTTTTCTATATCACTATTTATATTTATATTTTTTTCACTTGCCTTATTTAGATATAAATTTTGGCTAACTTTATACACTAATTCTGATAAATTTACATTATAATAATTTGACTTGTCTAAATCGCAAAAATCATCTTTATATATATCTAATAATTCTGTAGACATATTATTTAATCTCTTTGTTTCAGATATTATATTATCTGTAGCTTTATCAAAAAACTCTTTATCAGTGAATTTGTTCATTTTTATAATATGACTAAATCCTATAATATTTGTTAACGGTGATTTAAATTCATGAGTCATTTTTCTAAAATATATCTCTTGATTTTTTAATAAATTTTTATAATAGTAATTTTTATGGTTTTCTAGTTCTAAATGATAATATTCCTTTTCTAATTCCCATAAATTAATTTTTTTCTTTATATATTCAATAACTATAATATCTATAATTACTGTAATAATAAAAAATTTATTTATTTCTATTAAATCTTGTGTTTTAAATTTATCTAAAAAAGATAACATCATCGTTACTACCACTATCATTTGTGTTATAGGCAATAATAGCAATAATATAAATACTTCGTTTTTATTTTTATTTTTAATTAAGGAAAAAATTATTATTGAAATGAATGTTATTATAAATGTTATTATATTTTCTACAGTTATATATAGCATATCTAATATATTTGCGTTTAGTATTTGATTATTCAGTTTAAGCAACCCATAACAAATAATATTACTCATTATCACTATAAGTAAATATTTTATAATAACATTAAGTTTTTTTTGTTTATTGATTTTTACTAAGTATTCAGATGAAACTATAATAGAAACCATAGCAACAATATCATATAATATACTTTTTTTATATAATATTAAATCACTATTTTGAATTGTTATATCTAGCAAAAAATAAGTTGAAATTATTATTGATGTGAAAATGCTGATATATTTTAATTTATCTTTTTTTATATCTATGAAATTAACATAAAAATTCGAAAAAATAACAGACTTTGATAAGTAATTAATTATTTGTATTAATATATATTGCATAATTTTCCCCCAATGTTTTAATATCCCCAATTATTACTTTTTATTTTTACATATATGCGTACACTCTATATTATAACTTTAAAATCTAGCCTGTCTCTACATATAATTAAATATTTTTTAGATTTTATGAAAAAAGTAATAAGAAAAGGACTATTCAATAAAATTTTAATTAATAAACTTTATTAAATAATCCTTTCAAATATATATTATTCTAATTATGTACTAGTTAAAGACTCTTCTAACACCTGCTATTATACTTCTATGGCTATTTTTTATTGGCCATACGACTACCTTACCAGGCCATGCTTCTATAACTTGGTCATTACCTAAATATATTGCTATATGTATTATTGTACCATTTTGATCTGAATAAAATATTAAATCTCCTCTTTGTCTGTCTTAATAGCTAACTTTTTTAAATTTGCTTGATGTAAACAAATTTCTAGATTCATATTCATATCCTGGTTGAGAATGTCTAATTACACTAACTGGTAATGGGTTTATTCCTGTTGCATATAATGCTTGCATAACTAAACCAGAGCAATCAACACCTTGTCCTGGCTTTCCTGATGCGCCTACTATATACTCAGTTCCTAAATAATCATACGCTCTACTTATCATTGTTTCTATACAATCATTTTTTGTACTATTTTTAGTAATTTGTATAGGTGATACATAACTTCCAAGATTATACCAATCATCATCAGAAAGACCTAATGCCTTCCATGTTGTATAATCTACTTGTCCAGTTTGTGGTAATCCTTTTGCTTTTTGGAAGTCTTTTATTTTTGCAGTAGTAGCAGGTCCTACTATTGCTTTATTTGTTTTTGACATACCTAATTTTTCTTGAACTTTTCTAACTTTCAGTCCCATAGTACCTGTTTTTAATATGTAATTACCTTGTCCTTGGAAACTTATATATTCTTGTATTTGAAAGTAGCTACTAGGATTTTGGTAAACTCTATCTCCCTTTACTATTCCTGACCCTGTATTTGTATCTGATACATATTTATTTGATACATATCCATATCCATTTTTAAATTTGATTTTATACCATCCTGTAGCACTAACTTCTACTATTTCTACTTTTGTATCTTTTGATAATACACCAATTGATCCATAACTTGTTGATGGTCCTTTTCTTACATTTAACCCTGCTGTTGTTATTCCTGTTTTTATTACTGTTGGTTTTTCTTCTGATGATTCTTCTTTTTTACCAACTTCAACGTATTTATTTGATACATATCCATATTCATTTTTAAACTTAATCTTATACCATCCTGTAGCACTAACTTCTACTATTTCTACTTTTGCACCTTTTGCTAGTGCCCCCATTACCTCATAACTTGTTGATGGCCCTTTTCTTACATTTAGATTTGCCGTTGTTATTCCTGTTTTTATTACTGTTAATGATTGTTGACTTATTGTTGTTAAAACATTATTTTCATTTGCATTGTTTATATTTTCCGCGAAAGCTATATTTATATTTCCAACAATTGTAGCGACTGTTAAAACCTTTGCAATTCTTTTATTATTCATAATTCCTCCCAATATATTACCCCAATTTTATATTCTACAATTTACAATAATTTACTCACAATTAAAAGGGGCTGTCGCAAAATAAAATTTGCGATAGTCCCTTTTTATTTTAACGAAAAAAAAGACGAACTTTAAAAAGTCCGCCCTTTCTAGTATCATATAAATATGACACCTAACAACCAATTTAAT
>NZ_JAHLOQ010000050.1 GCF_018917435.1 Intestinibacter bartlettii
TTCCCCCTTATTTTTGTTTTTGTTGGTAACTAAATTATATTATAAGTGGGGGAATCTCTTTGATATAGATTTTGCTTATTCTTGTAAATTCAACAAATTATTTAATTTGCAAGAGTCTAATTCTAAATCGATAAGGGGGGAGAACATTGAAAACAAAATTATTAGTTTTATTTACTATAATAACGACTATTGGAGTAGCAATGATAGTATTAAAAGATAACTTTGGGGAGTACAACAAACAAGTAAACTATGGTTATAAACTTTTAGAAGAAGGAAAATATGAAGAAGCAGTATTAGCGTTTAATAAAGCAATAAACATAGATAAGAAGAAAGACAGAGCATACACTGGTCTTATGGATACTTATAAAAAAGAAAATGGTGAAGATGCAGCTCAAGAAATATATAATGTTGCAAGCAGAGCTATGCTTAGTGCAGCAGATACAAAGGCAATACAACAAAGATATGAAGAAATAAGAAATGAATATATAAAAGAAACGGGTCAAGATATTTTACCTCCAACACCGCAACCAAATAAAGCAAACTTAGCTAATAATAATCAAAGTACTTCTGATACAGATAATGTTAAAGATAAATCAAATACTGAATCAACAACAACTGATTTATATCAATCAGCTGAAAAGCAATTAAAAGATGCATATGGAATGATTTCAGATACAGAGTTTGAATACACTCTTACAGATAGTGAATCTCAAATAATTAGCTCAGATGACAGTGGAATAATAAGAATTGTATATGAAGATTTAGATAGCAATGGTACTGAAGAAATGATAGTTACTAGAGTAGAAGATGAAAATCTTGTTATAGAAGTTTATACGGTAAATGGTACTAGTATAAATGTAGTTCCAATACAATGTTTTGCAGGAGATGAAAAGGATTCAGAAGAACCTGGCGATGGTGTGAACTACAAGTTATTTGCAACTGATAGATTTGAAAAAAATGCAAACATATTTATAAAAAATTATGATGGAAAGAAATACTTGTGCGTAGAATATGGTGACGGATTAGTAATAAATTCAGGTGATGAAGATTTTGAACAAAGAACTTTAGATATATATGAGTTTGATGGTGAGACACTAAGTATAATAAATGGATATACATCAGAAATAGATTTCTTGTGGGATGGCGACGAAGAAGAAAATACATATATAGTATCTGATGAAGCTACAAATATGTATGATGAATACGATGATGAATCTGAATTTATACAAGAATTAAAGAGCATATTAGGCGATTATGATTTGAGTGGATTATGGTCAGATAGAGCATATTTAACAAATTACACAGATGACCGTGACAAACATTATAGTAAAGCATCAGATAGATGCTCAGGTGTAGAAGATATACTTAATATAACATCATACCTTAAAGACGAAAATAGTGATAGTGATGTTATTTTAGATATAGATACATGTAATTAAAAAAAGCAGTTTTCCTAAGGGGGATAAGCAATGAATATTCTTTTTAATAAATACAAAATAGTTAAAAAGATAGGTCAAGGCGGAATGGGGAGTGTATATTTGGCCCAAAATATATCACTAGGTACATTTTGGGCTATAAAGATAATAGACAAAAGAAGATCAAAAGAATTTGATTTATTAGCAGAACCAAATATGCTAAAAAGATTAAATCACCCAGCTTTGCCTAGGATTATCGATATAGAACAAGATAATAATTATTTATATATTATAGAAGATTATATAGATGGAGTACCTTTAGATAGAGAGTTAGCTCAACGTGGTCAATTTTCAGAGGCATTAGTAGTAGATTGGGCAAAACAATTATGTAATGTCTTATTATATCTACACAATCAAAGACCAAATCCTATAATTTATAGAGATATGAAACCATCAAATATAATAATAGCGAGGGACAACACTGTTAAGTTGATAGATTTTGGAATAGCGAGGGAGTTTAAAACAGATAGTTTAAGTGATACGAGTTATATGGGTACAAGAGGATATGCAGCTCCCGAACAATACGGAAAAAGTCAAACTGACGAAAGAACAGATATATATTCTCTAGGTGTAACATTATATCATTTATTAACAGGAAAAAATCCAGGTGATTTATTATATGATTTTAGACCAATTAGACAATATAATTCTCATTTGTCGGAAGGAATAGAATATATTATCAATAAATGTGTACAAAATAGGCCAGATCAGAGATATCAAAATGTAAATGAATTATTATATGATTTAGAAAACATATATAAACTTAATAAAGGTTATAGAGAGAATAAGCAAAAAGAGTTCTTAAAAAAAGTTTCAAAGGTAGCATTAGTTTTTATTTTTGTAGGGATGATAATCTTTGGTATTAAAGCTTTTTTGGGAAATACAACGTCGAAATATGATAACTTGATAGACAAAGGAAATGAGTGCTTAGAAATGGGAAATTTAGAAGAAGCACAAAGTAACTTTGAAGAAGCGGGAAAAATAATGTCAAATGACCCAGCATATGTAATAGGAAATGCTAATGTTTATTATCAACAGGGAAATTATGATTTTTGTTTACAATATTTAATTGATTATGGAAATGAAAATCAAGATATATTAAATAATCCTGACTATAACTTTGTAATGGGAAATGCATACTACAAGCAAAACAATTGGACAGGAGCAATACAGTATTTTTCTAACGCTGTTGATTTTGCAACTGATAATGAAAATTATAGCGAAAAAATAAATGAATATAAAGCAGATTTAGCTAAAGCATATGTAAAAGATAATCAAATTGATGCAGCAGAACAAGTTATGAACAGTATACCTGAAGGCAACGACGATTATGTAAATTATATAAAATGTGAAATTTATGAAGCATCAAATGATATATCAGGTGCTATAAATGGATATAAGGATATAATAAGCACAACTCAAAATGAACAGATGAAAGTAAATTGTTATACTGCAATTGCTGATATATATAAAGATAAAGATGACTTTAGCAGTGAAATTGATATATTAACAGAAGCACAAAATAATTTACAAGGGGGGGCTAATTTAGTATTAAAAGAAATGCTAGGTGAAGCTTATTATAAAGATGGAAATTATACAACAGCTGCACAGATATTTAATGAACTTTTAGAATCTGGATATACACGTGCATATATATACCTAAATATAGCATATGCATATCAACAAAGTGGAGATTTGGTATCAGCTGAAAACATATTAATGCAAATGAAAACTAAATATCCAGAAGATTATAGATGCTATGTCCAATTAGCATATGTATATATGGAATCTGAAGGGTATAAAAATGAAAATAGCAGAGATTATGAAAAAGTATTAGATAACTACAATTTAGCGGTGCAATATGCACCTAGTGGTGTAAATACAGCGGAAGTAGTTCAATTAAAGGGGAAAATTGATGAATTAGAGTCACAAGGATGGCTTTAAGAAAGGGAGGAAGAGTATGTATATAGCAGGAATAGTATTGGTAATAGTGGGTATTGTGGGGATAATAGGAACACTTATATGGATTTTAGTAGATAATAAGAAAAAAAGCAAACAAAGACAAAATGCAATTAACACCATAAAGGAACATCAACAACCCATATCAAATAATAATACTCCAAACTATAAACCTAATAATGTATCACCTATAACACCAGTAGGTCCAAAAGAAGAATTTGATCTTACAGAAGGATTAAATAATAATTATCCAAGACAAGACATAAATCAAACGCAGTCGACTAATCAAAAAAGACCTATAAATCAAAATATAAATTCAAGTATAAACTCAGATATATATCAAGGTATACCAACAGAAAATTTAATGACAGACAGCTTATTTAATAGTGATATCCATACAGAAAGTTTAGTGTATACAGATAATAATTCTGGAAATTTAGTTGATGATGGAGAAAATTATACAGAAAATATTGATTTTGAAATTGAAAATAAAAAAATAAATCTTAATAAGCAAGAGTTTAATACAGCTAATGAAAGAATCGATATAAAAAATGAACCTATTAATATTGGTTTTCAAGGAGATGGTATAAATAATGGGGATATACAAATATGTCCAAAATGCCAACAACCTGTAAAAAATGGGGCTAAGTTTTGCAGTCATTGTGGCCAAAGATTAGTATAAGTCTAGAGGGAGTGAGAAATAAATGATTTGTAAATATTGTGGAACAAATAATAGAGATAATGATGCATACTGTGCCTATTGTGGAAAGCCACTTAGTGGTGGAGATTTACCTGTAACAGACTTGCCATCCGATACCCCCTCTACAAATATACCGAAAATATTAGCAATGGTTATTTCAATTGCTTTAGTACTTGTTGGAGGATTTTTATTATTAGAAGGAAATTTATTTGGTAGTGATGCATCTATAGATGGAGTAGTTGTAGATGGTGACTATGAAATGGAAGGTGACACATATGTCTTTGCTGTGAATGAAACTGTAGTTTTAGATCCAAAAATAAGTTCATCTAACCAAGACGTAGATTTGAGATATGAACTAGAAGATAATAGTGTTGCAAATGTAGTTAAACTAGATAATAAATGTAGTATTGTCGGAATGAAACCACAACAAACAAATTTAAATATATATGAGGGGGATAACATTTTAAAGGTAATAAAAATAGCATTTAAGGATAATTCAGACTCTAATGGAGATGTAAGTGATAATACAGAAGATAATAATGCCGCAAATAATAGAGGAAGTAGTGCATCAAGAAATAGAAACAATAGCAGTTCAAGTAGGAATAATTCAAGTGGCAGTAACTCAAATGGTAGTAGCAAACAAGGAAGCTCAAGTGAAAGTATTCCATTAGATGATTTAACTTACTTTATGTCATCATATCTAAATGATTATCAAGATGCAATGTGTTCTGGAAGATTTAGTATAATAAGTGGGAAATTAACAAGTAATGGACCACTATATAAACAACTTAAGACAGCAGTTCCAGACACATATAATAAAGGAATCGTAATTAATCTTAGATCATGTGATAAAGTTGCAGCAAAACAAATATCAAATGGTGTATATAGCTTAACTTATACTGTTGACTGGGAAATATACAATCCAGAAGAAGATAGTATTAGAGTACAAAGAGAATATGGGGATTATATTGTACAAAAATCAGGAAGTGGTTATAAGTTAGATAGAATGGAAAATTGGGAAATATTAAGCAAACAATATTTATAAAAATTAAATATTAAAGGGGGAGAATAATATGAGATTTTGCACAAGATGTGGAAAACAAAATGAAGATTATTGCAATTATTGTACAAATGATGGTGAAAATTTAAATAATGAACAAAGTAGATTATTACTTAAAGAAACACAAAAACCTTATTGTGATATGTGTGGATCACCTATAAAAAAAGAACAAACTTATTGCCCTAACTGTGGAACAATGTTAAGTGAAGTAGTCATGAGAACAAAAAATAGAAGACCGATTAATCAACCCTATGGGAGTAATATTAAAAAGGTTGATTTGGGGGCAGAAGAATTAGCTGATGATGCGAAGAAAATGTTTGATAGTTTACCAAACTTTTTTAGTGGTATTATCTATGCATTAAAAAATTTTAATTATAGTAGATTTATTCAAAATAATCTACAAACAGCCATTTTGACTGGTTTGGTATCAGTTGTATTTGTTTCATTATGGCCTTTACTTACTACATTTATATTATCAATTATAGGAATGAATATAGCTAATTTAGTAGGAGAGCCAATTTTATATAATGCATCTATGCCTAGAATATTTTTAATAAGTTTAATTGGAATGTCTGTTCCAAAGCTTGTTATTACATCTTATGGTGTAACTGTAAAAATAGCTATTAGAATGATTGTAGGACCATTAATATCAGGATGTTTAATAGCTTTAGCAACAAAGATAATGCTTAAAGGAAGAAAAGATGAATATATACCTATAGCTACATTAAGTTCTTTAGCATATTCTATAATTATGGTAATTATATCTTTATTTGCAAGATATTCTGATGGTGAAGGTACGATTTACTATTCTATATTAAGTGTTTTTATAAATTCATTTGTTATATCATTTATTGCTATGATGATGGCATTAGAAAAAGAAAATGCTAAGCAATTAGGAACTATTGCTAATATATTTAGACATAACTTAAAAATAGTAGTAATAATGTTAACATCACTTACAGTTTTCTTCTTACTATATATACTAATGAATTTAGATGCAGACAATAGTGCAGCAAGTTATTATTCATATATTTATAATTATATTCCAGCAGGAGCCGGAATTGGAATAATACTGTTAATATTAGTAATTTTCTTTGTCATAAGCCCAATAGTATTGCTTATGCTGCAATTCGTAGTACTTAATTTAAATGGTTTCTATGTTAGCATACTATCAATACCTCAATGTATAGTATTTACATTGATACCGATAATAGTTTTGATTATAATAGGTAGAAATATAAAAACAAGATATGGGGAAGGTAAAAATAATATAATTGCTCTATATAGTGTTTGTTATGCTACTATAATGCTATTATTATCATATTTTTCAAAAATAGTTTCTAGTGGAGATACAAGTCAATTAGGTGTCTTATCATCTTTAATAAATAATTATGGAGGTTCAGAAAGTTCATCTATAAGTGAATATATGGGTACTAGTTCTATAATGACAGTTTTAGTTACACTTGTATTGAGTTCAGTTTGTATGTATATAGGTTATAGAACGAAGAAAATAGATTAAATAAGGGGGAAAATTTTATGGCTACTAGACAAGAAATAATGAAAGAGATAGATAAGTTAAATAAAGGTGTTGAAAATACAAGTTTAAGAAAAGAAGAAGCATTATTAGAATTAGGTATATTTATATATCAAAAAGTTAGAGAAGGGTTACTTAATAATAGTGAAATAAATGAAAAATGTGAATCTATAATAGGATTTGACCATGTAATTTACGACTCAAAAGTAAAAATACATGAATACCAAAAGGAATTAGAGGGGATAAAATGTAGTTGCGGGGCTACTTTAGCTCCTGGAGATCTATTTTGTGGTCAATGTGGTCAAAAAGTTGAAATACCAGTAGATACTACAGAATATATAGAATGTGAAAGATGTTTATCAAAAATAGACAAAAATTCAATATACTGCCCATGTTGTGGAATAAAATTATAAGTTAGATACGCTTTTGGGGCGTGGGGGTGTTACTTTGAAAAAAATTATATCTATTATGACAATATTAATGTCATTGCTACTTGTTGGGTGTAGTAATAATAGTGGTGACGGAATTCAAAATGTACTTCCAAACTTGTCAGGCAATAGTGAATATGATGACTATATAACAAATACATTGATTCCAACATATGGTATAGCTGATTTATCTGAAGTAGATGTATATGAAGATGGCAGTACGTATGATGATATCTTTATGGAAGACGGAATTTCAGACATAAGTTTTAGAGATTTAAATAAAGACTCTATTAATGAAATGATAGTTACAATTAAACAATCAGAATCATATGGTGGTGATATTTCAACTGATGAATATATAGTAGAGGTCTATACTATAGATAATGGAGAAGTTATTCAATTAGAAGGCGATATTGATACAGTTCCCGTTTTAACATGGCTAGAATATAATCAAAATAATAATTTCAATGTATTCACAAAGAGCTATGATTCTGGAGAATATTTAGTTGTTGAAAATTATACAAGTTTGACGGGGGAAGGAGGTATGGGTGCTTATATTAGAATGTATAAAATGGATGGCAATGAATTAACACTTGAAATGGACTATGGTAATACACTTTATTATGCTATGTATTCTGAAGGTGACTATGATGCTATGACATATATTTATGGTAAAAATAAACTTTATTCAGATTTATCAGAAGATGAAGGTTACGATGTATATAATTTTGAAAAAGCAGATTGTAGACAGAATTTCGATAGTGATGTATCACAAAGCATGTCTGAATTTGGAATGGGTGAAATTTGGTCAGCATATATGCAAAATTATTATGAAGCTATGTCCCAAAATAATGGAATAAATAATTATATGAAAGAAGCATCACTAAGACAAAGCGGGGTTACTGATCTATTTAGAATGGAATATATGCCCGATGAACAATCAGGTGGTACGATTACATTTTATAATTATAATGGAGATTATTTAAGCAAGTTTAGATAAAATTAATTTACTCCATTTTGAGCTGATAAGTATATTTAACTTATCACTCAAAATGGAGTATTTTTGTTTAAAATAATTTATTATAAGTTGTTATGGGAAACTATTCTATACGTCATAATACCATATTTTATTAAACTAGTAGTGTTCATATTTGTTTTTATATAAGGTTTCATACATTTTACAAGCTTTGGATATTTAAAAATTGGTATAGATTTAATATCGTCAGCCATAGACTTAGAGACAGTTGTTTCATTTAAGTATTCTAATAACTTATCTTCAGTCATTTCAACGCCCATATCATTAAATATATCTGTTATTTCTGATAAGGATTCAGTATTTATCTCGATAACTTTAGTTATATGAGCATCAAACTTTGACTCAATAGCTTTTAGTAGTAAGTCAGTATTATCTCCCCAAGAATATGTATCACCTAATTTTTTTGTTCCTACACCAGGGATATCTACATCTGTATCGAGTGGGATAGGTATAAATGATATTTTATTATTGGCACTATCTAATGATAATACTGAAAATTTGTCTGGGGGATTTTCAAAAGAATTATCATTAGGAACAGTACATACAAGTAGAATATTTGTAATAGTATCACATTCTTTTGGGATTTTTATTTTAGATGTAGCATTCGATTTATTTTTTTCTTTATTAGTACTATTATTTTTATTTTGTGATACTTTATTGTCACTTAAATTATCTTGATTTTTAGTAGATTCTTTTGTAATAGCAGCTTCTTTTGATGAAGAAGAATCTTTATTAGTATATGAATCTTGTTTAGTTTGAGGACCTAAAAATGTATTGCTGTTAGAAGTAAAGTTATTGCCTAGTGCAACTACTAAAAGAACTACTGGGATTGTATATATCATAGTGAATATAAGTTTTTTCATATAGATTACCTCCTTATTTTATTAATTTTTGACAGTTTTACAATTTTAATTCAGAAAATAATATATACAAATAAGAAAATATAAATTTATATTGCAAGTTAAAAAACTCGAAGAATATTAATATTTTTTGAGTTTTTTTGTTTAGATGTTTACTTGACAAAATGTATATAAGAGTATATATTGTATATATAACATATATACAATATATACATGAAAGAGATGATAAAATGGAAATCATAATAAGTAATAGTAGTGATAAGCCTATATATGAACAAATTACAACACAGATAAAAAATATGATTATAAGCGGAAAGCTAAAGCCTGGGGATCCTTTACCATCTATGAGATTTTTGGCAAAAGAACTACATATAAGTGTTATAACAACAAAACGAGCGTATGAGGAATTAGAGCGAGGCGGATTTATATATTCTGTAGTAGGAAAAGGTAGCTTTGTAAAAAGTACAAATATGGAACTTCTTAAGGAAGAAAAGCTAAGGCTGATAGAAGAATATTTATCTAAGGCAGTTGATGAAGCTAAAAAATGTTCAATAGGTTATGATGAAATCGAGTCGATATTAAGACTTTTATATGAGGAAGATTAAAAAATTACTAAATAATTTGGGAGGGAATTACTATGACATATGCAATAGAAGTGAATAACCTTAATAAAGTTTATGATGGTTTTGAACTTAAAGATGTATCATTTAAGTTAGAAACAGGAACTATAATGGGGATTGTAGGAGAAAATGGAGCAGGTAAATCAACTATAATAAAGGGTATTTTAGATTTAATAAATATAGATTCTGGCGATATAAAAATATTTGGAAAAGATTTCAAAGAAAATGCATCAGAAATTAAAAAAGATATAGCTGTTGTATTTGATGAAAGTTATTTTCATGACAATTTAAAAATACCTGATATAAATAAAATTATGAAAAATATATATCCTAATTGGGATAAAAATAAATTTTTAAAATATATAACAAAATTTAAATTACCAAACAATAAAAGAGTAAAAGATTTTTCAAGAGGAATGAAAATGAAATTATCTATAGCTGCTGCATTAAGCCATAATGCAAAGTTATTGATTTTGGATGAAGCTACAAGCGGTCTTGATCCAGTGGTTAGAGATGAAATATTAGATATATTTTTGGATTATATACAAAATGAAGATTGTAGCATACTTATAGCATCACACATAACTAGTGACCTAGAAAAAATTGCAGATTATATAACATTTATAGATGATGGAAAAATAATATTTAGCGAAAATAAAGATGAATTGATTTACAATTCTGGTGTAGTAAAATGTAGTGAAAAAGATATAGATAAAATATCAAAACAAGATATAGTTGGAATGAGAAAAAATACATTTGGTTGTGAAGTTATGGTAAGTGATAGAGCTAAATATGAAAATATGGGATTTGTAGTAGATAAGACAAATCTAGAAGAAATTATTTTATTCAAAGTTAGGGGGCAAAAATAATGAAAGGATTACTAATTAAAGATATATTAAATCTCAAAAATTATATGAAACAATTAATATTGGTATTTATATTCTTCGTAGCATATGGTATTTTCTTAAAAAATGGAACTTTTGTCGGTAGTATGACTACTATGATGCTTAGTATGCAAGTTATAACTACTATGTCGTATGATGAGTATGCAAAATGGGATAAATACGCTTTAACTATGAATATAAATAGAAAAGATGTAGTTTTATCTAAATATGTATTTTTCATAATATGTATAGTAGCTGGAATTATAATTGGAGATATTGTATCTTTAGCCATAAATAGTTTTGCAGATGTACCTTTGAGTATTCAAGAAATATTAATGATATCTATAACCATACCATGTATATTTGCTATATTATTTTCTATAGTAATTCCGATTGTATTTAAAGTAGGGGTTGAAAAGGCTAGAGTAGTAATGATGGCAGTATTTTTTATACCAGCAATATTAGTATTTGCAGTTGTTAAAATGGCTCAAAAAGCAAATATACCTATGCCAGATGAAGCAACTTTAGATATGATGTTTAAATTTGGATTAGTAGGAGTAATAATATTGACTATATTAATAGTCTTTGCATCATATAAGATTTCACTATCTATATACAATAAAAAAGAATTCTAAAAAAATTAAAGAAAATATTGACAAAAAGTGGGGGAAAATGTTATTCTTATTTTAGAAAAACAAATAAATTTAATATTTATGGATTGTGACTGGTAATGCAGGCAAGACCAACTACATAGGGAATATTATATATATTCTATGTTTGTTGGTCTTTTTTAATATAAGGTATGTTTTTCAGATAGGGGGTGATGTTATTGTATAGAGTAAAAAAAGTAATTAATAATAACTTTATTAGTTCTATTGACCAAAATGGAAACCAAGTTATAATAAGAGGACTGGGGATTGGTTTTCAAAAAAAGCCAGGTGAATGGATAAAATCAGAAAAAGTTGAAGGTGTATATAGAATAGAAGATAAAGTTACTTCAAATAAATTACAAGAGTTAGTAAGTCAAGTGCCTAAAGAGTATATAGATACATCTACAGAAATTATAGATAATATAAAATCAAAACTTGATAAAAAACTAAATGATAACATTTATATTACTTTAACTGATCACCTTAGTTTTGCAATAGAAAGAAAAAAACTAAATCAAGAATACAGCAATGTTTTACTTTGGGATATAAAGAGATTTTATCAACAAGAATATGAGTTAGGTAAAGAATCTTTAGCAATAATTAAGAAAAATCACGATGTAGAACTTTCAAATGATGAAGCTGGATTTATTGCATTACATATTGTAAATGCTGAACTAGATACAAATATGAGTAGCATGATAAAAATAACTACATTTATGCAAGAAGTTATTGAAATAGTTAAAGACTATTATGAAATGGAGTTGGATGAAGATTCCTTAGACTTTGGAAGGTTTATAACACATTTAAAATATTTTTCACAGAGATTATTTAGTAATAAACCGACTGAAGATACAGATTTCCAATTACAGAGGATGATTAGAGATAATTACAGCAGAGACTACGGTTGTGCTGAGAAGATAAAAGAATATATACAACAAAAATACAATTTAAATCTTACTGGTGAAGAAATGATGTTTTTAACTATTCACCTTAAGAGAATATCGACAAATAAATAAGTTGGATTGTGACTGGTAATGCAGGCAAGACCTAATTTAAAGGGGTAAAAGAAATTTATACAGATTATTATAGATATATTTTATTAAATGCTATATTTATATTTTTATATTTATGTATATATCGATAATAGGTGTGGTTTATAAGACTTTACGTTTTTAATTAGGTCTTTTTATTTGCTCAAATTTACTAGTTAAAATAAAAATTATGCGTAATATATGCGCTTTAATTAAAAAATATATAAAAGGGAGGAATTGAAAAATGAAAGATAAGATATTTGGTGTCTTACAACGTGTCGGAAGATCATTCATGCTTCCAATAGCAATTTTACCAGTAGCTGGTCTTTTTCTAGGAATAGGGGGATCATTTACAAATGAAACAATGCTTAACACTTATGGTTTAATGGGTGTTATGGGGCCTGGAACATTTATATACAGCATATTAACTGTATTAAATGCAGCAGGTAATGTAGTATTTACAAACTTACCAATTATATTTGCAATGGGTGTTGCAATAGGTATGGCTAAACAAGAAAAAGAAGTTGCAGCATTATCTGGTGCATTAGCATTCTTCATAATGCATGCTTCAGTAAGTGCAATGATAGCTGTTCATGGTGGAGCAGAAAACATGTTAAATGGATCTACAACAGATGTATTAGGAATGACATCTCTTCAAATGGGGGTATTTGGAGGTATCATAGTAGGTCTTGGTGTTGCAGCGCTTCACAATAGATTCTATAAAATTGAATTACCACAAGTATTATCATTCTTTGGTGGAACAAGATTTGTTCCAATAATAAGTGCATTAGTTTACTTAATAGTAGGTATAGGAATGTTCTATGTATGGCCACCAGTACAAAGTGCTATATATTCTTTAGGTGATTTAGTTAGAGGTTCTGGATATGTAGGAACTTGGTTATACGGTGTAATAGAAAGAGCTTTAATACCATTTGGTCTTCACCATGTATTCTACTTACCATTCTGGCAAACAGGTGTTGGTGGAACTATGGAGGTAGCTGGAAAAGTGATAGAAGGTGCACAAAATATATTCTTCGCACAATTATCAGATCCAACTGTAAAACACTTCAGTGTAGAAGCTACTAGATTTATGTCTGGTAAATTCCCACTAATGATATTTGGTTTACCAGGTGCTGCACTTGCAATGTATAAATGTGCAAAACCAGAAAAGAAAAAAGCTGTTGGAGGTTTATTATTATCAGCAGCATTAACTTCAATGTTAACAGGTATAACTGAACCACTTGAATTTACATTCTTATTCGTAGCACCAGTACTATATGTAATCCACTGTGTATTCGCAGGTCTTGCATATATGTTAATGCATATGTTAAATGTTGGTGTTGGTATGACATTCTCTGGAGGTCTTATAGATTTATTCTTATTTGGTATACTTCAAGGGAATGCTAAAACAAGCTGGATAAACATAGTATTAGTAGGTATAGTTTACTTTGCAGTTTACTACTTCTTATTCAGTTTCTTAATCAAAAAATTCGATTTTAAAACTCCAGGTCGTGAAGATGACGATAATGCTGAAGTTAAATTATATACAAGAGCAGATGTTAATGCTAAAAAAGAAGGACAAGGTGCTGCTTCAGATGCAGATGCAGACGATGAATTAAGTGCTTTAATACTTCAAGGTTTAGGTGGAAGTGAAAACTTAACTGACTTAGATTGCTGTATAACAAGACTTCGTTTAACAGTTAAAGATCCTTCAAAAGTAAACGAAGGTATGTTAAAAGCAAGTGGAGCAGCAGGTGTAATCAAAAAAGGTAATGGTATACAAGTTGTGTACGGACCAAAGGTTACAGTTATAAAATCTAATTTAGAAAACTTTATAGCAAGTGGAAAAGCAGCTACTGTAAAAGTAAATGAAGCTGTACAACAACCAAAAGCAGAAGATAAAAAAGATGTAAAAGTAGAAAGTGGAGTATTATATGCTCCTATAAAAGGAAAAGCAATAGATTTAAGTGAAGTAAAAGATGGAGTATTCTCTGAAGGTATGTTAGGTAAAGGTATAGGAATCGAACCTGAAGAAGGTAGAGCAGTATCTCCAGTAAACGGAACTGTTTCAGTAGTATTCGATACTAAACATGCTATAGGAATAACTTCAGATGAAGGTGTAGAAGTACTTATCCATGTCGGATTAGATACTGTTCAATTAAATGGACAATATTATGATACTCACGTTAAAGTGGGAGACAAAGTAAAAGTTGGAGATTTATTAGTTGAATTTGACAAAGATAAAATTCAAGAAGCTGGATATAGAACAGTAACTCCAATAATAATAAGTAATACTGACTCTTTCAAAGATGTACAAGTTTTAGCAAAAGGTGAAGTAGAAGAAAAAGCTGAAATGTTAAGAGTCGAAAAATAAAATCGCCATATAATTCTTTTAATTTAAAACTTTATTTTATAACAATATACGTTATAAGGGCATTGTTCAATTATGAATGATGCCCTTATTTTTTATAGCACTTAGGAAATTATATTCATTTTTAAGTATCTTTAGAATGAAGATTTCTTTATATATAAAGCTAATAATATTTATATTTAAATAATGATGGAAGAAAAGTATATGTTGAGGTTATAATATTACAGTAGATTTTATTAAAATGAAATTAATAAGGAGATAGATGTAGATAATGAATGTAGCTGAAATATATAATATGAAAGTAAATATGGGATTACTTGATTTACAAAAATATAAAGGATTAATAGATGATATAGAAAATATACCAGATAAATATATAAATGCATTTGAGTTAGAGAAAATAGCTAATGATATAAAAGAAGAACTAAAATTAGATAATAGTATGGATTTGGATGAGATAGTTGATTTATATTCAGATATTGTTTTTAATCTTCATTCAAAGCTTGGAAATACATTAAGTGAATTAGAATTTAAATTTAATCAAGTTAAAATTCAAGCTAGATTAAAAGCTTTAAAAAATCCAGGTCAAGGAAGTTTTAATTTAAATGGGAAAATAGATTTTAATGATTTAGGGGAAGATGTTATATCATTACTAAATTTAGCGTGTGATTTTGTAAAAATGATGGCACAAGTATTAGAAATAAATATTTTAGTAGTGTCTGATGAAAATTCAATTAATAAAGTAAAGGATAACATAAAATTAATAAAATCAAATATAGAGAGTTTGTAAGTTGAAATAAAAAAGCAGTTAATACTTAAGATTAACTGCTTTTTTATTTTATATGAACTTGTTTAATTACAAGATTGACAATGTAAAATAATTTGTGCTTATGATGAAATAAATACTCCTTTATGGCAATGATAAAAATATAAGTCAATGCCAGGAAGGAGTATTTTTATGAGTAACTTAAGCAAAGAATTAATA
>NZ_JAHLOQ010000051.1 GCF_018917435.1 Intestinibacter bartlettii
CCATCACCTTTTTTACCTAAACCATCAACGATATTTCTTAATTGTCTATCGTTCATGTCTACGCATCTTCTCCAAGTTATTCTCTTAGGATCTATTCTAAGTTCATTTCCTTGGTGAATATGGTTGTCTACCATTGCAGCTAATAAGTTGTTTGCAGCACCTATTGCATGGAAGTCACCTGTAAAGTGTAAGTTTATATCTTCCATAGGAACAACTTGTGCATATCCTCCACCTGCTGCTCCACCTTTAACACCGAATACTGGTCCTAAAGAAGGTTCTCTTAATGCAACTAATACGTTTTTACCTAATTTTTGTAAACCGTCAGCTACACCTATAGTAGTAGTAGTTTTACCTTCTCCTGCTGGAGTTGGGTTGATAGCTGTAGTTAATATTAATTTAGCTTTTTTTCCACCATTATCTTTTTTAAGTAGGTTGTAGTCAACTTTAGCTTTATATTTACCATATAACTCTAAGTCATCTTCAGTTAATCCTAATTTTTTAGCTATTTCTCTAATATCTTGAGGTTTAGCTTCTTGAGCTATTTCAATATCTGATTTGAATCCCATAACAAACATCCTCCCACATTTATATATATTTTAATAACATGAATTAATTTGAATACTAATTAAATTATATAGCATTTCTCTTAATTTAATGTTAATTAAATACTTTTTTAATAAATTTAAATTAAATAAAAATAAAAATTATTTATTTTTTTTATTTTCTGCCTCTATTTCAAGCAATCTATTTTTTATAGTTCTTATTTCATTTCGAGTTTCTTCACTCACATCATATGGAGATTGATTAGCTCTATCAGAATCTATTACAGTTTGATTATAATGCACAAATCCTAATGCTTCTCCATCTTCTAGATTACTTTTAATAAATTCTATATCTTCGTCATCTCTCATCTTGTTTCCAACAACGAAAACTCTTTGCACACCGATATCTTTACCTAGTTTTTTAACTTTTCTATAAGTTTGAAGACTTCTTTCACCTGGTTCAACAACCACTATGAAAGCGTCTACACCTTGTGCAGTACCTCTACCTAAATGTTCGATACCAGCTTCCATGTCCATAACAACAACATCTTTACTTTGTAAAATTAAATGAGAACATAATCTTTTCAATAGTACATGTTCAGGACATACACATCCAGAACCACCTGTGTCAACTGTTCCTAAAGTTAATAATCCTACACCATTATGTGTTTTACAATATTTTTCTGGAATATCATCTACTTTTGGATTCAGTTTAAACATTTTATTGAATGTGCCTTCGCTTGTTGCTGTTCTATCAGAAACTAATTTTTTCATTTCAGAAATTGGTACTATTGAATCATATACTTCTTTTGGAAAACCTAGCGCTAAAGCTAAGTTTGCATCTGGATCGGCATCTACAGCAACAACTCTATAACCTTCATCAGCAAACATTCTTGATAACATTGAGGCAAAAGTCGTTTTGCCTACTCCACCTTTTCCTGTTATTGCTACTTTCATTTCTTTATTACCACCTTTTTGTCATATAGTTTTGAAACTATTTATTTTTATGTCTGTCTAACGTGTATTTTATAGGTAGCCTATTATATCTAATAGACTACCATTATCTATTCTATAAATTTAATATTTTTCTATTTAAAATCTTAGTATAAGCTAGCTAATTCTCCAGAAACTCTCTTATTAAGAACTTTTTCTTGATATAATTCTTCGAAGTGAGGTCTCTTAGCTTCTATACAAGCCATTATGTCTTGAGCTAATGCTTCTGCATCTTCATTAACATGGAAGCAAGCTCCAACTTTATCTTTTATACTTCCGCATAAGATTTCAACAGCTCTTGAAGAACCTGTAACTGGAGGCATAACACCTAAGAATGTTTCTATACCAGAACCAACTACATAAGTACCTATAGCTATAGCTTTTTCTGACATCCATTCAGGAGCACAACCTGCAACTGGTAAATCAGCTATATCCATGTCTAATGCATTAGCAACTAATGAACATATGTTTAATATACGAGAGTTATCAACACAAGATCCTAGGTGGATTACTGGTGGTATATCAACTAATTGACAAACTGTTGCTAAACCTTTACCAGCATATTTAGCTGCATTTTCTTTTAACATTAAACCATTTTTAGCTGCTGCAGAAGCACCACATCCTGTAGTTACAACTAAGTAGTCATTTTTGATTAATTCTTTCATTATAGTTAAGTGGTTGTAGTTAGATGGTGTTCTAGCATTATTACATCCAACAACTCCTACTACCCCTCTTATTACACCAGATGCAAGAACATCTATTAATGGTTTTAATGTGTTCATATCATCTATTTGAGTATTAACAACATTGTTTAATTGTCCAACTATAGCTTCTTCAGCATAACCAACCATAGCTTCTGATTTTAATTCTGGAACCATAACTTTTGATGCATCTCTGTTTTTGAAGTTTAATATAGCTTCTCTAACTATTGTTTTAGCATCTTCTAAAGCTGTTTCTTCATGGAATTCCATGTAAGTAGAACCAGTTATTTGAGCTTTTGGTGAAGTAGTTATGAATTTAGTATGATAATGAGTAGCAACTTCTGCTAATGCAGGGAATATACATTGAACGTCAACTATCATAGCTTCTACAGCACCAGTGATTATTGCTAATTCTTGTTGATGGAAGTCACCAGCTATTTTTATACCATGTCTCATTGTTAATTCGTTACCAGTACAGCATATACCTGATAATGTTATACCATCTGCTCCAACTTCTTTAGCTAAGTCTTGCATTTCTGGTAATTCAGATGCTAAAACTATCATTTCTGATAATGTTGGTTCATGACCATGAAGGATTATGTTAACATTATTTCCATCTAATACATTTAAGTTAGCTTCTGTATGAACTGGTTTTGGAGTTCCGAATAATATGTCAGATAACATTGTACCTATCATAGATCCAGCCCAACCATCTGCCATAGAACATCTAAATGCCATATGTACTAAAGCATCTATATCAGCACAACATCCTATGTGAGTTGAATGCATTACTGTTGCTATTTCTCTATCTATTGCTCTTGGTTCTATACCATATTCTTTCCATATATCTTGTCTTACTTTTGGAGCTCTTGCTAATAATTTTGATACACCATGTGGTTTACCAAATTCCATTAAGCAAACTTCTGATACTTCATGAGCTAATTCATATATATCTTTACCTTCTGGATCTACACCCATGAATTGAGCGAATTCTTTTAATTTTTCTGGCTCTGCAACTTGATATGCTCCTCCTGGAGTTGTTAATCCTAATGTATGAGTTATATCTCTAGCATGGTCTGAATGGGCAGCAGCTCCACCAGCACACATTCTAGCATAGTTTCTACCTACTATTGTATGTTCGTCAGCACCACAAAGTCCTCTTGGAGTTTTAGCACTTATTCTACATGGTCCCATACCACAGTTTCTACAGCAAACACCTTGTAAACCGAATCCACATTGTACTTTATATCCTAATTTTCTTTTGTACATTGTTTCAACGCCATCTTTTTCAGCTTTTTCTATTAAGGCTTTACTGTTAAGGTCTATAGTCATATTTTGCATTTGTTCTAAAATATTATTTTTTTCCATATTCATATTCCCCTTTAAAAAATTTAATTTTTCCCCTAAAATGCTGTTATAAGAAAATGTCTTTATTATTTATATAAACATATCCTCAATCACTAAATATATTTTTAGACAGCAAAATATATTCTTTCTAAGAATACATTCCTAACTAAATTATATACTAAATTTTCCAGTTTTGGTTAAAATTTTCAATAATTTTTTAACAAAAATTACCCATTTTTGACAGGTGATAATTTTCGCGATTTTAACCTTTCTTTATCATTTAAATTCCCATAAATTTTATGATTTTTGTATTAAGCTTTAAACAAATTAATTTTTTTTATTTGACTTTTAAATCTAATATATTTGATTTATCAAATGCAAAAGCTTTTCATTTAGATTTTTAATTTTCGTAATACAAATTAATTATATCTCATTTTTTTCCAGTTGTATAGGTTATTACCATTTTTATGCAATCGTTATCTCATTTTTATCTTTGTATTTTTTTTAACGATAACTTTGTTCCAAAAAATATATTATATTTGTATTTACGACAGCTTATTTTTTTATATTTATATAATTTTTATTATTTTAATTATAAAATTTAATTTTATTTATTCTATCTAATATCTTATATTGATAAATTTTATATATTACATTTTTGTTTATATATTTTTTAACAATATCCTTAAATTTTATTATTTATATCTATGTAATAAAGTAACTTTAATAAATTTATTTTATAATTTTTATTTATATATTTTTAAGAATAAATTTCTATAATTTATTTAATATAGTAATGTTTAAAATTAATAAAGGGCTATTGCAAAGTTCATTTTGCAATAGCCCTCTCTATATTACGATATAGTATTATATATATTTTGCTAATTCTCTCTTACAAGCTACTGTAACCTCATCTTCTGGATTTAACTCATAAGCTCTTTCAATATAGTAATTAGCATCATCAAAGTTGCCTACATTTAAGTAAGCCATACCTAAATTACAAAGTATTTCTGGATCCTCTTTTAATTTAGCTGCAGCTTCTAAAAGCTCTATAGCTCTATTCATATTTAATGAAGAAGCTTCACATAATGCTAATTCAACTAATGTATCAACTTGTTGTGGTTTCATTCTAAGTATTTTTTCATAATATTCTTTAGCTTTTTCTATTTCACCCATATTTTTATAAGCTAAACCTATTATGAATAATAAGTTCCACCAATCTCCGTATTTTTCTTCTAGTGGAAGTAATTTTTCTAGTCCTTCTTCAAATTTTCCTTGGAATACTAAAGTATATCCTTCTTCATACTCAACTTTAGAGTACATTTTTCCTAGATTATCTTGTACTTCTGATGCAAAATCTTCGTCCAGTCCTAATTTTAAAGCTTCTTCCCATATTACTTTTGCTTTTATATATTGATTTTGGTTGTAATAATGGTACCCTAAATGATAATATGCAAGTGCAAAATCAGGGTCTAAATTAGTTACTTGTTCAAGTTTTTCCCCAGCTTCTAATAGCATATCATTCATAGCCTTAGCATCGTAATCTTTTTGATATTGAGTAGCTAATTCTTGGCATACTATTGCATAGTTATATAATCCTTGTATATCATCTGGATATAATGTTATAAGAGCTTTTATGTATATAAGCGCATCTGTTACTTCACCTATTTCAAAGTATTTTCTAGACATATATCCCATATAAGATTTCGCATCAAATTTAACATTCTTTTCTAATGCTTTTAGGAATTTTTTATATTCATCATTATATCTAAATTGTGGGTCAATCCCTATTATGTATATCATAGCATCAGCTATAGACATAGAGTTTATCCCATCTTGTGCTGTATTTTCTTTTATACCTTTTACTAATACTTCATTTTTTATAGGTACATTTAATCCTTCTTTAGGTAATGTATAACCTTCTAAATTAAATTCTGCATTTTCTTTAACTGTTATAAAAGCTAATTCATCTGTTTTAGATAATAAATATTTATCTATTCTAAACTTCATATTGTTCCTCCTTACAAACTATTTTACAAGTTCCTTTAATTCAACTTTATAAGTTCTAGATTTTTCAAATACTTTTATGTCGTCATATACAAATAATATTATGTTCTCTTCTTCTTGCAATTTTGCATGAATATCTTCTTTTAACTTTAATACATCATATTTAAATGGTTCAAAGTGAACATATTTAAGTATATATTTTGTCGGTGTATCTACATGTTTAGGTAAATACTTTTCTAAGTTTTCTCTATCATGTAAAAATTCATGTACTCTAGGTTTAATATTATCCACTTCTACTTTTGTGAATATATTAGGAACACTTGAAATTTTACCTAAAGAAACATAATCGTATTTTAATATTTCCATAAATAAATCATAGTTTTCTGTGATTTTTTCTTTATAGAAGTCTAGTAATATACTATACAACTGATTCTTACCTTGTGCAAGATGGAAATATCCCATTTCATCAAAATAAGTTGCAAATTCTTCAAAGAATTTAAACGCACTTTCGCTATAGTAATTTTCAATTATATATTTTACTGATAATGAGAAGTTATTAGAATTGTAATATCTCTCTAATATATCTTCTATATCTTTTAATTTTAATATTTCATCATAGCTTATAAATTTATTGCTAAGAATTTCATATGGAGCATAGTCTTTATATTCATATTCAAATTCTTCAGCTCTTGCTCTCATACCTGTACCTTTTATCATCTTTAAGAATCCTAATTGTAGCTGCTCTATTTGCAGTCCAAATACATCATTGAAAGATTTTTCAAAGCTATCATACCCTTCATATGGTAATCCAGCAATTAAATCTAGATGCTGATGTATATTTTGATAAGATTCGATAGTTTTTACTACATAAGATAATTTTTCGAAATCATCTCTTCTTCCAACAGCATCTAATGCTTCTTGGTTTGTAGTTTGAACACCTATTTCAAATTGGAATAGACCTTCCTTGCAATCCTTTAAGAACTCTAACATATCATCGTCTAATAAATGTGCTGTTACTTCAAAATGATAAGTAGTATATCCATTATCATTTTCCATTAAGAATTTCATTATCTCTTTTGCAAACTTTTTATTTGCATTAAATGTTCTATCTATAAATTTGATTTGAGAAACTCTCGCATCAATTAAATTTTTAAGGTCTCTTTTTACTCTTTCTATACTGAAGTATCTAAGGCCTTTTATAGCAGAAGATAAGCAGTATTGACAGTTAAATGGACATCCTCTAGATGTCTCATAGTATACTATTCTATTTTCATATTCTTTAATATCTAAATTGTCATATGGACTTGGTATTAAATCTAAATCAGCTAATAATTCACGTTCCCTATTTTTTATTATCTTGCCATCTTTTCTGTAAGTAATCCCATCAACATCTTTTATGTCTATCTCGCCATTGAAATGTCTAACAAGATCTCTCATGACCATTTCGCCTTCACCACGAAGGATATAATCCACAAATTCGTATTTTTCCATAGCTTCTTCACTATCGTAAGAAACTTCTGGTCCACCTAGTCCGATTATTAAATTTTGATTTACTTTTTTAAGATTTTCACATAACTTAACTATATCGTATATATTCCATATGTATGTAGAGAAGAATATAGCATCATATCTAGCTAAATATATATCTTTTAAAATATAATCTAATTGATTATTTATTGTATATTCTCTTATATCGACATCAATTAAGTCTTTTATACTTTCTTTAATGTATCTTATCGCTAAATTTGTATGAATAAACTTTGAATTCAAAGTCGTAAGCAATATTTTCAATTTTTTCACCTCTTTTTTTATTTATAAACTGTTTTCCTCTGTATTTAAATCGAATAATGTTGTAATATAATAGTATATAATCACTATTTAGAAAGGAAGTTTGCTATGGAATTAATCGATCAAGTTACTATTAATGACTTATCAAAGAGAGATTTATTACTAATTATAAAATCATTAGAGTTTACTAGTAAAAAAACAAAAAACCCGGACTTCATAGAACTTAGAAATAGCATAGTAAAAGAACTATGCTTTTTAACAGAAACTACTGAAGAACAATTTCTTAATTATTTAGAAGAAAACTGCTAAACTCTTTTAAAATTAAATGTATATTGCCCAGATTTTGATTTAACAGAAATTCTCAATATGTTATTACTAAAATCTTTAGATATAACTTGTATTTTGTTTAAAATTGGATCAATTATAATATCACCTTGATTCAAATTAATCAAACTTCTTGGATCTGAACCAGTATTATACGAAGCCTTATTTATTGAGTATTTTCTCAATTTCGTAATATACACACCCATTGAAGATACAAAATCTATATTCTCTATATTTAAATTAGCTTCTGCTGATAGTATAGATAATATAGATTTTTTCATACTTAAAATTCCGTCATTTATGACTTCTCTATCCTCTATATAGATATCATAAATAACATTTAATAAATTTGTTATTATTTCATTTTCAGCATAATCACATACTTTTAAATCTATATAATTATCTATAACCTGTATAGCTTTTATTCTAGCCATTTGGAACTTTATCATGCTCATTTTGTCTAATTCTATTTGTAATCCGATCATTTTTTCTTTAATAGATTGAAGTATTTCTTCATATTCCATATTAGGATTTTCTATTAGGTTGTGAATCAGACTATTATATAATACAGATGCTAAAATATAATCAAATAAATACTGTTCTCTTTTTAAATATTTCACATATTTTTGAATTAGAGCTAATACTTCATCTTCACTTTTTTGTGTATTTGTATTTGATAAAATAAGAGGTAACAATACATTTAAAATATCCATATATTGTGGCTTATTATCATAAAAATTAAAATAAATTAACTCATCTTTAAGCCTATTATTATCGACATATACATTCCTCTGCAATTTATTATCTATAAGACATTTTGTACCTATTATCATCAAATGTTTTAGACTACTATCGTCTATATCAAATGATGATATATAACAATTTTTAATTAAATCATCTTTCATATAATAACCGCCCTATGGAGCTTCCCTCCTTTTAATAATTAAATAAGGAGCCCCGTACTATTTTTAGTATTCCCTCCAATAGTACAACAGCCCCTTTTAAATTTTACTTTATTACAAATTAATAATTAATTACATTCTTTCTGGTGCATGCATTCCTAATAATGCTAAAGCATTTTCTATAGTTTGTCTAGTTGCAGCAACTAATGCAAGTCTAGCTTTTCTAAGTTCAGCATCTTCTACTAAGATTGGGTTATCATGATAGAATTTGTTGAATGCTTGAGCTAAGTCTAGAACAAATCTAGTAATTATGTGTGGTTCATTTTTTCTCATTGCAGCAAGTATTGATTTATTGAATGATCCTATTACTTTTAATACTTCTGCTCCATCACCTTCAGATAATAAATCATAGTTTATATCTTTAGTTACTTCTTCCTCAGCTTTTCTTAAAACTGCACAACATCTAGCATGAGTATATTGAACATATGGTCCAGTTTCACCTTCAAAGCTTAAAGTTCTTGACCAAGAGAATGTATAGTCTTTTATTCTGCTGTTAGATAATTCTTGGAATACTACTGCTCCAACACCAACTTGTTTAGCTATTTGCTCTACATTTTTAGCGTTTGGATTTTTAGAAAGTACTATTTCTTTTGTTTTTTCTACAGCTTGTTTTAAAACATCTTCTAAGAATACAACTCTACCTTTTCTTGTAGACATTGTTCCTTCTTCTAATGCAACCATACCAAATGGAACGTGGATTAAGTCTTTTGACCATTCATATCCCATAAGTTCTAATACTTTGAATAATTGTTGGAAGTGTAGAGATTGTTGAGAACCAACTACATATATACATTTATCGAAATCATAAGTATTTTTTCTGTATATAGCTGCTGCTAAATCTCTAGTCATATATAAAGTTGAACCATCATTTTTAGTTATTAATGCTGGTGGCATATTGTACTCTTCTAAGTCAACAACATTTGTTCCTTGAGATTGTACTAATAATCCTTTTTCTTTTAATTGTTCTATTACAACATCCATTTTATCTGAATAGAATGATTCACCTGCATATGAATCGAATTCTATATCTAATAAGTCATAAACTCTAGCAAATTCTTTTAAACTTTCGTCTCTAAACCATTGCCATAAAGCTTTAGCTTCTTCGTCTCCGTTTTCTAATTTAGTGAACCAAGCTCTAGCTTCATCTTCCATTTCTGGTTTTTCTTCAGCTTCTTCATGGAATTTTACATATAATTTTAATAGTTCTGGTATTGGATTAGCTTCTACAGCTTCTTTACTTCCCCAAAGTTTGAAAGCAACTATTAATTTACCAAATTGAGTTCCGTAGTCTCCTAAGTGGTTTACTCTAACTACATTGTATCCTTGTGAATCATATATTTTATATAATGCATTACCTATAACAGTAGTTCTTATATGTCCTATATGGAATGGTTTTGCAATGTTAGGAGATGAAAAGTCTATTACTACAGCTTTATCTTGTCCTAAATCAGTGTGTCCATATTTTTCTTTTTTAGTTAAAACATCGTTTATTACTGTTTCAGCTAATTGAGATTTATTTACGAAAAAGTTTACATACCCTCCAAGTGGCATAACTTTTGATATTGCACCTTTAGCTTCTATATTTTCTGCTAAATCAGCAGCTATCATGTTTGGTGCTTTTCTAAATACTTTTGCTAATTTAAAGCATGGAAATGCAAAGTCCCCCATCTCTTTATTTGGTGGCACTTCTATTAATGCTACTATTTCTTCTAATGTTAAGTCTTCTATCTTTTCTTTAAGACAGTTGGCGATTGCTAGTTTAAAATCTTGCATTCTTTTCTCCTCTCCTATTGTAATACGTTCATATTTATTACTCTATGTTAAATCAAATTCTAATTTTTTTCAAGTTTTTCAACTTATATATACTCAAGATATAAATTATATATCATCTTCGTCTAATAACGCTATATTTTCTTTATTTAAAATGGCAGCTGTTACTCCCATTCCTTTTATTTTATTTCCACAAAAAGTACCATCATATATTTTTTTATACCCGCAAGAAGGACTTCCTGCTTTTAATATTGCTTTTTTAGCATTGTACTTTTTTGCGATTTTTAAAGTTTCCTCTGCACCTTTTATAAAGTTTGATGTTACATCCATACCTTTATTTGATAAAACTTTTACAGAGCCCTCTAATACATCATGTCCGTCTTTTTTTCCACTTGTTATAATCTCAGATGGATCCCTTGGCGTTGATAATCCACCAAGTTGTTCTGGACATACTAAGATATATTCTTTATCTTCTAAGTACTTAATCACATTTTCTGCTCTATTGTTTCCACCACTATATTTGCAGTTTTCACCTAATAAGCAAGCTGATACTATTATCATAATTTTCACCTTTATTCAGACTATAAAAATTATATATATTATCTGATTTTATTATCTTAAAGTTACTATTGTAACACCTGCTCCACCTTCGCCATACTCTCCTGGACGTTTTGACTTCACGTGTTTATTTCTTTTTAGTATGTCTTGTAGACCTTTTTTAAGAACTCCAGTACCTATACCATGGATTATTGTTACTGTCTCAAGACCAGCAACACAGGCATCATCTAGATATTTTTCAACTTCCATTATAGCTTCTTCTAAGTTCATTCCTCTTAAATCAACTTCACCTTTTACTTTACCAGATTTTTCGCTAATTATTTTACGAGTTGTCTTAGTAACTGTTGATTTTTTGTCTTTTTGTACTTTTTGTAATGATTTAAATGGTAAAGTCATTTTCATTATACCAATTTGAACGACAGCTTCTTTTTTCTTTTTATCTACAGAAATTACACTACCATCTTGGTTTAATGTTACTACTTTTACATCATCACCTGGTTTTAAATCTTTTATTTCTTTAGAAGATACTTTTGGCACTATCATACTTTTAACTGAAGGTTGAAGGTTACCCATTGAATCAGATAATTCTTTTCTAAGTGCATCAATTTTTTGTTGTTTTTGTTTAGATGCCATTTCTGTTTCTAATTTTCTAAGCTCTTTTAATATATTTTCTGATTGTTCTTTAGCTTGTCTTGTTATGCTGAATGCTTCAGATTTAGCCTTGCTGATTATTTTTTCTCTTTGGGCCATAACCTTTTCAAGTCTACCTTCATATTCGGCCTTAATTTCTTCTATTTCTCTTTTTAATTTTTCTGCTTCTAATCTATCTTCTTCTGCTTTTAATCTATTTTTTTCTACATTTTGTAATACATCTTCTAATTCAATATTATCAGTATTTATGAATTCTTTAGCTCTATTTATTACATATTCACTTAAACCTAATTTTTTTGATATTTCAAATGCATTAGATTTTCCTGGAACTCCAATTAATAGTCTATATGTTGGACTTAAAGTCTCTACATCAAACTCAACAGCTGCATTTTCTACACCTTTTTTAGTAAGAGCATAGTTTTTAAGTTCACTGTAGTGAGTTGTAGCTATACATTTAGCTCCAGCCATATTTACATCTTCTAATATTGCAATTGCAAGTGCTGCTCCTTCAACAGGGTCTGTACCTGCTCCAAGCTCATCGAATATTACTAAAGAATCACTTGTTACTTCATTTAATATAGAAACTGTATTTGTCATATGTGAAGAGAATGTAGATAAACTTTGTTCTATACTTTGTTCATCACCTATATCTGCAAATATATTGTCATATACACACATACTAGTTCCAAAATCAGCTGGAATATGTAGACCACTTTGTGTCATAAGTGCGAATAGACCTACAGTTTTTATTGTTACAGTTTTACCACCTGTATTTGGACCTGTTATGACTAATGTATCAAAGTCTTTGCCTAAATAAACAGTATTTGGAACAACATCTCTCTTATCTATCATTGGATGTCTACCATTTTTAATATAGAAGTATTTTTCTTCATTTAAAACTGGTTCTATCGCTCTCATCTCTACAGATAATTTACCTTTTGCAAATGCAAAATCTAATTTACCTAAAATCTCTTGATTAGAAATTAATTCTCCTGAAATTTCTCCTATCATAGCTGATAATTCAGCAAGTATTCTCTCTATTTCTTCTTGTTCATCAAGTTTTAATTTTCTAAGTTCGTTATTCATCTCAACTATACTCATTGGTTCGATAAATAATGTTGCACCTGTTGATGATTGATCGTGAACTATACCAGGTACTACTGATCTATACTCCGCTTTTACTGGTATAACAAATCTATCACCTCTCATAGATATTATGTTATCTTGTAGGTATTTTTGATATGTAGTCGAACTTATTATAGAATTTAATTTCGATCTGATAGATTGATTCTTTTGAACAATCCTTCTTCTTATTGTTCTAAGTGTTGTCGATGCATTATCAGAAATCTCAGATTCTCCTACTATCGAAGTATATATTCTGTCTTCTATATCTCTATATGTATATAGAGAATTTGTAAGAGACTGGATTATTGGATAATTAAAATCTTCCTCTTCTGAACCTTCTAAGTTCCTTTTTAAGCTACGTGCTACCCTTAGGCAGTCTGCTATCTTAAGAAGTGACCCTGGGTCTAATGTAGCTCCTACATGAGCTCTTTTTGCTTTGTCTTCTATATCATGTATTCCATCCATACTTACTAAACCTCTTTTTATAAGTATGGCTTGTGCTTCACTTGTTTCAAGTAATGTATTTTTTACTTCATCAAAGTCATTACTTGGTTTCAAATTTTCTATGTGTTTAAGCCCTAAAGAAGATGACGCCTTTGTTTTTAACTTATCTATTATTTTATTAAACTCTAAAACTCTAAGCGATTTTTCGTTCATTCTTCCTCCTAATTATTGTAACTTTTGCCACAATTTATTTATTATTAGTATTATTAATAAAAATCCCAAATTTATACTTATCTGAGATTTTTATTTAACTTAGATTAAGTATAAATAAGAAAACCTTTAATGTATTATAAAACCATCTTCTATTATACCTAATCCAAGTTTATTATGGATAAAATTTTTATATTTATTTTAATCTATTTTGTTTTTCTTTATGCAATTTCATTTGCCATCATATAAAGTTGATAATAAACACCTTTTTGTGCCAATAATTCTTTATGATTTCCCTGTTCTACAATTCCATTTTCATTTAAAACAAGTATTCTATCTGCATTTTGTATAGTTGTTAATCTGTGTGCTATTGTAAGTGTTGTTCTTCCTTTGGCAAGTCTCTCTAATGATTTAGAAACTAAATATTCACTTTCATTATCTAAAGCTGATGTTGCTTCATCTAATATTAATATTTTTGGATTTTTTAAAAATACCCTAGCAATACTAATTCTTTGTTTTTGACCTCCAGATAATTTTACTCCTCTTTCACCAACATAAGTATCATACCCATCTTTTAATTCTGAAATAAATTCATGTGCCCCGGCAAGTTTTGCAGCTTCAATTATTTGTTCCTTAGTTGCATTAGGGTCTCCATAAGCTATATTATCATAAACAGTTCCTGCAAATAGGTATACATCTTGTTGAACTATACCTATATTTTTTCTTAAACTCTTTAATGTAACTTTCTTTATATTATTATTATCTAAATAAATACTTCCATGTGTAGTATCATAAAAACGTGGTATTAAATTGCATATAGTAGTTTTTCCGCCACCTGATGGTCCTACTAATGCTACTTTTTCACCTTCTTTAATAGATAAATTTATATTAGATAATACTTCTTTATCTTTATCATTATATCCAAATGATACATTCTTAAATTCTATACTTCCTTTTACATCATTCAATTCTTTTGCATCTTCATCGTCAAATATATCTATATCCGAATCCATTATCTCGATAAAACGTTCAATTCCAGTCATACCTTTTTGGAATTGTTCAGCAAATTCTACAATTCTCTTAACAGTAGCAAGTAATGTTGTTACGTATAATGTATATACAAATAAATCTGCCGGTTGGATAAGACCTTTCATCATAAATAACCCGCCTGCTATTAATAAAACTAAGTACATTATTCCGTCAAATATGCAAGTTATTATTTTAAATCCAGCCATATATTTATACGTTTCTTTTTTAGTTCCTAAGAACTTTCTGTTATCTTGTGTGAATTTTTCTGCTTCTATATCTTCATTTGCGAATGCTTTTACAACTCTAACACCTAATAAACTATCCTCTAGTCTTGAGTTTAATTCCCCAATTTGAACTCTCTGTTTTTTGAAGGCTTTCTTCATTTTTCTATTTTGATCCATACTGAATATAACCATTAAAGGTATAAATATAAATATTATTGTAGTTAACGCTAAATTTATTCTAGATAAAAGTATAAATGAAATAACTATTTTTACACCAGCTATAAAGAATTCTTCTGGGCAATGATGTGCAAATTCAGTAACATCAAATAAGTCATTAGTTATTCTAGACATTATTTGACCAACTTTTGTATTATTAAAATATGAATCAGACAATTTCTGAATATGATCAAATGCATCTTTTCTCATATCAGTTTCAATTTTAGCACCCATTATATGCCCTATCCTAGTCATATAATAATTTGCTATAGCATCAATTATTCTAAGAGCTAAATAAACTCCAGCTAAACTAGCTATTAATTGTACTGTAATTGATGCTAAATCCTCAGTTCCTTTATTTGCAAGAAATCTTAATATCATAGGTAATATTAAGTCACAGCCTGTAGTTAAAAATGCACAAAATAAATCAAGTATAAGTACATTTTTATAAGGCTTAAAATATGGAATAAATCTTCCAATTAAATCTTTTGTTTTGTATTTTTTATTCTCCATAAACTCCTCCCTAATTATTTTTACGTTTTGTTAACTTATTTATATTTGAATCTCGGCCCCGTTAGGGTTTACAATAGTTTCACCACAAAACAAATTCCCCCTAAAGAAAGGAGCCGAGAAAGTTGAAACCTACGGTTAAATGCCCTGAATGTTATAGTACTGAACTGTATAAATA
>NZ_JAHLOQ010000052.1 GCF_018917435.1 Intestinibacter bartlettii
TTTTCCGAAAATATTTTTTTACTCATAGAAATTCAACTCCTTTAATATTATTTTACATAAAAATATCCTATACAGATAGACACCTTTTTTCTAGTGTCCACTGTATAGGATCCATTTTAATATTAGTCTATTTTTACTCTCTTCTTTTTTTAAATTAATTTTATTATTTTACTATACTTCTTATATGTCCTATCATATATAATGAACCTGCTGCAATTATAACCTCATCCTTTTCTGCATGATCAAGTACATATTGTACAGCATCTTCTATTTTCGGTATAGCAACTACTTCTTTTCCGTATTTTTCGATTTTAGATTTTAATTCTTCACAACTTATTGCTCTATCGCTATCTGGAGTTGTTGTTACAACCTTTTGGAACTTGTCCATTAATAACTCTAAAACAGAATCTATATCTTTATCTGCTAACATTCCTATTAAGAAAGTTAGTTTTTTACCTTTAAAATTCTTTTCTAAAGCATTTGCAAGTGATCTAGCCCCATCTTCATTGTGAGCTCCATCTATTATAAATACAGGATTATCTTTTATTTTTTCAATTCTTCCTGGCCATTTAGTATCATGGAATCCTTTTTTAATAGCTTCATTGCTTAATACAACTCCACGTTTATCTCTTATTGCTTTTAATACAGTAAGAGCTAAAACAGCATTATTAACTTGATGGTCTCCTATTAATTGGATTTCCATATTCTCAAATTTTTCACCATCGATTGTACAGTCAAATATTTGAGATGATATATCTGATTTTTTAACATTTATTGAGTCAAAGTCTACTTCTATGTATTCAGAATTTTGCTCTTTACAAACATCTTTTATAACTTCTACTGCTTCTTCTTTTTGTTTATAAGATATAGTTAATCCATTAGGTTTTATTATACCTGCTTTTTCGTAAGCTATTTTTCCTAATGTATCACCTAATATTCCTATATGGTCTAAACTTAAAGAAACTATTACACTTGCAAGACAATCTTTTATAACATTAGTAGCATCGTATCTACCACCTAGACCTACTTCTAATGCTACATAATCAACACCTTGTTCCCAATAATAGTAAAATGCCATTGCAGTTTCTATTTCGAACTCTGTTGGATAGGCAAATCCTTCTTTAACCATTTGCTCTATTTTCTCTCTCATTAATGTAACTATTCTAGCAACATCTTCTTCTGGGATATTTTCTCCATTTATTCTTATTCTTTCTGTGAATTTTTCTAAGTATGGAGATGTATAAAGACCTACTTTGTATCCTTGTGCTTGTAGTGAGTTTGCAATAAATGAACATACTGAACCTTTTCCATTAGTTCCAGCCACATGTATTATTTTTAATTTATCTTGTGGGTTTCCTAATAATTCAAGTAATTTCAATGAGTTTTCAAGTCCTAGTCTAATTCCAAACTTATGAGATTCTTCTATGAATTTTAATGATTCTTGGTAATTCAATGTTTATATTGCTATCAAAAATTAGATTTTAGATAGCTCTCCTTTCTTATATTAATATTTCTGAATTGTAACTTATGTCTTATATTATATAATAATTCCGCATATATTACTCTCATTTATATATTATAATATATTTCCAGGTTTTGGTTGTGTTTTAGTATTAGAAATTGATAAAAAAATTTTTTTACATATTAATTATTTATATTTTATTCCTAATATATTCTCCTAATATTTATTAATTATTATAATCCTTTAAAGTTTTAAACTAAAAAAGGAGCACCCAGAATAGATTTTCTATTTTTGGATACTCCCTCTTAATAAAACTTTTAATTTAAGTTTTTAATTATTTTATTTTAGCTTCGATGCTTTCTAATCTTTCTAATACTGATTTAAGCATTTCTTCATATTTTTCTTTTTTAGCTTTTTCTTCGTTAACTAATTTTTCTGGAGCCTTAGCTAAGAAGCCTTGGTTAGATAATTTTCCGTTAACTCTTTTTATTTCGCTTTCTATTTTAGCTTTTTCTTTGTTTAATCTATCTAATTCTTTGCTGAAGTCTACTAATTCATCAAGTGGTATGAATATTTTAGCTCCTTCTATAACAACACTTACAGCATCTTCTGGTACATTTTCTTCAGTCATTTGTATTTGAACTTCTGAAGCAGATGCTAATGTTACGAAGTAATCCTTACCAGCTTCTATAGCAGGTAATTTTTCTTCAGTTGGTATTATTATAACTTTAGCTTTCTTTGATGGTGGAACATCCATTTCAGCTCTTGCGTTTCTTATGTTTCTTATACCTTCCATAGCAAGTTCCATCATAGCTTCATCTTCAGCCATGTTGTCTTCTTCTTTGTAGTGTGGCCATTCAGAAACCATTATGCTTCCTTCTACTGTTGGTAGACAAGAATAGATTTCTTCTGTTATGAATGGCATGTATGGATGTAATAATTTAAGTATTTTTTCTAATACGTAAGTTAATACATATAAAGCAGTTTGTTTAGCTTCTTTATCTTCACCGTATAATCTTGGTTTAACTATTTCTATATACCAGTCACAGAATTCAGACCAAGCGAAGTCTTCAACTTTTGTAGCTGCTATACCTAAATCGAATTTATCCATGTTTTCTGTAACTTCTTTAGCTACTCTATTAGCTCTAGATATTATCCATTTGTCTGCTAATGTGAAGTTAACTTCTACAGATTCTCTTGTTACTCCGTTCATTATTTCATCATCTATGTTCATGAATATGAATCTTGATGCATTCCATAATTTATTTGCGAAGTTTCTTGATGCTTCAACTCTTTCGAAGTAGAATCTCATGTCGTTTCCTGGAGAGTTTCCTGTTATTAACATGAATCTTAATGCATCCGCACCGTATTCATCTATTACTTCTAATGGATTTATACCATTTCCTAGAGATTTACTCATTTTTCTACCTTGAGAGTCTCTAACTAATCCGTGAATTAAAACATGTTCAAATGGAGTTTCGTTCATACAGAACATACCTGCAAATGCCATTCTTACAACCCAGAAGAATATTATATCGTATCCTGTAACAAGTACGTTAGTTGGATAGTAGTATTCTAATTCTTCAGTGTTATGTGGCCAACCTAATGTTGAGAATGGCCATAAAGCAGATGAGAACCAAGTATCTAGTACGTCTTCATCTTGTTTGAACTCAGTGCATCCACATTTTTCACATTTGTGTGGAGCTTCTTTAGCAACAACTACTTCTCCACATTCTTGGCAGTAGTATGCTGGTATTTGGTGACCCCACCATAACTGTCTAGATATACACCAGTCTCTGATGTTTTCTAACCATTGTAGGTAAGTTCCTGTTCCATATCTTTCTGGAACGAATTTTAATTCTTCATTTTTTAATATATCTATAGCAGGTTTTGCTAATTCATCCATTTTAACGAACCATTGTTCTGATAATCTTGGTTCAACTACTGTATGACATCTGTAGCAAGTACCAACAGCATGTGGATGAGGAACTATTTTGATTAAGAATCCTTCTTCTTCTAAATCTTTTATAAGTTCTTTTCTACATTCATATCTGTCCATTCCTGCGTATTTTCCGCAAAGTTCATTCATAGTTCCATCTTCGTTCATTACGTTGATTTGTTCTAAGTTATGTCTTTGACCAACACCGAAGTCGTTAGGGTCATGAGCTGGAGTCATTTTAACAACACCAGTTCCAAATTCCATATCAACATAATCATCAGCAACTATTGGAAGTTCTCTTCCTACTATTGGAAGTATTGCAGCTTTACCAACTATATCTTTGTATCTTTCGTCATCTGGGTTAACAGCTATACCAGTATCCCCTAACATTGTTTCAGGTCTAGTAGTAGCTACTTCTAAATATTGATCGCTATCTTTTAGATAGTATTTAATGTGATAGAAGTTACCGTCTTTTTCTTCATGTTCTACTTCTGCATCTGATAAAGTAGTTTTACAATCTGTACACCAGTTGATTATTCTGTTTCCTCTGTATATATGACCTTTTTCATATAATTTTACGAAGAACTCTGTAACAGCTTCGTTACAACCTTCATCCATTGTGAATCTTTCTCTATCCCAGTCACAAGAAGAACCTAATTGTTTCATTTGGTCAACTATAACTCTACCGTACTCATCTTTCCAGTCCATAGCTCTTTTTAGGAATTCTTCTCTTCCTAATTCGTATTTAGATTTTCCTTCTTCTTTTCTTATTTTTTCAACAACTTTAACTTCAGTTGCTATAGAAGCATGGTCAGTTCCTGGTTGCCATAACGCTTCATATCCATCCATACGTTTCCATCTTATAAGAACATCTTGTAAAGTATGGTCAAGTGCATGACCCATGTGAAGTTGTCCTGTTATATTTGGTGGTGGTAAAACTATACAGAATGGTTTTTTATCTGGATTTGGGCTTGATTTGAAGTAACCTTTATCCATCCACTCTTGATATAATCTTTGTTCAAAGTCTTTTGGATTATAAGTTTTTGATAAATTTGCTTTAGTCATCTTTTCCTCCTTAAAATTTTGTATTATTAAAGTTCTATTAACTCTTGTTTGCTTAACTTGATGCCATGATTTTTTAACTAAACTGATATTAAATTATTTACAATAGATAAGTTTAAAAATGAAATTAAGATGATTAAAATAAAAAAGAGCTTTCCATCCATCTAAGGACGAAAAGCTCGCGTTACCACCTTAATTTTAAGATATAATTTGTATAAAAATAATACCTTAACTCTCAACAGATTTAACGATTCTCACCGTCTAAACTTACTACTATTTCAGTTTAGAGACTCCAAAGCTACATTCTGTAAATCTTATCTAGAAAAATCTTTCAGCAATTGATTTTCCTCTCTGTTAGCAGTATTTACATACTCCTCTTCTTCTCAGTCTTTATTTATTAATCAATTAATTTTTATTATATCTAATATACTTTATTATTGTCAATCCAAATTTTTTTATACACTAAGTATACCATAAATTTAAATTAAACTAGCCCTTGTGCCACCATAGCATCTGCAACTTTTATAAATCCTGCTATATTAGCTCCTACAACATAGTTTCCTTCAAATCCATATTCTTTAGCAGCATCTCTTGAATTTCTAAATATATTTACCATTATGTCATGTAATTTTTCATCAACTTCTTCAAAACTCCAAGATAATCTCATACTATTTTGGCTCATTTCTAATGCTGAAGTTGCAACACCACCTGCATTAGCTGCTTTTGCTGGTGCTACTAATACACCTTTTTCTAAGAAATATTCTACAGCTTCGTTAGTACAAGGCATGTTTGCACCTTCTCCTACTGCGAATGTTCCATTTTCAACTATTATTTTTGCATCTTCTAAATTTATATCATTTTGAGTTGCACAAGGTAACACTACATCTGCTTTAACAGTCCATATACCTTTTCCTTCAAAGTATTTAGCTGAAGGTCTTCTTTCTGCATACTCTTTTATTCTTTTTCTTTCAACTTCTTTTATTTGTTGTATTAATGCTACATCTATACCATCTTCATCAACTATATATCCGTTTGAATCACTCATAGCAACTACTTTTGCTCCTAATGATTGAGCTTTTTGAACTGCATATATTGCAACATTTCCTGAACCTGACACAACAACTCTTTTTCCTTCTATAGTTTTTCCTGATTCTTTTAACATTTCTTCAACAAAATATACTAATCCATATCCAGTTGCTTCAGTTCTTGCTAAAGAACCTCCGAAAGTTAGTCCCTTTCCTGTTAAAACGCCTTGATCATTTGCATTTCTGATTTTCTTATATTGTCCGTATAAATAACCAATTTCTCTTCCTCCAACACCTATATCTCCTGCTGGAACATCTGTGTTTGGCCCTATATGTCTGTATAATTCTGTCATAAAGCTTTGGCAGAATCTCATTATTTCTCTGTCTGATTTTCCTTTTGGATCAAAGTCAGAACCACCTTTACCTCCACCTATTGGAAGTCCTGTTAATGAGTTTTTAAATATTTGTTCAAACCCTAAGAATTTTATTATACTTAAGTTTACTGATGGATGGAATCTAAGTCCTCCCTTGTATGGTCCTATTGCAGAGTTGAATTGTACTCTGAAACCTCTATTTATTTGTATTTCCCCTTTATCATCTATCCATGGAACTCTAAACATTATTTGTCTTTCTGGTTCTACTAAACGATCTAATATTTTTTCATCTACATATGCTGGATTTTTTTCTAATACAGGAACTAATGAAGTTAATACTTCTTCAACTGTTTGATGAAATTCATCTTGTCCTGGATTTTTTGCTTTAACATCTTCTATAACTTTATCTACTATTTGTTTTACGTTCTTTTCCATTTTATTTCTCCTCTTGCCCTTTTGATTAGTCTTTTTTATTATTTATACATTATACATATTTTGGTATAAAAGTTACAGTATATTATGAAAATTTTTACATATTTTTTTCTTTTTATATCTAAAATGTATTATATTTTATCAATTTTATTATCATTTGTTAGATTTCTTCTCTATAATTAATTATCTTAAATATATATTTACTTTAGACAATTTACAAAATCAAAAAGGAGAGCCATAAAATAGATATATGTCTATTTTATAACTCCCCTTTTTAATTTATATTAAACTATGCCTTGTGCCATCATAGCGTCTGCCACTTTTATAAATCCTGCTATATTAGCACCTACTAAATAATTGCCTTCGTATCCATATTCTTTTGCTGCATCTCTTGTATTTCTAAATATATTTACCATTATACCATGAAGTTTTTCATCAACTTCCTCAAAACTCCAAGATAATCTCATACTATTTTGACTCATTTCTAATGCTGAAGTTGCAACACCACCCGCATTAGCTGCTTTAGATGGAGCTAATAATATTCCTTTTTCTAAGAAATATTGTTCAGCTTCATTAGTACAAGGCATATTAGCACCTTCTCCTACTGCAAATGTTCCATTTTCAACGATTATCTTAGCATCATCTAAATCTATTTCATTTTGAGTTGCACAAGGTATAACAACATCAGCCTTAACAGTCCATATACCTTTATTTCCTTCAAAGTATTTAGCTGATGGCTTTCTTTCTGCATACTCTTTTATTCTCTTTCTTTCTATTTCTTTTATTTGTTGCACTAATGGTAAATCTATACCATCTTCATCAACTATATATCCAGAAGAGTCACACATAGCAACTACTTTTGCTCCTAATTCTTGAGCTTTTTGAACTGCGTATATTGCAACATTCCCTGCTCCTGATATAACTACAGTTTGACCTTTTATAGTTTTATTTGCTTCTTTTAACATTTCTTCAACAAAGTAGATTATACCAAATCCAGTTGCTTGAGTTCTTGCCAAAGATCCTCCATAAGTTAGACCTTTTCCTGTTAAAACGCCTTGGTCATTAGAGTTTCTAAGTCTCTTATATTGTCCATATAAATAACCTATTTCTCTTGCTCCAACTCCTATATCTCCTGCTGGAACATCAACGTTTGGTCCTATATGTCTGTATAATTCAGTCATAAAACTTTGACAAAATCTCATGATTTCATTATCAGATTTTCCTTTTGGATCAAAGTCTGAACCACCTTTACCTCCACCTATTGGAAGTCCTGTTAATGAATTTTTAAATATTTGTTCAAACCCCAAGAATTTGATAATACTTAAGTTAACAGATGGATGGAATCTAAGTCCTCCTTTGTAAGGTCCTATTGCAGAGTTAAATTGAACTCTAAAACCTCTGTTAACTTGTATTTCGCCCTTGTCATCGACCCAAGGTACCCTAAATATAATTTGTCTTTCTGGTTCTACTAAACGATCTAAAATTTTTGCATCAATGTAAGCTGGATTCTTTTCTAATACAGGGATTAATGAAGTTAATACTTCCTCGATAGTTTGATGGAATTCGTTTTGTCCTGGGTTTTTAACCTCAACATCTTTAATAACTTGATTAACAATATTTTTAACATTACTTTCCATTAAATATTCACCTCTTGTATTTTTTTATATATTCTTACTTTGATAAATCGTTAAAATATTTTTTATCCAAATATTTTTATACATATTAATATCTTATTTACATTGTACACTCTTTGTTAATATTTTTTCAATCTATTTTTGTTAATCTTTACCATATATTATTTTTATGACTATAACTCATTATTTTTTATGTGTTTTAATATATTTTTTTAATTATAAAGCCTTTTACATTTAATTTATCGTTAATAAAATACTTAACAATCAAATTTATTTAATAATTTTTGTATTTTACATAAATAAAAAGCCTACATTAAAATTTTTGATGTAGGCCATTTATTATATTATTAATTTTTATATTATTCTATCTTAAAATGTTTATCCTATTTCAACCATAGTTCCTTTTTTAGCATATATTATTTTTTCACATATATTTGTTATATGATCACCTATTCGTTCTAAATATCTACCTACAAATAAAAGCCTAACACCCTGGTTGATATTAGTATCTGGATCTCTATGCATAACTCTTAAAGAATCTTCTCTAATTTGATAATATAATCTGTCTAATTCTTTGTCTCTTAATGCAATTTCATATGCTAATTCATCATCTTCTTCCAAGAAGGCTTCATTTAAAGCATCCAGCATTTGAGAACACATCTTAGACATCTTAGGTATATCTATTAATTCTTTTATGTATTCATCTTCTCCTATAGCAATAGTTTCTTTGCAGATATTCACTGCATAATCTCCTATTCTTTCTAATTCTGTAGAAATATCTGATAAAACATATATATATTTTAAGTCCTTTGTCATTGGATGTTTTGATGCCAATAGTTCTACGCTTCTGTCTCTTATGTATTCTCTAAGTAGGTCAATATCATCATCATTTTCCATGATTCTTTCCGCTTGTTCTAAATTTTTATTAACCATGCTGTCAACAGATAATACCACCGCCTCTTGACATTTTTTTATCATTCCAGAAGTGTACTCTTTCAGGGTACCTATACTTAAAACTATATCTTCATTCGTCATAATAATACTAACTCCTTTGCTCTTAGATTAAAATTTTATTTGAAAATAGATTTTTAATCTCTGCCAAGTAAATTTTTAGATTGCCTAGTAATTAATCTATTAATATAATTATAACTTATAATTGTATTTTTTTATAGTTTGTAGGGAATTATATTCGTTTCGTAATGATGAAAAAATATAATCCCCACTAAAATTTCCTTATAGTTCTTTTTCTAGTTCATCAACTAAATCTGCAAATACACTTAACGCTTCATCCACAGATTCTTTCTTGTGCATGTCTACACCTGCTGCTTTTAATTGATTTAGCGGATAATCAGAGCCTCCACTTTTTAGGAATTCTTTGTATCTAGCAACTGCACTTTCACCTTCTTCGAGTATTTGTTTGCTTAAAGCACTAGCTGCCGAGAATCCTGTTGCATATTTGTAAACATAGAAGTTTGAATAGAAATGAGGAATTCTTGCCCATTCAAGACCTATTTGCTTGTCCACAACACAAGAATTTCCATAGTATTTCTCATTTAATTTATAATATATATCTGTAAATCCTTCTGCTGTTAATGGTTCTCCACTTTCAACTGTTTCATGTGTTATCTTTTCAAACTCAGCAAACATAGTTTGTCTATATACTGTTGTTCTAAATTGTTCTAAATAGTAATTTAATAAGTATATTTTTTCTTCTTTTGAGTTTGATTTTTCAAGTAAGTAGTTTATTAAAAGTAATTCATTTAATGTTGATGCAACTTCCGCAACAAATATTTTATATGATGAATATAAGTAGTCTTGTGTTGCTTTAGAGTAGGTACTATGCATAGAATGACCCAACTCATGAATTAACGTAAATAATGAATTTAAATCATCATGATAATTCATCAGTATGTATGATTTAGAATCATAGCATCCCCATGAATAAGCTCCACCTTGTTTACCTTCATTTTCATATACATCTATCCAACCATTTTCAAATGCGTCTTTTATATGAGAAAGATACTCTTCTCCTAATGGTTTTAATGCTTCTAATATTATTTCTTTTGCTTCTTCGTATGTAATCTTCATATCAAAGTCACCTGTTAAAGGTACATATAAATCATACATATGAATTTCATCTAATCCTAAGAATTTCTTTTTAAGCTCTATATATTTATCTAGTGCTGGTATACTTTCACTTACTGATTTTATTAGATTCTCGTATACATCTACACTGATATTATCTCCAAATAAAGAACCTTGTAATGCACTTTCATATTTTCTTATTTTTGCATAGAAAATTTCTGATTTTACGCCACCATAAAGAGTTGACGCAAATGTGTTTCTATATTGTTCATAAACAGAATATAAGCCTTCAAAGGCATCTTTTCTAACTCTTCTATCTTTACTTTTTAGGAATAAAGAAAAGTTAGAATGAGTTAATCTTACTTTTTTGCCTTCTTCATCTTCTATTTCTGGAAATTGCATATCTGCATATGACATCATATCGTATACATTTTCAGGTACAGCAGTTAAATCAGATGCTGCTGCTAAGATTTCTTCTTCTGTTTCGCTTAATGTATGTGGTTTAACTCTTAATATTTCGTCTATATATTTTTTATAAAAAGCTAATTTCTCATCTTGCAAGTATTCATTTAATTTTGCTTCATCCATGCCTATTATCTCTGGAACCATATATGAAGTTGCCATAGATAATTCAGTTGATAACATATCTATTTTTGTAGCCTTACCTTGATTTTCATTTATTCTAGTATCCTCATGACTTTTCATATGAGTATACACATATAATTTTTCAAGTATTCTTCCAGCTTCTTCTGAAGTATGTAATGCCTCATATAAATTAGATTTCGATTCTGATAATTTTCCTTTATAAGAACTAACTTTGTTTACTAATTCTTTTACTTTTTCTATGTCTTTATCTAAATCTGATTCACTTGGATACATTTCATCAATAGTCCATTTGTATTGACTTTCAATCTTTTGTCTTTCCATGTTTTGTCTCCTTTCAAATTTGGTATTATATGTTTATATTTTACCTAATTTACCATATTCTGATTTAATATTTTATTAATTCTATTTTGATTATAATAATATAATATTTCCCAAAAGTTAATATTTATATTTCTATTTATCATAAAAATATAAGTCTAATACACCATCTACATCTCTAATTCTTCGTTCTATTTCTTCTATTATAATCCTTCTGTCATAGCTAATATTATATTGTGCTGTCCAAATTTGGCTACCCTTACTATTTACATCAAAGTTTTTTATGCTTATTTTACACTCTTTTAAAATTACAAATGTTGCTGTTATTGCCTCTAAACTTGATATTGTAAGATATAATTTACAAGTTGATTTTTTAAAAAATATTTTATCAATTCTCTTTAGCGATAATAATGTAATCATCTCTAATACCCATGCAGTAATACCTAAAACATACTGACCATAACCAATTGCAATTCCTATACATGCAGTTGCCCAAATTCCAGCTGCCGTAGTTAATCCTGTTATTCCACTAGAATTTTTTAAAATTGCACCTGCACCTAAAAAACCTATTCCAGATAATACTTGAGCTGGAAGCCTTGCTGGGTCCATATTACTATATGCACTATATGATATAAATAATTGCACAGCAGTAATAGATGTAATACAAGATCCTACAGCGACAAGTATATGTGTTCTAAATCCGGCAAATTGATTAGATTTTTCTCGCTCTAACCCTGTAAGACCACCTATCACTAGGCATATTAGCAATCTTATAATGATTTCTTTCTCGTTGATAAGATCTCCTCCCCTATTTATTTTATAAAAATCTATTTCGTCATTTATACTAAAGATTTTCTTACTATTATTGTATTGATTAATCTATTAAAAATTTACAAAGATAAACCTTTTTCCAAAATAAATAACCCACGTATCGGTGGGTTATTTACTCAAATATATGTATTTATTTATTAAAATATCTATTTGCTTACTAGCCTCAGTTAATTCTTCTTCAAATATATCTGGATATTGTATATACGTATTTATCTGTTCCCTTACTTCTTCAATTTCTTTTTTTATCATTTCCAATTCATTATTTTCCATATTATCACCACTAACATTTAAATTTTAATTACTTACTATTGACGCATATTAATAAAAGAATCTTTTAATCTATCCATTTTTGAATAACAAAATTGTGATACTAAACCAACAAAAAATCCAGTAACTAATGATGTCACCAACATAAATGGTAGATATGTTATCATTAATAAATTTTCCACTAAAATACTAGCTACCAATAATTGACCAATATTATGTCCTATTGCACCTACAATGCTTACCCCAATTGTTGAAAATCCCTTAATTCGGCTAACTAAATACATCAAAATTAAACTTAAATAAGCACCCCCTATGCTAAATAATAAATAAGACATTGGGCCTGCAAAAATTGATGATAAAATAACTCTTACTGTTACTATTATAAACGTTTCTTTAAAACCAAAAATTAATAATGAAATTAACGTTACAATATTAGTCAAACCTAATTTTGCCCCTGGGAAAAATACTATAAATGGATTTGGAATATATGTTTCTAGTATATATAATATTAAGCTATATCCAACCATTAGCCCTAAAAAAACCATTTTTTTTGTTTTCATAAAATTTTATCTCCAAATTTTAATATCATTTAAAAAATATATCTAATTTTCTAACAAGCTATCAATTATATGCGAATTTTTAATATTCTTAAAAATATTTCTTTATATATTATATATAATACAATATTTTTCAATAAATCTCCAGTTTTTGTCTATTTTTAACATAATTTATAGAAAAAACTTAGATTTAAATTTATTATATATTTTTACTCTTATCTCCTATAGCAAAACTTGACTTTTATCTCGATAAAATTTACTATATAATTGTAGTAATTTTACTATGAAAATGAATTTCATTAGGAGGTATTAATGATGACTGTTTACGATTTAAAAGTTGGCCAAAAAGCTACTATTGATAGCATCGATGGCGATATACGATTAGCAAAAAGATTATTTGCTTTAGGTTGTATAAACGGGACTGAAATATCAGTAAAAAAAGTTGCTCCTTTTGGTGACCCTATAGTTATAAACTTTAGAGGATTAAATTTAGCACTTAGAAAAAATGATGCTAAAAACATTGGAATAAGATAGAGGGGTGAGCTATTTTGATTAACGTTGCCTTATTTGGTAATCCAAATGTAGGAAAAACTACTGTTTTTAACTTACTTACTGGTTCTAATCAGTATGTAGGAAACTGGCCAGGAGTTACGATTGAAAAAAAAGAAGGTTATTTAAAAGATGATATAAAAATCGTTGACTTACCTGGTATTTACGCAATGGATACTTTCTCAAACGAAGAAAAAGTATCTAAATCTTTTCTAGAAAATGAAGATGTAGATGTTATTTTAAACATTGTCGATGCATCTAACTTATCTAGAAACCTATATTTAACTACACAACTTATGAAGTACAATAAACCAATTATTTTACTTCTAAACATGCTTGATTTAGCAGATTCAAAAGGTATTCAAATTGATTATGATAAATTAGCAGAAGAATTAGGAATACAGATTATTCCTATAATAGCAAAAAGAAAAAGCGGAACTGAAAATATAGAACAAGTTATTAGAAATTCTGTAGGTTTAAAAACTTCTTATATAGAAGATTTCGGAACAGAAAGTGAAACTTATGAGAAGATAGACTCAATTTTAACTAAATGTACTATTGATGAGTCTAAAGGTAAAAAGACAATTACCGACAAAATAGATGATTTTGTGCTAAATCCAATTTTAGCTTATCCAATATTTATCGGAATTTTATTTTTATTATTTAAGTTTACTTTCGATTGGGTTGGTGGACCTTTACAGGATTTATCTACTACTTTAATAGAAGATTATATTATAGCTCCTGTAGATGGACTTTTAGCTAGTTCTAGCCCATGGTTTAAATCATTAATCGTAGACGGTATATTAGGTTCTTTAGGTGGTACATTACCATTCTTCCCATTAATATTTGTTTTATTCTTAGGAATTTCACTATTTGAAGATAGTGGATATATGTCTAGGGCAGCATTCCTTATGGATAAAATAATGAGTAGAGTTGGTTTATCAGGTAAGGCCTTTATTCCTATGGTTATGGGTATGGGATGCGCTTCACCAGCTATAATGGCAACTAGAACATTAGAAAGTGAAAAAGATAGAAAAATAACTGCACTTATCTCTCCACTTATGACATGTGGTGCTAAATTATCTATTTATGCATTATTTATAAAAATATTTTTCAAAGATAATGCAGCAATTATAACTACATCTCTATATTTATTAGGTATAGTAGTTGCTATCTTAGTAGCTTTAATTTTAAATAAAACTGTATATAAGACAGAATTAGAACCATTCGTATTGGAGCTTCCTGAATATAGAGTTCCAACACTAGATGCGCTTCTAAAAAATGCTTGGAATAAATCAAAAGGATTCTTATACAAAGTTGTAACTGTAATGTTCTTCATGTCTGTAATTATATGGGCAATGTCTTCATTCAACTTTGGAGGATTCACAGAAGACATAAACACAAGTTTCTTATCTTATTTAGGTAAGGCTATGGCTCCTATTTTCGCTCCATTAGGATTTAACGATTGGAGAATATCAGTAGCATTAATAACTGGTTTAGGCGCAAAAGAAGTTGTTGTAAATACACTATTAATATTATTCGGTAACCTAAATGCTGGTCTTACTGGTGTGTTTACTTTTATAACAGCTTATACTTTCTTAGTTTTCTGTGCTTTATATACTCCATGTATAGCAACTTTAGCTACTATGAGAAAGGAATATGGAAATAAAATGATGTTTGCTTCTTTATTCTATCAATTCGGCTTAGCATGGATTGTCGGTTTCTCATTTAACTTTGTTGGGTCTTTAATAGCATTTGGTGAAACAGGAGTATCTATAGGACAATTTGCATCTTTTGTAGTTGTGATTATATTTACTGTTCTTTTACTAAATTACTATTCTAAAAATAATAAATTAAATTCTGCTACTTGTGATTGCTCTTCATGCAAATCAAAATGTAGCCAAGGATCTAAATAAATAAAAAAAGGGGCTGTCGCACTAAGAAATAGGGCGATGCCCTTTTTGTAAAAAAAATAAATCCCAAGCTCAAAAGATCTTGGGATTTTTTGTATAATAATTGTATGACCAAACACAATACTATACAA
>NZ_JAHLOQ010000053.1 GCF_018917435.1 Intestinibacter bartlettii
CCATTTTACAAATAAATATCCATATTATGAATAATTATTGGATATTTAGAAATATTATTAATAAATAAATTGCTATAGAGGAGCGAAATTACTCTAAAGCACAAATCAATTTACACTCCCTAAATTTACTTAAATTCTCTTTTTTTATATTTATTTAAGCTTCTGGATTAACTGGTAAAATTATTACAAATGTACTTCCTTTACCAACTTCACTTTCTACATAAATTTCACCTTTATGTAATTTAATTATATGACTAGTAATAGTCAATCCTAAACCACTTCCAGTTTTTGTAGTAGAGTTATTATCAGAAACTTGACTAAATCTATCAAATATACTCTTATGGAACTTTTTATCTATTCCAGTACCTGTATCTATAACACTTATCTTAACCTTATCATCAAGATCTTCTATATCTACTGTTATACTTCCACCTTCTGGTGTAAATTTAGCAGCATTGCTTACTAAGTTGATTATACATCTTTCAATTTCATATGCATCACAACTTATCATTTTCTCCTCTATTTGAGGGTCTATTATAAGATCTATTCCTTTTGAACTTATATAGTCTTTTAATGTTAATGCAGTTTCTTCAACTAAATATACTATATCTATTTCTTTTAGAGTTATCTGATACATATCATTTTGTAATTTACTACTATCTAAAATATTATTAATAAGATTTAATAGTCTTTTACAATTTCGTTGAGATATATCAACATAGTAATTTAATTTTTCTCCATCAATTATAGAGTTTTTACTTAATCCTTTTAATAATTGATTAGTACTGCTCATAACATTTAAAGGAGTTCTTAATTCGTGAGATAAGTTAATAAAGTAACTATTTTTATTTCTCTCTAATTTTATATTTTTATTATGAAGAATTGTATTTTTCTCCATTTGTTCTTCTAAATCTCTTGTTCTCTCTTTAACTAATCTATCTAATTTTTTAACTTCATACTTGGATTTTATAACAAATAATATTGCTATTATTATATATGACGCTATTGCTAAAGGACTTCTCCAAAGTGGAGGTTTTATTGTAAAACTAACACTATTTGATTTACTTTTGTTTCCACCTGTATCTATGACACTTACCTCAAAAGTATAATTTCCTGGATGTAGTTCACTAAATGTTACATAGTTATTTTTAGTAGTAAATACCTCTCCACTACCTCCAATTAATTTATATTCATACATAAGGTTTTTATTACTTGAATATATAGGTGTGAAGAATTTAATATTTATATTGTCAGTACTACTTCTAAACTTCATTCCATCTATATTATAATATTCTTTATTGTCTACATTAAATCCATCAAATAAAACCTCAGTTCCACTATCCATTTTATTTATATCCTGTGGATAGAATGTATTTAATCCATTTATACCACCGAAGAATAATTCCCCACTGTCACTTTTGAACGACGCATTTCCGTTAAATTCATTACTTTGAAGTCCATCTGTTACACTTAGATTTTCTATTTTTCCTGTTTCAGGATTAAGTTTACTAATACCTTTATTTGTACTAGCCCATAGATTATCTTCATCATCAACTAATAATCCATAAATTGTATTATTAGCTATACCATCTTTTGCTGTATATCTTTCAAAAGTTTCAGTTTCTTTATTAAATTTATTTATACCATAACTAGTTCCTAGCCATATATTACCTTTGCTATCTTCATTTATATATCTAATACGATTACTACTTATTGATTCTTTATCGCTCTTTTTATTTTTAAAATATTTTATAGTTTTATCTTTTACATTTATATAACAAAGACCTTCATCTCTCAATAATCCTAAATAGTAGTTCCCGTCTTTATCCTGATGCATATGTTTTATATACTTCTCATCACTTATGTAGTCAGTCATATCAATAATTTCATCAGTCTCAATATGTATTAGACTAAGACCGTTTATTGTTCCAACCCACAGATATCCTTTGTCATCTACCATTATATCTTTAACAGCATCATTTATTAAACCATCTTCTGTTGAATAGTTTTTCATTTGTCCTGATTTTTTATCTATCTTTAGAACTCCACCATCAGTAGCTACAAATATAAAGTCTTTATATCCAGTTATATCATTTATCATATCTGATTGAATGATACTATTATTTTCAGTATTTATAGTAGTAGATGTATGATTTTCTCTGTCTATGATACTTACACCTTTTAGTTTTGATCCAACCCATAGATATCCTTCGCTGTCCTCATAAACTCCATGAACCATATTTTCACTTAATAAATAATCTTCATCTGGTCCAGACTTGTAATGTTTGATACTGCTTTCTGTGTCGAATACACTAATTCCAGAATATGTACCAATCCATATGATTCCTTCTTTATCTTCAATCATACTTCTTATATTGTCATATACTAAACTGTTTCTATCATAAATTTTGTTTTTATATATATCAAAATTTTCTTTTTCTTCATTGTAGTATGCCAATCCACCATCTGTTCCTACCCATAAGTTATCATTTTTATCTCTTAAGATTCCTCTTATTTGGTTCGATGGCAATGATTTTTCATCATCAGAATCATTTTTATACTGTTTGATTTCTTTTGTCTTTTTATCTAATTTAAATATTCCTGAATCTGCAGTTCCTATCCAAACAAGATTAAATTTATCGTCGCAATATATCTTATAAACTTCATCTTGAATTAATGAATTTTCATCTGATTCGCCACCATAAGTCTCCAAAATTTTAAAATCCTTAGATATTTTATGGACACCCATATCAGTTCCTAACCATATATTGCCTTCATCATCTTCATCTAATGTATATACCATATCACTCATTAGACCATTTTCAGTATTTAAAACAACATCAAAGCAATCATTTTCACTGTTGTAAACACTCAGTCCTTCATAAGTAGCTGCTATAATTCTGTTGCCACTTATCTTAATTGTTTCAGAAATACTATCATCTTTTATTTTTCCATTTTCCTCTATGTAGTTTCTGATTTCTCCTGTTTCAGTATCTATTCTATTCATACCTTGAACAGTAGCAACCCATATATAACCATCATCATCTTCTGCTATGTCAGTTATACCACTATGGCTTATACTATTTTTTTCTTCCTCATAACTATATATTTTATATTCATATCCATTATATCTATTTAAACCATCATTTGTTCCAATCCACATATATCCCTTGCTATCCTGGAATATTACTTCTCCTGTTGACTGACTTATACCTTGCTCTATATTCAAGTTATTGAATGTTAAATTATTTGCATTAGCATAAGATTGATCTAAACATGAATTGAATATAATTATACTTAGTAAAAACAGCATTATAATCTTATTAATAAATTTCTTTATAATCATATTTATCCCTTTCATATAATTGTAATTTTCCTATGATTAAGACTATATTACTATATATCACCAAATAATGCAATATTCTACATTTATCGACAAAAAAATAGTTACAGCATTTTGCTGTAACTATTTTACTATTATCTTATTTAAAATTTTTATTATAAATTATTTATTCATTAATTCCAATATATGAAACTATAAGTTTCATTGTATTTATTAATCCCTCAATATGTGTTCTTTCCATACCATGTGATGCATGAACTCCAGGTCCAATAAGTGCTGAACGAGTATTATAGCCTGCTCGCCACATAGCAGCTGCATCAGATGAATAACTAGGATAAATATCTATTGCATAATTAATTTTATGTCTTTTTGATAGCTGAATTAAATTGTTAGTCATTTCATAATCATATGGACCTACTTTATCCTTTGCACAAATAGATACTTGTTGTTCTGTGCAATTAAGATCAGCTCCAACACATCCCATATCCACAACTAAAAGCTCTTCTATATCAGAAGGTAGAGTTGACCCACCATAACCTATTTCTTCATGTGTAGTAAAACAGAAATAAGTAAGATTTTGGGGTACTAATTTTTGTTTTTCCATAATTTTCAGTATCGTAATAAGTAATGCAGCGCATCCTTTGTCATCTATAAATCTAGATTTTAAGAAACCACTTTCAGTAAAAATTGTTTTTGGATTATAACATACAAAATCTCCTGCTTCTATCCCTAAAGCTTTGACATCTTCTTTTGTATTTACTATCTCATCAATTCTAACTGCCATATTTTTTTCATCTCTTGGTCGTGTTGTCGCATCATCAAAAACATGTATAGCTGGTGAAAGTGACAATATTGTACCTGTATAAATTTGTCCATCACGAGTATAAATATTGCAATATTCTCCATCTAATGTCGGTAAAATAGGAGAACCAATAGGTGTAATCATTAATTGTCCATCATTAGTAATAGAACGAACCATAAGTCCTAATGTATCAATATGAGAAGATAAAGCAACTGGATGCGAATTGTCCTTACCTTCGACCTTTACAATCACATTTCCTAAGTTATTGCAATAAACTGAATATCCCATTTCTTTTATAGTATTATACACATACTCCGACACTTTCGTTGTAAACCCTGATGGGCTATCAATTTCAAAAAGTGATTTAGCAGTTTGGATTAAAAAATCCTGATATTGTATTAAATCCATAAAAACCTCCTAAATATATTCTAATAATAGAGTTCCTTTATTAGGTTTAATTATAGTAGATTTTTTATATAATAACTAAAAAAATTATTATTTTCCACCATATTCTTCATCTAATTTTATATAAAACTTGTCTTTCGGTATTCTAATGAAATAATGTGTTTTTTCATTTCTTTTTAATGCAATAGTGTCACCATTATCATCCGATTTTATAGTTATATTAGATATTCCATTATCTGTTTTCATTTCTATTCCTATACTATCTATGCTAGAATCAGTTACACTGTAGCTATTTTTTTCTCTAGAGCCATCAATATAATATAAATCTATATCATTTTTCCACCCTAATTTTAATAGTATACCGTCTTCATCTGATTTGCATTCCCAATATCCTTCTACATCTTCTATATTTAATTCACCATTAGATGATTTATTATCTGTCGTTGTAGTCTGTGAGGATTTAGATAAATCTGTATTGCTACATCCAACTAATATAAATGCTATCAACGATAAAATTAGTAGTTTTTTCATAATTTTTATTCTCCCAATTTTACTTATTACTCAACACCTTTATAAAGATGACCTAATGTAGTATCCATTTCATCAAATATCTCTTGGTCATTTATATTAACTGTAAAATTATTATTCACGGTGTTTATAAATGCTTTAGTTATTTTTGATATTAAGTCTGGATTTTCATGAGTAAAATCTAATCTAAATACATTAATTCCTGCATCTGAAAGTTCCTCTAAGTTATTTATTAAACAGTTTGCACTTGAGTTGTATATAGTACTTCTACAGAATAAATCTTGAGCTACTCTATACTCTTCGCCTTTAAAGTCTCTAAGTACATATTTGCTTTCTTTACAATTAGCGCATCTTTTTTCTTTTTTACAACTTCTAGCGACAACTCCCATTGGGCAATATTCGCTTAGCATCATTGGAATATATCCATAAGCTACTGTTTCTATTTCCACATCGGTATATTGTGTAGTTTCTTTTATTTCGTGTATGTTTAATTCTTGCGAAATACATACAGTTTTTGCCCCTTCTTTTTTATAGTGATTTATGGTTTCACTGTTGAATGAATTTAAATAATAGTCAACTTCAAATGATACATTTTCATTATTTTCTTTGTAGTATTTAACTTGTCCTAAAGCAGAAATTTGAACATTATCCTTGCAATATTCATTTGATTTTTCTAATCTTCTATATTCTTTATTTCTAACTATTCTTGGCGCGCTATATACTAATTTTTTATTATTTGCATTAGCCATAGCAGTCGCTTGTTCTAAAGTAGTTACATCCTCATAATAAATCATATCTATATCTAAATTTATTATTGATTTTAATGCCTCTATATTATTTACTTTTACTCTTATTTTTGATTTTTGATCTAAATTACGCTCGTATTTTTTAGGAGAATATTTAATATATTTATTTTTATCTGCTCTATTTTTTACAGGTATTCTGGCTTCATCTAATAAATCAATTGCTTCTCTACGCATTTGATTTATTAAACTAATCGGCATACTAACCCCTTTATCAAGTTTTATATTTAAATTGTCTATTTCATAAGGAGTATTACCTAATTTTTTAATTTGAGTTTCTATCTTTTCTTCACTTAAAGCAACTTTTAATGCTTCTTCAACTAATTTATCTCCTTTAACAGTTACTGAATTATCATTTTTATCAATTAATTTAAGCTCTGGATATTCTCCTAATTTAATAGAAATCTCTGCATCTATTAAACTTTTTGCAAATTCTTTATCTTGAGTATAAGTTTTCTGAGCTTTATCAATTAAATCTGTATCAGAAGTTTTGAAAACTGGTTGGTTTTTTCTAGCCTCTCCTATAAAGTCAAGCTCTATAGTTTCACCTTTATAACCAATTTGAGCAATTTCTTTTCCTTTTATAATTCTTCCTATAGTTCCTCCACCTAGGTTTATTCCATCACCTTTTTTAAGAGTTCCTTCTAATTTTATTTTTAATCGTTTTGCCTTTTTATTGTAATCAACAACTTTACCTACATAAAGACCTTGATTGTTTGGTACATTGCTGTTCATTACATCTTCACCAACTTCACCTAATATAAGACCCTTAGTGAATTTTCTATTAAAAATAGTATATAAATCTTCCATTGTCTCATCTGATATACTCACTTTTTTAGTAGCCTCATATTCATCAATAGCATTTCTATAACTACTTATAACTGTTGCCACATACTCTGGCTTTTTCATTCTCCCTTCAATCTTTAAAGATAAAACGCCTGTTTCAATTATTTTATCTATTTCTTCAATTGTATTTAAATCTCTTGTACTTAAAAGATAATCCCCATTATTGTGAATTTCTTCTCCTGTAGATATATCTATCATTGTATATTTTTGTCTGCAAGGTTGTGCGCATCTTCCTCTATTTCCCGAACGATTTCCGATCATACTACTCATTAAACATCCGCCCGAATAACATACACATAATGCTCCATGAACAAATATTTCTATATCCACATTTGTATTATCACAAATATATTTTATTTCTTCTACAGTAAGTTCTCTAGCAAGAACAACTCTTTTAAATCCAACACTTTCAAGATATTGAACATCTTCAAGTGAATGTGCTACCATTTGAGTACTTGCATGAAGTTCGAAGTCAGGCAATAATTCATGTATAAGCATTGCCACTCCAATATCCTGCATTATAATTGCATCTACATCAATATCATATAAAAATTTAGCATACTCTACAAAATCCTCAATCTCATTTTGCTTAATTAATGTATTTGTTGTAACAAACACCCTTACATCTCTTATGTGAGCATACTTAACTGCCTCTATTAATTCTTCTCTATCAAAATTATTTGCTGATGCTCTAGCACTAAAATCTTTTCCGCCTAGGTACACAGCATTGGCACCATTTTGAACAGCAGCCTTTAAAGCATCAAATGAACCAACGGGTGCTAATAATTCTATTTCATTCATAAATTTATCTCCTATTTATCTATATTTAGTTTTATTTATCATTTAATATATTAAAAATTTAAATGTATGTATAATTATATCATCTTATACTTTTAAAACATAGACATGGCATATTACAAATAATATTATTTACAATAAAAAAAGACCTCATTCTTTTTGAATAAGATCTTTTTTCATTATTTTACAACTCTTAATGAACCTGAACTTACTTCTTCAATATGACTATTAAAGAATTCTTCCATAACCTTTACCATGCAATAAGTATCTTTTATTCCTGCAGTTTCATATGAAGAATGCATTGCTAATTGTGGCAATCCAATATCCACGCTATTCATTGATACTTGTGCCATAGCTATATTTCCTAAAGTACTTCCACCTGCTGCATCAGAACGGTTTGCAAAAAATTGTACAGGAACATCTGCTTTTTCACAGAAACCTTTAAATATTGCTATACTAACTGCATCACTAGTATATTTTTGTCCAGCATGTGATTTTACAACTATACCTTCATTCATATAAACACAGTTGTTTACATCTGTTTTTTCTGGATGATTAGGATGAACAGCATGTGCATTATCTGCACTTAACATAAAGCTTGATGCTAATGCACGGTAATAATCTTCTTCATTTTTGCCAAGCCCAGTATTTATACGTTGTAATACATCAGATAAGAATGTTGATGCTGCCCCCTGTTTAGTTTCTGAACCAACTTCTTCATTATCAAAGCATGCAAAAACATTTATTGATTGTTCATTTGCTCCTTTTAAAAATCCTTCTAATGATGTAAATGCACATTGTAAATCATCTAATTTAGGTGAAGAAATAAACTCTTCATTTGCTCCCCAAATAGATGGAGCCATTCTGTTATATAGGTACAAATCTGACCCATAAATATCTTTTTGATCTACACCTAATTTATCTGCAATCAGCTTATTAAAATCACCACTGTTACATTCACTACCTCCGAATAATGGCAACATATCTACTTGTTTATTGTAAGCATATCCATCATTTATTTGTCTATTCATATGGATTGCAACATTTGGTATCATTACTAAATCTCTATCTATATTAACTAATTTAGTAACATATGTATCTTCCTCTTTAACTAAAACTCTACCAGCTATAGATAATGGTCTGTCAAACCAAGTTGCACATAACATTCCTCCATAACCTTCAGTATTTAATTTTGTATATTTTCCTTTTACTTCTATTTCTGCATTTTCTTTAACTTTGAATGTAGGAGAGTCACTATGTGAAGCCGCTACATTAAAACTATAATTTTCTAATTGAGTACCTATATTTAAAGCAATAATACTCGAATTATTTCTTGTTACAAAATATTTTCCTCCTGCTTTTATATTCCATCTTTTACTTTCTAGCAGTTCTTCATATCCATTTTCTTTTAGTTTTTTTGATATATTATCTATTGCATGGAAAGCAGTAGGACTATTTTTTATAAAACTTACTAATTCTTCAGATATTTTTTTGTACATAAAACTAACCTCCATATATATAATAAATAGCACATCGCTCTATAAATAAAAACCCCCATCAATATAAATTTTGATGGGGATTCTTATTTATTCTTATTCTGCTGTAATAATACCCTCAGTATTATTTGCTGTTTTTAATTGTTCTTCTAATTCAGTTATTGCTAACTGAAGATCAAAAGATTTATTTTGCCACTCAGAAGAAAGACTTTCTGCTAATTCAGCTCTTTCATTAGTTTCTTTTAATGAATTTTGTAAGCTTTCTATTTGTGCTTTATAGTCTTCTATCTCAGATTTACTATCTTCTGAAACATTGCTTAAACCATCAATTTGATTTTTTTGTTCAGATATTATACTATTTAATCTTTCTATTTCACGTCTACTATTTGAAAGTTCCATTTCTCTAGTATTCAATAAATTTCTTAATTCTACTATTTGAGCTTCTACTTCTTCATTTGGTTGACCTAATTGTTCTTTCAATTCATCAACTTGACCTAATAAAACCTCATTTTCACTTGAACATTCAAATAATAAGTCTGCTAAGTTTAAGGATGTTAAAATTGATACTTTAAGTGATCCTAGATTTGGCGCACTTTCTTTTAATTTTTCCATCTCACTATTCACATAATTAGCGATTGTAAGCATTTCCTTTTCACTTTTTTCGCCAACCATCGTGTAATTAGCTCCTTGTATTGTCACTATCACTTTGTTCATTAACTAATTCCCCCTACCAAAAGATGAGTTAGTTTGTTCTTAATTTAGCGTCTAGTTTTGTTTCTAACTCACTTAAAATTTTATCATGAACTTTAGCTACATCTTCATCAGTAAGAGTTTTATCTTTACTTCTATAAGTTATAGAGTAAGCAACTGATTTATATCCATCAGCTATTTGAGATCCTGTATAAACATCAAATAATTTGTAACTTTCAACTAAACCTTGACCATTAGCTTTTATTATTTCTTCTATTTGACCTACATATACGTCTTTTTTAACTAATAAAGCTATATCTCTAGAAGTTGAAGGGTATTTTGGTAATGGATTATAAATTATAGTTCTACTTGAGTTATCATATACTAAATCTAAGTCTATTTCACCAAGATAAACTCTTTGTGTTAAGTTATAGTTTTCTATAACTTCTGGATGTGCTTCACCAAATGTTCCTACATATTGTCCTTTATACATTATTGTAGCACATCTACCTGGGTGGAATGTAGAATTATTAGTTTCTGGTATTATTTCATATCCTTCAAATCCTATTGATGAGAATATTTTTTCTATAGAACCTTTTAATACGAAGAAATCTACATCCTTACCATACATACCTATACATAAGTGGTTGTTTTCTATTGGAAGACCTTCTTGTGGAGTAAATGTATGTCCACATTCGAATACTAAAGCTTGTTCTACTTTTCTTGATGCATTAGTATATAATACGTTTAAAGTAGATGGCATCATAGTTGTTCTCATTATTGAAGTGTCTTCACCTAATGGATTTAATAATTTTATATAATTTCTTTTTGCACTATCTTGTGGTAATTTTATTCTATCTAATGATTTTGGACTTACGAAAGAGTAAGTTAATATTTCATATAATCCTATACTTGTTGCTGTATCTTTTATTTTATCCATGAATTTTTGTCTGTCAGTTTTTATACCAGCAGTTACATTTCCTTCTAATTGAGCTGAAGGTATTTTGTCAAATCCATAAATTCTAGCTATTTCTTCATAAACATCAGCTTCTTGTTCCATATCTAATCTGAAGTCTGGTACTTCTATTTCTATTTCTTCTGCTGATTTTAAATTGCATTTGAATTCTAAGTCTTCTAATATTTTAACGAATTCATCTAAAGTTATAGGAGCTCCTATATTTTTGATTATTCTAGATGGATTTACGTTTAATACAACTTTTTCTTGTTTAGTTGGATAGTCTTCAGCTATTCCTTTAAGAACACGTCCGCATCCTAACATTTCAACTAATTGACAAGCTCTTTCAACACCAGTTTTTGATGTTTCAGTAGCAACACCTTTTTCGTATCTTCCTGAAGCTTCTGTTCTAAGTCCTAATACTTTAGAAGTTCTTCTAGTATTTTCAGCATTGAATGCTGCACCTTCAAATAAAACTGCTGTAGTTTCTTCAGTTATTTCTGAGTTTAAACCACCCATTACACCAGCTAAAGCTAGAGATTTTTCTCCGTCAGTTATAACTAACATTTTGTCATCTAGAGTTCTTTCTACATTGTCTAATGTAGTGAATTTTTCACCGTTTTCTGCAGTTTTAACTACTATTTTACCAGTTTTAACTTGATTTAAATCGAAAGCATGTAATGGTTGACCATATTCAAGCATTACGAAGTTTGTTATATCAACTATGTTGTTTATTGGTCTTACACCAGCTTCGATTAATCTTCTTTGCATCCAGTATGGAGATGGTCCTATTTTAACATCTTTAACTATTCTAGCTCCATATCTCATACATAAATCTGGATTTTCTATTTTAACGTCGAAGTCTATTTCTTCGTCACATTCTTTTACTTCTATTTCTGGGTATTTTACTTTTTTACCTATAGTTACAGCTGCTTCTCTAGCTATACCTATCATAGATCTACAATCTGGTCTATTAGCAGTTAATTCGAAATCTATAACAGCATCATATAAACCTAATGCTTCTTTTATATCTTTTCCGATTTCCATACCATCGAAATCATTTAGTAAATATATACCGTCTTTACTTTTTTCATCTACGTAGAATTCGTTTATTCCTAATTCATTAGCAGAGCACATCATACCTTCTGATAATTCTCCTCTTAATTTAGAAGATTTTATCTTAACTCCGCCTGGTAATTTAGCTTTATCTAAAGCTACTGGAACTATATCTCCTTCGCTTACATTTTTAGCTCCTGTACATATTTGTACAGTTTTTCCTTCTCCAACTTCAACTTGGCATACTACTAATTTTTCAGCATTTGGATGTGGTGCTATTTCTAAGATTTTCCCAACTACTACATTTTCTATTCCTTCTCCAAAGAATTCTACAGTTTCAGTTTTTGTTCCTGTCATTGTCATCATGTCAGCGAACTCAACTGTATCTATATCTATATCAACGTAATCTTTAAGCCATTTTACAGGTACTAACATATTTATATTTTCCTCCTATTTTATTAAGTGTTTAAATTATTTCCGTTTATCAAATTAAATTCTTTAATTGTACAATTTTAAAAATATAATTTTATATAATTGATAAATTTATGTAATCAAAAATTTAATTAAAATTGTTCTAAGAATCTTATATCATTTTCAACTAAAAGTCTTATATCATCTATTTCGTATTTAAGCATTGCAAGTCTTTCAACACCCATACCGAAAGCGAATCCAGAATAAACTTCAGGGTCTATTCCGCAGTTTCTAAGTACGTTTGGATGAACCATACCTGAACCTAATATTTCTATCCAACCTTCACCTTTACACATTGAGCATCCTTCTCCACCACATTTGAAGCAAGTAACGTCTATTTCTGCACTTGGTTCTGTGAATGGGAAGTTGTGTGGTCTAAATTTAGTTTTAGTTTCTTCACCGAATAATTTCTTAACGAACATTTCAACAGTTCCTTTGAATTGAGCCATTGTTACATCTTTACCAACAACTAATCCTTCTATTTGGTGGAACATTGGTGAATGTGTTGCATCTAATGAGTCATTTCTGAAACATCTACCTGGAGAAACTATTTTTATTGGTAACTCTTGACTTCTCATTGTTCTAACTTGAACTGGAGATGTTTGAGTTCTTAATAATAAGTTTTCATTGAAGTAGAATGTATCTGACATATCTCTTGATGGATGGTCTTTTGGTGCATTTAATGCATCAAAGTTGTTTTCTACTGTTTCAACTTCTGGACCTTCAACAACTGAGAATCCAAGTCCCATGAATATTTCTGAAACTTCATCTATTATTTGAGTTATTGGATGTTTTTTACCTACATTGAAAGTTTTACCTGGCATAGTTACATCTATAACTTCTGATTGTAATTTTGCTTCTTGTTCTATTTTTTTAAGAGCAGCTCTCTTAGCATTTATTTCTGTTTCAATTAACTCTCTTACTTCGTTGGCTATCTTACCCATAACTGGTCTTTCTTCAGCAGATAATTTACCCATTCCTTTTAATAATTTAGTTAATTCACCTTTTTTACCTGAATATTTTACTTTTATGCTATCTAATTCTTCCATAGCAGAAGTAGCTTTTATATCTTCTAAAGCAGCTTCTTTTAATTTAAGTAATTGTTCTTTCACGTTTAATTCACCCTTTCTGTAATTTTATTAAAATTCTAATTATTTTTCTAATTAAAAAAAGCTTTCATCCCAGCTAGGGACGAAAGCTATTATTCGCGGTACCACCCTAGTAGTTTATAAATAAAAAATCCATAAACCACTCGAAGAAACTTAACGCGTTTCAAACGCCAAAGCCTACTCTATTTTCAGCCTTGATACTCCAGAGCGAACTTCTTTTAAACTATCTATATAATACTTTCAGCCTTGGTATTACTCTCTGTTATAGAGTTATTTAAAATACTTTTCTCTTTCATCGTAAATTCTATTTAATATATATTCGACTTATTCTGCCTATATTTTTGTATACGCAAATAATTATAACATATGTAATTTTGCCTTTCAACAATTAGGCCAAATATTTTTTTATCTCGTACATCAATACAGCAGCACTAATTGCAGCGTTTAGAGATTCTGCATTTCCGTATATAGGAATTTTAACTAGTTTATCTGATTGTGAAATTAGTTCATCATTAATTCCATTTGCTTCATTACCTATTACTAGTGCTATTTTCCCATCATATGTAGTTTCATGGTAGTAGTTGTCTGTTTGTAAATAACTTGACACTATATTGAAGTCATTTGATTTTAAGAATTGTACAGCTTCATCTTGCGTTGCATGTATAACATTCATATCAAATATTGAACCCATAGTTGATCTTATTACTTTTGGATTATATATATCTACACATCCTTTTAAAAGGATAATAGCATCTACACCTGCACTATCAGCAGTTCTTATTATTGTTCCCATGTTTCCTGGGTCTTGTATTCTATCCAAAATTAAGACAAATTTATCGTCTTGACTAATATTATTGACTAAATCTCTCTCTTTATACTCTAATACAGCTAAAATTCCTTGAGTATTTTCAGTGTCTACCATTTCTAAGAATATTTTATTTAAAGTTTTATATACTTTTATTCCTTTATTTTGTAATTCCTCTAATAATGATTTATGCTCGTCTTTCTTCTCAAAATCTTCATTTATAAAAACATATTCAAGTTTTGCATTACATTCTAATGCTAAAGTTAAAATTCTATATCCTTCTATTATAAATTTTTTTTCTTTATTTCTTCCTTTAGTTTTTAATAAAGACTTTGTATATTTTATTTTATCATTGTCTTTACTTTTTATTATATTAATCATATCTTTCTCCTAATTAAAATTTAGTCTTGTAAAATTATATCACTTATTTTATCTGTATTCCCTATAATAATTAAAATATTTTTTTCTTGCATTTTATAATTTGGAGAAGGCATAACCTTTAATCCACTTGGTGTTTTTACTGCTAATACAGTAATATCATATTTAGCTCTTAAGTTTAACTCTATTATTGTTTTTCCAACCCAATTTGTCGGTGTTACAATCTCCATTATTGAATATTCTGGGTCTAAATTAATCTGATCCAATATATTTTCTGATGCTAAATTGTAAGCAAGTCTAATTCCCATATCTCTTTCTGGAAATACTACTTTATCAGCACCAATTTTATATAATACCTTCGCTTGTAATTCATCTTTTGCCTTACAAACAATTTTAGGTACTCCCATCTCCTTAGCCATAACTGTTGCCATTATTGATGCCCTTATGTCAGAGCTAATTGCAACTATTACAACATCAAAATTCCCTAATCCTATACTTTTTAAATCTCTTTCTTCTGTTACATCCACTATTGCTGTATGAGTTACTAGCTCAGCAACATTATTGTATAAATGAATACCACCTGTTCTACAGGTGGTTCTAAAAAGCTTTTAGCTTTGAGTAGACAAAAAAACCTCCTCTGCTACAATTAAATTAGGTCCGCCAACCTAATAATGAAGCAG
>NZ_JAHLOQ010000054.1 GCF_018917435.1 Intestinibacter bartlettii
GGGTAGCTAAGTACGGAAAGGATAAGCGCTGAAAGCATCTAAGCGCGAAGCCCACTTCAAGATAAGATTTCCCACCGCAAGGTTAAGATCCCAGGAAGACTACCTGGTTGATAGGTCAGAGGTGTAAGTGCAGTAATGTATTTAGCTTACTGATACTAATAGATCGAGGACTTGACCAAATGAATATCATTCATTAAATGTTAGCAATTTTGAAAGTATTAATTAAATTAGTACAAATTAAAGATTATGTGGTTATTATAGCAAGGAGGATACACCTGTTCCCATTCCGAACACAGAAGTTAAGCTCCTGAGCGCTGATGGTACTTGGTGGGCAACCGCCTGGGAGAGTAAGACGTAGCCACGTAATCTTTTTTTTTATTGCAAAAAATTATACCTTACTTAAGCAACGGAATCTCTGATTCGTTGGCGCCATGAACAAAGTGAATTTTAAGCAACGGAATCTCTGATTCGTTGGCGCCATGAATAAAGTGAATTTTAAGCAACGGAATCTCTGATTCGTTGGCGCTATGAACGAAGTGAATTTTAAGCAAGAAAGTACTAGATTTGTTATGTTAAATATTACCTAATGGTGGCTGGAAGGCGCTATTTTACATAGGTGTACATTTTTTTGTACAGAGATGATATTGTAATTTCAGTACAAATATTTATAATATAAATTGTTATGAAATTAAAAAAAATATTATAGATTTAGATCGTGGTATAGGGAATCTTAGATTTGAATTATAATTTATAGATAAATATTTTTTTACTCGATTATCAAATGATATTGAGGGATATCAATTGTGATGAATCGAGGGAGGCTTATGTTTTTGGGAGAGATATGGGTCTCGGGATTTTTGTGAGGGAGTTTTATGAAGAGGGTTAGTAATAATATTAAATTTTATGTTTTTATTGATATTTTAAGGACCTATTCTGATAGTAATGTTTCGCTTTCGATTAAGGAGATTCAGCATCACATGGAAAGGCGACTTGGTGTGATGGTTGATAGGAGAACGATTTATTCTTATATTAAGGACATGAGGGCGTTGGGAATGGACGTTAGTGAGTATGATAAGAATAAGGAAGGGTACTATCTTAGTTCGAATTATTTTGAGGCGGATGAGGTTAGGATTTTGGCTGATGCTATTTTGACGAGTAGTTTTATTACGAGGAGTAAGACTGAGGAGTTGTTGGAAAAGTTGAAGTCTTTTAATTCAATTTATCAGAATAAGGATTTTTCGAGGGCTGTTTTTGTCGAGGATATTCCAAAGTCAGTCAATGAGGAAATTTTTGAAAATTTGATTAAGATTTATGAGGCAATTAGATTGGATAGGAAAATAATTTTTAATTATTGTGATTATGATTATTGTAAGAACCTTGTGAGCCGTGTTGATGATGAGGGCAAACAAAAGAGCTATAAGGTTAATCCGATTTATATTGTTTTGAGGAATGAAAGTTATTATTTGGCTTGTTTGGATGATGCTACGGACGATGATTTGAAATTTAAGGATTGTTTAGAAATTAATGACGATTTGAGAATCAATAATGATTTAAGAGTTAAAAATGGTAGGAAAATTAATGATTTTAAGGTGGATAATAATCTGGGAGCTAATGGTGAGTTTAATATTTTAAAAGATTTTAGAGTTGATCGTATGTTAAATGTATCGATTGCCTATGATGAGGAAATTGAAGAGTTAGATGTGGTTCATGGTTATAGAAAGTCTTTGAGTGATGTGGAATATTTGAGCAAGAATGTTAAGATGGTGCCTGGGAGAGACATTATAGTGGTTGTCGAGTTTAAGCAGAAAATGTTGAATTACATTTTGGACAAGTTTGGCGATTACATATATATAATGGAGAAGGACAATTATAGGAATAACAATCTTGGTGAAGATGTGAGGGAAGAAAGTCTTCATTTTCAAATATTATATAAAATCTTTGGCAAGAGGGATTATGATGAGTACATATTATCGGGCAAATATATTGAAGATAGTCAAACAAGGGAGAAGTTTGAGGATTTTAAGAAGATGCTCGACAATTTACGCACAGATTCAGGGCTTGGTGGAGATTCATGTATAGATTCAATGATTGATGACGATTTAAGTATGAATTTGGAACTTGGCGACCTTTATGCTGAGGGACAGAAAACGACATTGGATGAAGTGCAGGAGGCAACATTGGATAAGACACTGGACGAACATCATCAAAAGAAATACATAGGAATCTTTATTGCGAAGGAAAGTCCAAAATTGGCGAGATGGTTGATGCAGTTTGGGACGGATATGAGGGTTATCTGGCCGCAGACGTTGGAAAATATCATGATAGATGAAATCGACAAATTGAAACAGTTTTATTTGTAGGACATTTTAATAATTCGCTTTGTGTAGGAGATGTTAATGAGTCGCTTGTGTAGGACATTTTAATAAGCCGCTTGATGCAAGGGTGAAAAAACGCGGTAATTATGATAAATGTGTTAGGCGCTTACAAAGTTCGTAGAGAAAAAATGGTGAGAAGTATCAGTAATTAGAATAAGGGTGTTAGGTGTTTACTATAAGTAGGCAAAAATGGTAAAATATGATATAATTTTTAAAAATGACTAATTAGATATATCAATTTGGAGGAGAAATATGGGAGAAAACGTAAATATACACGAGTATCTTGACATGGCCAGGAGAAGGAAATGGTGTATAGTAGCTATTGTGGCTATAAGTTTAGTCTTGGGTGCATTTAAGATGTACAGGAATTATGTTTCTTATGTGCCGACTTATACTTCGCGTGTTGTTGTGAAGATTGATACGATGAAGACGCAGAAGGAGGAGGCTAAAAAGAAGAGGGAGCAGGAGAGCAAGAAGGATAGTAAGGGTGATAGTGCTCAGGATGATTCGCAGCAGAGTGATGGTGTTGAGGGTCAGGATGGGAGTTCTGATGGGGCGCTAGGTAGTAATGGTTATTTGGATCAGGAGGATGAGACTTATAATCTTTATAATTATAGTGCTATTTCTCAGGATGAGTCTATTGCGAAGAGATATTATTCTTATGCTACTGATAGCGCGATTTACGATAAGGTTGCATATGCTGCTGGTGTGAGAAGTGGCGATGTTTTATCGATAGGTGCGACTCAGGATGAGGACAGACCAGAGATTATAACTATTTCTGTTACTAGTAGTAATGCGAAGTCAGCTCAGATGATTGCGGCTGCTATGCCACAGGTTTATGGGGATGAGTTATTAAAAGAAACTGGGATAGATTGTGTGGCGACTGTTTATGATGCGACTGAGGGCGCTGTTATACCAAGGGCTACAGATACTTCTATTCTTAAGTATACAATGGCTGGACTTGTGATTGCGATATTTATAGTACTACTTTTAGAGGTTCTTAATACTAAGATTATAACTCCTGAAGATATTGAAAAGCATTGGGAGTTACCGTTATTAGGTGTTGTGCCTATGTTTGAGGATGGACCACATCCAACAGGAAGAAAGTAGGAGGTAAGTTTGATGGCAACAAAGGTTAGGAATAATGACGTAATAAATGAGTCTTATAGAGAGATAAGAACTTATTTATCTATAAATGATGACATTAAGACAATATTAGTTACTAGTGCTGAGATGAATGAGGGAAAAACAACTACTGTTACTAATTTGGCAAATTGTTTTGGTGAGTTAGAGGACACTAAGGTAATTCTTGTAGATTGTGACTTCAAGAAAAGAGGCGTTAGTAGAAAACTAGGGATTGGCAATCCGTTTGGGGTTTCGGATGTTGTGTTTGGACAGAGAGAGCTTGATGAGTGCATTCAAAAAGTGGGAGATATTGATGTACTTCCTTCAGGTGGTCTACCAAATAACACATCTATGTTATTAAATTCTAAGATAATGAAAGAACTTATTTTAGAGCTTAGAGAAAGATACGACTATGTATTTATTGATTCTCCACCAATATGTAGATTAAACGACGCTTGTATAATCGCGCAATATGCAGATGGTACAGTTATAGTTAATGCATCTAAAGGAATTGATACTAAAGTCGCTAAGTTAACTTTGAGTAAGTTGCAAAAAGTTGGTGCGAATGTTATTGGAGTTGTTTTAAATAAGTTCCAATCAGAGCAATACAATTATTACAACTATTATAGCTATTACGGTTACGGTAGTGGCAATAATAAAGCTAAAAAGTTTAACTTATTGAATATTGTAAAAAGAAAAAGGTAGTAAATAAAAAGTAAATACAGTATACATATACAGTATACACAACTATCAAGAAATACAGTAAGAAACAAAGATAGTAAGCAAGAAATAAAAACAGTAATAAATAATTAAAGCAATTCACAAAAGGGGACATATTAAAACTAAATATTTAACTGCATTTTACTAAATCTTAGTTTTAATATTAATGATTTAAAATTCAGGTTGATTTTGGAGGGGGAAAATGCAAGAGACAGTCAATATAAAGGAGTACTTAGATATTTTCAAAAGAAGAAAATGGATAATGATAATTGTAATATTGTTAAGCTTGGCTTTAGGTGGATACAAGACTTATAAGAATTACAACTCTTATGTTCCTACATACACATCATATGTAACTGTCAGAATAAACACAATGAAGGAATATGAAGCTGAATTAGAAAAATTAAAGAAACAACAAAAAGAAGATGAAAAAAACGGCACAAGTAGCACAAGTGGCTCAAGCAGTAGTGAAAAATCTGAGTTAGAAGAAAAGACTAATTTATATAATTCATATTCTAGTGGATCAGAAATGAGAAATCAAAATATAGCGAGTTCTTATGTTGCATTAACTAAGAAAGAACAATTCAGAAAGAAATTATCAGCGTTATCTGGGATAAAGGTTAGCCAACTTGGCTCAGTAGAGGCAACACAAAATGAGGACATGCCTACTTTTGTAGATATAAGAGTAGTGGCATCTTCTCCTGAAATAACTAAGAAGGTAACAGCAGCAGCGCCGGAAGCATATAATGAGGAACTTAAGCACCTTGTTAAGTCTGACTGCGTTGAGGTAGTATACGACCCGACAACACCAACATTAATACCTAGATCAAGAGATTTGACTCTAGTAAAATACCTAGGTGTTGCAATCGTAGTATCAATATTCTTAGTATTATTAGTAGAATGTTTAGACACTAAAATAAAAACTCCAAAAGATGTAGAGAAGTACTGGGACTTACCGCTAATTGGCGTAATTCCAATGGATGATAAAAAAGTAAAAGGTGCACATGCAGCGAAAAATGGAGGTAGAAAATAGTGAGAGCACAATACAATCAGGGGAATTTTGAAATAAATGAATCATACAGAGAAGTAAGAACTTATTTAGGGATTAATAAAGATACAAAAACTATATTAATTACTAGTGCAGAAATGGACGAAGGGAAGACAACAATAGCTTGTAACTTGGCGAGTTGTTTTGCCGAGCTTGAAGATACAAAAGTATTATTAATAGACTGTGACTTTGCAAAAAGAGGAGTAAGCAGATATTTTAATATAGACAACACAAGAGGGATATCAGATATTGTCTTTGGGACAAATAAGGTAGAAGAGTGTGTCCAAAAGGTGGGATTTCTCGATGTTATAACATCAGGGGCAAGACCATCAAATACATCTATATTACTAAATTCGCAATCTATGAAAAACGTAGTGAAGAAATTTAGAGAAGAATACGACTATGTATTTATCGATTCGCCACCAATATCAAGAATGAACGATGCCTGCATAATAACACAATATGTCGATGGGACAATAATTATCAATGCAGTCGGTGCAATCGATTCGAGAGTTGCCAAAATAACACTAGAAAAATTAAACAAGGTCGGTGCAAATATATTAGGTATAATACTTAATAAATTTAAACCAGAAAAGAACGAATACTATAGCTATTATAGCTATGGTTATGAAGACAGCAAAAGAAAATTATTTGGATCTAAAAAACATAAAAAACACAGAAAACATCAAGAGTAAAAATTTAATACAAAAAGAAAATTATCAGAAGAATATGATGCAAAAAAAGAAGGAATTTTGACATAAATGAGTAATTTTTATATATGGTTAGAAATGTGACCATGTAAGGGTTGGGAGTATATTATATTTAGCGAGTTATTATTGAGGAGTAAAAATGTCAATTATGACGAAAGAGGGGGAGCATTATGGTGTACAATTTAATGCAAAAGATTGATGAAATGTCGAAAAATCCTGATAAGAGTAAAATGAGACAAGTTATTTTAGCTACAATGGACTTTATTATCTGTATATTTAGCTGTATTATAACAATGTACTTGTTGAGAATGAAAATAACTACAAGTGCATTTTTATCAGTATTAATTTATGCAGTGATAAATGAAGTCTGTTTGCTAAAATTCAGATGTTATGATAGCTTGTGGAAATGTGGCGGGGAAAAGGAAGTAGCAAACATTTTTATGGCATGTTTTTGTGCTGTAATTCCTGCGTCAATCTTATTAATGTTGACAAAATACAACATGAACATAGTATTTTACATAGTGAACGCACTTATGATAATTGTGGCAATGGTCTCACTTAGAATAGTGTATAGAACTATGAGAAGAATCGTTTTAAAAACAGAAATGAAACAAAACGCTGATCAATCATCAAGAGTACTTATTGTCGGAGCAGGAGAAGCCGGCAATATGATAATAAGAGAGTTATTTAAAAATTCCAATCTAAAAAAAATACCAGTAGCGGTAGTAGACGACGACAAAAACAAACAAGGCAAATATGTGTATGATGTGCCGGTACTTGGAACAATCGACGACATAGAAGAAATTACAAAAACTCAAAGCATAGATGAAATAATAATATGCATCGCAAATATAAATCCAAAACGAAAAAAAGAAATAATAAACATATGTAAAAAAACAAACGCAAAAATAAAGATAGTGCCAGGAATATATGAAATTATAGACGAGAAAGTCAACGTAACAAAACTAAGAGACGTTCAGATAGAAGACTTGTTAGGAAGAGACCAAATAAAAATAAACTTAGACGATATGCACAGTATCATAAAAGACAAGACAGTTATGGTGACAGGCGGTGGAGGTTCGATAGGATCAGAATTATGCAGACAGATTGCAAAATACGAACCAAAACAACTAATCATACTAGACATATATGAAAACAACGCATACGACATACAACAAGAATTAAAAAGACATTATCATGAGTTAAACCTTAAAACACTTATCGCATCAATACGCGACGAAGAAAAGATGGATAAAATCTTTGAAAAATATAAACCGGAGATAGTTTTCCACGCAGCAGCCCACAAACACGTTCCACTAATGGAGGACAGCCCATGTGAAGCAATCAAGAACAATGTTTTTGGGACTCTTAATGTGGCAAAATTATCAGACAAGTATAATGTAAAAAGATTCGTTCTTATTTCAACAGACAAGGCCGTGAACCCAACAAACATAATGGGTGCTACTAAGCGTTGTTGCGAAATGATAATTCAATCACTAAATAAAACAAGCAAGACAGAATTTGTCGCAGTTCGATTCGGAAATGTGCTTGGAAGTAACGGAAGCGTCGTGCCACTGTTTAAAAAGCAAATCGCAGAAGGCGGCCCAGTTACCGTAACACACGAAGAAGTAACAAGATTCTTTATGACAATACCAGAAGCCGTATCACTAGTGTTGCAAGCCAGCGCCATGGCAAAAGGCGGCGAAATATTCGTCCTTGATATGGGAGAACCAGTCAAGATAATCGACCTCGCAAGAAACTTAATCAAACTAAGCGGATATGAACCTGGAGTCGACATCAACATCGAAGTCACAGGACTTAGACCAGGCGAAAAGTTGTACGAAGAAGTTCTGATGGATGAAGAAGGACTTACTAGAACATCAAACGACCAAATCAGAATCGGCAAACCGATAGAAATTGATGAAGTCGAATTTAAAAAGGAGCTTAATATTCTTAAGAGAATTGCTGAGAATAACCAAGATGAAAAGGTCGACTTGATTATGAAGAGTATTGTGCCGACTTATGTTAGGGCGGAAGAAAAGGTAGTATAGGAGGAATTAGGGGAAATATGGACGAGGTTAACGTTGGAATATATCCAAAGATAAAAAGAGCTATTGATTTTATAATATCGCTTATAGGATTTATAGTTTTAATACCTATATTTTTGCTATTAATAATTTGTATAAAAATAGATTCAAAGGGACCAATTCTATTTAAACAAAAGAGGATAGGAATACATAAAAAAGAATTTAACATACTTAAATTTAGAACTATGAGGATTGATACACCAAAAGATACACCAACGCACTTATTAGAAAATCCTGATATGTACATAACTAGAGTTGGAAAATTCCTAAGAAAAACAAGTTTGGACGAGTTGCCACAAATCATCAACATCATCAAAGGTGAGATGAGTATTGTGGGACCGAGACCAGCACTTTGGAATCAATACGATTTGATCGAAGAACGCGACAAATATGGAGCAAATGATATACTTCCAGGGCTTACTGGATGGGCACAAATCAATGGGAGAGATGAGTTGCCAATACCAGTAAAAGCTGGACTAGATGGAGAATATGTTGAGAAATGCAGTTTTGGATTTGATGTAAAATGTTTCTTTATGACATTTATCAAAGTACTAAAAAGAGATGGAGTAGTTGAAGGAAAGGCAAAAGATACAACAGCCAAACAGACAAATTAGTAAAGCGGGGGAAATTATGAAAAAGGTATTGATACTATCAAACCACTTCGCCACTATATACAAATTTAGGCGAGAATTGGTGGAGAGTTTAGTAGACAAGGGATATGAAGTAGTAGTGTCACTGCCGAAAAGTGATGACAATGAAGAAATAAAATCCTTAGGAGCTAGAATTGTTGAAACTTATGTAGATAGAAAAAGCCTAAACCCTATCAAGGATATAAAGCTTTTTTTAGACTACTCAAAATTAATAAAACAAGAAAAACCAGATATAACAATAGGTTATACAATAAAGCCGAACATCTACGGTGGGATGGCATCAAGAATTAGAAAAACACCGTTTATCGCAAACGTAACAGGACTTGGCAGTGCCTATTATAAAGGTGGAACGCTAAAAAAAATAGTAAGCACACTTTACAAAGTTGGACTAAAAAATGCCAAATCAGTATTCTTTGAAAATGTGCAAAATGCCCAAGTCATGATAGACGACAAGACAATTACAAAAGAACAAGCAGTCGTTATGAATGGAGCTGGGGTCAACTTAGAACGATTCAGCTTTAGTGAAATGCCAAAAGACGATATAACAAGGTTTCTCTTTGTGGGGCGAGTTATGGAGGAAAAAGGCGTAAACGAACTGTTTGAAGCAATAAAAAAAATCAAACAAGAAGGATTAAAAGCCGAGTTTGGATTTTTGGGTTGGTTTGAAGAAGACTACAGCCAAATTATAAAAGAATTAGAAGAAAAAGATTATATAAAATACTACGGCTACCAAAAAGACGTCGTTAAATTTATGAGAGAAGCACACTGCATCGTCCTTCCTTCCTATCACGAAGGAATGGCCAATGTCCTTTTAGAAGGGGCAGCAATAGGCAGAGCGCTGATTGCCAGCGATATCCACGGATGCAAAGAATCCGTGATTGATGGTGTCAGCGGATTTACTTGTAAAGTGAAAGACAGCGAGGATCTTTATAAGAAGATTAAGCAGTTTACGCTGATGAGTTATGATGAGAAGGCTAAGATGGGGCAGTGTGGAAGGAAGCATATGGAGGATGTTTTTGATAAGAATAGGGTGGTTGAGTTGACTGTTGAGGAGATTGAGAGATGAGTGAGCCGATAAGAGTACTACAAGTAGTGACATATATGGGGCGTGGTGGACTAGAAACCATGCTTATGAACTACTATAGAAATATTGATAGAAACAAGGTTCAATTTGATTTTCTGACTCATCGTGATGAAAGATGGGATTATGACGATGAAATTGAATCACTTGGCGGCAAGATTTATCATCTTCCAAAATTAAATCCCTTCAGCAAGAGTTATTTAAATGCTTTGGATAAGTTCTTTAAGGAACATAAAGAGTATCAGATTGTGCACTGTCATCAGGACTGTTTGAGTGGAGTTGTGCTTAAGGTGGCTAAGAAGAATGGGGTTAGGTTTACTATAGCTCATGCTCATAGTGCAAGCCAAGACAAGAACTTTAAGTACTTGATAAAAGTATTGGCAAAAAAAAATATCAAAAGGTATTCAGATAAGATGTTCGCATGTGGTGAAGAAGCTGGCAGATGGATGTTTGAAACTGATGATTTTGAAGTGTTAAATAATGCAATTGATACGGACTTATATATTTATAATAAAGACAAAGCAGATAAGGTAAAAAAAGAATTTGGTATTGAAAATAAGTTTGTGGTTGGTCATGTAGGAAGATTTAATTATCCTAAAAATCACAAATTTATTATAGATGTATTTAATGAAGTACAAAAGGTAAGAGAAGATAGTGTGCTTATGCTAGTCGGTGATGGTGATTTACGACCTGAGATTGAGCAGAAGGTACAAGATTTGGGACTTAGTGATAAGGTTATATTTACTGGTGTTAGATCTGATGTCGATGATTTGATGCAGGGGATGGATGTGTTTTTATTTCCTTCGCTTTATGAAGGATTAGGAATCGTTTTAATAGAAGCACAAGCAGCTGGGTTAAAATGTATTATTTCAGATACTATACCAAAGGATGGGGTACTTACAGATGATGTAACATCAATAAGTTTAAATGAAACTCCTGTAGCATGGGCAAATGAAATATTAAAATATCAAGAATTTAAAAGAAGTAATAATAAAGAAATTATAAAAAAAGCAAATTACGATATAAAAAATAATGCAAAAACATTAGAACATTTTTATATAGAAAATGCGAGGGGGTAATTATGGCGATATTAACAGTTTTTACTCCAACTTATAATAGAGCATATACACTTCACAAATGTTATGAAAGTTTGAGAAGACAGACTAACAAGGATTTTGTTTGGTTGATAATAGATGATGGATCAACTGATAATACAAAAGAGTTAGTTGATAGTTGGTTAAAAAATGATAATGGATTTGAAATAAGATATGCTTATAAAGAAAATGGTGGAATGCATACAGGACATAATAAGGCTTATGAGCTTATAGATACTGAATTAAATGTATGTATAGATTCGGATGATTACATGCCTGATGATGCAGTTGAGAGTATATTAAGTTTTTGGGAAAAGAATCGAGATAACAATTACTCAGGAATAATAGCATTAGATATGTTTGAAAATGGAGAGATAATAGGTAAAAAACTGCCAGAACAAAAGAGTACAACATTAAGTGGATATTATTATAATGGTGGAAAAGGTGATAAGAAGCTTATATATAGAACAGAGGTTATGAATAAATATCCAGCCTATCCTGAATTTAAAGGAGAGAAATTTGTTCCTTTGGATTATAAATACTTATTAGCAGATCAGGATTATGAGTTGTTGATAATGAATAAGCCTGTTTGTGTTGTTGAGTACATGGAAGATGGTTCTAGCAAAAATATGCTTAGACAGTATTATAAAAATCCTAAAGGATTTTCTTTTATGAGAAAGGTACATATGAAGTATGATAAAGGATTTTTAAAGAAGTTTAAGACTTGTGTCCATTATGTATCTAGTAGTTTTATAAGTAAAAATAAAAGCTTTATTAAAGAAAGTCCTAAAAAAGGGATGACTGTTTTGGCTACGCCTTTTGGATTTGCACTTTATTTATTGATTTTATATAACAATAGGGAAGGAAAATAGAAATATGACAATATATTGGTTTATGATGGCTTGGGTGATAGTGTTTGGGATAATGGCTCAGGTTACTGCTAAGAGGGTTTGCGTTGGAGAGTATTTAGGTGAAGATGTTTATGAACCAAGGGCTAATTTGTTTATGGCGCTTGTTACTTTTGCTGTGATTATATTTTTTGCTGGAGCGAGAAGTAGTATAGGGGACACATCAGCATATACTAATATGTTTAATAATTATCCATTACTTCAAAATGCACATGAGGTTATATTTGACGATACGGCTAGAGAACCTGGATTTAGGTTATTTTCAATATTAATAAAAACATATATATCTGATAATTATACAGTTTGGCTATATATAATTGCATTGATAAGTGGAATATGTGTAATGCTACCACTTTATAAGTATTCGTGCAATTTTGGAATTAGTGTATTTTTATTTATAGCATCATGTCAATTTACATGGTTATTCAATGGTATGAGACAATTTTTAGTTGCATCGATTATGTTTGCTTGTACTGGTCTTATTTTAAAAAATAGGACACTGCTATATATACTTATAGTTTGTATATTATCTACTATACATAAATCAGCGTTTATATTAATACCAATGTACTTTATTGTTCAAGGTGAGCCATGGAATAAAAAAACTTTATTATTTATAATGTGTATAGTTTTAGCAATGTTATTTACGAGTAAATTTACGAGTTTATTAACCAACGTTGTTGAACAAACTGATTATGCAACATCTGTTGAAGAATTTAAAGATACAGATGATGGAACAAATGTAATTAGAATATTGGTAGAATCTATACCTATAATTATGGCATTTATATATAGAAATAAGATTAAAGATAAATTGACTCCGGTTATTAAGTTAAGTATAAATATGTCTTTAATTGCAAGTGGTTTATATATAATATCAAATATTGCTAAAAGTGGAATTCTTCTTGGCAGACTTCCGATATATTTTTCTATGTATAATTTGATACTTTTACCATGGTTAATAAAAAATATTTTTGAAAAGAGAGAAAAAGATTTAGTTTATTATATTATGATTATTTGTTATTTTATATTTTTTTACTATCAAATGTGTATTGCATGGGAAGGATTATCATATTATAGTCAAATATTAAATCTTAAATATAATTAATAAAAATAGTTATAGAATATAATTTATGGGTTTTGTTAACTAGATATGAAAAAAATGATCCTCGACAGGATTAATAACCGATAGGTTCAAATTTAGATTTCACATATTAAAAAATGGCATAACAAATAAGCCTAACAAAATTATAATTTTTTTAGACTTAAAGTGCAATTAATATTTAACAAACCAATTAATTTTATCTCGATGAGAATAATTAATACCACAAACTTCAGCTGGTGTTAAATTACTC
>NZ_JAHLOQ010000055.1 GCF_018917435.1 Intestinibacter bartlettii
GAGTAATTTAACACCAGCTGAAGTTTGTGGTATTAATTATTCTCATCGAGATAAAATTAATTGGTTTGTTAAATATTAATTGCACTTTAAGTCTAAAAAAATTATAATTTTGTTAGGCTTATTTGTTATGCCATTTTTTAATATGTGAAATCTAAATTTGAACCTATCGGTTATTAATCCTGTCGAGGATCATTTTTTTCATATCTAGTTAACAAAACCTTATTCTATATTATTTTTTAATAATTTTTAATAAATCCATCAATTGCACTTTATTTAATTCATTTATTTTAGAAGTTAATTTTATATTTAATAAAGATTTTGGAATATTTTTGATAATATCTAACTCTCCTAATTCGTTTTCTAGCCATACTTCAACTGGATATGAGTCTACAATTTGTTCTAATCCTACTTTTGATATACCTGTACCATTACATGAATTACATATACTTTCAAGTACATCTATTCCCTCTACTATACTTTCTTCTCTGAGTACTTTTTTTCCCTTGCAAAAACCACATGGAAAACTTTTTCTAATTTTATTAATTTTACTTGTAATATTTTTATATCCCAAAATCTCATATATACATGTATTAGATTTTATTTTTCCAGAAGAAAAATAAGTCTTTAATATACTCTCTTTTGTGATATTTATATCTTTATAATCACAAATAGTTACTAAATTATTTTTAGATATATTTTCAATATACTCTTGTATTAAGTTTTTAAATGGTAATACATTTTTCAATACAATCTGATAGCCATAATAGTTATTCATTTCTATTTCAAGTAATTTTAATTGTACTTGCATTTCATGTGATAATGATGAAACATCAGTATTTAAATATATATCATTATTTAATATTTTTACAATTCTTTGTATCCATTCTATTTGAGATATTAAAAATTTATTTTCACTTATTTTATCATTAAGTATTTCTCTTATGTCCTTATTAAAAACAATCAACCTATTATTATGATTTAATATATTTCCTTTACATATAGGACATTCTGACTCATGCTTTGAATCTATAATTTTTTGCTTTAATTCACTTTTAGATGATCTCATATACTTTAATATTAATGTTTGCATTCCCTTCCACATTCTTTTAGTTTTCTTTGAAGTATCATAGAATGACTTTTCCCAATATCCATATAAAAATATATTTTTTTCATCTGATGTCATACTATTAAAAGATTTTGATAAATCTATATTTTTATCTTTCTTTATTTCTTTAAATAAAAATTTTATCTTAGAATAATTGTATTTTCTCAAAGCTTCCATTACATCATCGTATAATAATCCATTCCAAAGTCCTTTTTTGCCATCTTTTACAACTTTATTAAAATCAAAGATAGATACTTTTCCAGTACCTTTGCAGAATTCACATAGATTATCTTTGTTATAATAATCAAATTTTAATACATCTTTATTCTCCTTATTTAAAGATATAATATAATTAAATAAACCTCCAATTTCATATAAAAAAGTATTTTTAGAGTATAATCTTTCTTCTAAATCTATTGTAATTTTAGGCATAATTACATCAGATTCAAAATCAGAGTAAATCCATCGTGCTGTCTGCGATATATTTTTCAATAAACCTCCTTTAAAATCTTTCTCAGCATTTTTATAATAATCATCTATATCTGTATCAATATATTCTATACCCCTCATTAATGGTATATTTGATTTTAATTTTATTACACTCTTTATATTCTTTATATTATCATCCCATTGGCTGTAACTAACGCAGTCTAAATTTTTAATGGTTTGATCAGTTCTTTTTCCAAAATCAATTATAAAATCTGCATTTCTTATTATATAAGGATTGTGTTCAATCATAATCATTGTTACCGTATTATTATTGAGTATATTTCTAACAACATACATAAACTTATTTAAAATATTTTGTGACAATCCCTTTGATGGTTCATCAAAAATCAACAATATTTCATCATTATTGTCATTGCATAATTCAGAAATTAAATGTATACACTGAAATTCACCTGTAGAAAGTGTATTTATCTTTCTATTTAAATCTAAATAACCTAATCCTAAATCTAATATTAATTCAATTTTTTGTTTTATTTTTTTATCTTTTTTAGGTAATATTTTAATTAATTCATCTATTTGCAATAAATTATAATTATTGCCTAATTTAGATAATTTACTTTTAATATCTAAAAATGTTTCAATAGTAGATCTTGATGTTATTGATTTATTTCTATCCTGTCCAATCAAAATAATCTTTTTATTTTTATATTTTTTTTTAAAATAAGGTAATATACAATCATTTATTAAAGTTGATTTACCACATCCCGATTCTCCAGTTATTATAGTCAATCTATTTTTTGGAATTGTAAGTTTTTTTATATCTATATTTCTTTTATTTAAATCAAAAAACTCATAATACTCTCTCGGTTTAGAATTTATTTTTGGAAAATATTTTTCTTTAGGTTTATTAAAATCATTTATTATTTTGCCGCCATTTTTACCACTTCCTGGTCCAAAAGAAATTTTATTTATTGTAGAATCTAATACTATATCTGAATGGTCAATTAACCAAATTTGATTTTGACAACCCATCTCATCAATTACTCTTAAAATATTATTTATACTATTTGCATCTAATCCAATTGAAATTTCATCAATTATTATAATACAATTTTTACCAAGTGTCATAAACTCAGATAAAAATAATCTTACTGTTTCTCCTCCAGATAATGTACTTACTATTCTGTCTAAAGTTAAATATCCTATATTTAACTTTATCATATTCTCTAATATTTTCATTTCTTTCTTAGGTAATCCAATTTCTACTGCTATTTCTTTCAATGTATATATATCCATTTTATTAATATCAATTATTGTATAATCTTTATCTTTTATTCTTAGTTTATATTGTTTTATCTCATCTGAATATCTTGTTCCTTCACATTCCTTACATTCAATACCATTAGTATATCCTCTACCTTTGCATTTTTTACACCAATAAATTGAATTGTTAAATGAAAAAATTTCACTTACCAAGTTATGTTCTTTGGCAAATTTTTTACGTATAAAATTATATATTTCTGTATGTGTTCCTATTGTTGATCTAGGATTATATGATGATGAAGATTTTTCTAAGAAAAATATTAAGGGCATATCTTTTATGGATTGTGTTGAAAAATTACTAACTAATAAATCTGAAAATAAAAATTTATACTCTGATTTTGGTAATATAGTTACAATCCTTTTTAATGACTCCATATTTAGTGCTTTGCAAAATGATGTTTTTCCTGATCCCGATAAACCCTCTAATCCTATTGATTCGTTATTCTTTACTTCTAATTTAATTCCATCGATATTATTGATTATTAAATTATCTATTTTCATTTTTTATTTCCTCCAGAAATAATTTTAAATTTCTTCTAGATGTACAAAATGTTCTATCTTTTTTCTCTGCTAAGCATCCAGAACCACACCAATTATATATATCACATTTTAAACACTTTAAATCAACACTTCTTACTTCATCTTTAAGATGATTACAATAATCTCTATAATTGTTTTTATTATAAAAAACTTTAAAATACTTACATTTATATGTATCTGCTAAATATGTACATAATCTATTTGGGTTATTTGATAAAAGAGATATTATTGGTTGAATATTTATATTTCGATATATTTTTTCTTTTATCAAATGAACTATTAATTTTTTAAGCATATTATTATATTCTTCCTCTGATATATAATATTTATCATTATATAAATTTTGAGTTCTATATTTATTAATTGTTAAATTTTTAATTCCTAGTGTAATCAATTCATTTGTGAAGGCTTCAAAATAGTTAATATTATATTTATGTGCAACTGAAATTATTCCAATATTTTTAATTTTACTCTTATTTATTAATTTTAAATTTTCAATCACTCTTTCTCTATATTTAAAACTATTTGATCTTCTTAAATCAAAATCACCAATTGGGTCTAAAGATATTGATAATGAAATTTTAGATGAATATTTATTAAATATATTTATCCATTCATGATCTAATAGTGTGCCATTTGTTTGAAATTGTATATTATAATTATTTATAAAGTTTTTATCTAAAAATTCTAATATCTCGCATATTACCTTTTTATCAGCCAATAATGGTTCCCCACCATGAAAAACAATGAATACACTCAAATAATCTTTATATCCATTTAAAAATTCTATAACATCTCTACTCGAGCAAAACACCTCCCTTTCAGAACTCATATCCTTCCTTTCTTCATAGCAATAATAACAACTCATATTGCATAAATCTCCAACTATTTTTAGCATTATCGTGACATAATTCAAATATATTTCACCTCTAATCCTTTTCAAAAAATAACTTATTTGCAATTTTTTTAGCAGTATCCTTTAATTTTTCTATTGTATTATTTTGTATAACTATTTTTTCCATTATAATATCATTATTATATGATAAATAAAATTTTCTAAAATAAATTAGCCAATTTATTTCTTCTCTCCATGTTCTAGGAATTCCTCTTTTCCCAATCCTTTCATCTGCAATTTTTGGATTTACATCTACTATTATTAACTTATCTATTTTCTTTATATACTCTCCCTGTCCAAAATTATATTCATTTCTATTTTTAAATACAGCATTGTATGTTGCTATATCAGTTAATAATCCTCTTATACATATAGTTATCCCTTTATTTTTTGATATTTTATATTCACTTTCTAATCTATTACATTTTAATTTGAATTTAATTGTTTCACTATCACAATTACAAACTCTATTTTCTATAAAATTCTTAACCTCTTTTCCATAAATTAAATTCGAAGAAGGTTGTCCTAATATTGATAAAGTTGATATTTTATTATATTTAAATCTTTTTTTTATTTCTATTTCTAAAAAATTAGCAAATGTATCCTTTCCACTTCCATCTATTCCTTCAATTAATATAAATTTATTGGGCATATACTTTTTAGTGTATCTTATATTACTATTAACTTTGTTTTCATTTTCAAATTTTTTCAAACTTTCTAAAGTTTTTTCATCTATTCTAGAGTCTAAAAATTTTATTATTCCATCTGACTCATTATCACCATAAGCAATAGATGCTATAAATATATCCCCATAATCTCTTTGATAATTATTTATTATATATTCATAAAATAAAATATAATTATACTCTGGAAGATAAAGTAATTCTTCTTCAGACTTTGTTAAATAATACTTACTATCTATATACTCATTATCTATATTTAAAAGCAATGAATAGTTTAGTATTTGCTCATCTAATTGTTTTATTATTTTTTTAGAAATACCACTTGAAACTCCAGAAAAGAATACAGTAAGGTACCTAGATAAAGTACTCCTCTTATTTAATGTATAATTGTCATTATTATAAATACATAAAAAAGATTCATCTTCTATATATGAAACACTATTATGACCAATACCTATAATATCTCCCATATACTTGTACTCTACCTTAGCATAATTAGATTCTTCACAGCCATTTTTTACAAAAATAAATTTTGACTTTCCTAATCTATGATAACCATTTAATATTTCTTCTAAGTTGTCTAATGTATTATATACATTATTTAATCTATCTAATCCTCTTCCTCTAGTATTTGGATATATGGTTATTGTAGTTGGGTTTAACTCTTTAACCCTTGCAATATCTTCTTGTAATACAAACTCATCAAAAAGTAAATCAATATTAATGCATATGTTTCTTTTAATATTTTTCAAAATGTTGCATATGGTTTTATAATCATAGCAATTTCTTTTATAATTTTTTAATTTTTTTGTATTAAAACTTTGTACTCCTATAGAATATCTAGTAAAAAAATTATTTTGGGAATAATCAAAATTACAATATTTTGGATGTATTTCTATTGAAACTTCCTCTGCGCTTATATCATATTCATTAAAAATCTTTTGAATATCATTTATCTGTATATCATTTAATAATGATGGTGTTCCACCTCCAAAATATATACTTTTTAATCTACTGTTTTTTATTTTAGCCAAAACATCTCTCAATTGTCTATGCAGTATTTTAATATAATTATCTGGTACATAATTATATCCAAAATATATATTATCAATATAATGACAATAACTACAAGGCGATTTACAAAATGGTATATTTATATAAATTGCCTTATATTCAGATTTAAACTGTATATCTTCATATTTATTACTCATATAATACCCCTTAATATATTCTTATATTTTCAATTGCTTTGCAAATTCAAATAACATTTTTTTAGAATCACAAAATTCTTTACTTAAAGCTTCATTATTTCTAAAATAGTACCTTTGAGATAAACATCCTCCTACACAAAACTCAAATATATCACATTCTTCACATTTATCTAATAATTTTTTTATAGGTATAATTTTATTACTTAGTATATTCTTTGAAATATTATCTTCTAAAAAATATGTATCCTTATCTATTGAAAAATCATTAATTGAAAAACAATCACATGGTCCTATTAATTCATTTGGATAAATACTTAAAAACTCAAAACATTTATGTTTATTGTAATTACAATATTTAGACTCTTTGCCATTAATATTTTGAATCATACTTAATATAGGTTCTACAGCTATCTTCTTATATATTTTACGCTCTATATATATCATTCCAAATTTAATTATAAACTGTGAGAACTCCATAGGTGATATACTATCTGGTGTTAAAATATTATTTTCTATATTAAATAATGGATTTATTTTAACAAAACTTAAATTTTTAATCTGCATAATTAAATCTGCATAATCCTCAACATATTTTATAGAATGTTTAGATATAACACTAAGCATTCCTGCTTTTTTGCCCCATTTATCTAAAATTTCATATGCATCTATCACTTTATCAAAAGTATTATTACCTTTATAGTCCACCCTCAATTTATTCATCTCATATGTTCCATCTAAACTTATTGCCACTTCAATATTTAAATCCTTATACTTTTTAAAAAATAATTCTGCATACTCATCATCAAATAAAGTTCCATTTGTTTGTATTTTTACTGACTTAATTTTATTCTTATATAAATTAACTATATTTAACAATGCATTCATTTTACTTTTTCCTATTAATAGTGGTTCCCCTCCATGGAATGTTATAACTACATTATTTTTTATTTTCTTCAAAATATTCTCTAATTGTTGTTCTGTTATAAAAGCATCTCTTATGTGTTTCATTTTCTCAAAGCAATATTTACAGTCTATATTGCACATATTACTTGAAACTTTTAAAACTAGTTTTAAATCCCTATTAGGATCATATAATATATCTTCAGTCACTCTCTATACTCTCCTTTTTAAAAATTCATCTATATATTCGCATATAATTGGATATATTAAGGATATCGAAATATCAGAATCTATGCTATATCTTAACAAGTCAAAAAAGAATAAATATAAATTATTAGTTCTACCTTGTATTTTAAATTTTCTAAACCCCATTTTATAAAAAGATTCATACTCACTCAAAGATATGCATATATTTCTTTTATTTGAATTAAATTGCTTCTTTTCAGGTATAGCGTTACATCGTTCTAAAAATCTTTCATCTTGAAACCTTCCTTCTGATTGAGAAATTTGTTCTCTATCTATGGATTGGTAATGTAACTTTCTATTTTTACAATTATAATAACATCTCTCATTTAATAGTATTTCTGCTTTATCAGTATTCAATTGACTAAGTAAGTTATTATTAAAATTATCATCTGGATGTACAACATAACTATTATAATTAGTCTCTAAATTTTTATAATATGCCAAATTATTCTTTCCATCTTCCATAGTAATTTTTAAAACAGATGCTACTATTTCTATATTAGAAAAATTACTTCTTATATACTTTTCTAACAATTTACTTGATAAAATAACTTTTCCCGAACAATTATCTAATAACTTTAAAATTTCATTTTCTTTTATACTATATAGATCTTCTTCTAGTATTAAATTATTTGTAAATGTTATAGTAGGACAAATGTTATAATTTCTTAATAATAAAAATTCTTTTTCTATATCTTTTGAACTATATTTACTATGATTTCTATTTAATATTAATCTTCCTCCATTCCACTTTGAATTTATGCACCCATATAAATTTTTTATTGGTAGCTCCACATTAAATTTATACTTGACAATATCAATAAGTTTTATTATTAATTCAGAAAATAAAAAAAGACCTGATATATTTAATTCTATGTCTTCAAAAATAAGTGGATTATGATAAAATAAATTTTCATTTTTTACGTTATTCATTTATATCCTCCTAAAATATAGAAAAAAAATAAGCTAAACACAATGGTTTGGCTTATTTTTTTCATTACCAATTACTATGATTATCCGTATGGAATGCTCCACAACCTGTATCTAAATAAGTTTCATTTTCAGAAAGAAAATCTAAAAAATCCTTTATATCTTCTTCACTAATTTCATTTTTCTTATCATTTTCAACTTCTTTTACTTTTACTGATTTTACTGATTCTATTTTCATAAGCCCCTCCATTTTTCCATTTTTTTACATTATAACATATATTCCTTGTTTTTTCTATAACATAAAAAAATCTATTATTATTTATATCTATTTTAAGCAAATATTTTTTAAACTTTAAATTTTAATTTTTTATAATTTTATATAACTACAACATTTATAATAATTAATTTTAAATTTTTATTCATGGAAGGTATAATAACATCCATATAATAATTTTTTTCTTTACTGTTTTCTCTTATTTTTTAGATTTTCATCGAATACATTGAAAGTTTTTTATGATTTTTAAATAGTTATTTTCATACAAACTATCCCTCAAATATATTTATCACAAATTTGTTAAATATAATAACAATAAACCAAAAACTATAAATACAACAATGAACCCACTATACACCTAAAAATTACTACCACCTGACCAAAAAATCCACCCTTAGCGCATTTCAGTCCCATTTATCCAAACCAAAATACGAATAAAACTGATGAAAACATGGACCAAATAACTCCTCTACATTTCTACTATATAACTATTATTAAATAAAAAAAAACTAAAAATAAATCATTTAAAATAGAAATAATAGAGAAAGACTTTTTCCATACTTTTCAAGTATAATTTAATTAAGAGAATATCTATAAAAATTCCCACTACAAATCTTCACTACATAACCACAACCAAACGCAGCAATATATAAAACACATTCTCAAATTTTTAAATAAATTGGTAAAAAAGGATGTGTATCACCATAAAAAAGTGCATACTTATTAAAAAAGATTATAAGTACAGATGGATAAAAAATACTAAATTTATGATGATAATGAAGTAAAATTAAGCACTAGTAGTTCTTCTTGTCGCTCTTCTGATAAACCAGAAGAAAAAACACCTTCTTATAACTTTACTTGTATATCAAATCATAAATAAATTTCTATTTTCAAAAAAACTGTTCTAACTTTATTACCTTATAGAAAACTTTTAAAATTATTTAATGATACATTGACCAATTTTATTTTAAATATAAAATAAATAAACAAAGTTAAATCTATGAAACTATACCTTATTTTTATATTTATAATATATAAATTTTATTTAAAACCATACTTATTATTTGTATCCAAACTAAGTATTTATAGCATATTTTAAGTTTTTATAAGTCAAGTTAATACAACTTTATATATACGAAGCTTTATTTCATTTATATATGTGTTTGTAAGACTATATTGTTTGTACTATCTTATATATCATGATTTAAATATTTTTTATTTATTCAAATTTATAACAAACGTTCTAATAAATAAAATTTTTTTAATATTATTAAAGGAATTTGTAAAAAAATGTTGAATTTATTCTATATCATAATACAAGCAACTGTAGTAAACATAATTAACACTTGTATTCTATAAATTAAAAATGAGGTGAAATAAAATGGATAATTATCTTACAAGTGATACAGTAAATCTTGAATTAAATCCAGCTGATATATTAGATGTAATTTTAAGTACTTATAAAGATGTAAAAAATGTTCAAGAAATAGAAGACACCAAAAGATATGAAGTAAGACAAAAAGCAAAGGCTTATATTGCTAATATTGAAGCCACTACTAAGTTAAATGAGATATCCTTAAAATTAACACATGAAGAAAGAATGCCTTTAATTTTAAAAATATGTGATATCTTAAGCAAGGATATTTTGGATGAATATTGTCTTAAAGTATGCCAAATGTTATTAAACTATTTAAGTCAAGATGAACCTTTAAAATTAAATTTTAATAATAATCTAAAATATCTAAAATAAAATATTATATTGTAATTTTAACAATGTCTAAGGAGGTAGTTTTATGGGATTATTTGGTGGCAGTTTTGGTGGATTCTTTGGTGGTGGTTTTAGTGGATTTTTTAGAGGTAATTCTAGTGGTTCAGGTTCTAGTGGAGGATTTAATACAAAAACAAATATTGTTATGGATGAAAAAAAGATTTTCAAGGAGTTGAAAGAAATTGCTAAAAAAGATGAAGACAGTATTGCTGGAGAATTATTTACAATATTAGATGAAGGCAAAGCCGAATTAACTGAAATATGTACAGATGGCTTTATTGAAATGGTGATAAAAGGAAACGAAAATTATAAAACATCTTTTGAAATTAGAGATGAAGTAGATGCCATGATAGCATCCCAAAATAATAAATATAAAAATAAATGTTTAGAAATTAATAAGTTATTAAAAAATCTAAATGAACATATAACAAATTTATATAAAAGAAAATATGAAATAGCAACATATATAAATATTCATATTTTAGATTATTCCCCAACTTTTTCTTTTTCTATTCCTACTAATTTTATTAGTAACCTTACATATACAGATTACCAAAATAATTATAACATTTTAACTGATTCCATAATTCCAAATTCACAAGATAGGGAATTTATAGATACTTTATTAGAACAACATGATCGAAAAGCAAAGGTAAATGAATATAGACAATATGCTGAAGATTATAAAATTTATATATCTCGAAAAATAGCTGAATTAAATATAATAGAAAGTAATATAAATGCTATAGAAATACATCTTAAAGAAGAAGATATATTATTAGATGGTCTTGAAACATCAATAAAAATTAATAGAAAGCTAGAATATAAAGAAATCGCACAACAATTACAAAAAATGGTAGCTTTATATATTTTAGATGAACATGGTGAAAGAAATAAATTGTATGTAAAATCATTAGAAAGTTTAAAAGCTTTATGCAAAAATGTATAATATAAAGTAAGCGTCAAAGCTGTATATAGAAAATCCCAATAAAAATTTTAGTGATTTTTATTGGGATTATAGACAATGTAAAATAATTTGTGCTTATGATGAAATAAATACTCCTTTATGGCAATGATAAAAATATAAGTCAATGCCAGGAAGGAGTATTTTTATGAGTAACTTAAGCAAAGAATTAATA
>NZ_JAHLOQ010000056.1 GCF_018917435.1 Intestinibacter bartlettii
GAGTAATTTAACACCAGCTGAAGTTTGTGGTATTAATTATTCTCATCGAGATAAAATTAATTGGTTTGTTAAATATTAATTGCACTTTAAGTCTAAAAAAATTATAATTTTGTTAGGCTTATTTGTTATGCCATTTTTTAATATGTGAAATCTAAATTTGAACCTATCGGTTATTAATCCTGTCGAGGATCATTTTTTTCATATCTAGTTAACAAAACCGATTAAAATTAGTGATGATTAGGAATTAATAATGATTATCACTTCCTGTAGATAGATTATATCAAAAATTCCTACTAATTCAATAGGAATTACACAATTCCATCATTTACCTTGTATATTATCTGAAAATCTCTTTTATCAGCATATAAATAAAATGTTTCTATATGTTTTCATATATTTATTTGTTTATTCTAGTTTAAAATATGTATATTTATAGTTAATTATCTTGTAAAAATATTACACCTTCCCTATGTTGTATTTATAAAAAATAGTATAAATTTAGTAACATTAATTATACATATAGTTAATAGATTTAAAATAATTTACAATTTAAGTAACAATATATTTTTACAAGGGGGAAGAAAAAATGATTCGTACAATATTAAAAAGATGGTGGAATCTTAATATGAAAATTGGATGTTTTATGCCTATTATAGGAATTTTTTTTAAACATCTTATTATTGCTCAAACCGAAAAAGAAATTCAAAGTAAAAATTTTTATATTGATGTTGCAAATATTTCTTATAGTATAATGGATGATTTCTGCAAAGAATATGCCTTTGAAACATTAATGAAAGAAGAAATCTATCGAAGAACAAATTGTAATAATATTACCTTCAATTCTACCGCGGATTCAGTAAAAATCGACAATGGCAATTGGATAGACATTTCACATATAAAAAGAAATTTCTTTAAGAATTTTAATAATTAAATTAATGTTTTTAAATTTTCATTTAGTAATTATATTTAGGAGTTGAATTATATGAAAAAATCAATAATAATATTTATCATTTTTATATTATCTGGAATAACGCTATTCTCTCTCTCAAGTGCTACTTCTCCAATAAATAACAATAATAATAATAATAATAACTATACCAATATAACTCAAGGCGGAACTTATTCGTGTAGTGTTATTGATAGTAGTAAATATATCACACTTAATGATATATCTGATGAGTTAAATGCAGAAGAAGGTCAACCTGTAAAAAAAGATATCTTTTTAGATGGTGTAAAAGTAACTTTAAGAGATACAACTGGAAATAATGTTGTCACATTAAATACAGATAAAAGTAGGGAGCTTAGTCAAGCAGTCAATCCAGGTATCTATGATGTTTTATTTGAAAAACAAGGATATAAATCAGTAGAACGTAAAAATATTGAAATAAACACAGATGAAATATCATTTAATAGAATCTTTATGGAAAAAGATACAACTAATCAATCTGATGAAAGTAATATTCTTTACGAATTTGAAAATGACCAAGAGTTAATTACTATTACTGGTTTAAAAAATGATTTGTCTAGTATAGTAATTCCAAAAGTCATAAATGGCTATCCCGTAGTAAGCATCGATAGCTTTGCATTTTCTAGATGTAGCAGTTTGACAAATATAGAATTATCAGATGGTATAACATCTATAGGAAATGGTGCATTTTCTAACTGTACTAATCTAAAATCTTTCAAACTTCCAGAAGGTTTAACTTTTTTAGGTGATAATGCCTTTTTAGGATGCAATAGTTTAACAAATATAAAAATTCCTAATGGAATAGAATCTATACGATATGGTACATTTGCTAACTGTCAAAATTTAAAAGATGTACAAATACCAGACAGTGTAACTAATATTGGTCAAGCTGCATTTTCTCATTGTACCAATTTAAAAAACATACAATTACCTCAAAGTTTAACAGGTATACAACCAGAAGCATTTGAAGGATGTAATAGCTTAACAAATATAACTATTCCAGGTAGTGTGAAAGTTATCGGCACTGTTGCATTTGCAAGCTGTACAAATTTAGAAAAAATAGAAATTTTAGATGGTTTAGAATCTATAAAGTTCAAAGCATTTTATAACTGTAGTAATTTAAAAAGTATTTTTATTCCAAATAGTGTAACATCTATAGATAGTAAAGCATTTGATTTATGTGGTAGCGACTTTGTAATCCATGCTTCTAATGGTTCTTATGCAGAAGAATATGCCAATTCAACAAATATAAATTTTAAAGAAAATTAAAATCGTTCATATACTTAGTAACTATTAAATATATTAAAAAGGAGGTACAGTTCAATGAATAATATAAACTATAAAATAATCGGATGTGTTTTATGCTCTACTTTGCTTATTTTTAATGTTGGATGTTCTTCTTCAGAACCTTATTTTTCATCACAAGAATACCAAAGTGATGACACTTATACGGATGAGTCAACAGATAATAATATTTTTGATAGTAATAGTAATTCAGATAGCGAAGCTTTAAATCAAGATGATAATTTAAAAGAAAACGACACCACATCATATGATAATTATATTGGTAATTGGGGTTATACAATTCAATATTGGCAATATGTTGAAGAAACAGGTGAGAAAACAATGCCATCAGAATCTTCTTGGGATCTCACTATACATTCTATTAAGGGAAATAATATTGTTTTTGATTATACAGCCTATGCTAGTACAGGAGGTGCAACTTTAGGAACTGAAAATAAAAATATTGAATCAACAATCGATAACGATACAGTCGAGTTCACTTGCTATTCTAGCAACTTATCTATGTCTGATGCTCCTAAAGAAGAAATCACTGTTAAATTTTATTTTAAAGATGGAAGTATTTATGTTGAATCTGATGGTTCACCAGTTAAGTTGATAAAAGGCGGTAAAACAGAAGAAGTTATAGAATAAAAAATAAAGGTAGTCACAATATATTTTAATTTACTAAAAAAATAAGACATTGATTTTTTTAATCCAATGTCTTATTTCTTATTTATAATTAATTGCATATATTTTTATTCATCTCTTCTTTATCTACTTTATAAAGTTTTTTCGCTTTATATAAAATAACAAATATTAAGAACAGTATAATACCTTTAAAAATACTGCTTATTGTTATACTCCACCAGATTCCATTAATGCCTAATATATCTGGTTTGCTAAGTAAAATCGCCATCGGTATTCTAGCTAAGTTTAAAGCTATACTAAGACATGATGGTATATACGTTCTACCTAATCCTTTAAGTATTCCTGTAATTGTTATTTCAATACACATAAATAATTGTGAATATCCAAGTATTTTTAAATAATCTATTCCTTTTATTATTGCATCTTGCTCATTTATAAACGCTCTAAATATAACTTCTCCAAAGAATACAAGAATTACTGTAGTTATACTACCCCAAATTATAGCTCCTATTAATCCAATTTTACTTCCTTTATCGATTCTATCAAACTTATATGCTCCATAATTTTGACCAGTAAAAGTAGACAATGCTGCTGCAAATCCATCTGCACTCATCCAAGATATAGACTCTATTTGAGACCCTACTTTTTGGACAGCTACTGCAACTGGACCAAAAGATGCCACAATTACCCCCATAGCCATAGATATAAGTGTGAATAATGCATTTTGAATAGCTACTGGAAAACCTAGTTTGTATAAAACTTTGAAATATTGTAGTTCTATATTTCTAAAATATTTAATTTTAAAATACTCTATGTTATTTTTTATTATATATCCTATGAATACAAAACTAACTATTATTTGTGCAGTTATTGTTGCAATTCCTGCCCCATTTGTTCCTAAAGCTGGAATTGGACCAAGTCCAAAAATTAATAGTGGATCTAAAATAATATTAGCTATAAGACCTATTGTATTAATTCTAAATGGTATAGAACTATTTCCAAGTCCAATAAAAATCGATGTAAATACAGGATTTATAAAATAAAATACCATTCCGATTCCTAATATAACTAAATACTGTCTAGACATCGATATTACTTCTGTATCTCCTAAGTTAAATATCTCTATTAATTGTTTATTAAATAAAATTAATATTAAACTATAAGTTATCGATAAAAATACATTTAATTCTATAGATGATTTTATATAAGACTTTACTTCTTTTTCATTTTTTTCACCCATACTTTGAGCAACTTTAACCTCACCGCCAATTTTTGAAAACATTACAAATGCCATGGCAAGCCAAGGATAAAATCCTGCAGTTCCAACTGCTGCTACGGAATTACTCCCGTTTTTTCCAACCCACATCATGTCTATCAAATTGTATGCAATTTGAATAAATGATGTAGCCATTATTGGAATAGCTATTTTTACTAGCTTTTCAACTATCCCACCTTCTGTCAAGTCAATCTTTTTTTTCATTTCTCCTCCAATATCAATATTCGTTTTGTTAACTTATTTACTCTAAGCAATATATACTATTTAAAATCCAAGTGACTTTAAATCTAGTTTACTTCCTGATATAAAAACTAATATAATTCCTATTATAAAAGCTATAAATATTATCATTTTTACGTAATTATTAACTTTAACTTTCTTTCTGATTTGATACATAATCATAAATCCAAAACTTATTATACTTATAAAAATAGCCATAGCCCCTACTGTAAGTACAAAACCTGTCATCAATAAATTATTTGTATCCATGTGTTGCCTCCTTATCGTTACAAAATTAATACTATTTTATCATAACTTTTATGCATGATGATTTTATTTTAAATATTTCTATATATATTTTAATTTTTTTATAAGTTAACTAATATAATTGCATAAATAATCAATATTGAGATATAAATATTACATTTTATAAAATATAATTATATTAAAGGGGTTTATACAATTTTCCAGACAATTTAATTTCTAATAAAAATAATATAAGGAGAGATAGAATGAAAAAATACGAAGAACATTTCGGAATAAATATAATTTCTACAGATACAAATAACTCAACTGATATAGATTTTTTAACTGAGGATATTGTAAATGATGTTGAAAAGTTTCACACCTCTATTGATGAGTATAAAAAAACACCACTTGTAAAATTAGATAATTTAGCATCAAAACTAGGTGTAAAAAATATATTCGTAAAAGATGAGTCTTATAGATATGGACTCAACGCCTTTAAGGGGCTTGGAGGATTATATGCTATATTTAGAATAGTATGCAACAAATTAAACTTAGATTATAAATCTACAACTTTTAAAGATTTGCAAAATAAAGATATAAGAAAAAAATTAAAAGATATAGTATTTGTAACTGCTACTGACGGAAATCATGGTAAGGGTGTCGCTTGGGCTGCTAACAAACTTGGTTGCAAATCTATTGTATTTATGCCTAAAGGTAGCGTACTTGCAAGGGCTAAGGCAATTGAAAGTATAGGTAATTCTACAGTTACAATTACTGATTTAAACTATGACGATGCTGTTAGAAAAGCAGCTTCTTTGGCAGATGAAAAAGGATGGTACTTAGTCCAAGATACTGCTTGGGAAGGATATGAAGATATTCCAAACTTTATAAGCCAAGGATATACAATTATGGCTAAAGAAGCACTTGATGCATTAAATGGACTTGGGATAGAAAAACCCACTCATTTATTTTTACAAGCTGGTGTAGGATCTATGGCTGGAAGTGTGCTTGGTTATATGGTCAATAGATTTGATAAAAAAGCTCCAGTAACTACTATAGTTGAACCTGCTACCGTTGCATGTATCTACAAATCTGCAAAAGCTGACGATTCAAAACCTCATGCTGTAACAGGAGAACTTCACACAATAATGGCTGGACTTAATTGTGGTGAGCCAAACACTGCTACATGGCCTATCTTAAGAGATTATGCTAGTTTTTATGCTTCTTGTCCAGATTATGTAACTGCTAGAGGAATGAGAATTTTGGCAAGCCCATTAAAAGATGATACAAAGATTGTTTCTGGTGAATCTGGTGCAGTAGGCGTTGGTCTTTTATCAATGCTTATGGAGAAAGACGAATTTGAAGATATAAGACGCGATATGGGCTTAAATAAAGATTCAGTTGTTTTAATATTTAGCACAGAAGGCAATACTGATCCTAAAGGGTATGATGAAATAGTATACGATGGAAGAAATTTTAGTCCTTTTGTTTAAAATACATAATAATATATATTGATATATTTAGGAGGAAAACTTATGAGAAAAGCTGTTTACTTTTTTTGTACAGATTATGAAAGAGATGAAGTTGCACCAAGAGTATTAAATTATTTAAAAGAAAATTACGATTTGAAATTAGCAGATTTTAAATTTGCCAATAAAGATGTCTATGAATATCATGATGATAGAAGTAACTTATTTTCATTTGTTGAAACTGACAAAGTTTTAAGTTATGATTATGATTTATACATACCTCTTTTAAATAAATATTTCAAAGATTATGATGTAGCAGGTGTTGTAAATTGGCATGGTGGAAAAAATGCTCCAGATAAAATACTTACTGTTCACTCAACTGGTGATGTTGTCGGCAAAATATTCGCACCATCAAATCCAATCTATCTTAGAAATCTTCTATTAGCTATAGAAGAAAATCGTGTAAAATCAAATTTAGATGATTTTACAACTATGACTGAGGCAACACATTGGACAGGAACTATTCAAGGTCAAGATATAAACTTAATAGACAAGTATCAAGTACCTATATTTGATATAGAAATAGGAAGCACACTTGAAAGTTGGACAAACCCAGTTGCTGAAAGTGTCCTAGCAAATTCTCTATTTAGAGTTTTTGATGATGATATAAAACCAGAATTAAAAGATATAAAAGTCCTTCTTTGTACAGGGGGAATGCATTTTGAGGAAACATTCTCAAATGTAATAATAAATACTGAAAAGCCAATTTCAATTGGTCATATCCTATCCAACCAATGGATGGTTCAAGGCGAATATGATAAAGAAGAAAATTATGAATATCTAAAAAAATGTGTTGATTCTATTTCTATGGAGGTCGATGGAATTGTAATTCATGATAATTTAAAATCTGCTTACAAAAATGCGGTTAAAAAATTAGGTGAAGAATTAGGCATTCCTGTTTTCAAATATAAAAAATTGAGAGATCCTAAAAATATTCCATTATAAATTTAATCTAAAAAAGCCCTATAAATTTTAGATATTAATAAAATTTATAGAGCTTTTTTTATCATTTATACAGTTTCATCTGCAACCACTTCATCTTTTTTCTTTTTAATATGTTTGCCGACAATCTCATTTACATCTGTTATAGTTACAAAAGCAGAATAGTCATCTGCCGCTACTATTCTTTTAAGTTCTGGAATTTCTATTCTAGTTACTACTGCATATAACACAACCTTTTTACCACTTATCAGTCCTTCGCCTTCTAGCATTGTAACCGTTCTACCTAGATGTTTATATATGCTATTAGCTATTTCTTCTCCATGATTGGTTATAATCATAGCTGCTTTTGCCTGTTCAAATCCTTCAGATACCATATCGATAATTTTAAAAGTTATAAAGTAAGTTAATATAGAATAAAGTGCTCTATCCCAACCAAATAAAAAACCTGCTGTACCGTATATAAAAAAGTTTAAAAACATAACTACTTGCCCTACTGAAAATGATGTTTTTTTGTTAATTAATATAGCAACTACTTCTGTTCCATCTAGACATGCTCCAAACTTAATAACAAATCCAACACCAATTCCTAAAAGTAGTCCTCCAAATACTGTTGCTAAAAGTATATCATTAGTTAATTCAGGCACTGGTTTAAATTCTTCTAATAAAAGAGAAAATACTAGCATAGCATAAGCTGCCTTTATTAAAAAGCTCTTTCCTAATTGTTTATATCCTAAAATTAAAAATGGTATATTTAATACAAAAGTAAGGATACTTAATTTAATTTTAGTTATATAACTAATCATAATAGAAATCCCTATTATTCCTCCGTCAATTATATTATTAGGTACTAAGAATATCTCTAGAGCTATAGCAGCAAAAGATGCCCCTATTGTGATGAGTAAAAAAGAAAGGAAATTATTAAATATGTTTTTATTGTTACTACTATTTGTCATTCTCATCCCCCTTTTCTTATTTGATAAAAATTACATTATATTAAGATATTCCATAGATTTTATTAAAAATCCTTTTTATATTTTATTTTTTTACAATATTTTAACATTTTCGACTTATTTAATCTCACATAAGCAAATGAATTAGGTTTGTAAAAGTAATGATAATGGTTATAGTAGTGCTTTTTTTGATAAAATCATATTAGAAATGTTTTAAGTATAGTACTTATTTTATTTTTATGCATGTAATATTATATTTATTCAAAAGCCAGAAACAAATGATTAGATATGTTTCTGACTTTTAAATTTTTCATTATAAAACTCTTCTGGCATTTACAAATGAATTTATATAATAACTGCTATTAATACTTGTAATCACTATTTTCTGATTACTATAAGATGCATGTATCATTTGACCATTTCCTATATAAAGTCCAACATGTGAAACCTGTCCATTATTAACACCATTTGTATCAAAGAACATTAAATCTCCTGCTTTTAAATTGCTCCAACTTACATATGTTCCATATTGACTTTGTAAGCTTGAAGTTCTAGGCAGAGTTATTCCTGCTACATTTTTAAATACATAATAAGTAAATCCTGAACAGTCAAAACTATTTGGACCTTGAGCACCCCATACATATGGCTTTCCTAAGAAGGTTTTTGCATATGCAATTACTGCACTAGCACTCGCTGATACAGAAGTGTTAGTATTAGATGATGTACTTGAAGATGGTTTTGTAGATTGTAAGTATTGACTACTTACATATCCTGTTCCTCCACTATAATTTATTTTTGACCAACCATTTGATATTGATATCACTGTTACACTTTGACCATATGATAATGTTGTTATTTTTGAGTAACTTGTCGATGGTCCACTCCTAACATTTAATCCTGATGTTGTATTTACATATTGTGTTGTTCCTGTACTTTCTGGAGTTGAACTTGATGATGGTTTTGTAGATTGTAAATACTGACTACTTACATATCCTGTTCCTCCACTATAATTTATTTTTGACCAGCCGTTTGATGTTGATATCACTGTTACACTTTGACCATATGATAGTGTTGTTATTTTTGAATAACTTGTAGATGGTCCACTTCTAACATTTAATCCTGATGTTGTATTTACATATTGTGTTGTTCCTGTACTTTCTGAAGTTGATGAACTTGCTACATATTGTTTATATATATATCCTGTTTTTCCGTTATATTTAGCATTTACCCAATCTCCGCTAGTGCTTAAAACTTCTATAGAACTTCCTTTTGCAATTACAGTCATTGAAGAATAACTTGTAGATGGTCCTGTCCTAAAATTTACATTTTCTGTTACTGTTGTAATTTGACTTGCTGCATCTACCGTCGATATATTTGCTAAAGGCAAAGCAATCGAGGTTGCCATAATTGCAGCTCCTGCCATTACATACGATTTATTTATACTCATAATATATCTTCCTCCCAATAATTAGATACTTATTTACTTTTTTTTACTTTACATTTATATTGTTACATTTTTGTAACTTTTTTTCAAGTGTTTTTGTAACTTTTTTGTAACTTATTCAAAAAATGTATTTTTCCACAAAATTAAACTCCCTTGATGCTAGTATTTTACAAACATCAAGGGAGTTTATTATCTCAAGTTATTTTTCAATTTTTATTATTTATTATTTTTTATTATATTTATTATAACTTCCTTAGCCTTTTCCATTTCCTCTGCAACTGCATATTCATAAAATCCATGGAAGTTATATCCTCCTGTAAATAAGTTAGGCGTAGGTATACCCATATATGAAATTCTAGCTCCATCAGTACCTCCACGAATAGGTACTATTCTAGCTTCTACATCAGCCTCTTCCATTGCACCTTTAGCAAGATCAATTATATACATGACTGGTTCTATTTTTTCCTTCATATTATAATAACTATCTTTTATTTCAACAATTATTCTATCTTCTCCATATTTTTGTTGTAAAGTATTTGCAATTTCTTTTATCTTATCTTTTCTTTTGTTTAATCCATTTAAATCAAAATCTCTAAGTATATAAGATAATTTTGCTTCATCTACTTCTCCACTTATTGAAGTAAGCATATAAAATCCTTCATATCCTTGTGTATTTTCAGGAACTTCATCTTTAGGTACCATGTTATGAAATTCTGATGCTACACTTGCTGCATTTATCATTACATTATATGCATAACCCGGATGAACACTCTTACCGATTATTTTTATATCTACACTAGAAGCATTGAAATTTTCGTATTCTAACTCTCCAATTTCACCGCCATCTACTGTATAAGCAAAATCTGCATTGAACTTATCCACATCAAAGAAATCAGCACCTCTACCAACTTCTTCATCAGGAGTAAAACATACATGTATATCACTATGCTCTATTTCTGGATGTTCTACTATAAATTTTAAGGCTTCGATTATTTCAGTTATACCAGCTTTGTCATCTGCTCCAAGCAAAGTCGTTCCATCAGAAGTTATTATAGTTTTACCAACTTTATCTTGTAAAGTTGAAAATTCATTTGGTGATAATACTATATTTTTATCTTTATTTACAACTATATCTCCCCCATCATAATTTTTATGTATTTGAGGATTAACACCTTTTCCGCTTGCTGCTGGCGATGTATCCATATGAGCTATAAATCCTATTTTTTTAAGTTCTTTATCTGTATTTGACTTTAAAGTTGCATATACATATCCCTTATCATCCATATGAGCGTCTGATAGACCTATTTCCTTTAAATCTTCTACTAGTATTTTTCCTAAGTCTTTTTGAATTTCTGTACTTGGAACTGTTTCTGATTCTTCACTACTTGTTGTATGTACTTTTGCATATTTTATAAATCTATTTATTAAATTTTCCATGATAACTTCTCCTCTTCCTGTTATATCTTCTCTTAATCCATTTTTTACGTTTAATATTTGTATTATTTACAGTTTTTCAAAAAACTTTCACTTTAAATATCTAAACTTATTTTCATTGAATTATTTCTATAATATCATGATTTTCATTTTTTTCCTATTTTCCTATATAATCAGAACCACCCGTAAAACGGGTGGTTTGCTTAGCCCTAAAAGGGCATATTGCTGGCTGTGCCTCAAGGCACATTGAATTAGTCCGCCAATTGCATATCTTTTACACACTCCCCCTA
>NZ_JAHLOQ010000057.1 GCF_018917435.1 Intestinibacter bartlettii
GGGTAGCTAAGTACGGAAAGGATAAGCGCTGAAAGCATCTAAGCGCGAAGCCCACTTCAAGATAAGATTTCCCACCGCAAGGTTAAGATCCCAGGAAGACTACCTGGTTGATAGGTCAGAGGTGTAAGTGCAGTAATGTATTTAGCTTACTGATACTAATAGATCGAGGACTTGACCAAATGAATTCATTCATTAAATGTTTTCAGTTTTGAAAGTATTAAATATTAATTGAATATGTTTAATAATTCAGTAAAGATTATGTGGTTATTATAGCAAAGAGGATACACCTGTTCCCATTCCGAACACAGAAGTTAAGCTCTTGAGCGCTGATGGTACTTGGTGGGCAACCGCCTGGGAGAGTAAGACGTAGCCACGTAGTCTTTTTTTATTTAATGAATTACATAGTCATTACAACTAGATAAGTTCATTATTCATTTTAAATAAGCATAGCACCTTTCATTAGGATACAAAAGCCATTCTCGCTAATAGCAGGGAATGGTTTTTTATTTATAAAATACCTTAAAAGAGATTATGTTATTAATGAACTTTATAAAGTGGAAAGTGGTATGAAAGTAAATATTAAATAAATCTTTTAGAGAAAAATTCTATACAATATGAAAATACTATATAAGATAATGAAAAAATAGAAGAAATAAATAATAATAAACAAAAATAATCACCTTATGGATTAGATCTGTATCTAATTAAGGTGATTATTTTTTATGTATTAATTTAAAGGTTTAAGGTTTTTCATACTTAAATCTAAGATTTTGGCTGAATGGGTTAAAGCTCCAACAGATATAAATCCTACACCAATCTCAGCGATAGATTTAACTGTTTCTAATGAAACATTACCTGAAAATTCAATTTGAGCTTTGTTTCCTATTAGTGAAACTGCCTGTTTAGCTGTTTCTAAATCCATATTATCTAGCATTATTATGTCTGCTTTTACATCTAAAGCTTCTTTAACCATATCTAATGTTTCAGTTTCTACTTCTATTTTTCTTACAAATGAAGAATTTTTTCTAGCTAAATTAACTGCATTAGTTATTCCTCCAGCAGCATCTATGTGGTTGTCTTTTAACATAACTCCATCAGAAAGATTAAATCTATGATTATGTCCTCCACCAACTTTTACTGCATATTTTTCTAAAATTTTTAGGTTAGGAGTTGTTTTTCTAGTATCTAATAATTTTGTATCTGTGTGTTCAATTTCTTTTACAAATTTATTAGTTAAAGTTGCGATACCGCTCATTCGTTGAAGAAGGTTAAGAGCAACTCTTTCACCTTTGAGAATATTTCTAGTATTTCCTTTAAGTTCAGCTATTTTTTCTTTAGGATAAACTTTATCACCATCTTTTTTCCACAAATCCACAGATACATCGCCTAATATGTGGAAAACTCTGGCAAAGACTTCTAATCCGGCAATAATACCTTCTTCTTTACAAAGAAGTTCAACAGAGGAAATACTATATCCTGATACTATGGAGTTTGTAGTAATATCTTCGTTTGGAATATCTTCAATAAGGGCATCTTTTATTATTTTGTCTACTATTAAAAAATTAATCATCTATTCTACCACCTTGTTCTTTAATTGCTGCTACAACTAATCTTCTATTTTCTTCTGCTATTTCATCCACTGTTTTTTCTATTTTATCAACAGGTTTTGTAATTAATTCTGTATTATTTATAGAATGATTTATAACAGTAGCAGCCCTATGTGAAAATACTAATCCTTCTAGTAAGGAATTACTAGCTAATCTATTAGCCCCATGTATACCTGTGCAACTAGTTTCACCAACTGCAAAAAGACGATCTAATGAAGTTTTACTATCAGTATCAACTTTTATTCCACCCATAAAATAATGTTGGGCAGGAGATACTTTGACAGGTCCTTTTGTTATATCTGTACCTTTTTCAAGGCAATTTTGATAGATTAAAGAAAATCTATTTTTTATGTAATCAGAATCTAAAAAACTAATGTCTAATAAAACATATGGTGTATTTGTTTTTTCCATTTGCTCAAAAACAGCTGCTGAAACTACATCTCTTGGCAATAATTCATCTACAAATCTTTCCCCATTTATGTTTGTAAGTATACCACCTTCACCTCTTACTGATTCTGATATTAAAAATCTTCTTTCATCTTCAGTTTCATCATAAAAAGCAGTTGGGTGTATTTGTATATAATTAATATCTTTAAGTTCGACATTATGTCTTAGTGCTGTAGCTAGTCCATCACCTTTTAAAATTCTTTGACTAGTAGAGTTTTTATAAAGTCCACCAATTCCTCCACAGGCTAAGATTACGTATTTGGCAAATACATTTATTTGTTCACCATCTTTTAATAAAACAGCACCTATACATTTTTCATTATCTTCTATTATATCTACAAAGAAAGTATCTTCTGAAACAGTGATATTTTCTTTGGAAAGTACATTTTTTATAAGTGTTTTTTCAACATCTTCTCCGGTATGATCATTAATATGTACTATTCTATTTACACAATGAGCACCTTCTTTAGTATAATCCCAGTTTCCTTCTTCATCTAAGTCTAATTTCATACCTAATGAAACTAATTCTTCTACATTTTTTATAGACTCACAAGTTAATACTTTTACGGCTTCTAAATCATTTTTGTATTGTCCTGCTTTTAATGTATCTTCTATAAAATCAGGAATATCTTGTTTATCTCTGGCTACTGATATTCCACCTTGAGCTAGGTATGTATTTGTGCAGTCTATTTTTCCTTTTGAAACTACTAAAATATCTAAATCACTACTTAAATTAAGAGCGCTATATAACCCTGAAACTCCAGATCCAATTATTAAAACATCAACATTTTTATTTTTCATAATTAATTCCCCAGTTTGTGCATATTTTCTAGTGAAGTTAAAGCTTTTTTACGTATTTCTTCATCTAGAATGACTTCTTCTTTTTTGCCATCTAATGCATCATAAACATCTTGTAAAGTAGTTTTTTTCATATTTGGACAAACCATCATTTCAGGGAAATAGAATTTTTTATCTGGATTTTTCTTTTTAAGTTGGTGTAATACACCTTCTTCTGTTGCTATTATAAATTCTTTATCTTCACATTCGGTTGCATAGCTAATTATACCGCTTGTACTTCCTATGTAATCACTTAAATCTCTTACTTCTTTAGAACATTCAGGATGAGATAATACTTTGACATTTGGATGTTCTTCTTTAGCTTTTATTATATCTTCTGCTGTAATTCTATGATGAGTAGGGCAGAATCCTTTCCATAAAATAAATTCTTTTTCAGGGAAAAATTCAGCTATATAACCACCTAAATTTTGATCAGGTAAGAATAGTATTTGTTTATTAGGTATGTTTTTCATTATTTTTAAAGCACTAGATGATGTAACAGATGCATCGCAAAGAGCTTTAACTTCATAAGATGAATTTATATAACAAACTTTAAATGCATCAGGATATTTTTTTATCATTTCTTCTACATCTTCAACTTCAGCCATATCTGCCATTGGACAACCTGCATTTGGTGCAGGTAATATAACTGTTTTATTTGGAGATAAAACTTTTGCACTTTCGGCCATAAATTTTACACCGCAAAATATGATTAAGTCTTCTTTAGCATCACGAGCCACTTGACTTAAGTAATAAGAATCACCGACATAGTCCGCTATTTCTTGTACTTCAGGAATTTGATATAAATGCGCTAATATTATAGCGTTTTTTTCTTTTTTTAATTTTAATATCTTTTCAGATAGTTGATTCGTCATAATTTACCCCTTTAATTATAAAAGTATTTACAGGTGTATTTACACTTGTGATAACAATTATAGCACCGTATAATTTAGTATTCAACAAAAAATGATAGTTAAATTTTTAATTTTATTTATAATACTTATTAAAATTTAATAAAAAAGTTAAAGATTGATTTTTTTAAAAAAAGTATATAGAATAAATTAAAGATAATGAAAAGAAAATAAAAAATGAGAAGAAGGTGCGAGATGAGCTCAAACGAAAGAAGAGAAAAGCTATTACAAATTCTGAAAAAGTCTGATAAACCTGTAAAAGGGAGTGAATTATCAGCACAGCTTCAAGTAAGTAGACAAGTTGTAGTAAAAGATATAGCACTTTTAAGAGCATCTGGATTAGAAATTATAGCAACATCTACTGGATATATTATTTTAGATTCTGTAAAAAATGAATTTAAAATAAGATGTAAAAACCATAACTCAGACCAAGAACTTTACGAAGAATTACAAACCATAATTGATTTAGGTGGAAAAGTAAAAGATGTTATAGTAGAGCATCCGACTTATGGAGTTTTAAAGGCGGAACTAAATGTAACTACAAATAGAGATTTAAAAAATTTCATGCAAAAAGCAGCAACAAATGAGTTTAAACAATTGTCTGTTTTATCACCAGATTACCATATTCACACTATTGAAGTTGATAATGATGAAATTTTTGAAGAAATAAAAAATGAATTAAAATTAAAAAATATTTTATTTGAGTAGATGTAAAGAGGTAAGGGGCTTATATATGATAAGTCCTTTTATAGTTTTAGATAAAAATTTGTTTAAAAAAGCAATTTAAAATAGAAATTTGAAGGAAAAAATAAGTTGAATTATAAAAAAAGTTGTGTTAATATTAATATGTTATATGTTTAGGAGGAAATATGGATAAAATATTTTTTATGAATGAAGCAATAAATGAAGCCAAGAAAGCATATGATAAAGGCGAAACACCTATAGGAGCTGTAATAGTAAAAGATAATAAAATTATTGGCAGAGGTCATAATTTAACTGAAACTCTTAGTGATAGTACAGCCCATGCAGAAATGCTTGCAATAAAAGATGCAGCAGAAACATTAGGTGGATGGAGACTTATGAATTGTGATTTATATGTTACCATGGAACCGTGCATTATGTGTAGTGGAGCTATTGTAAATTCAAGAATAAAAAATATAATAATTGGAACTAAGCATATTAAAAACGCGAATATAGAAAAACAACACACATTTAAGATGGAGTACTTTAAAGATAGTCGTGTAAATGTTGAGTTTGGAATAATGGAAGACGAGTGTTCGATCATTTTGCAAAGATTTTTTAAAGACTTAAGGAAAAAATAGCTGGAGAGATGGTCGAGAGGACGAAGACGCTGGCCTGGAAAGCTAGTATGCGCATCAAAAACGTATCGTGGGTTCGAATCCCACTCTCTCCGCCAAGGAAACATTAAATTTCGGTTACAACTTTGCTGTACTAGATGGGGAAGTAGCGGTGCCCTGTAACCTGCAATCCGCTATAGCAGGATTGAATTCCATCTAGAGGCTACTATTTTGTGGAGCTGCCCGAAGCAAGTGGTGTTGACGTTTAGGTCCTATGCAATGTAAGCCCATGAACCCTGTCAGATCCGGAAGGAAGCAGCAGTAAGTGGTTACTGCATGTGACGTGGGGGTGCCTAAGCCGAGCTAACTACTTTGGTAACGTCTGTGGAGTATAGTCAATAGATGGTGTACAGCATTTTAATATATAAAAACAAATCCCTTTTTGAGGGATTTTTATTTTGTAAATCTTTTCAATATAAAGGACGCAAAACCCCTTTATGATAGTTGAAAAGATTTTTTTAGTATGTATATAAAATAAAATTTATATAATTTAGTTTAATATACTTTAGAAAGATGTTTAATTAGAGTAATTTTATCTATTTAATGATATAATAATTAAAGAAATTGTCTAAAATAAAAACAGTATTTGGAACAAAGGGGATGATAGATATGCATAAGGCGTTGTACAGAGTATATAGACCAACAAATTTTAGTGATGTAGTAGGTCAGGAACATATAGTTAGAACTTTAAAAAATCAAATAGAAAATAATAATGTAGGTCATGCATATTTATTCTGTGGGACAAGAGGTACAGGGAAAACATCTACAGCAAAGATATTCTCTAGAGCTGTAAACTGTACTAATTTACACAATGATGAACCTTGTAATGAATGTGAAAGTTGTAGAGAAATTTTAGAAGATAAAACAATGGATGTTGTTGAAATAGATGCTGCTTCAAACAACAGCGTAGACGACATCAGAGAATTAAGAGAGAATGTGAAATATTCTCCTGCTAAATCTAAATACAAAGTATATATAATAGATGAAGTTCATATGCTATCACAAGGAGCATTTAATGCTTTGCTAAAAACTTTAGAAGAACCACCATCATATGTGATATTTATACTTGCAACAACAGAACCACATAAAATACCTGCAACAATATTATCTAGATGTCAAAGATTTGATTTTAAGAGAGTAACAGTAAAAGATATTTCATCTAGAATGAAGTATATATGTGAAAAAGAAGGAATAGAAGCTGATGAAAAAGCATTAAATTTAATTGCAAGAAATTCACAAGGTGCACTTAGAGATGCACTTAGTATATTAGATCAGTGTATATCTTTTGAAGGACATACTATACGTTATAATGATGTAATTGAACTTTTAGGAAGTGTAAATATAGAACAACTATTTGATTTAGCTGATTCTATAATTAAAGAAGATACAAAGAAATCACTTCAAATTTTAAATGATTTTATTATTTGGGGTAAAGATGTAAGAAATTTAGTAAATGATTTGATAGATCATTTTAGAAATTTAATGGTATGTAAAATATCAAATGATTTAGATGAAATTATATCACTTCCAGAGGAAACTATAGATTTACTTAAACAACAAGCTCAAACTATAGATACAAATAATTTAATAAGAGTTTTAAATATATTATCAGAAACACAAGATGGAATGAAAGCATCATCAAACCCAAGGGTTCTTATGGAAGTAACTATGATGAAGATAGCTCAACCTATGTTTGATGAAAGTAAAGAGGCTCTAATAAAGAGAATAGAAAACTTAGAACAGAAAATAGAATCTGGAAATATAAAAGTTAATCACATATCCACAAATCAATCCGTGGATAACTTTAATAAAAGTGAACCAGTTGGTAACAACCCAGCTGAAACACAACAAGAAGAAAATATAGAGTATGAAAACTTAAAGGATGATGATGTAAAGTTAATACAAAAATCATGGAAAAATATCTTACAGAAAATGAAGGAAGACAGACAACAAATCACTAGGGCCTTACTTCAAGATGTAGATAGTTTTAATATAGCAGAAGATACTTTATATATAATATTTACTGATAATTATTCATTTGCTAAAAATAAATTGGACTCACCTCAAACTATACAATATGTAGAAAAAGTTATAAGAGAAGTATTGAATAGAAGTTTCAGTGTAAAAATAGTATTTAAATCACAATTATTAAATTTAAATACCGAAATAAAAAAAGAGGATAAAGGCGAACAAATATTAAAAGATATAGTAAGTGAAGATATATTAGAAGTAAAAGATAGTATTGAAAAAAGCTAAAATAAATGATAATAATTATATTATGAAATAATGAAAAATTTCTTAAGGAGGAATAAATAAATGGCTAAAAAAGGATTTGGCGGAGGAATGATGCCAGGTAATATGAATCAAATTTTAAAACAAGCTCAAAAAATGCAAGATAATATGCAAAAAATGCAACAAGAATTAGAAGCTAAAGAGTTTGAAGTATCTGTAGGGGGAGGAGCTGTTACTGTTAAAGTTAATGGTAAAAAAGAAGTTTTAGATGTAACTATGAAACCAGAAGTAGTTGACCCAGACGATATAGAAATGTTACAAGACTTAGTTATAAGTGCTGTAAACGAAGCATTAAGAAAGGTAGACGACGCTCAATCATCTCAAATGAGTAAAATGACTGGGGGAATGAACATACCAGGTTTATTTTAGTAGGTGATAATAATGCAATATTATACAGAGCCGATAAGTAGGCTTATCGAAGAATTTTCAAAACTTCCGGGAATAGGAAAGAAAACAGCCCAAAGATTAGCTTTTCATGTAATTAACATGAATAATAACGATGTAGAATCATTATCAAAAGCAATTTTAGATGCAAAAAGAGAAATCAAGTATTGTTCTATATGTTGCAATATAACAGATAAGGACCCTTGTAGCATGTGCTCTAATCCAAATAGGGATTCAAGTGTTATATGTGTTGTGGAAGATCCTAGAGATGTTGCAGCTATGGAAAAGATAAGAGAGTTCAAAGGACAGTATCATGTGTTAAATGGAGTAATTTCTCCAATGGATGGTATAGGTCCAGATATGATAAATATAAAAGAATTAATACAAAGATTAGGAAATCAAGATGTCAAAGAAATAATAATGGCAACTAATCCTACTATAGAAGGAGAAGCTACAGCTATGTACATAGCTAGACTTATTAAACCAATGGGGATAAAAGTTACTAGAATAGCCCATGGTTTACCTATAGGAGGAGATTTAGAATATGCAGATGAAGTTACTATATCTAAAGCCTTAGAAGGAAGAAGAGAAATATAGAGGTGTAAAATGAAAACAACTGTAGATTTTGAGGAGCATACTGTCGATAAAGAAAAAAGACAGAAGAAAATTGAATCTAAAAAAAGAGATAAAGTAAAAAGTACAGGTAGGAAAAAAATGCATTCAGCAAAAGATAGCAGAAATAGTGCGTTTAGAAATAATTATAAACATTATCAGTACGATTACGAAGAAGATTTTTATGAGCCTTATTAAATCAAAAAATATGATTGTCTATGCATTATAAAATTAGCCAACTCTTAGGAGTTGGCTTTATTATATTTATATGTATTTATTTATGCATTTAACAACCTAATATATTTGCTACTAAGTTAGCTATATCTTCAGAGGTATTTTGCTTTTTAATAGCCTTTATATTATTTTTTAATAATTCCATCCTATCAGGATTATCTATAAGAACTTTTAACAATACACCTATTGTAAATTTCTTAGATGTTCTTAAAGCAGCACCGCAATTTGATAAAAAGTCCATATTTTCTTCTTCTTGTCCAGGAATATAATAAGGGATTATCATTGGTAACTCTTTTAATAAACATTCAGTTGTAGTTAGCCCGCCTGGTTTCGAAACAATAATATCTACAGCTGATAATATATCATTCATGTTTTGTGTAAATCCAAGTATGCATATATTTTTATCAATTGTATGTTTTTCTAATGATTTTTCTAATTTTTCTTTTAAACTTTCGTTTCTACCAGTTATAACAAGTATTTGGAAATCTCTATCTATATCTAATAACTCTTTTAAAGTATCTTTTATATTTCCAGCTCCAAAACTACCGCCCATTAATAATACAGTAAATTTATCCGGAGCAAGACTTAGTTCCTCAAGAACAACATTCTTTTCTCTATGTTCTAGGAAAGATTTCTCAACAGGTATACCATATGGTTTTATTTTTTCTTCATCTACACCTTCTGAAATTAAAACTTCCTTCACATATTCATCTCCTGCAATATAATAGTCAATTTCATCTTGTATATATGTTGAATGAGCCGTATAATCAGTTAAAACTGATATAAGTGGCGGAACAAAGAAACTATTAAAAGCATTTCGATAAGGGTATTTCTTTTTAAGAGTACTTAAAGCTATCATAGGGAATGGATGAGTTCCTATAATTAAATCAGGTTTACTTTCTTTTAATAATTTTTTTAGCTTTGAAGCTAAAAGGGTATTAAATAAGTTGCCTTTATATTCATGTTTAGAAACAATATTTGCGTCTGACATTTTATATACACCGCCCCAAGCTTTAGGTGTATATTTAGCTGATTTTTCATAACCACTAGAAATGATTTTATCCATTGTTGTGTTTATTAACTTTAAACTATCTACAATTTCACAAGTAATATTCTCACCATCAATATATTTTTTTTCGATTTCATCCTTCATGGCTTTGGCTGCTCTATTATGACCGCCACCAGTAGAGGCTGACATAATTAGTACCTTTTTCGACATTACAAATAACCTCCTAAATATTTTGATCGTATTGCTTTATTTTTATAAATTATGTACTATTAATTATATTTTTATAATTTACAATACATACTAATTTTATAATATGTAAAACTGAAAATAAAGTAAAATTGAGAAAGAAGGAGTTGAGTAATAGTGAAGAAGATAGAAATGTACACAAGTGATACATGTCCAAATTGTACAAAGCTAAAAGAGTACTTACAACAAAATAATGTAGAATATATTGAATATAATATTTCTAAAAGCTCAGAACATAAAAGAAACTTAATAAAAGAGGGGTTTCTTTCAGTACCAGTAATGAAAATAGATGAAGATTATGTTTTAGGATTTGATGTACCAAGAATAAAACAATTATTAAATTTGTAAAATAATAAAATTTTGTTATAGAAAATTATTAATAGATATAATACAAATAATAATATTTATGGGGAATTATAAAATAAAATTTTAGATTGCCCATAAATATTTATAATAAATTTAGTGAAAATACATATCAAATTGAATAATTTTTTATAAAATATATATTAAATTTAATATAAAAAGTATTAAAAAATAATTGATGTGCAATACTATTATTATGAAATTAATAAAAAATATTATATTTATTTTAAAAAATATGTAGTGGATATATAAGTATTATCAAGGATTTGAGGTATGTAATAAAATAAATATATAAAAAAATGAAAAAAAATATAAAAAAAGTGTTGACGAAAGTTTTTATGGATGATATAGTATTACTTGTCCTTGAGACAGGGACAAAAACTTCTGAAAGTGAGTAAGTCGAAAACGACGAAAACTTGAAAAAAGTTTTTTAAAAAAAGTGTTGACAAACGAAATTAAGTTTGTTAAACTAAAGAAGCTGAAACGAGCGAAACAAGTTAAAAAAGTTAAGTGAGTTAAGCAAATGAACTTTGAAAATTAAACAGTAGGTTAATTATAAAACTTTAATTCACACGAATTAAAACCAACAACAAACCAAGCCAGATATTTCAGATAATGATTAGTCTGAGCAGGTAAACAACTTTTATTTGAGAGTTTGATCCTGGCTCAGGATGAACGCTGGCGGCGTGCCTAACACATGCAAGTCGAGCGATTCTCTTCGGAGAAGAGCGGCGGACGGGTGAGTAACGCGTGGGTAACCTGCCCTGTACACACGGATAACATACCGAAAGGTATGCTAATACGGGATAACATAAGAAATTCGCATGTTTTTCTTATCAAAGCT
>NZ_JAHLOQ010000058.1 GCF_018917435.1 Intestinibacter bartlettii
AATATAATTTTATTAGGCTTATTTGTCATGCCATTTTTTAATATGTGAAATCTAAAATTGAACCTATCGGTTATTAATCCTGTCGAGGATCATTTTTTTCATATCTAGTTAACAAAACCCAATAAACTAGTTAAAATGTAGTTAGTTTATTTTAATAAAATCCTTTATTTAATATATTACTTATAATTTTGCTTTGTTCCTACAGCATTTAAACAATGTAAGTCTTAATTTTAGACAAAAAAAATGGACCTCGGTCCATCTTATTCTACTTCATCTTTAATTGCTAGAAATAACTTAGCAGTGGCTAATGTATCGCTATTTGCCCTATGTGCATGCTCATTGACTATATTGTAATATTCACATGCAGTCGCAAGTTTTTTATTTTTTCCTTTATAAGATTTACATTTTTTTAACATCTCTAAAGTACATATATGATTGTTTATAGGTTCTAATCCTAATAAATCTAAATAATAATTTAAGAATTTTAGGTCAAACTTAGCATTATGAGCTATTATTGTTGTGTCTCCTACATATTTTCTAAAGTTAGGTAAAACAGTTTCTAGATTTTCTGCATCTTTCACCATATCATTACTTATACTTGTTATTGATGTTATATGTGATGGAATTATTCCTTTTGGTTTTATAAGTCTAGAATAGTTTCTTCCTATTTGATTATTTACTATTTCAGTAATACCAATTTCTATAATTTCACATCCACTAAATGGATCTAACCCTGTTGTTTCTAAATCCACAACAATATATTTATCATCTGTATATTTGTTCATTTATGTCTCCTTTATTTCAAAAATATTTTTAGTAATTTCATCTTAAAATCATTATAAGGCATATACCTTATAGGCAAGTCAATCCAGTTATATTTCTTAACAATAGACTTCTCATGTGTAAATGTATCAAAACTATACTTTCCATGATAAGCTCCCATACCACTATTTCCTACTCCACCAAATGGCATCCTCGATGTAGCTAGCTGTATTATTGTATCATTTATACATCCGCTCCCAAAAGATATATTTCTTAAAATATCTTTTTCAACTTTCTTATTTTTAGTAAATAGATAAAGTGCCAAAGGCTTTTCTTTTTTTAAAATAATATCTTTTACTTCTTCAATACTATCAAAAGATATTATTGGAAGTATAGGGCCAAAGATTTCTTCTTGCATGATTGGTGAATCCAAAGTTATTTTATCTAATACAGTCGGCTCTATCTTAAGTGTTTCTCTATCTATATCTCCACCATGTATTATTTTTTCTCCCTTAATTAAATTTACTAATCTATTAAAATGTCTTTCATTTATTATATTTGTATAATCTTCATTTCGTAATGGATCATTAGTATAAAATAATGTTATATACTCTTTTATATATTCTTCAAATTCTTCTTTTACGCTATTTTGAAGTAATAAATAATCTGGAGCAACACATGTTTGTCCTGAGTTTAAATATTTGCCAAATACTATTCTCTTTGCCGCAACTTTTAAATCTGCACTTTCTTCTACAATACAAGGACTCTTTCCTCCAAGCTCTAATGTAACAGGAATTAAATTTTTAGCTGCTTTTTCCATTACTATTTTACCTACAGTTGGACCTCCTGTGAAGAATATATAATCTAATTTTTGATTTAATAATTCAGTTGCTACTTCTTTATCTCCATTTACTACAGCTATATATTCTTCTGGAAATGTTTCTGATATCATCTCTGTTATGACTTGTGATGTATGAGGAGAATCTTCAGCAACTTTTAAGATTGCACAATTTCCTGCAGCTATAGCTCCTATTAGAGGTTCTATACATAACAAAAACGGATAATTCCATGGCGACATTATAAGCACTACCCCATAAGGTTCTTTTCTTATAAAACTTCTAGAATGAAATTGACTCAGTGGTGACAAAACTCTCTTATCTTTTGCCCATCTTTTAACTCTTTTTTTAATAAAACTCAAATCGCTAAGTGCCATACCTATTTCAGTCATATATGACTCAAATTCTGATTTATTTAAATCTTTTTTTAAAGCTTCTCCTATTTTTCCCTCATACTTTTTTATAGCTCTATATAATTTATTCAATGACTCTATCCTAAAATTAATATCTTTAGTCTTTCCAGTTTCAAAGAATTCTTTTTGTTTGTTGACTAATTTACTTATATCCATATAATCACCTATCAAAATTCTATTAGATTTTAATTATTTCTACAATTGAAATTATACCATAATATATAGATATATACTCAATTTAGAAAAATATATTCTACATAAATCAAACAATATAAAATTTATTTAAAATAAAAAAAATCTTCTCTAGGAAGATTTTTTAAAATTAATTTAGGTCAAACTTTCGGCCGTTTCAAATTCAACTTTTATATCTATAAATATATTTTCGTACTCCATATCCTCAATAAATAAATCTAAAATATTGTTCATTTCATCTTCATACTCCTCTTGACTTAATTTATATAAAAGAGCGTCCCCGTATAAATCCATTAAATCCAAATAAAAATTATTTAAAACATAAAAATAACCGTCTTTTATGTTTCTCAATTTATCTACTGTATCTAATTTTTTTATTATATCTTTTACAATATCTATATTTCTAACTTTTATTTGTCTAGTTGAGTACACATATCTACCAACTATCGATAATATATCTATAGATAACTCATCTATACTGTAATTTCCTTCATTATGATATAAATATTTTTCATAATCTTTTATTTTAGATTCTATATCTACATCAATTTGATTATAAGGATTTTTATTTATATCCTGAATTATTAAATAATTCCTCACGTCTTGGTTTTTTTCCAAAACTTCATCTAAAATATGCAAATTATAAGCATCATATAAAGGATCATGTGCATCTCCACTAAATTCTGTATTTGATAATTCTAGAAGATGTGTTAAAGATATATAATTCATACATTTGATGCCATAGCCTAAATATTTTTCTTTTATATCCACAAAAAAACCTTGAATATTATTCAAAAATCTCGGATGATTATTTTTTTGTGAGCTTATTCTGTCTGTGTTTTTAAAACAAGTTAAATCTAAATTACCAAAAGTATAAATACCCTCAATTTCATCAAAATTACCTAACCAATGTTTAAAAGCCCTCATCACACTTTCATAGCTAGGAGCGTTTTCCAAATCTTCAGTAGTAATATGTGTTAATTCTTCTATATGTGGATAAACTGTTTTTGTTAAAATCGGTTTTATAAGTGATTTAAACTTTTCGATTTTTTTAGTTTTTGTATCGTATTTTATAGCCCCAATTGCTATTAAATCAGCTTTAAATCCTTCCCTTTTATTTTTTGTGTTGTTCATATTCATTTCAAAATCCATATATATTTTCTTCATACAATTCCCCCAATCATAAGAAAATATTTTAATAAAGTTATATTTTTTATTTTTAACACATTAACAGAAATTATCTTTATTGACATTTTATAAAATGTATATACTTCCCTATGCATTATAAACTTTTATTATATTTTACCACAAATTTTTAATGTAGTTTATATAATATTGTAATGTAATATCGTCTTTTAAAATTATATGAATCTAATTACAAAATGTATTTTTTTATAGTAAATTTTTAACTAAAAAAATACTCCCTATAAAGGGAGTTATTTTATATTAGTCTTCAAATTTTTCTAAGAAAGAATGTCTAACTCCATCTTGTTCCCATCCTAAAACAGAATCAAGGTATACATTGTTAGCTGCTTTGAATATTGATTTTTCAACTTCTTGGTATTCTTCTCCTAGATTTTTTATAAGTTCTTTTATTTCGTATCTTTTGTTTCCTGTCTTTTTAGCAGCAACCATACATGCACAGTTAAGTGGCATAATTCCACTATTTTGTATAAATCTTATTATACTTTCTTCTCTTATATAATAAAGAGGTCTTATTATTTGCATTTTTTCGTAGTTGCTAGATTTTAATTTAGGAAGCATAGTTTTAAAGTTTCCTGCACATAATAAGTTAAGCATTGTAGTTTCTATTACATCATCAAAGTGATGTCCTAAAGCTAATTTATTACATCCTAATTCTTCTGCTTTATTATATAATGCCCCTCTTCTCATACGAGCACACATATAACATGGATAATCTTCTGCTATCTCACCTGCAACATCAAATATATTAGTATCGAATATTGTAAGTGGTATATTTAAATACTCACAGTTTTCTTCTAATAACTGTCTTATATTTTTATGATATCCTGGGTCCATAGCTAAAAATACTAAATCAAATTTAACTTGTCCGTGCTTTTGAAGTTCTTGGAACATTTTAGCCATAAGTAAGCTGTCTTTTCCACCAGAAATAGCAACTGCTATCTTGTCCCCTTCTTCTACTAATTGATAGTCTTTTATAGCCTTTATAAATTTAGACCATGTATATTTTCTATATTTTTTTATTATACTTTTCTCTATTTCTCTTAAAGGCTTTCTTTCCTCTGTAGGCATTATTATCTTACAGCCTTCACCTGCTAATTTACTCATTAAATCACCTCATCAATTTAAACATGAAATTAATTTTATCATATTTTATAATATACATTCAAGTATATAACCTAGCTTTATTTATTACTTTTACTTTTATCATTTTATATTTACTAATAAATAATCCTATAACCTGTACATCTCAACATCTAATGTAACATTTTAACTCGCTTTTAATATTATATATTAAGGTAGATATTACTTATTCTATCATATCATCAAGGAGGTTTTAACATAATGGAAAAAACAAGAGGTATAAAAACTAATTGTGGTGAACAATTAGCAAGACCATATGTAAACAATCAGACTTTGACAAAAATGTATAATTTATGTACTGCTTTAAAATACGGTACTCTGTTCCCAGAATTATACTTATTTGATTCTGAAAATTACAATGCTTATCTTTATAAATCACCAAAAAACAGATTGGGAGGTAGAAGATAATGAGACAATCAACATGTAGATATGACCTTATAAAAGCCGTTATGGAATTAGGATTTGCAGCAGTAGATATGAACTTATACTTGGATAATAATCCAGATGATCAAACTGCTGTAAGCACTTATAATTCTTTTGTCTCTCAATATGCAAAAGCTAGATGTGCCTATGAAAAACAATACGGCCCTTTAACAAACTTTGGACACGCTCCAAGTAATTGTCCATGGCAATGGGTTGATGAACCTTGGCCTTGGGAAAAAGAATTTTATATGTAAAATAATAGGAGGATTTAAATTATGTGGATTTATGAAAAAACACTAGAATATCCAGTAAATTTGAAGTGCCGTGATCTTAGAATGGCTAAAATTATAATGACTCAACTTGGAGGCCCAAATGGAGAACTAGCTGCTGCACTTAGATATTTACAACAAAGATATACTATGCCTACAGGCAAATCAAAAGGATTATTAACTGATATAGGAACTGAAGAATTAGCTCATGTTGAAATAATTTCATCTATGATTTATCAATTGACAGATGGAGCTACTCCAGAAGAATTAAAAGCAGCAGGAATGGATACTAACTATGCTCAGTTCGGTCATGGAATTCAACCTACTGATTCAAATGGTGTTCCATTTACAACTGCTTATATAAATGTGTTTAGTGACCCGGTTACTGATTTACATGAAAATATGGCTGCTGAACAAAAAGCTCTAGCAACATATTATCAATTAATTAATTTAACAGATGACCCTGATATAAAAGATGTATTAAGCTTTTTAGGTCAAAGAGAAATCACACATTATCAAAGATTTGGGGAAGCTTTGATGGATGTATATGATTTTACTGAATGTAAAAAGATTTTTTAGAAGATATTAATTTTTTATTTATATATTTATGACATTTCAAACACTAGATATAAAATACATATCAAGTGTTTATTTTTTTATATAAAATTATAAAAAGAGTTTTGTAATTTAATAATGATATACAGAGAACGACATATTAAATTCGGTCTCTGTTATCATTTTGGAAACTAATATAATTCCCGTTTAAATATATGAAAGTATACTTAATTTTGTCTTTTCACTTAGTGTTGTAAATTTTGATATATTTTCATTTTCTTTATCTGTCAAAAACTGCATATAAAATATTAATTCTTTTATATCATAACTTTCAGGTCTACTATAATAAGCAAAATATAAATTTTTCAAGTATTTTATATAGCATTTATTTATTCTTAAATTTACAAATCCTTTGTCTTCTTTTTTTAATGCATTTTCAAATAATGTTTGTAATTTTTTATATGCATATTCGTATTCTTTATTTATAAATAAATCTTCAAAACCATCTTCTATAGACCTTTTTATATTAGCTATTTTACCCGTAGTAAAAACTAGATTAATATAATAATTACTTCGGCTATATTTATATTGATAAAAATCAATTATTTCTGCCATATAACCACTCCTTACATATAATTTCTTATTTACTATTATTTTCAAAATTATATGAATTTAATACAAAAAATATATTTATTTTTGAAAAAAAAGAGACTAAAATTTAGTCTCTTTAAAATAAGTTATTATAATACTCTTTTAGCTCTTACAAATGCATTATTATAGTAAGTAGTAAAATCAGAAATCACTACTTTACCTTTACTTGAAGATGCGTGTATAAATTGATTAGACCCTATATATATACCTACATGAGATACATTTCCATCATTAGCACCATCTGTATCAAAGAATACTAAATCTCCTACTCTTAAGTTACTTTTGCTCACTGTTGTTCCATAAGTACTTTGATCTTTAGAAGTTCTAGGTAAAGTTATATTAGCAGAATTTTTAAATACATAATATGTAAATCCTGAACAATCAAAACTACTCGGACCTTGAGCTCCCCAAACATATGGTTTTCCTAAAAATGATTTTGCATAAGTAACTAATTTACTAGCTGATGTTGATGCATTACTATTTGTAGAAGAACTACTTGAAGATGTTTTTGTATCACTTAAATATTTAGATGATACATAACCTGTAGTTGATCCTACTTTTATTTTTGACCATCCATTACTCGTTGATAACACCTCTACTTGTGTATTTAAACTTATCGATGTTAATACTGAATAACTTGTTCCTGCTCCGCTTCTAACATTTAGTGATGAACAATTTACATATTTAACAGTTGTATTTAACTGAGTTCCTGTTTGTGATATATATTGAGCATATACATATCCTGTTTTACCATTGTATTTAACTTTTGCCCATGAATTTGTTGTACTTATATACTCTACTTTATAACCTTTATTTAATTTTCCTAAAGATTCATAACTTGTAGATGGTCCCTTTCTAAAGTTTACAGAATCTCCAGTTATAACTCTATATTCTACGCTATCTGCATGTGCTATTTGAGTATCTTGCATTAATACGCTAGCTGCTGGTACTAAAGCTGCTGTTATAGCTGCCGTTGTTATTATCTCTTTACTTGTAAAATTCATACTTGTCTAATGTAATATCTATATTTATATTTAGATATTACTAATACTCAACTCCTCTCAATTATTCAAAGATTTTAAATATATAATATACAAATAATATTTATTTGTTATTATCTAAAACTTTGTTTCTTTCCGTAAGGGTTTTTAAATCATTTTTATAATTTAATTTTAATTTTAATTAAATGTTATTATAACTTATGATTTTTGTCCACAAAAACGTGTGAATAACTTTATTTACCATGTATATTTTAAGATTTTTATGTTTAAAATTATATATTTATATACTTAATTTTATTAAATATATAATTACATAATAAGCCGATATTATTATCGTTTTTCAATAAATTTATATTGTTTTATGATAACATCAGTGCTATTATTATTAATAAGAATTATTAATTCAAAATAATTTTTCTAAAATATCTATATAAATTTTAATATTGAGAGGAGAAATCAAATATGAAGAAATATTTAATGATATTACCTTTTTTAATTACAATCATTTGTGCCATTTCATATAACGTAATTGGATGTAGAGTACTTGCTGATGGAACACTAGATGAACCATTTTTTCTAGTTCCTATTGGTTGGCTTTTCTTTTTTATTGGTATAATTATGGTTTTAACTCAATTTATAATTTATTTAAAAAGAAATTTTTTTAATAAAATTTCTTAATTTATAACTAAAACTATTTAATAATTATAATTTTTTAATAAAAAAGCTATTATAGGATGTTTTATCTTATAATAGCTTTCTCTATTTCAAACTTATTTTTTACCTGTACTTCCTATTCCACCTCTATCTTCAGCTTCCATTTCTTTAACTTCATTGAAAACTAGAGTTGGTTGGTTTTTCTCTATTCTAAATTGACATATTCTGTCGTTAACTTCTATTTTAGTATCTCTAAGTGCGAATGCAGGCATATACCACCAATCATTTGGTCCACAGTAAGAATTATCTACTATTCCACAGTGATTAGTTTGTATTATACCGAAGTTTTTGAAAGTACTACTTCTTGGTACTATATGAGCTTCATATCCTTCTGGTAATTGCATTGCTACACCTAAGTGTATTAATTTAAACTCACCAGCTTTTAATTCTACTTCTTCAGCTGCTCTTAAGTCGATCCAGTCTGATTTTCCATCTATGTATTCTAATCTTGTTATATCGTCATTAAGATATTTTATTTTAATTTCTTTCATTATTATCTCTCCTTTTATTTTGACTAAATAATATTATAAATAAATTCTTTTTTTACTTCAAGGTATAAATTTATAGTCTATATAAAACTCTACTTGACAATATAAATTTAAACCACTTATCTTGAAATTTAATTCTTTTTTGTGATAACATAAAGAGTATTTAAGAAGGAGGTTTCTTATGAAAGTAATACTTGCAGAAAAACCATCTGTCGCAAAAACTATCGCTTCTTTCTTAGGGGCTAAGACTAGAAGAGATGGTTATTTTGAAGGAAATGGATATATTGTAACTTATGCATTTGGTCATCTAGTTTCTTTGTATGATATGAAAGATTATGACAAAGAAAAATACTCAGGTTCATGGAAGATGGCTAATTTCCCATTTATTCCGGCAGATAAATTTAAATTTAAAGTAGATGATTCAAAACAAAAACAATTCAACATAATAAAAGAACTTTTAAATAGAGAAGATGTAGAATATGTAATAAATGCAACAGATAATGACCGTGAAGGAGAACTTATAGCATTTTTAATATTCTTACTTGCTAAAAATAAAAAACCAGTTAAAAGAATTCTAGTTAATGAATGGACACCACAAGATATAACTAGAGGTCTTGAAAATTTAAAAGATGAGGAAGATATGAGAAATCTTCAAGCAGCTGGATATACTCGTCTTATTACGGATTGGCTTATTGGTATTAACTTTACATCAGTTGCAACTTTAAAATATGGAAATGGAAAACTTTTAAATATCGGGCGTGTTATCTTACCTACTGTCAAACTTGTCTATGATAGAGATATGGAAATTAAAAATTTCGTACCAAAGACATATTTTGAAATTGAGGGTAACTTTAAATGCACTAATGGTACATATAAAGGTAAATTAGTTAAAGGTAAAGAAACTAAATTTGATACAGAAGAAGAAGCTATGGCTGTTATTGATAGCATTACTTCTAAAGAAGGTATTATATCATCTAAAAAAGTAACAAAATCTAAAGAGTATGCTCCAAAATTATTCAGTTTGACTTCACTTCAAGGTTATATTACTTCTAAATACTCTCATTTTACATCAGATAAAGTTTTAAACGTGTGTCAGTCGCTTTATGAAGGTAAAGGTAAGGGTGGATATATAACATACCCTAGAACTGATTCTGTATATTTAGAAGAGAGTTTAACTGATAAAGCTAGCCAAACATTAAATAGATTAAAACAAGGTCTTCCTTATGAAGATAAAATCAAATTTGCAAAAACTAAGAGAGTTTTTGATTCATCAAAAGTCGATAGCCACAGTGCGATTATACCTACATATATCGTGCCTAACTCATTGACTCCTGATGAACAAATAGTATACCAAGCAATCAAAGATAGATTTATTGCAAACTTTATGCCACCTGCTGAATATGAAAATACTGAAATCAAAACAGATGTCGACGATAATATTTTCTTAACTAAAGGTAAGGTATTAAAAGTTAAAGGTTATTTAGAAGTATATAATAAAGAACAGAAAAACGACCTTCTTCCTTCTATGGAAAAAGGCGAAAATGTAGAAGTTTTAGAAATTTTACCGATAAAAAAACAAACTACACCACCTAAGTCTTATACTGAAGATACTTTACTTAAGGCTATGAAAAACTGCGGTAAAAATGTAGATGATGAAGATTTAGTTTTAGCTGGATACTCTATAGGTACATCAGCAACACGTGGTGATGTTCTTAAAAAAATAGCACAAGTTGGATATGTTAATAAAAAAGGTAAATCATATTATATAACTGATTTAGGAATTAATTTAGTTGAAATCTTCCCTGTAAAAGACTTATTTGACGTCGATTATACAGGTAAACTTGAAAAAAGTTTAAGCGATATTCAAAAGGGACAATTCTCTCGTAAGGAATATCTTCTTAACATAATGAATTTTATAGTTAAAAATGTCAACTTAATAAAATATGATGCTCCTAAAAAGATAAATACAGATGCTTATGTTTACGATCCTAAGACTAAAAAGGCAACATCAAAATCACAATTAGAAGCAAAAGCTGCCAAAGCCACTAAAGCTTCATCTAAAAAGTCTAGTTCAAAAGCTGATAACACATCACTTGGAAAATGTCCTGTATGTGGTTCAGATGTAGTTGAAACTGATAAAGGATTTTTATGTACAAATTATCAAACTTGTAAATACGGTATATTTAAAGACGATAAATACTTAGCTTTATTTAAGAAAAAACCTAATAAAACAATGGTTAAATCAATTCTTAAAAAAGGTGAAGCAAAAGTAAAATCACTTACTGATAAAAACGGAAATAAATTTGATGCGATACTTACATATCAAAAAAATCAAAATGGATATTTCAGTTGGTTCATCAAAAGATAAAAAAGGGGCTGTCGCACTAAGAAATAGGGCGATGCCCTTTTTGTAAAAAAAATAAATCCCAAGCTCAAAAGATCTTGGGATTTTTTGTATAATAATTGTATGACCAAACACAATACTATACAA
>NZ_JAHLOQ010000059.1 GCF_018917435.1 Intestinibacter bartlettii
ATAATTTTAGATGCCAATGGAATTTAAAAAAGCTGACTCCTGTTCAATTCAGAAATCAGCTTTTAATGGCGGCTTAGCCACCCTTTTTTTCTAGTGTCCTTGACAAAGGGTCCACTTTATATCTATCTTTACCCTCTTTTTTTTATAGATTTCGATAGTTTGAATATGGATAATTATTTATGTTTAATATAAATATTTGAAAATTTTGTATGAAAATAAAGTTTTGTGTATAATTTTGTGATATAATGGAGGGCGAAAATGCAAAAAAAGGTTATTATTACAATTGGTGGTAGAGAGATTGGAAGACATAACCTACAAAATCTAATGGGGAATATATAAGATAGCATTAAAATCAAAAATGCAAAATAATACGTATTAAAAAGGAGAGTATTAATGGAGAATGTATTTATAGTATTAATTAAAATTGTATCAGTTTGTTTATTAATAACATCAGCATATATGTTAATACAAAATATATATGCAGCAATAATTTCTTTATGGGGATATGGAAAAGTAGAAAGAGATTATGAAATACTAGAAGATAAAACTAGATTTTTAATTTTAGTTGCTGCACACAATGAAGAAGATGTAATCGCGGATACAGTTAGTAACTTAAGAAAAATTGATTATGATGAAAATTTATATGATATCTATGTAGTAAATGATAATTCTACTGATAGAACAGGAGAGATTTGTAAAGAAATAGGAATACCTCATGTAGATACTATAGAAGGAAAATTTGCAAGAGAAGGTGTTGGAAAGCCAGCAGGTTTACAATATGCATTAAGAGAATTAGGTTTTGAAAAGTTACAAGAAAAATATGATTTATTAATGATATTAGATGCAGATAATTATGTAGATAGCAATATTTTAAAAGATTTAAATTCACAATGGCAACAAAAGGGTAAACCAGAAGCTATTCAAACTTATCTAGATTCTAAAAATACTACAAGTATACTGGCAACAGGATATGCATGTGCTTACTGGGTAACTAATAGATTCTTCCAATTAGCAAAGTATAGATTAGGTTTACCAAATGCAATTGGAGGTACAGGATTTGCAGTAAGATTAGACTGGTTATTTGAACATGGAGGTTTTTCTTATAAATCTCTTACAGAAGACTTAGAAATGGAAATAGAAATCGTAAAATCACATGGTAGAATTTTATGGAATCACCATGCTAGAATTTATGATGAAAAACCAGATGGTTTAAAAGTTAGTATAAGACAAAGAACTCGTTGGTCTCAAGGGCACTGGTATGTAGCATTTAATAATTTTAAAAATTTATCAACAGCCTTCATTAAAGAACGTAAATTTAAATATATAGATCAATTATTATATTTATTTGGAATGGGTAAAGGGGTTCAATTACTATTGGCAGGAATATCACTTTTAATTTTAACTATATACTATATTGCTTCTAGAGCAGGTTTTAGCCTAATAGTTAATGCATTTGGAGTATTTTTTATGCAATTATTTGTACCAACAACTATATTCAATATAGTATTTTTAGTTTATACATTAATTATAACTTTAGTATATGCGCTAGTGAAAGACGGAAGAGAAAGAAACTTCTTGAAAGCAATATTAGCAATGTTATATTTTGGAACAACATACATGTACACTCAATTAGTAGGTTTACTTAAATGGAGACAACAAGGTGTATGGGTTAAAACTCCTCACAAACATACAAAGAAAGAAATAATAAGGGAATAATAGATAAGATTTTTAAAAACTTACATATTTTATAATCCACCTTTTTATTATATTTTTACTTGCTAAAAAATATTTTTAGCAGTGATTGATATGATGGAAAGGTGGATTTTTCATTTGAATGCACAAAAATATATCTAATAAAATAGACAAGTACAAGGTTATAATTTATGAAAAAAATTAATATATTTATTGTAGTATAGTTTGAGAAAGGAGGGAGAATTTGAAGATATATATTTCTAATTATTTGTCACATAGCATAAGTATCGTTGATTACGAAACTCTTGAAACAGAAAGAGAAATTGTGTTAAATAATAATATTTATCCGCATCATTTTTGTGTAGATGAACAGGACGGAAAAATCTTTATACCAAGTCTGATAAATGGCACACTTTATGCGGTAGATATTATTAGCGGGAAAATTTTAGATTCTGTATCTGTAGGAGGAAGTTTGAGCCAAATTTTTATGCACGAAGATGAGTTATTCGTATCTAATGAAGATACAAACAGCATTTATATAATTAATAAATATACATTAGAACCAGTAACTATGATTAGTGTAGACGACATGCCACATGGACTAGGTTATGATCAAAAAAATAAAAAACTTTATGTTCCATGTATAAATTCTATAGTATGCATAGATATAGAAAATAAAATTATTTATAAAAAAATAGATACTGATTTTAAAGCTTGGCATTTAGAAATAGATCAGAAAAAGAAAGAAATATATGTGTCTACATTGGACGGAAAAGTAGTAATATTAAAAGAAGATAATCTAGAAATTATAAATACATTTTATGAGTTATTATTACCTGTACAAATAAGATTTAACTATAAGGATGAAAGAGTATATATAAGTGATTTAGGATATAATCAGATAAAAATATTAGATTATAAGTTGGGTAAATATATAGGTAAGATAAAAGTAAACGGTATTCCCCAAGGATTAGAAATATCAAAAGATTATAGTAGGCTATTTGTATCTGATACAGAAAATGATGAAGTGAAAGTATATGATACAAAAACAAACCAATTGATGAAGGTAATTCACGTAGGAAAAGAGCCTACAACAATAGTTTGTTTGTAGGCTACTTTTTATATGTAGTAAGTAAATTTATTACTTCAGCGTACATATGAGAAGCATTCTTTTTCCAATTATTACAAATGTGATTTGCTTGCTTTTCAGAAGAAACATTTAAATTTAAGTCAATTAAATTACTCTGATTTTCAATTACCCTAAGATTAACGATGAATTCATTTTCGCTTTGCTTAACAAAACTAGATTTTACCTGTGTTTCAGCTAATAAACTTTCTTTGTTTAGTCTAATATAATGATCTACCTTATTAGCTGAATCAATTGGAATTTTAAGCATAAGAGATTCCAATGTTTCAAGTCCCCTTTGAGTTAGACAATAATACTCTTTGTCAGAGTCCTTATATATCTTTAGAAATTTTGATTCCATAAGTTGAGATAAAAGTTGTTGCAGCGAGAAATAATTCATCATTTCAGTTTCTAAAACAACTTGCGTGATTTGAGAATTTGTCAAATCCATTTTAATTTTATATAAAATATATAAGATTAAAAGTTTGTGGTAAGCTGTTTCTTCAGATGAATTTTCAAACATATTTATCATCCTCCACTAAACTATTATAATAATATATTAAACTAAAATATAGAAAAATAAAAGGTATAAATCATTAAATTTAAAAAGATTTTATTTTTTTATAATAGATATTTTTAATGAAAAAAAGGCTACCAAATGGTAGCCTCTTCTTTTTGTTATCCACCTAAAAGTTTTTAGGGGATTTTAATACTCAAGTATTAAAATTTACTATTATGCTATTTTCCAGCCATTTGTTTTTCAGCCATTTCAACTAATTTCTTAGTCATGTAGCCACCAACATAGCCATTTTGTCTTGCAGTTAAATTACCTTTATCAACTGCGTCATAGTTAGCCATACCTAATTCGTTAGCTATTTCTAGTTTCATTTGGTTTAATGCAGCTTTAGCTTCAGGAACAACTTGTCTGTTATTAGAATTTGCCATAGTAAATTCCTCCTTAAGTTAATCAACATTTTATTTAATGTTGTTACTTATAATTTCTCCAAATCGAAATATTATATTCTTGAAAAAACTAGAAATGAAGTTATTTTTTATAGTTTGCCATACATTTATTGAGATTAATATTTAAAGTTTTTATGATAATAAAGATTTTATTAGGAAATTTAAAAAATTAGTTATTTTTTTTAAGATAAAAAAATAAATTTTTAATATAAGATTGGAGGAGGATGAAATGTTTGCCAGAGTGAGGGCTTTTTTAAGCAGCATAATACTATTTTTACTTGGATTAGTTTTAATTTTTTCTTTGGTTTATTGTATAAAAATATTTTTAAACGAGCAAAATGCGGACATACCAATATATAGAGTAGATACTAAGAAAAAAGAAATAGCTTTAACTTTTGATATTTCTTATAACGAGAGAAATATAGATGAAATTTTAGATGTGTTAGATAAGTATAATGTAAAAGCAACTTTTTTTGTAGTTGGTAATTGGGTTGATAAAAATCAGGATGTTGTAAAGAAAATATATGATAGAGGTCATGAAATAGGAAACCATTCTTATTCACATCCTTATTTTAATGAAATATCTGAAGAAAAGATGAAGGAAGAATTAGAGTCTACTTCTAAGAAAATTAAGGCTATAACAGGAGAAGATACAACTTTATTTAGACCACCATTTGGAGAAATAAATGAAAATGGAGTAAAAGTTTGTGAATCTTTAGGATATAAGGTTATAAATTGGGATGTTGATTCAATGGATTGGAAAAATATCAAAGATATTTACATAATAGATAGAGTCGCTCAAAATACTTCACCAGGTTCAATAATATTATTCCATGGAGAAGGAAGTAACGTTGAAGATTATTTAGATTCTATTGTCAAACATTTTTCAAAAAGTGGGTATAGCATGATAAAAGTATCGGATTTAGTGTACGACAAAGATTACTACATAGACTCATCTGGAGTCCAAAGAAAGAAATAATAATGAGTACATAAAAATAAAATGTAATAAATATGATTTTTTTTAAATATATTTATAACGTATAGATGATAAAGAAAGAATTAACAATTCGGGGGGATAAAAATATGGTAGTTATGAAAGACGATACAAATATTGTAAATCTAACTGGGGAACTTGAAAATAATTTGGAGTTTAGTCATGAGATATTTGGAGAAAAATTTTTTAATACAAAAATAAAAATAAATAGATTAAGTGATTCTTATGATATTTTGCCTATGACGATTTCAGAAAGGCTGATACAAGAATTAGATTTTGAAAATAATAAACTTGTTACAGTATCCGGTCAGCTTAGATCATACAATAAAAATGTAGGTGAAAAGAATAAACTTATTTTAACAGTATTTGTACGTGAAATAAAACCAAAAGAAGAGGATAATAAAGATCCTAATAGTATTTTTTTAGATGGATATATATGCAAACGTCCAGTATATAGAAAAACACCTTTAGGCAGAGAAATAACAGATTTATTAGTAGCTATAAATAGACCTTATAATAAATCAGATTATATACCTTCTATTGTTTGGGGACGTAATGCCAAGTTTGCAAGAAACTTAAAAGTAGGGGATAGAATACAAATGTGGGGAAGAATACAAAGTAGGTCATATGAAAAGAAAATTGATGAAGAAAATATAGTAAAAAAAGTTGCCTATGAAGTTTCTGTTTCAAAAATAAAGAAAATAGAAGAAGATGAAAATACAAATATTTAAGTGTTAAAAATTATTCAAAAGATGTAAAATATAGATAAGAAATATATAATTTATCCTCTAGTATTATGGAGGATTTTTTGTTTATAAAATAATCAAAAGAGGAGGTTTTCTATGGCGATTAATTATACAGTAGTGGCAATTATAATGTTATTTGTAATCCTTATAAGTATTCAATTTACACTTAATAAAATATTTATGATTCTAAAAGAGATTAAAGATATACTTATGAACAATAAAATAAAGGATGATTACAATGAAAGAACTAGAAAATATTAAAAATGACATACAGAATATAGCAGAGGCAATCTTATCAGTTCTTAATATAGATGTAACGATAGTTGATGAAGATTTTGTTAGAGTTGCAGGAACAGGTAAATACATAGGCAAAATTGGAGATAAGGTAGATGGATATTCAGCATTTAAAAAATCATTTATAGAACAAGTTAGTATTTTTATTGAGGATCCTAAAAATAGTCCTATTTGCAAAAGTTGTGATCATATACATGGATGCAAGGAATTTGCTGAAGTATGTTGTCCAATAGTATTAGATGGCAAGTCATATGGTGTTATAGGCCTTATAGCATTTGACGAAGAACAATCAAAAATTATGAAAAATAATATAGATGATTTTATGAATTTCCTAAAGAAAATGGCAGACCTGATTTCAGGTAAATTAAAAGCACAAATAAAAACTGAAGAGCTTGAGGTAGAGAAGAAAAAGCTGGAGATACTATTAGACAGCATGGACAAGGCTGTTATCTCTATAGATATAAATGGGTATGTAGATAAATATAATCATAAGTTTAAAGAGCTATTTAATTTAAGTGATAACGATTTACTACATAAAAATATGTTTGATGTTTTGAATTTTATTAAAAGGACAAATGAAAATAATTTTAGCAAATATAAAATGGGAAGCTTTAGTTATAATAAAAGACAACGTAATGTCAAAGGCATTTATAATATAAATAAAATAATTATAAAAGGTAAGTTCAAAGGTTATGTTATAGATTTTATTGAAAAGAAAGAAGCAATAAAGAATTATAATAAGATGAATAAAGAGTATAAGATAACTTTGGAAAATATAATTGGAAGCAGCAACCTTATTGTCCAAACAAAGCGAAATGCACTTATAGCATCACGCTCAATGTCAACGATATTGATTACAGGCGAAAGTGGGACAGGCAAAGAATTATTTGCTAGATCTATACATAACCATAGCGATAGAGCGGATATGCCTTTTGTAACCGTAAACTGTGCAGCAATTCCAGATAATTTGCTTGAAAGTGAGTTGTTTGGATACGAAGAAGGTGCTTTTACAGGTGCCAAAAAAGGTGGTAAGTTAGGTAAATTTGAATTAGCAGATAAAGGTACAATATTTCTTGATGAAATAGGAGATATGAGTTTGCACTTACAAGCTAAATTACTTAGGGTACTACAGGAACGAGAATTAGATAAGATAGGCGGCAAGAGCAATATATTCATAGATGTAAGAATAATTGCAGCTACAAATAAAAATTTAGAGGATATGGTTAAGAATGGTTCTTTTAGAGAAGATTTATATTATAGATTGAATGTAATTCCTATAAAATTACCAAGTCTTAGGGAACGTAGAGAAGATATACCTTTATTAATCAATTATATGATAGATGAGTATTCTAATAAACTTGGCAAAGAAATTTTAGGAGTAGATGATAATGTAAAACATCTTCTTATAAATTATAGTTGGCCAGGGAATATTAGAGAACTTCAAAATGTAATAGAATATAGTATAAATATGTCACAATCAAAAATTTTAACGTTGGATTGTATTCCAAAGTCACTTACAACTGTTGAAGATGATGTAAAATATGATGATATAGGGCAAATTAGAACTTTAGAGGAATTAGAAATAAGAGAGATAAAAAAGGCTCTAGATAAATATAAAGATTATAAGAAAGATAAGGAACTTGCAGCAAAAGCCTTAGGAATATCAAGGGCAACTCTGTATAGAAAACTAGAAAAATATAAGGATAGAATAAATGTATACCTAAATCAGAAATAATCTCAAAATGAGATAAAATCTCATTTTGAGATTATTTTTTTGTTTTTTGAGAAAACATATAAATACATAGCTTAAAATTTCAAAATATAAAATGATAATTATTAAAATATTTTAAGATATTACTTAAAAATGCTTAATAAAAATTATTTTTTATGGAAATAAAAGGTTGGCATGAAAAATGCTAATAAATATATTAATAAAGTTATATTTGTATTATTATAATAATTGATTTTTAGTTAGTTTATTTAGGAGGTAAAATAATGAGAGATATAAGAAAAGAATTAATAGATATATTAATTTCAGAGGTAAAACCAGCATTAGGTTGTACAGAACCAGTTGCTGTAGCATTAGCCTGTGCGAAAGCAAAAGAATTACTAGGTGAAGAAATAGTAGAAAATAGAATTTTAGTAAGTCCAAGTATATATAAAAATGGGATGTGTGTAGGAATTCCAGGAACAGAAAGATTAGGTTTAAAAATTGCTGTTGCTATGGGATTTGTGGGTGGACATTCAGAAAATGGATTAACAGTATTAGAAACATTAGATGAAGCGCAAGTAAAAGAATCTGAACTGTATATGGATACAACACCAATAAACGTTGTCCCAGCTCAAACTAAAGATAAAGTATTTATAGAAGTAGATTTAAGAGGTAAAAATAACATAGCAAAAGTAGTTATAAAAGAAAAACATGACAACTTTGTATATCTACAAAAAAATCAAGAAGTTTTACTTGATACAGGAGACTATAATAACAATGTAGGTGCAAAAGCTGTAGATGAAAAGATAGTAACTGAGAAAAAAGAAACTTTAATGGATACTACTAACGTTGAAGAAATCGTAAATAACGTTGAAAAAATGGAATTTGAAGATATCAAATTCTTATTAGATGGTATAAAAATGAACCTTGATATAGCAGATTATGGTTTAGAAAATAAAGCAGGTATAGGTGTTGGATTTGGAATTAAAAAGGCTAAAGAAGAAGGATATATGGCTGATGACTTAATGACAGAAGCGATGATGTTAACAGCTGCAGCATCAGATGCGAGAATGGCAGGAATAAAAATGCCTGTTATGAGTTCAAATGGAAGTGGAAACCATGGTTTAACTGCAATACTTCCGATAGTTGCATATAATAATAAATTCCCTCAAAGCGACGAAAAACTTGCAAAAGCATTAGCTATATCTCATTTAGTGACTGGGTATATTAAAAACTACACAGGTAGATTATCTGCAGTTTGTGGATGTGGAGTTGCTGCATCAACAGGAGCGGCAGCAGGGATCTCTTGGTTAATGGATGGAGACATGACTCACATAAAAGGAGCAATAGAAAATATGATAGCAAATCTAAGTGGTATGATTTGTGATGGGGCAAAGGCAGGTTGTGCACTTAAGTTATCATCAGCAGCATCAGCAGCAGTTCAAAGTGCAATAATAGCAAAACAAGGATTCCATGTTCCTCCTAAAAATGGAATAGTAGGAGATAAACTAGAACAATCTATCAAAAACTTAGGTAAAGTAAGTGATGAAGGAATGCAAGTTACTGATGAAGTTATAATAGATGTAATGAATGATATAAATAAAGTTAAATAGATCGAAATATTTTAATAGATTTGTAAAGAGTAATACTTAATTATTTATAAGTTAGCTAGCAATAAAAAATCTTTACATGAATGAATAAAATAGAGGTATGAATGAAGCGTAATCATTTTACCTCTATTTTATTTTAAAACAAAATATTTGGTAAAAATTACATGAAATAACATATGTCTAATTTTACTAAAGATAAAGATTTTTGTGTATACTGTATTATACTAATTATTTAATTAAAGTATTAAAGTAATATTTGGGATTAATTAATCATATTACATGAAAGTTAAAGAGAGGGTTAACAATATGGCGGGGAAAAAAATTGAAGACTATATGAATGATATAGACGAGGATTTTTTTAAATCAGAGCATTTGATTACAAAACGAAAGTTAAATAATCTAAGTGAAAATAAAAAAAAATACAGATTAAAAATAAATAAAAAAGTTTTATTAACAATACTTTTTACATGCATTTGGATGTTTATATATATGTCATCAAATAAAGACACTATAACACTAGCACAATCTGTAGGAAATATAAGTGCTGAATATATAGATAGAGCTCCAGTAAAGTATTCTTATAATAGTGAACAATTAAATGAAGAAGAGTTTTTTTTGAAAAATAATACTACAATTATTGGTGGAAAAGTAAAAGATGTCAATAATATAAGAATTCAATTAAATGGAGAAGCAATTTATCGTTCTATTGCACAAATAGAGGTGACGAAAGTTTATAGAGGTGACTGTGAAGTTGGACAAGTAGTTTCTGTATTGATACCATGCACAATCCATATTGGATTAGATATAGTAGAATCTGAAGTAATTTCAAATTTAAGAATAGGAATGAATGGTATTTTTATGATGAAAAAATATGATGAAAAATCTTATATTGAGGATGAAGGTAGTATTTTATATTTGCAAGATTTAGCTGAATATGGATTCTCAGATAGTCAAAAGTATGGATTTTTAGAAGGTGAAGAAGAGTTGATTTTTGATAAAGGTACATTTAAAAGTATAAAAAACGCAACTGATTTAGAAGAAATTGAATCGTATATCAAAAAGATGATAGACTAATAATGAATCTAATTTTTATAATACATAGGAAATTATATTCTTTATTTAATATAGACAGAATTTATTAATCATTATAAAATAGATATATTAATAATTATGGAGGAACAGTAATGGATATAGAAAAAAAAGTTTGGGAAGTATTATGCTCAGAAGAAGATTTAAATAAAAGGATAAAAGAATTAGGAGCACAAATAACAGAAGATTATAAAGGTAAAAACTTAATGGTTATATCTTTATTAAGAGGAAGTTTCGTATTTTGTGCAGATTTAGTTAGAGCTATCGACTTAAAAACAAAAATAGATTTTATGACTACACAAAGTTATGGAGATGGATTCTCTACTAGTGGAAATGTAGAAGTTGTAAATGATATAAAAGGAAGTTTAGAAGGTTACGATGTACTTGTTGTAGATGATATAACAGATTCAGCTCTTACTATGGATCATGTTTTAAAACATTTAAAAGAAAAAAATCCAAAAAGTATAAAATCTTGTGTTCTACTTGATAAACCAAGTAGAAGAAGAGTAGAATTAGTACCTGATTACTGTGGATTCACAATAGAAGACAAATTTGTGGTAGGTTATGGCTTAAATTATGGAGATCATTATAGAAACGTACCATATGTATTTGTTGTAACTGATCAAGATAGATAGTATAAATGGAGGTAGCATTTTTGTTACCTCCATTTTTGACAATGTAAAATAATTTGTGCTTATGATGAAATAAATACTCCTTTATGGCAATGATAAAAATATAAGTCAATGCCAGGAAGGAGTATTTTTATGAGTAACTTAAGCAAAGAATTAATA
>NZ_JAHLOQ010000060.1 GCF_018917435.1 Intestinibacter bartlettii
ATTTCCCACCGCAAGGTTAAGATCCCAGGAAGACTACCTGGTTGATAGGTCAGAGGTGTAAGTGCAGTAATGTATTTAGCTTACTGATACTAATAGATCGAGGACTTGACCAAATGAATTCATTCATTAAATGTTAGCAATTTTGAAAGTACTAATTAAATAAATATGCTGGTGTGGCTCAATGGCAGAGCAGCTGACTTGTAATCAGCAGGTTGTAGGTTCGACTCCTATCACCAGCTCCAAATTTAAGATTATGTGGTTATTATAGCAAGGAGGATACACCTGTTCCCATTCCGAACACAGAAGTTAAGCTCCTGAGCGCTGATGGTACTTGGTGGGCAACCGCCTGGGAGAGTAAGACGTAGCCACGTAATCTTTTTTTATTTTTATTCAAAGTAAACAACAAGAAATAATATAAAATTTATTAACAAGTAAAATTAAATTTTCTAGCCTGCCTAAATTTATTATATTTAGGCAGGCTTATTTTTTATTAAAAATAAATAATGTATATATTTGTAATTTATAAAGTATATTTTGTCAAAATAAAAAAAATACTACTTTTATATGAATACTTTGTTATTTTTATTACATGTTACTTTTTTTTTATAATAATATGTTATAAAATAAAAACTATAGGTTAAGGTGTTGAGTAGGGAAAATCTGAAGATATGGAGGAATAATATGAACATAGGAGTTGTAGGGGTAAATCATAATTTAGCTCCAATAAATGTTAGGGAAGCAGTATCATTTACTGATACAAAAAAAATTGAAGCTATAAATATACTATTAGACAAAGATATTGATGAAATAGTAATTTTGTCTACCTGTAATCGAAGTGAAATATATATACATGCAGAAGATATAGAGGAAAAAGTTAATGAATTATCAGATTTTTATAGTGAATATTTTGGGGTAAAAGATATAGAACAATATTTATTCAAAAAGACAAATTTAGAAGCAATTCAACATTTATTTGATGTTACAGCAGGTTTAGACTCTCTTGTTTTAGGGGAAGATCAAATTCTTGGGCAAGTAAGAGATGCACACGAATTTTGTATGAAATTAGGTGCAACAAAAAAGGTCTTTAATAAATTATTTAGAGATGCAGTAACTACATCTAAAGAAATCAAAACTATAACAAAGATATCGCAACAACCACTTTCAATTAGTTATATAGGGGTAAAACTACTTAAAGAGAAAATAGGAACTTTAGAAGGTAAAAATGCTTTAATTATAGGATTGGGTAAGATGAATTTGCTTACTTTAAATCATTTAGAAGAAGAAAATATAAAAAATATTTATGTAGCTAATAGAAATATTGAAAAAACAAAAGAAATAGAAAGTAAATTTGACAATATAATTCCAATCGAATATTGTGACAGACATAAAATAATAGAACAAGAATCTATTGATATAATAGTTAGTGCTACATCTTCACCTCATTTAGTAATAAAATATGATGAGATGCCTAAATTAAATAAGAAAATATACATGATGGATATTGCATTACCTAGAGATATAGATACTAGATTAAATGAATTAGATTATGTAGAATTATATGATATTGATGATTTAAAAGAAATTCACGATCAAAATGATATAAAAAGAAGTGAATTGGCCCAAAAAGCACAGGAAATTATAAGTATAAAAATTGATGAGTTTATAGAATGGTTAGACTTGACTTTCATGGATCCTACAATACAATCATTAAATAGTAAATGTATTGAAATTAAGGAAGACACTTTAGAATATATTTTTAGAAAAATCGATTTAAATCAAAGGGAAAAGAAAATAATCGATAAGATGTTAGGTTCTGCATTAAAAAGGGTAATTAGAGAACCTATTATGAATTTAAAACAAGTAAAAAATAAAGGTCAAAGAGAAGAATATATAAAAGTTATTGAGGATCTATTTGAAATATAAATTTATGGAGGATATGAGGTAATGAAATATACTAAATCAGAGCAATTATTTAAAGAAGCAGAAAAATATATTCCTGGAGGGGTAAATAGTCCAGTTAGAGCATTTAAATCAGTTGGACTAGCTCCAATATTTGCCGATAAAGCACATGGGGATAGATTAATAGACGTAGATGGAAATGAATATATAGATTATATTTGTTCATGGGGACCTCTTATGTTAGGACATAGTCCAGATTTTATGTCTGAAGGACTAGAAGAAATGGCTAAGAGAGGAACAAGTTATGGGGTTGCAACAGAAATAGAAATAGAGGTTGCTAAAATAATAGTTGATGCATATCCTGCAATAGACCAAGTTCGTATGGTAAACTCAGGTACAGAGGCAACAATGAGTGCTTTAAGAGTAGCTAGAGGATATACTAATAGAAATAAAATACTTAAATTTGAAGGATGCTACCATGGACATTCTGATGGATTATTAGTTCAATCAGGTTCAGGAACTTTAACTTTTGGTGTTCCAACAAGTCCGGGAGTACCTGCTGACGTAGTAAAAAATACTTTAGTTTGCAGATATAATGATATGGATGATGTAAGAAGAGTATTTGAAGAACAAGGTGACGACATAGCAGCAGTAATAGTTGAAACTGTATCAGGAAATATGGGGGTTGTTCCAGGAACTCAAGAATTTATACAAGGTTTAAGAGATATATGTACAGAATATAAAACAGTTTTAATATTCGATGAAGTTATAACTGGTTTTAGATTAGCTTATAACAGTTCAATTGGATACTTCGGTGTTGAACCAGACATGGTTTGTTTCGGTAAAATAATAGGTGCAGGTATGCCAGTTGGAGCATATGGTGCTAAAAAAGAAATAATGTCATGCGTATCTCCAGTAGGACCTGTTTACCAAGCTGGTACACTATCAGGAAATCCTCTTGCAATGTTCTTAGGAAAGAAAAACTTAGAAACATTAAGAGATCACAAAGATATATATGCTGAACTAGATAGAAAAGGAAAAATGCTACAAGAGGGAATCCAAAATAACCTTAAAAAATTAGGATTAGACTATACTGTAAATAGAGCTGGTTCATTAGTTTGTTTATTCTTTACATCAGGTCCAGTTCAAAACTTTGATGATGCTACTAAATCTGATATTGATAAATTCAATCAATATTTCAAAGAAATGTTAGATAGAGGAATATTAATAGCCCCAAGTCAATATGAGGCAATGTTCTTATCTTATGCACATACAGATGAAGATATAGAGCATACTATAAAATGTAACTATGAAGCTTTAAAAGCTTGCCATAATTTATAAAATAAAAGCAAAATCAAACTTTTTACTATAAAATAATATATTTATGGCAAAAAAATACAATTTAAATTATAAAATTCTAACGAAATTAGTAGAAACTTTGGAAATTAGTTTATATAATTTATAATAGATATATTTAATAAATTAAACCTAGCCTTATTGGCTAGGATTAATTTTATTTATTTTTCGACAATATCTAATTAAAATTCAGAGGGAGGACATATAATGAGTTTGATTGAAAGTATATGCAAAAATATTTATCCGCTAGATACTCGTTTTATGGAACAAGCACAAGCTAGACAAGACAGATTAATAAAACCACAAGGGAGCCTAGGAAAGCTAGAAGATATTAGTATTCAATTAGCTGGTATATATGGAAGTAAGTACTTCGATACTACAAAAAAAATAGTTTTATCTTTTGCCTGTGATCATGGTGTATATGAGGAAGGCGTAGCTCCAAATAATCAAAATATAACACTTTTACAATCTATGAATTTTCCAAAGAAAATTAATGGAGTAGGAACAATTTCTAAATTTGTAGGTTCTGATGTTCAATTAATAGATGTAGGTATTAACTGTGATGAACCAATAGAAGGTGTAATTGATTGTAAAATAAGAAAAAGTACATCTAATATGGCTAAAGGTCCTGCAATGACAAGACAAGAAGCTATAAGAGCAGTTGAAATCGGAATAGAAATGTCAGAAAAATATATACAAGAAGATTATAAAGTTATAGGTATAGGAGAAATGGGGATAGCAAATACAACTCCATCTGCTGCTATAATATCTGTAATTGCTGGATGTGACCCACAAGAAGTTACAGGAATGGGTGCAGGTCTTAAAAAGGAATTATTAGCACATAAAGCACAAGTAATAAGAACTGCAATAGAAGTAAATCAACCAAATCCAACAGATGGAATTGATATATTACAAAAAGTTGGTGGATTTGAAATAGGTTCAATGGCCGGAGTTATATTAGGTTGTAGTGCAAATAGAGTACCAGTTGTTTTAGATGGATTTATATCTTATGCTGCAGCTTTAATCGCTGTTAACATAAATCCAAGATGTAAGGACTATATGATAGCATCACATTATTCAGCAGAACCAGGAGCTAAAAAAGCATTAGAACTATTAGGATTAGATCCATTCTTAAAAATGGACATGAGACTAGGTGAAGGTAGTGGAGCTGCTTTAGCATTTAATATGATAGAAGCTGCAAACTATGTTTATAAAAACATGCTAACTTTTGATGAAGTTGATATGGGGATGTAATTAAACATTAAGGAGAAAAGTATGAGCAAAGTTATTTTAGTTACAGGTGGTGCAAGATCCGGAAAAAGTGGATTTGCAGAATCTCTATGTAAAGAACAAAATAATAGTACTGCTTATATTGCAACATCAGTCGCTTTTGACGATGAAATGAAAGAAAGAGTTAGAAAACACCAACAAAATAGACCTAAAGAGTGGAAGACATATGAAATTTATAAAGACATTTATAAGATAATAAAAGAGATAGGTGAAAATCATCAAACAGTTATTTTAGACTGTATAACATTATTAGTAAATAATTTAATGTTTGCAGATGGTATAGATGTGGACAATGCTACTGAACAAGAAATAAATGAGTTAGAAGCTTATATAAAAGATCAAGTTAATAAATTGATAGAAGAAGTTAGAAAAACTGATTTATATTTTGTTATGGTTACAAATGAAGTTGGATTAGGAGTAGTTCCTAGTTACAAATTAGGTAGAGTTTATTGTGATTTTGTAGGAAGAATAAATCAAATGCTTGGAAGATTAAGCGATGAGGTTTATTTCACAGTTTGTGGAATTCCTACAAAGATAAAAGGATAAAGAAACATGAATAGATTTATTTCAATACTACAATTTATGACTAGAATACCTATAAGAATAGAAACTGGATTTGATGAAGAATTTCATAAATCAATAGTGTATTTCCCATTAGTAGGTTTTGTAATCGGTGTAATAACTTATTTGTTTGGGTGGCTTTCATTAACTATATTTGATCCATTTATAAGTGCTATAGTTATCACTCTTATAGAAGTTTTGATAACTGGAGGACTTCATATAGATGGATTAGGTGATACATTTGATGCAATATACAGCAATAGAGACAAAGAACGAATTCTAGAAATAATGAAAGATTCTAGATTAGGAACAAACTCTCTTCTTGCAATAATGTTTTTAATACTATTAAAAATAGGATTTATCAATAGTTTAGTACGAAATAATTTATTATGGTTGGTTATATTCATGCCAGTTATAGGTAGAATTGGAGTTATGATAATGACTTATAAAACTGTGACTCCAAGAGCAAAAGGTATGGGTAATTTATTTATAGGAAAATGTACTATGGGAATGCTTATAACAGGAATAGTATATTCTGCAGCTTTAATTATACTTATAGGTAAATTTATTTTCTTACAACCAATTACAATGATTGCAAAAGTTTTAAGCTCAATTATATTTATAATAGTATTTGCATTGTTGTTTAAAAGACATGTATATAAAAAGATTGATGGTGTAACAGGAGACATATTAGGTTGCACAATAGAACTTGGAGAAGTATTTTTCTTAATATATACTTATATGTTAATCTCAGTAATTTAACACTGTAAGGAGAGATAAGGATGAAAAAATTAATTTTAGTACGCCATGTACTTACAGAGGATAACAAACTTGCTAAATTATCTGGCCATATAGATAGTAAAGTAAGTGAAGAAGGAAAATTACAAATAAAAAAAATTACTGATTTTTTAGAACATGAAAAAATCGATAGAATTTATACTACTACATCAAGTAGAACTAAGGAAACTGTAAAATATTTAGCTGAAATAAATTCAATAGAAGTACAAGAAAGTGAAGATTTAAAAGAAATTAGCTTTGGAGACTTTGAAGGAAAAGACTTCAAAGATATACAAAAAAATTATCCTGATGAATTTAATAAAATGATAGAAGAAGGATATGAATATACATATCCAAATGGAGAAAACTTGATTGATTGTTTTGAAAGGGTATCTAAAGAAATACAATGTATTTTGGATGATGCTGATGAGAATGAAACAATTTTAGTGTGTTCTCATGCAGGAACAATAAGAAATGTTTTAACATATTTAATCTCAAATACTTTTGAATATCACTGGAATTTTAAAATTGACAATGCATCAGTGAGTGTTGTTGAAATTGACAATGGATTTGCAGTTATTAATAAGTTAAATGACACAAGTTTTTTAAAATAGAATATTAGATTAATTTATCTTAGGGAAAAAGGTAGAAGCCTTTACAGCCCCCGCTACTGTGAAACGGATGAAACTATAGAAACCACTGTTTGAAAAAATGGGAAGGTATAGGAGTAGGATGAAGTTAAGTCAGGATACCGAAGTTAATTAATTTATTAGAGTTAAAATCTCGGGGTGAAGATTTTGTTTTTATAGATAAAAAATCCTAACCTTGTTGTTAGGATTTTTTGTTAGATTTTAAAGTTTTAATTTTGCTAATAGATATTAATTAGTTAAAATATTATAACACTTGGAAATAGAAAAGGGGACAGGCTATGAGTAAGAAAATAATGTTTCAAGGAACTGCATCTAATGTCGGAAAAAGTACAATAGTTACAGGTTTAGGAAGAATATTTAAACAAGATGGATACAGTGTAACTCCTTTCAAATCTCAAAATATGGCTCTTAATTCATTCATAACAAAAGAAGGTTTAGAAATGGGACGAGCACAAGTTTCACAGGCAGAAGCTTGCGGTTTGGAACCAATAGCAGATATGAATCCAATATTGCTTAAACCATCAGGAAATAACAAAAGTCAAGTTATTGTAAGAGGTAAAGTAGTAGGGGATATGAGTTCTCCAGAATACCATGAATATAAGCTAAAGCTGATGGATGTATTAGGAGATATATTTAAAGAATTTGAAGAAAAGTACGACATAGTAGTTATGGAAGGTGCAGGAAGTGCAGCAGAAATTAATTTAATGGAAAGAGATATATCTAATATGGGTATGGCACAAATTGCAGATGCACCAGTAATATTAGTTGGTGACATTGATAGAGGTGGAGTGTTTGCATCACTTGCTGGAACCATGCTTTTATTAAGTGAAGAAGATAGAAAAAGAGTAAAAGGGGTAATAATAAATAAGTTTAGGGGGAGAAAAGAACTTTTAGATTCTGGAGTAAAAATGTTAGAGGAAATAATAAAAGTTCCTGTTTTAGGTGTTGTCCCTTATTGCGATATAAAAATTGAAGATGAAGATAGCGTAACTACAAGATTTAAAAAGCAAATGGGAATAAATGATATTCATATAGAAATAGTTAGAACACCTCATATGTCTAATTTTACAGATTTCAATATATTTGAAACACAAGAAGATGTAAGTATTAGATATGTAGACTATGGAGAATCTTTAGGAAATCCTGATATAGTAATTATTCCAGGAACAAAAAGTACTGTGGATGATTTAATGTTTTTAAGAAAAAATGGTCTAGAAGAACAGATAAAAGAATTACACAGAAGAGGAAAATTAGTTGTAGGTATTTGTGGTGGATATCAAATGTTAGGTAAAAAATTAAAAGACCCATATCATGTAGAGAGTGATTTAGAAGAAGTAGAGGGAATTGGTCTTTTAGATACTGAAACAACTTTTGAACTTGAAAAAACTACAACCCAAGTAGATGCTATTATAGATAAAGATTTAAATGGCTATTTTGCTAACCTAGAAGGTAAAAAAGTTAAAGGTTATGAGATACATATGGGAATTACCGATAGAGGTGACGGAATTAAAAATCTATGCACTATTACAGAAAAATTAGGCCAAAAGGTTAATTACACAGAAGGAAGCGTAAATTCCGAATGTAATGTTTTGGGAACATATCTTCATGGCATATTTGATGATATAGATTTTACTAGAACTATTTTAAATAACATAAGAGAAATGAAGGGCTTAGAAAGAATAGATAGCAAGGTAAAATCATTTAGAGAATTCAAAGATAAAGAATATGATAGACTAGCTGATTTCTTAAGGGAGCATCTGGATATAGATAAAATTTATCAAATAATGCAAGAACATGAAGAAAATAATGGACAATAGGTGATAGAAATGAAAAAGATATTGATTGCAGGAACAAATAGCGGTGTAGGAAAGACGACTATTTCATTAGGTATAATGCAAGCACTTACAAAACGAAATTTAAAAGTGCAACCATTTAAAGTAGGACCTGATTATATAGATCCTTCTTACCATACTTTTATAACAGGGAGATATTCTAGAAATTTAGATTCATATATGCTTGAAGATGAAAAAATTAAGTATATTGTAAAAGAAGCTTCTAAAGATGCTGATATATCTGTTGTAGAAGGTGTAATGGGACTTTATGATGGATATGGAATAGATTTAAACGATTGTACAAGTTCTTATACATCAAAAATATTAAAAGCACCAGTAATTTTAGTTATAAATGCAAAAGCTATGGCAGCATCGGCAGCAGCTATGGTTTTAGGATATAAGATGTTAGATACAGATGTAAATATAAAAGGTGTTATAACAAATAATGTAAAGAGCGAAAGTCATTATAAGACCTTAAAAAGTGCAATTGAGAAATATACAGGAATAGAAGTTTTAGGTTACTTTCCACCAAACAAAAACTTTTCACTAGAATCTAGACACCTAGGCCTTATACCAAGTGTTGAAATGGATTCTTTAAAACAGAAATTTGATAATTTAGCAGATGAAATTGAAAAATACATAGATGTTGATAGAATAATAGAATTATCAGAAACAGAAGAGATAGAAAGTAGTTTTGATTTAGAAAGATTTATAAATGAACATAAAATAGAAAATAAATCAATAGCCATTGCATATGACAAAGCATTTAATTTCTACTATAGAGAAAATATAGAACTGTTAGAAAAGCTAGGTTTAGAGATAAAATACTTTAGTCCAATGAATGATAAAGAAGTACCAAATGCTGATTATATATACATAGGTGGAGGATTCCCAGAAATCTTCCCAAAAGAACTACACAACAATAAATCTATGAGAGAATCTATATTAAATGCTCATAAAAATAATATACCGATATATGCAGAGTGTGGGGGTTTGATGTATCTAGGAGAAAAACTAGAAGACCAAAACAAAGAGTTATTTGATATGGTTGGAATATTTAAAGGAACAAGTGTAATGACTTCTTCATTAAAAAGATTTGGATACTGCAATGGAAAAGCAAAAGTAGATACAGTTTTAGCTAAAAAAGGTCAAGTTATAAAAGGACACGAATTCCATCATTCAATATTTAAAAGCGAGGAACCATGTGCATATGAGATGACAAAAGAAAGAAATGGAATAGTAGTTGATAGATGGGATGGAGGGTATAGTAGTGGAAATACTTTAGCAACTTACTTACATACTCATTTTTACAACAATTTAGATTGTGTAGCAAACTTTTTAGAAAAAGGAAACAAATAAAATGAATATATTATCATTATACATAGGATACATTACAGATTTAATTATAGGAGATCCTTATTCTTTTCCTCATCCAGTAAAGTATATAGGAAAATTAATAAAGATTGTAGAGAATTTTATAAGGAAAATAGCTAAGACAGACAAAGGATTAAAGATAGGTGGGTTTTTCTTATGGTTTGTAACGGTGGGAACAACATTTTTAGTAACATATATGATTACGAAATTGGCAAGATTTAACATAGCGATTTATGTTATAATAAACTCAATCGTGATTTATACGACTTTAGCTACAAAATGTTTAAAAGATGAAGCTAAAAAAATTTATGAGGTATTAAAAACAGGAGACATTAAGAAATCTAGAATTCAATTGTCTTATATAGTAGGTAGAGATACTGAAAATCTAAGTGAAAAAGAAATAATAAGGGCAACAGTGGAAACAGTGGCAGAAAATACAGTAGATGGATTAATTTCACCGTTATTTTATGCATTTGTAGGTGCAGGATTAACTCTTGGAGGGATATCACTTGCAGCACCATTTGCAATGACTTATAAGGCAATTAATACTTTAGATTCTACAGTAGGATATAAAAATGAAAAATATCTTCATATAGGTTTTGCTTCAGCAAAAATTGATGATATAGCTAATTATATTCCATCAAGACTATCAGTTATTTTATTTACTATAGGTAACTTTTTCTTGAGAAATGATTATAAAAATTGCTTTAAAATTGCAATTAGAGATAGAAAAAATCATAAAAGTCCTAACTGTGCATTTTCAGAAGGTGCAGTTGCAGGAGCATTAGGAATCCAATTGGGTGGTACAAATGTTTATTTTGGAGAAACAGTATATAAACCAACTATTGGAGATAAAACTAGAGAAATAGAAGTGGAAGATATAGCAAGAACTAACAAAATATTATATGCAACATCGCTAACTTCTATGCTAGTATTCACATTGTTTTACGTGATAATATATCGTATTTTCATGTAATTGGTTATTTAGAGTCTTGCAGAATTAATTTATAGTTTTACAAATTTATAAGAATAAGCATCAATGAACTTTTAATAATTTTAAATTTGCGCAGCAAAAATAAAACTACTAAAATAGTAATTTTTTTA
>NZ_JAHLOQ010000061.1 GCF_018917435.1 Intestinibacter bartlettii
TAAAAAAATTACTATTTTAGTAGTTTTATTTTTGCTGCGCAAATTTAAAATTATTAAAAGTTCATTGATGCTTATTCTTATAAATTTGTAAAACTATAAATTAATTCTGCAAGACTCTATGTTAATATACTGATATTTTTTCGTTAAGATACTGATAGAAATAAAGCTATCTCAACGATATAATTATAATTGAAAATAATTAGTTAAGCAAATGAAACTAGAAAAAATAAGATATTGTTAAATTAAACAATATAAATTTTAAATCAATATAATTATATGATATTTAATTAATATAATTATATTATAAAAATAGAAATTATCCATAGCTTTAGAGCAATAAAAATAATATACCAAACCTAACGGATAGGACCCCTCCAAAAAAAATATAAAGGGTCCTTTTTGTTTGTTCAAAAAAATGTGTTATACTAAATAATAATATATGAAATGTTTGTAAATTATAGAAATTTTTATATTATACAGATTAAGGGAATATTTTATGTAAGGAGATGGGTAATTTGAAAATTTCAACAAAGGGAAGATATGCATTACGTCTAATGATTGATTTAGCCATAAATGACGAAGGAAAATGCATAAGAATAAGAGATATAGCAAAAAGACAGGAAATCTCTGATAAATATTTAGAACAAATAATATCAATACTTAATAGAGCTGGATATATAAAAAGTGTTAGAGGTCCCCAAGGAGGACACAGACTAGCAAGACATCCAAGAGAATATACAGTGGGGATGATATTAAGATTGACAGAAGGAAGTTTAAGTCCTGTTGCTTGTTTGGATGATGAGGTAAATCAATGTACCAGACAGGCTCAATGTGCAACTTTGGAGTTATGGAAGATGTTAGATAAAGCAATAAGTGATGTTGTTGATAATGTTACTCTTGAAGACTTAGTACAGTGGCAAATAAATAAAAATAGTAATTATATTATTTAGTAATTATGAAAAACTGCTTAAAATGATAAAGATTTTAGGCAGTTTTTTTTATTTTTGAAAGAATAGAAAAATTTACCATAATTCCTATTGACATAGTAGGAATTATCGACTATTATTAAACCATACCAAATAAGTAGGAATTGAATAATAAGAAATGTAAATAAATTAGTATGATATATACAGGGGGATAATTAAAATGGCAAACAAAATAAGTAGAAAAGAAAGAAATTTAAAATTTGAAACATTACAACTTCATGTAGGGCAAGAAACACCAGACCCAGTAACAGATGCAAGAGCAGTACCAATATACCAAACATCTTCATATGTATTTAAAAATTGCGATCATGCAGCAGCTAGATTTGGATTAAGCGATGCAGGTAATATATACGGAAGATTAACAAACCCAACAGAAGATGTATTTGAACAAAGAATGGCAGCACTTGAAGGTGGGGTAGCAGCATTAGCTGTAGCTTCAGGGGCAGCAGCATTATCTTATACATTCCAAAACTTAGCGCAAAGTGGAGATCACATAGTAGCAGCTAATAACATTTATGGTGGAACATACAATTACTTAGAACACACTTTCCCAGAATACGGAGTAAAAACAACATTTGTTGATCCAGCAGATTTAAAATCAATAGAAGATGCAATACAAGAAAATACTAAAGCAGTATTTATAGAAACATTAGGAAATCCAAACTCAGATGTAGTTGATATAGAAGCAATAGCAAAAATAGCACATGACAATAAAATACCACTAGTAATAGATAATACTTTCGGAACACCTTATTTAATAAGACCGATAGAACATGGGGCAGATATAGTTGTTCACTCAGCAACTAAGTTTATAGGAGGTCATGGAACAACAATTGGTGGAGTTATAGTAGACGGAGGTAAATTCGACTGGGAAGCATCAGGAAAATTCCCAAGTTTAGTTGAACCAAACCCAAGCTATCATGGAGTAAGCTTTACAAAAGCAGCTGGGCCAGCAGCTTTCGTAACAAAAATAAGAGCAATATTACTTAGAGATACAGGTGCTACACTTTCACCATTCCATGCTTTCTTCTTCTTACAAGGATTAGAAACTTTATCATTAAGAGTTGAAAGACATGTAGAAAATGCATTAAAAGTTGTTGAGTATTTAAATAATCACCCACAAGTTGAAAAAGTGCATCATCCATCTATAACAGATGATCCTAAGCAACAAGAATTATACAAAAAATACTTCCCTAATGGCGGAGGTTCAATATTCACTTTTGAAATTAAAGGGGATGCTCAAAAAGCAAAAGATTTTATAGACAATCTTGAATTATTCTCATTACTTGCTAATGTAGCTGATGTTAAATCATTAGTGATACATCCAGCATCTACAACACATGCTCAATTAAATGAGGAAGAATTATTAGCTTGTGGTATAAAACCAAATACTATACGTTTATCAATAGGAACAGAACATATAGATGACATTATACAAGATTTAGAAGAAGCATTTAAAGCTGTTAAATAGTAGATTTATATATAAAAAGATTGAAAAATCTTTAGGAGGAAAAATAAAATGTCTAAAATAGCTAAAAAATTAACTGATTTAATAGGAAACACACCTTTACTTGAACTTGGAACTTATAGAGATGAAAACAATTTAGAAGCAAATTTAATAGCAAAACTTGAATATTTCAATCCACTTGGAAGTGTAAAAGATAGAGTTGCAAATGCAATGATAGAAACTGCTATTAAAGAAGGAAAAATAAATAAAGATACAGTGATAATAGAACCTACTAGCGGTAACACTGGTATAGGATTAGCATTTGTCACTGCAACTAAAGGACTACATTTAATACTTACTATGCCAGAAACAATGAGTATAGAAAGAAGAAGAATAGTTGCTGCATTAGGAGCAGAAGTAGTATTAACACCAGGAGCAGAAGGTATGAAGGGTGCCATTGCAAAAGCAGAAGCATTAAAAGAAGAGTATGGAAATGCATTCATTCCTCAACAATTTGAAAATGAAGCTAACCCTAAAATACATTTTGAAACTACTGGACCAGAAATTTGGAGAGATACTGATGGCAAAGTAGATATATTTGTAGCAGGTGTCGGTACAGGTGGTACAGTTACTGGTATAGGAAAATATATAAAATCTCAAAATCCAAATGCAAAAATAGTTGCAGTAGAACCAGCTACATCAGCTGTACTTTCTGGACATAAACCAGGACCTCATAAGATTCAAGGTATAGGTGCAGGATTCGTGCCTAAAGTTTTAGATTTAGACATAATAGATGAAATAATACCTGTTGAAAATGATGATGCATTCAATGCATCAAGAGCAGTAGCAAAATCAGAAGGTTTATTAGTTGGTATATCAGCTGGTGCATCAATACATGCAGCAACAGAATTAGCTAAAAGACCTGAAAATAAAGGTAAAAATATAGTTGTTTTATTACCAGACACTGGTGAAAGATATCTATCAACAGCATTATTTGAATAGATTTATGATAAAAAATAACTATACAAAATACAAAACATAAACTCACTATCATGGCAAGCTATGACAAAAGCTTGCCATACCCTAAAATAATTAATAATAATGATATCCCTTAGTTAGTATATAAATACAAGCATAATAACTAACAAAATAGCTGGAATTACTTTATTTAAAGTTATTCCAGCTATTTTTTGAGCAAAAGCAAGGCCTAACTATTAATAAAAAGTAAGTTAATATTTTTATTAATAATTAGGCCATTGTTTATATTATTTTCTTGTCCAAGTTACATTGTCTCCACGAGACATATCTAATTCATATCCTGCTAAATTTATTCTATTTTCAATACAGTGACGACATTCTGCAGCTTCATCACCTGTACATATTTTATTATCATAAAGTTCATATTTTTTTCTAGAAGAAGTAGGTGATAAGTTTGGCATGGCAACATTTGCACCTGCATCAAATCCCTTTTCACGTCCTACTGGATCTATTGTTCCTAATGCTGTAGTAGCTGGTAACAAGCAAGTAGGAAGTAGCAATCTGATTAATGACAGCATAAGAGTAGTTTCTTCAACAGTTCCTGCAGGTTCATCTTTAAATTGAGTATCATGATGAGGAATAAATGGACCGATTCCCACCATATGAGGATCTAATTCTTTTAAGAATAGCAAATCCTCAGCTAAAATTTCTGGTGTTTGATAAGGTGAGTGAACCATAAATCCAGCACCTATTTGATATCCAATTTCCTTTAAGTTTCTTAGACATTGGATTCTATTTGATAATTCCATTTTTTCTGGATGTAATTTTTTATAATGTTCTTCATTTGCAGTTTCATGTCTAAGTAAGTATCTATCAGCACCAGCATCATAATATTTTTTATAAGATTCATAGCTTTTTTCACCTATAGATAGCGTAACTGCACAATCTGGATATTTTGATTTTATAGCTTTTACTATTTCGACGATTCTATCATCTGTAAAATATGGGTCCTCACCACCTTGTAAAACATAAGTGTTATATCCTAGTGTATGACCAATATCAGCACATTCCATAATTTGCTCTAGAGAAAGTCTATATCTATCAGCATTTTTATTTGATTTTCTAATTCCACAATAATAGCAGTCGTTTTTACAATAGTTAGTAAACTCGATTAACGCTCTCAAATAAACCTTTTTGCCATAATATTTATCTCTAATACAGGACGCTTTCTCATGTAGATATTTTCTATCTTCATCATTTATATTTTTTATAATATAAACTAATTCTTCTTTGCTTAATACGTGTGTTTCCGCTAGCTTATCGATTAAATTTCTTATATTCATAAAACTTCTCCTTTAAAGTAAAAAATTCATACTTTGATAGTATGGAATTACTTATATTTTAGCACAAAGGCAAATGTATGTAAAATTATGGAAATGAATAAAAACAATAAAAAAACTGTGATACTAAAATATATTGTTTAGTTCACAGTTTTTTAAAATTATTCAGTTTAAAGTATTTTATAATTTAAAGTAATTAACTTGATAATCAGTTAGTTCATTGTCACATGCTGCACAGTGATAACTTTTTTTTGAAGTAACGAAACTATTAGATTCGTTATCGTACTCAGTTTTCATTTTTGCAACTATACCAGCTGAAGTAAGGTCTTTACCACATTTTTTACAGTTTTGAACAGTACAGATATTTTCTAAAAATGCAGGGTTTAATTGCTCTATAGTGTATCCACATTTTGAGCAGTTTACGGCATTTTCTTGTTCTTTAGAGGTAACTATTAACCCTTTTTCATCTTTAGAATATTTATAATTTACTTTTTCTATAGTAGAATATCCAGATTCGAAAATATTACAGCTACAGTTAGGACATATAAATTTAGGTTCATAACCATTAGCTAAAACTGGATCTTGTTTATTTTTATCTTGAGTACTTGAATCTTGTTTTTCATTACTTTCAACAGTCTCAGTTTTATTATTTTTAGTAGGTGCAGATTTTGGTTTTTCTTCTTTCTTAGGTTGTTGATTTTGACCACCATAATAAGCTCCACCTAAATCAACTTGACCACATAAATCAGATAATTTTTCACCCATAGTTTTTAAGAAAGTTTCTAATTCATCATCTGCATTATCTTCTTCTTCTTTGTTTTTTTCATTGCTGTCAAAAGATAATATATAGTCATAAATATCCTTTGCATTAAATTGTGCAGCAGCAGCTAAAATATGTTCTTTTATATTAGCATATTGTTGGTTTTTAGAAGGATTATTCAAGTTGACTATACCATTATTTAAGATAAATTTAACTATTGAAAGATAATCGTATTTAGTTGCAAAGAAAAGTACCATTTCATCTAGGTTATTTTCAGAAATTCTATCCGAAAAATCAACGAATAATTCTGGTGAGTCTAGATATATTTTCTTTTCTAATTCTTTCAAGTCACTAAGTATTTCTATAATATTAAATATTTTTTTCATAATTAATCCTCCTCGATTAAATTCTATAAATCTTTTTCATATAATTTAACACTTGAGTCAAGAGAGTAAATTATATCTTTTCTTTCTACTATAATTTTAGTAGTTTTAGATAGTGTTTCATCTTGATTGATGTGAAGTAAAAGTTCTTTTGTAGGATTTATGGCAATAGGATTACCAACTCTTCTCAACATATTGATATCCCCATTTGTATCCCCATATGCATATGACTGTTTTAAGTCTAAATTATACTTTTCAACAAGTTCGTCGATAGCTTTATTTTTGCTTACAGAGTCCCACATAGGTATAACTTCACCAGTAAATGCATTATCTTTAAATACATATATACTGCCTCGATAATCTGTAACATTATATTTTTCTGCCATTTTTTTAACTAGAAAATCAGGGCTACCTGAGATAAAGATGACTTTGTGACCTTGTGATAAATGCCACTTAATTCTAGAACGAGTATAAGTATAAACTCTTTCAGCTTTTAGTTTTATTACTTGGTCTGTTGCAAAATCTATTGCTGATTTGTCTAATCCCATTAGTGATTTTACGTATAAATCACATAGATTTAGAAGATAATCATCATAATTTCCTTGTCTCCTATCCCAAATCATAAAAATGTCTCGTGTATTGTCAACCCACGCTTTTTCATCAACAACTTCATATTTAATTAATTTCTTGAAGTGCTCAACCATAAGAGAATCCCTATAGATTGTACCGTCGATATCAAAAAAGGCTGCTGTATTTTTCATAAAGATCACCCCTAATTATGCTTTCTTATATTATATTATATTTTTTGTAAATAATATACTAAGACTATAAAATATAATTAAAATGATATATTATATTTGTATTATACCTAAAAATAAAACTAATAATTAAAAATAAATATTTTTACATAATAAAATAATTGAATTAGAGAGGAAAAATATATGAATTTTGAATATGCAAAAATAACGAGATCAAGACTTATGGGAAGTATGGGACTTGTTATAAAACATAGTGACGATGAAAATGAAGTATTTGAATATTTTCTGCTAGACTGTGAAGGATTGGGATTTTGTGATTATGTCAGATTAGAAAATCCGACAAAGGAAGAAGCCTATATGGAAGAAGAGAGACTAATGGGTGGATTAGGTGAAAATAGAGTATTTATATCTGAAGATAGAGCTTTATTTTTAGTTCAGTATTTTGGCAGAAAAAATATAGAGTACGGCAAACCGCTTCCAGAAGGTGAAGAATATTATATGGATATAATAGAAAATCATAAAACAGAATTAACTATGGAAGAAATGTTTCCTATTATATGTAGAAAAGTAACAAATGAAGTAGAATTTATAAACTTTATGACAATGAGATTTGTTGCATGGGATAGAAAAGCACTTAGATATTTCTGTAAAAATGAGGAAACTGCTTATATGCATATTACAAATATAAACGGAACCCTTCTTAAAAATACAGTTTATGAAAAAGGGAATGGGAAATATATAAGTAAAGCAATTTATGAGGATAATGATGGATACTATATTTGTAAAATTGCATTTAATATAGAATTAGCAGATGATGAATATAAAATTAAATCTATATTTGTTACGGATAAACAGCCTATTTATGATTTCCAAGTATTTGATGAAATATCTAAAAATGAATTTGTAGATATTTATAATTTAGAAAAATACGATGAATTTGTAGATAGATTTTATAGAGATAATCCTTTTATGATGAGAAGTCATTTAGATGAAGGAGTATTTTTCACTAGATTTAATTTCAATAATAACCATGTAAAAGAAAATGTATATATAATAAATAATGATTTAAAGGCAGTCTATTATGTGATGGAAGATAAATTATATGTAGGAACTTATTCTAAAAGAGATAGGGATTATATAAATAAATTATTGGTTGCAAATTATAAAGATTATATAACATTTGATGATGCTATGTGTTTTGAGCAAAATGTAATATATGATTTTGCAGAGTCAGGATGCGATGACTTTAATTATTTTATAGAAGATTAAAATTTATTTGGATAAAATTCTATGTTGAAAAATGAAAATGGGTATCTATATCTTGAAATAAAATATATTAATAAAAAATGATAATTAATATCAAATTATATTGATAATCTTTACAAAATATGCTATTATTATTTCAGTAGTTAATTTAGGTTAACAAAATAGCCCTTTAAAGTGATGAAAAAACAGCTCCTATATATTAGGGGCTGTTTTTTTATACAAATAATTATGTTTGTTCATAATGAAAATTTGTTACAAAAATATTAAATTTTATAAAATTGTGGGAAAAACAGAATTTTGGTACTATAATTTAATTACATAGTTTATTTATATTTATTTAAATAAGATTATTTATACGTTAAGGATAATCTTATTTTTTTGCAAAGAAAGAAGGCAAATTAGAATTATCTACTTTGCCTTCTTTTACGTATTTATAATATTGGGGGAATATTATGAGGAATACATTTATATTATTGTCAGCAAAAAAAATATTATACACTTTTTTATAAATAAATTTAAAAAGTTTTTTATTGCTTAAATTAAGGAATAAAAATTAATAGATTAGATTTAAACAGGTTAAAAGTTCTTGTTATAAATAGAGTTATATGTATAATATATAGGGCATGTATATTTACAAAAAATAGATAAATAAAATATACAAAATGCATTAAAAAACATGTTAAAAAAATAACATCACGTTGGTAAAACAACATATATTTGATGATTATTGAACTATAATATGTTTATAATAACAAGTCGAAATATAGTATATTTCGATTTATAAAAGTATTTATTGAAAAGTTTATTATTTTAAAAATTCAAATTGTGGGAGGATGTTTGTTATGGGATTCAAATCAGATATTGAAATAGCTCAAGAAGCTAAACCTCAAGATATAAGAGAAATTGCTAAAAAATTAGGATTAACTGAAGATGACTTAGAGTTATATGGTAAATATAAAGCTAAAGTTGACTATAATCTACTTAAAAAAGATAATGGTGGAAAAAAAGCTAAATTAATATTAACTACAGCTATCAACCCAACTCCAGCAGGAGAAGGTAAAACTACTACTACTATAGGTGTAGCTGATGGTTTACAAAAATTAGGTAAAAATGTATTAGTTGCATTAAGAGAACCTTCTCTAGGACCAGTATTCGGTGTTAAAGGTGGAGCAGCAGGTGGAGGATATGCACAAGTTGTTCCTATGGAAGATATAAACTTACACTTTACAGGTGACTTCCATGCAATAGGAGCTGCAAACAACTTACTAGCTGCAATGGTAGACAACCACATTCACCAAGGAAATGAACTTAGAATAGATCCTAAGAGAATAACTTGGAGAAGATGCGTAGACATGAACGATAGACAATTAAGAAATATCGTTGATGGTTTAGGTAAAAAAGGTGATGG
>NZ_JAHLOQ010000062.1 GCF_018917435.1 Intestinibacter bartlettii
CATTTAACCGTAGGTTTCAACTTTCTCGGCTCCTTTCTTTAGGGGGAATTTGTTTTGTGGTGAAACTATTGTAAACCCTAACGGGGTCGAGATTCAAATATAAATAAGTTAACAAAACGAATTATATTATCTAAGGAGGTTATTATGAAAGTTATTGATCTAACTCATACTATAAAACCTAATATGCCTGTGTTCCCTGGAACAGAACCACCACAATTATCCCCTGCTAGTACTTTTGAACAAGACGGATTTAGGGAAACTCTACTTAATATGTACTCTCATACTGGTACACATATGGACGCTCCAGCACATGTCAGAGAAGATGGTATCACACTCGATAAATTTCCTGCTGATAAATTTGTTGGAAAAGCTTTAGTTATAGACTGTAGCGATTTATCAGAAGGCGACATAATAGATATATCTTATATAAATAAGTATAAAAATATAATTGATGAAGCTGAATTTATATTATTTAAAACAAATTGGGATAAATATTGGGATACTGAAAAATACTATGGTAAATTTCCAGTTATTAATGATGAGGTTGCTGACTTTTTAATAAGTTCTAATAAAAAAGGAATTGGACTTGATGTTATTTCAATAGAATCAATTGACTCAGAAGATTTACCTATGCATCATAAAATTTTAAAAAATAATTTAGTTATAATAGAAAACCTTTGTAACTTGGATCAAATAGGAAATAATCTATTCACATTTTGTGCTCTTCCACTAAAATTCATAGATTCTGATGGTGCTTCAATTAGAGCTATTGCTATATTAGATTAATTTAATAGTATAAATTTAAAAGGGATACAAAAATTAATTTGCATCCCTTTTATTATAAACATTCATTTTTCTATAAATTTTTTATTGTATTTCTTCTAATGCTGGTATAAATATTGGTCTTCCTTCCCCATCTATAGTACATTCAAATCTATAAACAGGTTGATAAAATCCCTTACTATCCACTTGGTAGCATAGTTTAACACTTCTTATCACTATTGAATCTATATCATATAATTCATAGGTATTAAACTCACCACTTTTTATTTTTTCATAAGCTTCTTCTTGACTTATAATTTTATATTCGCCACAAACATCATATTGATAGATATAATTATTTACATGGATTGTATCATCATATTGATCTATACTTAAATATCCATCGGTTAATTTATCATCTTCTTCTTTTAAATCTATCGAAAATCTATATAATGAAGATTCATTTTCTTTTTCCTCTTCAAATTCTGCATCTTTAGATACATCTATATTATAATTTTCCAATACTTCTTTAATACTCTCTTCATCCATATTTTGATTTATTATATTTTCATCACTTTTAAAATCAGTAAAGTCATATGTGCCACCTCTTAAGTGAACAGCTAGTCTATATCTATTATCTATTGAGTTATAGACTACTTGATTATCATAAATATCTATATTTGATGTATCTAATTTAGCATTTAATTTTTCAAAAAACTTCTCAGCAAATTTGAGAGCTTCATCTTTAGTATATTGCTCTGAAATATATACTTTTTTCTTTTTAATATCGTTATCATTTAATTCTACATAACTATTTAAAGTTACATTTTGCATATTATATATGTAATTATAATTACTGCTCAAATTCCCGAATTCTTGTTTATTATAAGCATCCATTATTTTATATCCTATAATAATAGTTAATGCTGATGGTAAAATGCATAAAATTAATTTTAATGCTTTGAACCTTGGTTTTTGTTTTGAAAAAATCAATAAGATAAACATAATTAAACTATATCCAATAAGCGCACCTATCCAGTTATTCATTAAATCATCTACCTCAAAAATTCCTCTTTTAGTTATATATTGAGTTACTTCTATCCCTAAAGTAAATAATAAAGATAAACTCATACTTAAGAAAAAATTTCTAAATCTATCACTAAAAAGTGGAAGTAAAAATCCAAATGGTACAAACATCAAAATATTAAGTATTATATTTCTCCAATAAGACTTTGAATAATTATTCCATGCTTCTATATATGAACTAAATAAATGTAAATTAGCATGTTCATATACTCCTGGTCTTATAAATATGGTTGCTCCAATTACTATTACTACATAACAAAATAAGATACAAAACACTATTACTTTGTTTATATTTGATTTAACATGATTTTTAAAAAATCTTCTAAAAAATAAAAAATACATTATTCCTATAAAAATTAAACCCATTAAGCCTAATATTAAATACTCTTTAGCTAAGTTAATAACTTGAAAAAGTCTCATAACTGTCCCTCCATTGTCTAGTTCTTTTTAATTATAAACCCTTTTTAAAACATATTCATTAAAATTTTCTTAAGATATATATTTAAACAAGAAAAAAGGATGCGCCGCCACATCCTTTTTTCGGGGAGTTATTACTAAAAAAATCATCAAAAAAATTATTTTAAGTATTAGTTATTTAAGTTTAAATAACATTTTTTATCAACTAGCTTATATTATTTACTATGATATAATAGTATACTAAAAAACTTAAATTAACCTTAACTAAATTAATTTTTATAAGATTTTTTATTTTTATGTTTCTAATCAATTATATACCCATTTTCTCTAAGAGCTTCTTTAGCTTCATCTAAACTCTCTTTTTTTATTAATATATAATCTGTGTCATATGTAGAAACAGTAAAAATACCTATTTTATTTTCTGCTAGTATAGTAGATAATTTGGATATTATTCCTATAAGCGAAAAGTCTAATACTCCTTCTATTCTAAATCCTGTCCATCCCCTGTCTATATGTGTACAGTTATCTGGAATAGATTTCATTTCGCAAACAACTGAAAGTTCATTATCAGTTTTACCTACAAATATAAATTCATCATTTAAATTTATTTGTGAAAAATCTTCTACTTTACATATTGCAAATGTTTTATCAATAATTTTTAGATTCATATACCCTCCAATAAACTCTATTATTTATTATTTCTAAAAAAATTATCCTAACAAATATCTACATAATTTATTAGGATAATTTTCTTATTTCTATTATAATTTAATTTTAGACTATAATAAAATTTTTATTCAAAAAATTTTTCAAATATATTATTTATTATATCTAAGCTGATTTTTTCACTATATCATCTTTTTCATTATTAAACTTTATTTCCTTAATTAAAAATACTGCTATTATTAATGCTGCCAATACATCAGCTATAGGCTGACTCATCCATACACCACTCATACCTATAAATCTAGGGATTACACTTATTATAGGTATAAACAATATAACTTGTCTAAGCAATGTAAGGAACATAGATTGTTTTATCTTACCTATAGATTGGAAGTATATCGGTCCTAACACACATACTCCTAAAAGTGGTAAAGTCATAAGATATATTTTTATTCCTTCTAAACAGATTTTTTCTAATACTGCATCTTTCGTAAATATATTAACAAACACATTTGGGAAAAATCTAGTAAGTAAAAATCCTACAAATAAAAATACAAACGCTGCAAACATCCCTTGAAGTAGTATTTTTTTCGTTCTTTCGTATTCTTTTGCTCCAAAGTTATACGCTATTAAAGTCTGCATCCCTTGGCTAAGTCCGTATATAGGCATTAAAAACATCAATAATATAGAAGTTATAGTCGTCATTGCCCCTATTGCTAAATCTCCACCATAACCTTGTAAGAATTTATTTGTAACAAGATGTATAGATCCTGTCACAACTTCCATACAAAATGGTGTTATTGATATAGTTAATATAGCAATTACAGCTTCTTTTTTTAATCTAATATTTTTTAGCCTAAGCTTTAAATTAGAATTACCTTTTGTAAAGTAATAAGTTGTCCATATAAAGTTTATAAGTTGACATATAACTGTTCCTATTGCTGCACCCTTTATTCCAAATCCAAAATAGAATATAAATAATGGGTCAAATACTAAGTTTAGTAAAGAACAAACTATCATAATTGTTGCTGCTAGTTTTGGCCTTCCATCTGCTCTTATCGCTCCATTCAAACTAAATCCAGATAGATTTACTACAGCTCCTAATAATATTACACTCATATAATCTTTTGCATATGGTAGAGTTTTTGCACTAGCCCCAAATGCATATAAAATTTGGTCTATAAATACTAACCCTAAAACCATAATTACAAAACCACCTAAAAGCTCTAGCGCAAATGTATTTCCAAGAAGTCTTTCAGCCTCTTCTTTTTCCTTTGCTCCTAACTTTATAGATATATTAGTACTTCCACCAACAGATACTGCAACTCCGAACGCGCCTATTAATGTGAATAGTGGCATTGTAACTCCAAGACCAGAAATAGCATATGCTCCAACACCTTCCATAGAACCTATAAACGCTCTATCAGCTGTGTTATATAAACAAGTTACAACCATTGCTATTATTGCTGGAATTGAATACTTAACTAATAATTTACTTGTTTTATCTTTTGCTAAATTATCCATGCCATCTCCTATCTAACCATATCGTAAGTTATACAAACTGGTTTTTTAGTTCTAGGATCTGTAACTATTTCACTGTCTATGTTGAATAGTTCTCTAAGATTTTCTTTTGTCATAACTTCTTCAGCAGTTCCTTTGCAGCATATTTTACCTTTTTTAACACCTATCATATGGTCTGCAAATCTCGCTGCATTGTTAAGTTCGTGTATTACCATAACTATTGTTGTATTGTATTTTTTGTTTAATTCATCTAATACTTCTAATACTTCTAATTGATGAGCTAAGTCTAAATATGTTGTTGGCTCATCTAAAAGAAGTATATCTGTTTGTTGTGCTAAAGCCATAGCAATCCATGCTCTTTGTCTTTGCCCACCAGATAAATCCTCTATTTTTCTATCTCTAAATTCTGATATTCCTGTCGCCTTTAAAGCCCAGTCTACTATTTCTTTATCTTCTTGTTTATTATTTTTAAATCCACTTTGATGTGGGAATCTTCCATAGGCTATTAATTCCTCAACAGTTAGTCCTCCTGGTGCTTGTGGACTTTGAGGTAAAACTGCCATATTTCTGGCGATTTCTTTTGAACTTTGTTCATTTATATTTTTAGAATTTATATATATGTCTCCGCTTTTCGCTTTTAAAATTCTTGCTATTGTTTTAAGTATTGTAGATTTACCACATCCATTTGCCCCAATGATTGTAGTTATCTTTCCTTTTGGTATTTCTAAATTTAAATCTTCTACTATATTTACATTGCCATAAGCAATATTTACATTTTTAGTTTCTATTGAATTCATATTGATATTCCTCCTTTTTAATCTCTTCTTACTTAATCAGCTTTTAACATTAAGTAAATGAAATAAGGTACACCAATTACTGAAACAACTAGTCCAACTGGTATTTCAAGTGGAGCAAATATATTTCTAGCAATTGTATCTGATGCTAATAAAATAAATGCACCTACTAATGATGCAACTGGTATTAATTTTTTATGAGCTGGTCCAACTAATTTACGTGCAATATGTGGTGAAACTAGCCCTAAAAATGCTATACTTCCTGCAACTGATGTAGCAACACCCGCTAAAACAACTGCAACTATTAACATTTTTCTTCTTTCTTTTTCTACATCTAATCCAAGTCCTGTTGACATCTCATCTCCTAGATTTAATACATCTAAATCTCTAGATTTATAAAATGCATATAATCCGAATAAGATTACAAATGGAGCAATTATATAAACATATTTCCATGTTGCTCCCCATATACTTCCGTTTGTCCACGCTACAACCCTATTAAATTCTTGTGTTGTAAATTTTAATTGGAAAACTGTAAGTAATGCTAAAAATGCAGTATTTATACCAATCCCAATTAATAATAAACGAGATGAGTTTATACCTTTATTCCAAGCTAATGCATATATTAAAAATGCTCCAAATAATGCTCCACAAAGAGCAACAAATGGCATAGTATATATCGTAAAATTACTTATTCCATCGTATACATTTCCATTTAAGAAATATATATACATAACTACGAATAATGCAGCACCTGAATTTATACCTAATATTCCGGCATCTGCTAAATCATTTTTTGTAACACCTTGTAATATAGTACCTGCAATTGCTAAGGCTATACCTATTAATAGAGCCATTAGTATTCTAGGTAATCTAAGTCTAAATATTACTATCTCTTGATTTTTTGTTCCAAGTCCAACTAATGTTTTAATAACATCCATTGGTGTTAAACTTGAAGAACCCATATTTAAACTTATTACAAATGTTGCAAATATAAGACCTATTAGAACTAGTGATATAATCGCAAATTTTTTATTTCTTTTCATATTATTTCACTTCCTTTCTAATAAGATATATAAATACTGGCACACCTAATAAAGCTGTTAGTGAACCTATTGGTGTTTCATAAGGTGGATTTATAAGTCTAGAGATTACATCACTGTAGACTATTAATACTGAACCAAGTACAAATGAACATGGTATTATATATTTAAAATCAACACCTACTAATTTTTTAACTATTTGAGGTATTATAAGACCAACAAATATTATATTTCCTGCTACAGAAACAGACGCTCCTGTAAGTAAAATTACTATTACAATTGCTATAAATCTCGTACGGTTTGTATTTTCACCAAGACCTATCGCAACATCCTCTCCTAAACTTAGGATTGTTATTCTTTTAGATATAATCATCGCACTTATCATGCCTATTATACCCACGATAAATAGAAGTTTAACACCTTCCCAATTAACACCTATAAATCCACCATTAATCCAAAAACTTAATTGCTGAGAAAGGTTAAAGTACATTGCTGCTCCAGTTGCTAATGAAATTAATAAAGTTCCAAGAGCAGTTCCCGCTAATGTAAGTTTTACTGGGTCAGTTTTACCCATTGATCTTGAACTTATAAAATAAACAAATAATCCACTTATACTTGCACCGATAAATGCAAATATCATAAGTGAAAACCCTCCGATAACTATATTATGATTTACTTGTTGTAAAACTAGTGCTATAGCTACCATAAATGTTGCACCTTGAGTTATACCTATAACTGATGGTTCTGCAATAGGATTTCTAGTTATACCTTGCATAATCGCACCTGATACTGCTAAAAATCCTCCGACTAAAACACCAGCAAGAGCTCTCGGTATTCTGACATCTCTTATAATTTTAGAATTTATATCATTTCCATTTCCAAATACACTATTTATCATAGTTGAAAAATCTATATCTTTCGCCCCTATAGATACTGATAAAAATATACCTAGGGACAATAATATTAATCCACAAACGATTAAAATATATGAGTTTCTTTTATTTGAATTAGTCAAATCCGTCCCTCCTTTTTTTGAATTTTCTAATTTATCTCTTAAAATCAAATTAGGTGAATAAATATAATTTATCCACCTAACTTTAAAATAATCTCTATTTTATGCTTACATTAAAGCATTTTTTATTTCATCTAATAATAATTTTCTTCCCATTGGATTGTAAGCTTGTGAGAAGAATGGACTTGCATCTAAAAATACATAGTTTCCATCTTTTACAGCTCTTATTTCGTTAAATACACTGTTTTTAGCTAAATCTTGTTTATCAGACTCCATACCTATTACTATTATATTATCTGCATCTATTTCTGAAAGTCCTTCTATACTTACAGTTGGAAGTGTTATACTATCTTGTTCTGGCATATTTGCTGGTTGTTTAAGACCCATATCGTCTTTTAAGATAGTTCCCATTCCACCTTCAGAGAATATCATAAATTGTCCAGAAGATGCTAAAGCTACTACATAAGACTCGTCACCTTTTGCTTCTTTGATTTCATCTCCTATTTTTTTAGCTTCTGCATAATATTCATCTAACCAAGCTTGAGCTTCGTCTTCTTTATCAAATAATGCAGCTACTTGTTTTAAGTTTGCTTCCCAGTCATTTGAAAAATCTTCAAGCATAACAACTGGTGCTATTTCTTTTAGCTCGTCATACATTTTTTCTTGTCTTGGAGCCATTATTATTAAATCTGGATTGGCTTCTATTATAGCTTCTATATCCATAGTGTCCATCATTGAATGTCCAACTACTTTTGTATCTTTGAAAGTATCAGCCATGTATGATGGTACATTTTCTGTATCATAAGAATCTACATTAGCAGTTGCTACTGGAATATATCCTAATATAGCTAACTCTTCACTACTTCCTGATATATCAACTATACGTTTTGGATTTGCTGGTATTTCAACATCTCCTTTTGTAGTTTTTACTACTCTTGTTTCAGCTTTATCTGCTGATTCGTTGTTACTTGAACAACCTGTTAACACTGATAATGATAATATTGCTACTAACATTAATATTAGTGATTTTAATTTTTTCATTTTTCCCTCCGTGATGATTAAAACGTTTTGTTAACTTATTTATATTTGAATCTCGACCCCGTTAGGGTTTACAATAGTTTCACCACAAAACAAATTCCCCCTAAAGAAAGGAGCCGAGAAAGTTGAAACCTACGGTTAAATG
>NZ_JAHLOQ010000063.1 GCF_018917435.1 Intestinibacter bartlettii
CTGCTTCATTATTAGGTTGGCGGACCTAATTTAATTGTAGCAGAGGAGGTTTTTTTGTCTACTCAAAGCTAAAAGCTTTTTAGAACCACCTGTAGAACAGGTGGTATTCATTTATACAAAAAAACAGAACCAAAAAATCTTTTTGATTCTGTTTAGCAATTTTAATATTTAATCCCTTATATCACTCTTTGAGGCAAATTCTTTATAGATATTTATAAATTCTTCTGCTATAGGAGATAAGGCTTCATCTTTTCTTTTTATATATCCACAATCCAAAATAATTTTTTTAGATAATGGTATTAGCACAGTCCCATCATCTAATTCTTGTTTTTTCGTTACAGGGTTTCCTCTTAATGAGAAATACACTCCATTTGTATTATGCAAAAAATAAGATAGCATCTCATGATCTTGGACTGTTATGAAATGATTAAAATCATCATAATCTAATTCATTACCAATCCACATAGAAATATAACTTCTGTCTACATATTCATTAGTTAATAATACATATTTCTTTAAATCATCGATATCTACTTTGTCTTCAAAATTACATAATGGATGACCTGCTCTAACTTGAACACAAACATGTCCATCTGTAACTTTTATAAACTCCAAATTTTTAGACATAAGAGTTCTTTTATTAGTAAAACTTACAGGTCTAGTTAACTTTATTACTGCTATGTCTGAAAGACCCGTTTCTACATCCCTAATAACATTAGAAAAAGTATCTTGATTTATTATTAGATTTAGCATTTCATCTTTGTGATTATTATTTAATTCCAAGATAATATATTTTATAAAAAATATATAATATGAAGAAATTCTAAAATTAACTTTTTCGTCCTTAGCTATAGTGTTCATATTTCTTATTAAGTCCATATTTCGTTCAATTTCTTCGCCATATTGAAGCAACTCCATCCCTTTTGCTGTCAACTCCACACCTGAATTGCTTCTATCAAAAATTTTAAATCCCAATTCTTCTTCCAACATTCTTATAGACATGCTTAAATTTGGTTGACTCATGTACAGTTTTTTTGCAGCCTTTCCAATAGAACCCTGTTTTGCAATCTCTAAAATATAGCTTATTTGTTCTAATTTCAATATAATCACCTTTTCATTTAATTATAACTTCTTTGTATTTTATATATTTTTAAGTAAAATTTTATATATAAGCCAGTTCGTAAATGTATTTTTTATGTAAGTATTTCTATATATGTGTAATATATTTTTTATAATTATATTTAAATTATAGCACATTTCTAACTATTATAATTAAATTGTAAACAAAAAGAATTGCCCAGCAGCAATATTGCTACTAGACAATCCTTTTGGGCCATATTAATTTTTTTATATATTAAATTTTTAACTAACTGCATCCATGCCTTTTTGTAAGGCTTCTCTATTTATAGGTATAAATTTAGATTTTCTTTCTCCAAATACTTTTAAGAAAGCTTGTAATACTGATTCTATATCAACTGCATTAGTTACTTTCAAGCAAGCACCTAACATTATCATATTTGCAACCTTAGGCATTCCCATTTCACCTGCTATATCATTAGCTGGTATATAAGTAACTTTTACATCGTCTCTATCAACTTTAGTATCTATTAATGAACTATTAACTAATATGTGTCCACCTGGAACAACATCATTAACGAATTTCATAGAAGGTAAGTTCATTATTACAGCACAAGTTGCATCATTTGCTATAACTGGTGAACCAACTGGTTCATCAGATACTGTTACTGCACAGTTTGCAGTACCTCCACGCATTTCTGGTCCATAAGAAGGCAACCATGCAACTTCTTTTCCTTCTAGCATTCCTGCATATGTCAATAATTGTCCCATAGACATTACACCTTGACCACCAAATCCTGCACAAATTACTCTAGATGTTGACATATTATTTCGCCTCCTTTGCTGCTTTTGCTGCTTCAATATCTATATCTTTTTTATTACCTGGTTCATAGTATTTCATCATATTGTCTCTTAACCATTGTAGGGCATCATTTGGTGCTAGACCCCAGTTAGTTGGACAAGTAGATAAAACTTCAACTATACCAAATCCTAAACCAGCTCTTTGAACTTCAAAAGCTTTTCTTATAGCCTTTTTAGCATTTCTAACATTTTTAGGAGTATCTACTGTTACTCTTTCTACAAATACTGCACCTGTTAAAGTTGCAAGTAATTCACTAACTCTTATAGGGAATCCATTTCTTTCTGGATCTCTACCATCTTGAGCTGTAGTAGCTCTTTGACCTATTAATGTAGTTGGTGCCATTTGTCCACCAGTCATACCATATATACCGTTGTTAACGAATATAGTACTTATTTTTTCACCTCTAGCAGCTGCATGAACTATTTCACACATACCGATTGAAGATAAGTCACCATCACCTTGATAAGTAAATACAAACTTATCTGGATGAGTTCTCTTAATACCTGTAGCTACAGCTGGAGCTCTACCATGAGCAGCTTCATGTGTATCTACATTAAAATAATTATATGCTAAAACGGAACATCCTACAGGAACTACTCCTACAGCATCTCCCAATAAATCCATTTCTTCTAAAACTTCAGCTACTAATCTATGAATTATACCATGAGTACATCCTGGACAGTAGTGAGTTACTGCATCTGTCAAACCGTTAGTTTTCTTAAATACTACAGCCATTATTTAGCACCTCCTAAAGCAACTTCTCCCATTATTTCTTTAGCTTTTTGAGCTATATCACTTGGAACTGGTATCATACCACCACTTCTTCCATAGAAATGAACTGGTAATTTACATTCACATGCTAATTTAACATCGTCTATCATTTGACCTAAACTCATTTCTACTACTAATAAGTTTTTAGCATTTGGTATTTTTTTGAATGCTTCATTTGGGTATGGCCATAAAGTTTTAGGTCTGATTAATCCTACTTTATATCCTTCTTTTCTCATTGATTCTATAGTTGTTTTAACTATTCTTGAAACTGTTCCATATGCTACAAATACTAAATCAGCATCTTCAGTTTTGTACATTTCATATTGAACTTCGTTTTCTTCTATTGCTTTATATTTTTGTTCCAATTTTTGATTATGTTTTTCTAATTCTTCTGATTGTAAATATAGAGAATTTATAACATTTGGTTTTCTCTTATTTTGATGTCCACAAGCAGCCCAATCTTTTGGAGCTAAATCTCTGTGTTTACGTTCTTTTTCAAAGTCAACTGGTTCCATCATTTGACCGATCATACCATCTGCAACTACCATAACAGGAGTTCTGTATTGGTCAGCTACATCAAAAGCTTCTATAATCATATCAACTGCTTCTTGTACACTTGCTGGAGCAAATACTGGAGTTCTATAGTCACCATTTCCTCCACCTTTAGTACTCATATAATAATCTGATTGAGAAGGTTGTATTGTTCCAAGTCCTGGACCACCTCTCATTATATTTAAAACTACGCAAGGTACTTCAGCACCTGCACAGTAAGTAATTCCTTCTTGTTTTAATGCAACCCCTGGAGATGATGATGAAGTCATAGCTCTAACACCTGAACCTCCTGCACCATAAACCATATTTATAGCTGCTAATTCTGATTCAGCTTGAACAAAAGCTCCTCCTACTTTTGGAAGTTCTCTTGATAAGTATTCTGGTAACTCACTTTGTGGAGTTATTGGATATCCAAAGAAGTAACGGCATCCAGCTTCTATAGCTGCTTTACCAAATGCTTCATTACCTTTCATAAGTATTTTAGCCATTATTAATTCCCCCCTAATTCGAAATAATTAATCTCTTTCAACAGTTATAACTACATCCGGACACATAAGTGCACAACTTGCACATCCAACGCATTTTTCTTCATCAATTATTTTTGCTGGATTATATCCTTTTTGGTTAATATAGTCTGTATCTATTGCTAATATTTCCTTTGGACATGCCTCAACACATAATCCACAACTCTTACAACGTTCTACATCAAAAGTCACTTTACCTTTAGCCATTTTAAAGCCCCCCTTAACATCGTATTCTATGAAAACTCACCCTACATCCATATTTCTCTCATGTATAAATCTATTGGTAATATATCTCCTTCTAAGTCACTTGGTAATAAGTCGACTAGACTTCTTAAACATGAAACATATTTTATTGGTATACCAGTTAACTCTGAAACCTCTTTAGCTAATTTTTGTCCTTTTAACACATCTTCTACAGTAGTTTGTCTTATGAAATGAGTATTATTTATTAATCCTGTTACTTTTAATTTTGAAGTTTCCTCCATAGATTTTATAAATCTTATGACATCCTCTGCAGTTTGAGTTTGTTCTCTATTTGCATTTACTACACAAAACATATCGTAGTCGCCTTCTACAAAATGCTCTGCAAATCTTCCTACTACTCTTGTCCCTACATTATCTCCACCTACATCCAACACATAATTTACATCCTTTTCATGTAGTGGTGTCATTACCTGTGCTGATACAGCTGGTAAATCTAATGTATCTGTTTCAATAGAACTATCAATTGGATTTATACCCATAGCTTTAAGCTCTTCTTTCTTTTCTCTAGTTCTAAAATATACGTTTACTATATCCAAATCTGCAAATGCTACTTCACCATCTACCATTTTTCTTAGTTGGGTAACATAGTTTATTGATACTTCACTTTTTCCACTTCCATAATGTCCAATAAATAACCTTACTCTTTTATCATCTTTTATCATTTTTATCACCTATCTTTTAGATACTAATTTAGCTTATCGCTCTGCGGTATACATCAAATCGTTATGTATTATAGTACAATACTTAGTTCATTTTAATTTGTTAAATCTTATTTTATATATTTTTAATTCTACTAACTAAATTTAAATTAAAACTAGAACAATTCTTATACTTAAATTATACATATGCTTTTTGTTAAATCGCCAATATGTAAAATTTATCCGTGGCTATAAATATTTTTTATTACATTTAATTAAATGCATTCCTTTCTAATTTAACTTAATTTTATTAAGCAAATAAATTTAATACTTCAAAATAATTAATAAAAATAAGTTTGTCCTTTTTTACATATAGACAACTCCTACAAATCAATTTTTTATATATTTTTTTATTTTTATAAATATTTTTTGTTTATATTTACATTAAATTCGTTGATATTACTCATTTTAATCTTCTTAATTGTAAAAATTTATACTAACCATAAGTAATTTTTATTCCTTTCTATAAATTATCCTTATTGCCTAATTATTCCATTTTGTATGTATAATTATTGTAAACAATATATTATTTTTATTTTATGTAAAGAAATCTTTATTCTTAAAATAAATTAGTCGTACTTATAAAGCTGTATTTAAAAATTATAGGAGGTGCTTTTTATGGCTGTAAAATTTGCAAGAAGATTAGATAATCTAGAAGGATCTGCAATTCGTGAACTTTTAAAATTAACTCAAAGACCAGAAGTTATATCATTTGCTGGAGGAATGCCTGCTCCAGAATTATTCCCGGTTGAAGAAATGAAGAAAGTTTCTCTTGCTGTATTAGAGGAACAAGGACAAATTGCGCTTCAATATACAACTACAGAAGGATACGCTCCACTTAGACAAAAAATAGCTGATAGAATGAATACTAAATTAAAAACTAATGTTAATGCTGATGATATATTAATAACTAGTGGTTCTCAACAAGGTCTAGATTTCTCTGGAAAAGTATTTATCGATGAAGGTGATGTTATATTATGTGAAAGTCCTTCATATATGGGTGCTTTAAACGCTATGAAATCATATCAACCAAAGTTTATTGAAATACCAACTGATAATGACGGTATGATCATGGAAGAACTAGAAAAAGTTCTTGCTACTACTGATAGAGTTAAAATGATTTATGTTATTCCTGATTTCCAAAATCCATCAGGAAGGACTTGGCCAATGGATAGAAGATTAAAATTCATGGAAATCATAAATAAATATGAAATCCCTGTTATAGAAGATAATCCTTATGGAGAATTAAGATTTGACGGTGAATACCTACCTTCTTTAAAGGCTTTAGATACTAAGGGCTTAGTTATTTTCTTAGGAACATTCTCTAAAATATTCTGCCCAGGATATAGATTAGGTTGGACTTGTGCAGCTCCTGAAATATTGACTAAATTCAATATTTGTAAACAAGGTGCTGACCTTCAAGCTTCTACTATATCTCAAATGGAAGTTAATAAATTCATCGAAATGTACGATTTAGATGCTCATGTTGAAAAAATCAAAGCATGCTACAAAAAACGTAGAGATGTTATGATGAAAGCCATGGAAGAAGAATTTCCTGATTGTGTAGAGTTTACACACCCTCAAGGAGGATTATTCACTTGGGTTATTTTACCTGAAGGAATTGATGCTGGTGAAATGGCTAAAAAATGTTTAGAAAAGAATGTTGCTTATGTTCCAGGTGCATCTTTCTATCCAAATGGCGGAGTTTTCAATACTTGTAGATTAAATTATTCTAATATGCCTGAAGACAAAATAGTTGAAGGCATTAAGAGAATGGGTCAAGTTCTTAAAGAAGAATTAGCTGAACTTGCTAAATAAAATGCATATAAAAATATATTTTAAATTAGTTTAATTTATATTTAGATATATTCACAACAGTCACTTTTCATTTAATTTATAATAATTTTTAAGGATTGGTACATAAAAATGTACCAATCCTTTTTTGCTCTTATATTTTCATTTATAACTAGACTAATATTATTAACTCATTATATTGGAATCCGGCTCATTTGTTTCAATCTTGTAGTATTTTTTTATTACAAATACTGATAGTTGGAATAAAACTATTCCTATCCATCCTATTCCTGTGGCAAGGGCTACTCCACCAATCCCCATTGATTTAACTAATAAGTAAGAAAGTACTACTCTTATAGTTATTTGTAATGTTGTTCCTATAACAGGTATATTCACATGCCCTGTTCCTCTATAAAATCCTACAAATATACTTCCGACTAAACTAATTATATAGAAAAATGATAGAATTCTAAAATACTGTACTCCATAATTTAATACAGTTTTTCCTTCATCAAATACAAAGAAATTGAGCAAAATATCTGAGCGGAAAAATATAAATAAAATCAATCCTATGCAGACTAATTGTATTAATATCATTGCATCTTTAAATCCTTCTAATACTCTCTTTTTATTTTTTGCCCCTGTATTTTGTGCAATAAATATTGAAGTTGCTTCAGAACCACTGTTTCCAAATGCTAAGATTACATCCTCAATTCTTCCTGTTGCTGTATATGCAGAAATTGCATCAACGCCAAGTGAGTTTACTGCACCTTGTACAAGAAGTTTTCCTATATAAAGTGATGATTGATGCAATGCTGATACAAATGAATATTGGCAGGTTAACTTTACCAAACTCGAATTATACTTCATATCAAATTTTTTAACTTTTAAAAATGGAATCTTGTAAATTATATAAAAATAACACAATAATGCCGAAACAGCTTGAGATATTACTGTTGCCAAAGCTGCCCCCATTATTCCCATTGAAAATTGTTTTATTAGCAGTAAATCTAGTATTACATTTAGAAAAATTGAAATTACTAAAAATATTAGTGACATTCTTGTATTTCCGACTGATCTTAAAATTGAAGATAAAAAATTATAAAGAAAAGTTGTTATAAGTCCTCCCAATATTACATTCATATACTGAGTTACATATCCTGTTAATTGTTCTGGAGTTTGGATAATTTTTAATATAATAGGCATAAATAAAATTCCCAAAATACTTATTACAAAAGTTACAGCTATCCCTAGAATTGAAGATAAAAATATCTCATTTCTCATTTTATCGTAATTTTTTTCACCATATAATTGCGCAGTTATAATAGATACTCCTGTGCAACATCCGATTATTATAAATATAAATAAATTCATAACAGTACCTGAAATCCCAATCGCTGCAAAAGCATCATGCCCCACATAAGTCCCCACAATTATGCTATCTATTGTATTATAAAATTGTTGAAATATACTTCCTATCAAAAGCGGTATAGAAAGATATATCAACTGTCTTTTTATATTCCCCTGTGTCAAATCATATGTTTGTTCCACTATTCTATCCCCTTTCTTACTTTTACTTTTTTTAATTGTAGCACTAAATTATACTTTTATATAATGCATATTTAAGCTATATAATATAAAGTATAAGTTATATTGGTTTTGTTAACTAGATATGAAAAAAATGATCCTCGACAGGATTAATAACCGATAGGTTCAATTTTAGATTTCACATATTAAAAAATGGCATGACAAATAAGCCTAATAAAATTATATT
>NZ_JAHLOQ010000064.1 GCF_018917435.1 Intestinibacter bartlettii
TGAGCGCTGATGGTACTTGGTGGGCAACCGCCTGGGAGAGTAAGACGTAGCCACGTAATGTTCCAAGGTAGCTCAATGGTGGAGCACTCGGCTGTTAACCGATAGGCTGAGGGTTCGAGTCCCTCCCTTGGAGCCAAGTTGCCGAAGTGGCGGAACTGGCAGACGCACAGGACTTAAAATCCTGCGGGACTTATACTCCCGTACCGGTTCGATTCCGGTCTTCGGCACCATATTAATATCGCGGAGTGGAGCAGTTGGCAGCTCGTCGGGCTCATAACCCGAAGGTCGGAGGTTCAAGTCCTTCCTCCGCAACCAGTAAACTTAATATCGTGGCTCATTGGTCAAGCGGTCAAGACACCGCCCTTTCACGGCGGTAACAGGGGTTCGATTCCCCTATGAGTCACCAATATGGGACCATAGCTCAGCTGGGAGAGCACCTGCCTTACAAGCAGGGGGTCACAGGTTCGAGCCCTGTTGGTCCCACCATTTTTTATGCGGCCTGGTAGTTCAGCTGGTTAGAATGCCAGCCTGTCACGCTGGAGGTCGAGGGTTCGAGTCCCTTCCAGGTCGCCAAATTTGCGGGAATAGTTCAGTGGTAGAGCGCAACCTTGCCAAGGTTGAAGTCGCGAGTTCGAATCTCGTTTCCCGCTCCATATATGTGGGTGCATAGCTCAGCTGGATAGAGCAACGCCCTTCTAAGGCGTGTGTCCGGGGTTCGAATCCCTGTGCGCTCACCAATCAGAAAGTTTCACATTAGTGAAACTTTTTTTTATGCAAAAAATGCTGCTTTTTATATAAACTAGTTATAAAGTAGTGTATAATTTATACATACTTATATTATTGTAGTATAATACGAAGTGAATAAATATAAAAAATGATATAAAAAAGTAAACAATTTTAATTATAAAAAGATTAAAATATATATTAGAATAAATTACATCAAAGTATATATGATATTAAAGTAATATATATATTTATAATCTTCAATAATATAAATAGATATATTATCAAAATAAATTTATAAATAGATATATCTATTTATAAATAAATACATAAAGAATACACAACGAAAAAGTTTAAAAAAGATTTAATAATAAAAATAGATTAAAAGATAAATAACATAAAAGTAAATAGATAAAAATAAAGAAATAAAAATATAAAAGAGTTAGATCTAAAACATATTAAATATGTTTTAAGACCTAAAAATTTTAATGGAAATAAATAAGAAAACTAATTAATTAGGAGGATGATATAATGTCCGATTTAAATAACTTTTTTAATAGTTTTATTAGTATTATATTGAGGATGAGTATATATGATGTTGTAGATATAGCAATAGTAGCTTATATTTTTTATAGAGTATTTATGTTTATAAAAGATACTAGAGCGGAGCAAGTTTTTAAAGGAATAGTAATATTATTACTAGCAACACAAATAAGTGATTTGTTTAAATTACATACTCTTTATTGGATTTTGGTAAATGCTATAGAAGTTGGGGTTATAGCGGTCTGTATTATATTCCAACCAGAATTAAGAGCAGGGTTTGAATATATAGGTAGGGCAAATTTTAAATTATTTGAAAAGGGAAATAAAAAAGAAGATGATGTTGAACTGAATAAAATGATAGAAGAAATAGTTGAAACTTTATATTCTCTTTCTAGACAAAGAATAGGGGCTCTTATAATAATGGAAAGGGAGACTAAAATATCAGATATAATTAATACTGGTACTATTATAGACGGTGATGTATCAAGACAATTATTAATAAATATATTTATACCAAATACTCCATTACATGATGGTGCTGTTGTTATTAGGGACTTTAAAATAAAGGCAGCAGCGTGCTTTTTACCTTTAAGTCAAAGTAAGGATTTAACTAAAGATTTAGGAACAAGACATAGAGCAGGTGTTGGTATTAGTGAAGTATCAGATTGTTTAACTTTAATTGTTTCAGAAGAAACTGGGGAAGTTTCTATAGCTAAGTCTGGTAAGTTATACAGAAATATTGCTAAGGAAAGAATGGCAAATATTCTTAAGAATAATCTGAGAAAGAGTGCAACTGAGAAAAGTTTATTTAAAGGTGGTATATTCAAATGATAGAAAGATTAAAGAAAAATACCAAAATAAAGATAATATCTTTATTAAGTGCGATAGTTCTTTGGATGTATGTTATGGCTGTTGTTGATCCAGAAGATACAAAGCTATTTGAAGATATACCTATTACTATAACTAATATCCATGAAATAAATGATTTAGGTCTAGTAGTTGATCCAGATGAAGAATTAGTCGCATCGGTATATGTTAAGGGGAATTTATCTGACTTACAAAAAATAACTGCTAATAATATAAATGTGTATGGGACAGTTAATAATCCTATTGAGGGACAAAATCAGCTTTATTTAAGAGCTAGTGCAAGTGATAAAGTTTCGACTGATTTTAAGTCAGATACTATCGTAATAAATTTGGAAAAGAGTATAGAAGAACAAAAAAATATAACTGTTGAGATAACAGGAAAATATAAAGATGATGTTGATACAGTTACATTAGATCAGAAAAAGGTAATGGTTTCTGGTCCTAGAAGTAGGGTTGAGTCCGTAAGATATGTACAGGCAACCTTTAATGCAGATGACAAATCTTCTGAGACTAAGTCTACAGAGTTAAAATTAAAAGCTTTAGATGCTGATATGAAAGAGGTAGATCATGTTACGTTAGCTTTTAAAAAAGTTAGTGCAGAAGTATCATATTTACAACAAAAAGAAGTAAAAGTAAATGTTGTGTTTAGTAATAACGAATCAAAATTAGTTCAAGGGGAAGACTTTACTATAACACCAAGCACAGTAAAAATAAAAGGTAAAAGTGAAGATTTAAAATCTATAGACTCAATAGATACGGAAACTATTGATGAAGACAAACTAGGTACAAATAATCAAGTAGTAAGTTTAAAGGTTCCAAGTGGAATTAGTGCTGATAGAAGTAGTATTACAATAAGAATGCAAGGTGAAAATCATGCTCAGAGTAGTATATTTACTTATTCTGGGTCGGAGTTAAGTTTAGAGAATAATGACAATGATATTCAGCTTTCAGATTTTGACTTGCCAGAAACTATAAAGGTAACTGTAGAGTATGGCAGTGACTCACAACGAATATCAAAAACTGATTTAAGGTTGTATCTAGACTTATCAGGAGGATTTAGTTCTGGAACTCAATATAATATCAATCATAGTGAAATTAATGTAAAAGGTATATCAATTGAGCCAAGTTATGTAATGTCAAAATAATTTTATACACTATAAAATGATTGAAAAAACTAAAAAGTATAACAAATTAGTAAAAATTATAACTATTTAGATAAAAAAATAACAAATAAAAGACAATAGATAAAATATCTATTGTCTTTTTTGCTTATACATATTAAAATGATTTTATGACAATTTTTAGGACGGCAAATTCAATATTTAATAACGCTGGAAATGTATAAGATTTAAACACAGATGATAATTGGAAATAAATGTTAATATTTTGTAAGAAATTTTTTTTACATTTATTGATATAATAATTATTAAGGTTTTCATTTTGGAAGGAGACTTTTTATGAGAAAATATTTTGGAACTGATGGAGTTAGAGGAGTAGCTAATAAAGAGCTAACTTGTGACTTAGCATATAAATTAGGTAGAGCAGGAGGATATGTTCTTACTAACAACGAATATAAAGTAAAAGTTGTTGTAGGTAAGGATACAAGACAATCAGGAGATATGTTAGAAGCAGCATTAATAGCTGGTTTAATGTCTGTTGGTTGTGATGTAATAACAGTTGGTGTAATACCTACACCAGGAGTTGCATATCTAACTAGAAAATATGGAGCTGAATGCGGAGTTGTAATATCTGCATCACATAATCCAATGGAAGATAACGGAATAAAATTCTTCAATAAAGATGGATTTAAATTAGATGATGAAATAGAATTAAAGATAGAAGAATATATTGATAATATAGAAAAAATAGATTATAATCCTATAGGTAATGAGGTTGGTGTTAGAATCCATAAACATACAGCAACTCAAGACTATGTAGATTATTTAAAATCTATAGTAGATACTGACTTAACAGGATTAAAAGTAGTTTTAGACTGTGCAAATGGAGCAGCATATAAAGTTGCACCAGAAGTTTTCAAAGAATTAGGAGCAGAAGTAATAGCAATGAATGTTACTCCTGATGGTGAAAATATAAATCATAACTGTGGTTCAACTCATCCAGAAGGACTTCAAAAAGCTGTTGTAGAACACAAAGCTGATTTAGGTCTTGCATATGACGGTGACGCAGATAGATTAATAGCAGTAGATGAAACAGGTACAATTGTAGATGGAGACCATATAATGATATTAGGTGCTGTTTATCTTAAAAAACAAAATAAACTAGCTAATGATACATTAGTTGTAACTACAATGAGTAACCTAGGTCTTCATGTAGCAGCTAAAGAATATGGAATAGATTTAGCTATTACAGATGTTGGAGACAGATATGTAATAGAAGAAATGAAAAAGAGTGGTCATAATTTAGGAGGAGAACAGTCAGGACATATGATTTTCCTAGATTATAATACTACAGGAGATGGAACTTTAAGTTCATTAATCGTTTCTAAAATAGTAAAAGAAGAAGGTAAAACTTTATCAGAACAATCAGCTTTAATGACAACATATCCACAAGTTTTAATAAATGTGGATGTTAGAAATGAAGTAAAAAATACATTCATGCAAAATCCTGAAATAAAAGCTGAAATAGAAAAACTAGAGGAACTTATGGCTGGAACAGGAAGAGTTTTAATAAGACCATCTGGAACACAACCATTAGTTAGAGTTATGTTAGAGGGTAAAGATGAAGGTCAAATAAGAAAGCTTGCTCAAAAGTTAGCAGACTTTATAAAAGCAAAATTATCTTAAGAGAGTATATTAATTAAAATGTAAATATAGGGTATAAAACTGTATTGAATCCAGTTTTATACCCCATGAATATATACAAGAATATATCTTAAGTTAGTTGTAAATACTAGAATAAAACTAGTGTTTATAAAGCGCCAGAACTTAATTTTTTTAAGTTGACGAGGTCAGAGTTAATCGAAATATCGGCGGATGCTCTGCGGTGTGCCACCATCGAAGGATTTCTACAAAAGGTGAGAGTAATCTCATTACACAAAAAGAAACCCATGTGGATTGACCCGAAATCTTAAAAATATATAAATAATATTTTTTAGGAGGACACAAATTATGTGTGGAATAGTAGGATACTTAGGTAATAGACAAGCGACAGACGTATTAGTTGATGGGCTTTCAAAATTAGAATACAGAGGATATGACTCTGCAGGTGTAGCAGTAAACAATGGTAAAAGTGAATTAGAAATAAGAAAATACCAAGGTAGATTAGCAGTACTTGCTGAAGATTTAGAAAAAAATCCAATAAAAGGTCATTTAGGAATAGGGCATACAAGATGGGCAACTCATGGTGTACCATCAGATGTAAACTCACATCCTCACTTTAACAAAGAAAAAACAATAGCAGTAGTTCACAATGGTATAATAGAAAACTACTTAGAATTAAAAGCTGAATTACAAGCAGAAGGATATGAATTCATATCTCAAACTGATACAGAAGTAGCAGCTCACATGGTTAGCAAATATTATGAAGGTAATCTTTTAGATGCAGTTTACAAAGCTACAGCTAGATTCAGAGGAGCATATGCATTAGGTGTTATATGCACAGACAATGATCAAGAATTAGTAGCAGTAAGAAAAGATAGTCCATTAATAGTTGGATTAGGTGAAGGTGAAAACTTCATAGCATCTGATATACCTGCAGTATTAAAATATACAAGAAAAGTTTACTACTTAGAAAATGGTGAATATGTTCACATATTAGGAGACAAAGTTGAAGTATTAAACGAAAATAGAGAAGTAGTAGAAAAGAAAGTAAACGAAATAAACTGGGACGTTGAAGCAGCATCTAAAGGTGGATACGACCATTTCATGATAAAAGAAATATATGAACAACCAGAAGCAACTAGAAACACTTTAGAGAGAAGACTAGATGAAAATGGTGAAATCAAATTAGACGATATAGATATAACAAAAGAACAATTAGATAAAATAAACAAAATATATATAGTAGCTTGTGGTACTGCTTACAATGCAGGACTTGTTGGAAAACACGCAGTAGAAAGATTCTTAAAAGTGCCAGTAGTAACTGATATAGCTTCAGAATTCAGATACAGTGATCCATTTGTAGATGAAAATACTTTAGTAATATTAGCAAGTCAATCTGGTGAAACTGCTGATACACTTTCAGTTTTAAGAGAAGCTAAAGCTAAAGGCGCTACAGTATTATCAATAGCTAACGTTGTTGGTTCTTCAATAGCTAGAGAATCTGACTACACATTATATACTTGGGCTGGTCCAGAAATAGCAGTTGCTTCTACAAAAGCTTATACTACTCAAATAGTAGCATTTATAATGATAGCTTTAGACTTTGGTCTTAAAAAAGGTACTATAACTAAAGAAGAGTACATGAACTATATAGCAGAATTAAAAGAAATACCAGATCAAGTTGCAGAAGTATTAAAATGTGAAGAACAAATAAAAGAAATATCTAAACAATTAGTAGACAAAAATGACATATTCTACTTAGGTAGAGGTCTTGACTACTCAACTGCAATGGAAGGTGCTTTAAAAATAAAAGAAATATCTTACACTCATGCTGAAGCATTTGCAGCTGGTGAATTAAAACATGGTACAATAGCATTAATAGAAGAAGGCGTTCCAGTAATAGTTTTAGCAACTCAACAACGTCTATTCGAAAAAATGTTATCTAACATGCAAGAAGTTAAAGCAAGAGGAGCTAACGTTATATCAATAACTGAATCAAGCAACAAAGAAGTAGAAAAATCTTCTGACTCAGTTATATACATCCCAGAAGTTGATAATATATTAGCTGGTATATTAAGTGTAATACCACTTCAATTATTAGCTTACTATGTTGCAAAAGAAAGAGGATGCGATATAGATAAACCAAGAAACTTAGCTAAATCAGTTACAGTTGAATAATTTGAATTTAATTTAAAAATTAAAATAAATAAAAAAATAATACAAAATAAAAATAATTTAACAACACATACACAGTAACTAGAAAAGCCATTTTACATTAGTAAAATGGCTTTTTACTTTATAAAAAGTAAAATGAAGAAATCTTTATAAAAAAATAAAAAAAATTTACTTTTTATGTATATAAATATTTTAAGTGACAATAATATAAATGTATTCCTCATAATATTCCCCCAATATTATAAATACATTAAAAGAGGCTAACCATTTGGTTAGCCTCTTATTTGTTATTAAATAAAAAGCATTTTTCTATAAATAATTAATTTGTCATGAATTAAGATAAGGATATATTTAAATAGATACATAGAATCTACCTTCATAATATTTTATATAAAATGTCATAATCTTAAAATGTCACTATTTGAAGCGACATGAATAAGATTTCTTATAATTGAAAAACGCTTCCAAAAAATGTAATATTTAATCATAGAAAACATGAAAAATTAAATTAAATCAAAAGCAATAATAAAAGACAAAATAGTATAAAGACGGAATTATTTAGAAAAATATTGGTTTTGTTAACTAGATATGAAAAAAATGATCCTCGACAGGATTAATAACCGATAGGTTCAAATTTAGATTTCACATATTAAAAAATGGCATAACAAATAAGCCTAACAAAATTATAATTTTTTTAGACTTAAAGTGCAATTAATATTTAACAAACCAATTAATTTTATCTCGATGAGAATAATTAATACCACAAACTTCAGCTGGTGTTAAATTACTCAAAGATGAATG
>NZ_JAHLOQ010000065.1 GCF_018917435.1 Intestinibacter bartlettii
AAATAGATTGAAATTTGTACAAATATAATTTACACTTGAATTAGAAAAAATTGCATAAAAAAAGAATTACAAGTTTTCCTGTAGGTCGGCAAACCTTAGGAAATTAAACCAACTATTCGCCCTAGTTAGTAACAAGTAATCCTTCCACTTATAAATAATCAGTCGGCAAACTGATTAAATATAAGCAATTTATTAATTTATAACATTAGTATAAATGATAGATTAATAAATTTCAAGAAGATTATTTAAGATGAATGTACAAGCTATCGAATAGTTAAATATTTGATAGCTTTTTTTAATGCAATAATATAGAAAATAAAAAGTGGTTAGAGGAATAACACTATAAAAAACTATACGTTTCATTAACGTATTATAGGCCGTTAGAGGGTGGCTACAATTCTTAGATACAATTATAGTATATTAGTTGTGGTTGTGCCTGTCCTGGTGAGTGTGAACTCTAGGGGGGAACTGTGAAAGATTAATTATCTTACTTGATAATACCAGACCTAAGCGAGTTGGAACAGTTGCAGAAATGCGAGTTAAAAACGGATACCTTAATGCTTATACGAGCTTAAATTTAACTCCCCTTTGATTATGATTATTTTATATTTTCATAGTCAAGGGGGGGAGTAAGCCGTTGTCCTTATAACTAACCAAGCTACACTTTGGGAACTTAGGTTGCAAGTAAAAAATAGGTTTTAATAAAAAAAGAAGGCTAACGAAGGGGTAAAAAGTATCTAATATAGAACAGATTTATAAGTAAAGAAACAGAGGAAAATAGAATTGTTTTTTCTAAATGAATTAATAAAGAATAATGTTCGAGAGCTCAACTGAAACGAGCGAAAGCGAAGTGAAGGGGCGGGAGGCAAGCTAAAAAATATATCATTAAAGCTGATATAAATAATATAAGTAGCAAGGTTTAAACACTTACTACTTATTATCTTAGTTATTATCAGGGAGTATCAGATATTTTGTGTAAGTTACTTTTTTGAGCTTATTGTAAAAATTGTACAATTTGATATAAAATTATTGACATTCCCGATTACTTTACTTCTAAATAATATCCATGATTTAAACCAGCGTTTGTAGCACTATACATTGATTCCCAAAAATTTGAAGATGCATGATGATTTAATTTAATGGTACGAAAAATATGTTTTACTTCAACATGGTCAATACTATATTGACCATAAGAATTTATATTTATATATATTTTTACTTTATTACCATTTGATAGTTGACCTTTTATTAGCATAGTAGATTCATCTACTTTTTCATATGTAACGTTCTTACATGTATGATTCATTACTTCTTCTACAGTCAGTCCCCAGAGCCCATATTCGGATTCTTTTAAAGTTTGTATATCTTGTATATCAGATATATCATTCGTATAATCTCTAGTATATTCTGGCATTATAACAATTGTAATCATTAATAATAGTACTGTACCTCCTATTATTAACATCCATTCCTTTTTACTAATTCTTCCATAATTAAAAAAATTGTTTTTCATAAAGAGCCTCCTCTTATTCCCTTTCTTTATCTGGATTCCAGTTTCAGTAATTTTATGTAATTAAATAAACACGATCTTCTATATTAAACTTAAAAAATAAATAATTCCAAAAATCTATTTTTTTTTGTAATTATAATATAAAAAAATCAATATGTAAAATAATGGAAATAAGTACGCTGATACAGATTTAATTGATACTTATTCTTTTCATGTGTAAAACTATAGTATTTTAACTATATGTTATATAAATAATCATACATAACGTATTTATGGGTTAGTGCTGGAGTATAATGTTTCAGCACTTTTTTATTTAAATTGTGAAATTACAAAAACATCGGTACTACCAATGTTTTACTTTGATTACTATGATATGATTATAGTAATTAAGGCGAGGTGATAAAATGATTGATTTAAATATTGATGAAATAAATAAGATGCTTGAAGAAGGCAAGTCAGTCAAAGAAATTCGAGAAAAATTAGGAATAGGCGAAAAGGCATATCAGAAACAAATAAAAGAACTGGGTTATAGATATTTACAAAAAACGAAGAAGTATGTAAAAGCGCCACCAAAAAGAAAAGATTATTCCAATAATACAGAAGTAATCAATAAGAATGAAATAAAAGATTTAAATATTGTTTCTGATATAGATATAAAAAAAGCAGCAGACTTAATTAATAATTATGATAATATAAAAGAGCTTCTTAAATGGTTTAAAAATAGAGAGAATAGAGAGTATGATAATAATATTATTGAAGTAATCAAAGACAATAGAATTGAAATAGATATAGATACAGACGAAACAAAAAGAACAACGATTTTAGTAAATAAAAAAATATATGATGATTTTAATAAATTTTGTCAGAAACATAAGGAATATGATAAAAAAGATTTATTATCAATGGCATTAAAAGAATATATGCAAAAGTATTGTTAAGATAATATTTTAAATGATGTATCAGAATAAATGGCCAAACTATTTATGGAACAATTAATTGAACAACTTTATAAACCAATGGTTTAACGAATGGCTAAACTATGGATTGAACTAATGCTTTATAAAATAGAATAACAAATATCTTATGTAATTAGTTGTTGAATTCGCAAAACGAACGTATTACGAACTGTTCATATAGACACAAAAAAACGTATAAAAAGACTGAATTTTAGCATTAAAATAGTTCGTAAAAGTTTATTGATTTCATTGACGTTTTACGAACTATGATATATAATAATAGTATAGGAATAGGGTAGAAGGAGAAAAACAAAAATGAAATATGGATATGCTAGAATCAGTACAGGGAAACAAAAAGAAGATAGACAAATAGAAGAATTAAAGAAATATGATTTGGAAAAAATATATACAGATACAATAACAGGAAGCACATTTAATAGACCTAATTTTGATATATTGATGAATGATGTATTAAGAAAAGGCGACGAACTGTATATAAAAGAAACAGACAGATTAGGAAGAAATAAAACTCAAACATTAGAGGTTTTAAGACAATTAAAAGAAAAAGGTGTAATAGTTAGAATACTAGAGATACCTACAACATTAGCAACTGTAAATGATGATAACCCCCAAAATAAATTAATGCTAGAGATGATAAATAATATGCTAATAGAAATGTATACCACTTTTGCTCAAGTAGAACTTGAAAAGATTAAGACTAGAACAAAAGAAGCATTACAAGTTAAAAAAGAGCGAGGAGAGAAGCTAGGTAGACCATGTATAAAATATCCAAATAATTGGAATAAAGTATATAAACAATATAAAAATAAAGCAATAACAGGAGTACAGGCCATGCAACTGTTAGGATTGAAGAAAACATCATTCTATAAATTAGTAAAACAATATGAAGGAAGATAAATAAGAATATGAAAAGGGGAAAAGAAAGCATGAAATTATTTGAACAATACGAGATTAAGAAATTTTTAGAACCGTTCGAAGGTGAAAGAATAAAAGAAACAATAGTAAATGGAGTTGTAAAGTTAAACAATGCAACTATAAAAATAGGTGATGAAGTATTTAGTTTTACAGGAAATGATTATAATTTTTATATCCTTTTAAATTTAATTAAATACATAGAAATTGATGAAAGTGAAGAAATTACAAGTGTAAAAATGAAATTAGATAATAATTTAAATGTTTTATTTTATTATAAAAATATATAAATAAAAAAAGTAGGAGTTTATGCTCCTATTTTTTTTATATTAAACTATGTTATGTAATGACATAGTTTAATATGAAATAACATAATATAACATATTTAGAAAAAATAATATAACGATTAAGAAGGAATTAAAAAGAATTAATAAGAAGAAATATAGAAAAGGGGGTAAAGAATATGAAAATATTAAAATCGTTAAAAAAAATATTAGTATTAGAAATGATAGTAGTATTGTTAGTTGGTTTGATTGGTTGTAGCCAACAAGATCAAGATAAGGAACAAAAAAACACAACACTAAATGTAAAAGAAGGAGTTATTGATTATAATCCAGTAGTAGATGCAGAGGTAACAAACCTTATTAATACAAAGTTGGAAGGAGAAAAATGTAATGTTGGATTTATAACTGGAGAAGTAGAAAACAACGTGAAGTATGATGATAAAAGTGAGGGAGTAGTAACATATATGATTATTTATGGTGATAAAAATAGTTATTATCTTGACGAGAACTCTAAGATTAATATTAGACATGTCGGAGATAGAGAAAAGATATTAGGAGGTTTAGGAGAAGAAATAGCAGATATATATAAAGAACGTGGATTAGGATATGATATATTTGTAGATGTTTATGTTAAAAGTGGAATTGATTATAGTAGTACAATGCACTATTGGAATAGTAGTGTAGAATAAATTATAAGAACTGAAAAAATACAAAAAATTCTTGAGGTACCTACTTCAAGTAAGTAAAAAATAATATAGAAAATTTTAGCCCCAGGGTAGTTAAGCTATAGACAAGTAAAAAATCTATACAAAATTACTGATCAGTCTTTCGTTTTGAAAAAATACAGTAAAACTTGTATAGATTTTTCTTTGTTCGTAGTTATGTATTGAAATTAGCTTCTGTTTTAGCTTCTAATGGATTTTAATTAATAATGTAATAGAAGGACAAGCATAAATATATATACCTACTAAAAATTGATTATATGAGCTTTATTTGAGTTTTAATGAAGGATTAACAGAGTTACGTTCTTTTTTAAACATCTGATAAGCTAGATTTGATTGATTTGAATTAATATAAGACTTTGCTTTGATATAGTCATTGTATGAATTCATGTATTGATTAGCTAAATCATAATTATAGTTACGTTGATTGTTGGGATTGTAATTAAATGCGCCACCTGTTTCATGTACTGAATTTGATTGTGCAGCTTCTTTTACTAATGACATAGGAGTATTATATATTGATGTAATAGTATTATTAAATTCATCGGATAATCTATTAGATACTTTGTTTATTGCTTGATTAGAAGCTAATGAAACACTATTCTTGACAACTGATTTAGTAGTATCTTTTATTGCTTGTTTAAACGAACCAGAGCCTAGTGTATTGCTTAATAGAGTTCTGACATTTCTTGAATTGATTACTGACATATAATATCACCTTCCTTTAATTCTTGTATATCGTTTATATATGTATATCCTTTGTCATTGTCTTTTGTTATAGAAACATGATATAAAGCTCCATTTTTTTCAAGTTGAGTATATAAATCTGTTATTGATGAAGTGAATGTATCTTCTAGTTTATTGAGTTCTTTATGTAGCTTTTGAAATGTTTTAAAGTCTTGTGCTCCAAAATCTAATGCTTTTGATGTGTATGCTATCATTGTGTATCATCTTCTTTCTTATAGTTTGTAAATTTAAGTTTTATTTCTTCTAGCTTATTAAAGTTATTATGAAACTTGACTTTATTAGATTGTTTCTTAATAAGTTCTGTATTACGTTTCTTATGTTTTTTATCGTAGTTAGAAACAATATTTATTATTTGTTCTATATCAAAGAGCAAGTCTAATGATGATGATTTACTATTATTTATCTTTTCTGAATGTGCTTCTGATATGAATAGCTTTATAAAGTTATGCTTATTCTCTTTGTGTATCTTATTAAAGAGCTTCTCTAATTGCTTGGTAGAGTATTCTATATGTTTTTCTAAGTTCTTGATTAAGTCATTGTATATACGTTCATGTAAGAAATTTATAATTTGTTCGTCAGTAAGTTCATTTAATTTATTAGATCCAAAAGCTCGTGCAACTCTTTGTGATGATTTTAATTTATATTCTATTCTCATATACTCATCTTTTACAGTTATCTTGTATCTATTGTCTAATTGTTTTGTTTTGTTATATATTTTTATTTCTGTTGAATTATTTGAAAGATACAAAGATGATATGTTTCCCTCTGTATCTGTATAATTATGTTTAGGGTTGTTATAGTACTTTGATGCTAATTGTTGCATCAATGTTAAGATGTGATAATATTCATTAAAAGTATAATTTATTTTTTGTGTTATATTTATTTCAAGGCTTGAAAATATTGCATATTCGTAGGAGATATATATTCCGTAAATGCTTTGTAAATATTCTTTAATACGTTTCAATCTATTCTGAAATTCTGAAACAGATTGAGGACGAAGATTATTATCTGTTTTATCATGTATTGTAAGTTCTAGTGTGCAATAAGGTATATTATCTTTTGTAAAACCTAGCTTGAGTATATCGAATAAAAAACTATCTTTTACTGTTAATGTTTCAAGTTCTATGTATTCTTTTGTTGTTGTTTCTATTATTTCTTTTCTTGATTCCGATGTAGCTTCTGTATATGAAACATTAGTATTATTTTTTATTTTATCTAAGTCAATTTGTTCGATGAATATTTTACTTAATTTTGATTTATCTATTCCATACATTGTTTTTTGTTTTCTCCTTTCATTGTTTATTTTTATTTGTAAAACTTTACAAGTGAAATATTGTTTCGTGAAACTTTTTTGTCTATTGTTATCTAAGAACTTTTTATATGTTTTTTGAGTGCTAAAAATAGCTTCTGATTTAGTTATATCAATGCTTTGAAATAGCCCCAGTAAATACCCCAAAATAGGGAGGTTTGGGGACTATATATTGTCAATATTAAGAAGTTTCATAATATCGTTTTGATTTAAATTATAAAGATTTATTAAACAAATTAAATCTTGTGTATTAAATTTAGCTTTTTTATATACTTTTACTCTATAATAGCTTTCGTAATCTTTGCCCAAAACTTTGGAAACATATTTTCTACTGTATCCGTGTTCAGTTCTTAAACGTTCTAAGAACTCTATATCTATATCTTTTTTTGTCATTGTGTTTTGCTCCTTTTCGTTTTTCTTATTAATATATTACTTGTTTTAGTAAATTATTTACTACTAAAATAAAATACCTAGTAGATAAAATATAAAAAACAATATATATATGCTGATATTTCTATATAAGAAAAACATGATATAATTATTGCAATTACTAGATTAGAAAAGAATTTATATATTTATTGTTCTTCTCTTATTAATAAAAGATGACGAGAGAAGAATAGCACATTGAAGTGCGAACAGAAATACAACACATATGCTTTAATACGAAGGACATAAATCGAAGGGGTACAATACTTTCGGAAGGGGGATTAATAAGTTATGAAACAATATGAAACTTATGTAAATGAAGAAACAGGTGAGAAAGTAGATATAGAAAAGAGAGTGATAAATAGAAGGGGTTTTATGATAACTTATTTAGATTATTTGATTAAATTAATAGAAGCAACTGGAAGCAAAAAAGCAGAAGTTATAAAATTTATTTTAAGAAGAATGAGTAAATCAGAAAATATACTGATCATTACAGAAGATGAAATAGTAAAGAAAACTAAAGTAAGTAAATACACAGTATGTGAAACGTTGAAAATACTAGAAGATAAGAACATAATCAGAAGAAGAAAAGGAGCTATTATGCTTAATCCTATGATATTGCATCGAGGAAATGAAGCTAAACAAAATGAGCTATACAGAAAGTATTTAGAATTTAAAATTGAAAATATTGAAAAAATAGATTGAAATTTGTACAAATATAATTTACACTTGAATTAGAAAAAATTGCATAAAAAAAGAATTACAAGTTTTCCTGTAGGTCGGCAAACCTTAGGAAATTAAACCAACTATTCG
>NZ_JAHLOQ010000066.1 GCF_018917435.1 Intestinibacter bartlettii
ATTAAATTGGTTGTTAGGTGTCATATTTATATGATACTAGAAAGGGCGGACTTTTTAAAGTTCGTCTTTTTTTTCGTTAAAATAAAAAGGGACTATCGCAAATTTTATTTTGCGACAGCTCCTTTTCAACGCGTTTAGTACTCATTTTTGAAAAAATGGTGCCGATGACGGGATATTATAGATTGATTTTTACAGGCATTCATTAGGAATTATAACAGCTTATAAATGTGTATTTTTCAACGTTATTATTTTATTAAGAATTTTTTAGTATTATTAGTTTGTATATTCATTGTGTTGTTATTGTGTTGTTGATGTGTTGTAAGTAGGTTTTTTAGGATATATATAATTATAAAAATAAAAAAATAAAAAAAAGTTTATAGTAAAAAGTGTCCCTACTATCCCTATCCATTGATATTACTAGGATTAGGTGTCCCTAAAACCCTCCCTAAGAACTATCCCTACTATCCCTAAACCCTCCCTAAATAAAAAAGAAGCCTAAATATTAGACTTCTACGAATAAATTATTAATTTTATCAACTGCTTCTATTTTCTCGCCCTTCATAACATGAGTATATATATTCATTGTGGTTTGTATATCTGCATGGCCCATTAGATGCTGAACAGTCTTTGGTGGTACTCCAGCTTCAAATAATCTAGTTGCATATGTATGTCTAAGAGCATGAAATTTCATTGGCTCAATGTTTAGCTTCTTTAAGATGCTTTTTAAATTTCTTCCAGGTTTTTTATCATCTATTATTTTTCCAAGTTTATTGCATAATACATAATTATTGTTGGTATAAGCTTCACCAGCATATAAAATTAATTGATTTTGTTCCTTTTTATATTTTTTTAGCTTATTAATTATATTTACTGGTACAGATATAGTTCTACTTGAATTTTTAGTTTTAGGAGTTTGTTCTATTACTTCATACCTAACTATTTTATCACCTTCATATATTGGGACCCTTTGAATACTTCTATTAACGGTTAATTCATTATTTTTAAAATCAATATCGCACCATTTAAGGCCTAGAAGCTCACCAAGTCGTAAGCCAGTACCAAGTGCAACTATAAATAATAATTCTAATTCATGGCCTTTAATTGCTGCTAAAAACTTAGTTTGTTCTTCATGAGTTAATACTTTTATTTCTTTATCATTATCTATTTTAGGGAGTGTAACAAGTTTACACCAGTTTTTTAAAATATATCCTTGTCTTTCAGCTTCTCCTAAACAAGTTTTCAAATTCGTATTAAGCTGCTTAATTGTTGTTGGGGTTACTCCCTGGTCCATTAGATTTTTATAATGTCGTTGTAAGTGAGTTGTTCTTAAATCGCATAATTTAATTTTACCTAAGTTGGTGTTGAGAATATAATTTTTATAGATGCCGTGATATCTATCAAAGCTTTTAGGTTTTAGATCTTGCTTTCTGTAATCAAATAACCAAGTATAAAACCAGTCCTGAATAGTTATATTTTCTTCATTTAGAACACCCATAGACATTTTTCTTTTATAATCTTCTAGCTTTTCTTTTACTTCCTTTTGAGTTTTTCCGTAAAATTGCTTTCTATCTGGTTTACCATCTGGCTTAAAACCTATCATGATTGAGGTTCTCCAGCCCTTCTGTACACCTTTTACTTTATAAGGTAATATAGTACCTTCACCATTGGCACGTTTACCCATGATTACTCACCTTCTTTATTATCTGTATATCTAAGGGTATCAACTGCACCCTGTATCATGAATTTTATACCATTTAAAAATTGTTCAGCTTCTTTTAAACCATTAAAAGTTTTAATATATCCGTTTTTTGTGTCTTTTAACTCTACTTTTAAAACATCATTTTCAGGATCTAGTATATCTGTATGATATACCCTTAATTTCATTCCCATAGTATCAAATATATCTATGAACCCTTCAAGTAGCTTACTTAAAGTATTATAATCAGTATCTGTATCATTAGGGTTTTCTTTTTTATAATGTACTAAGTCGTTTAATGATTTATCACTTAAATCGCAAGTTTTTTCTATTAATTTAAGTGGCGGTATACTTATTCCTTGAATATAACGTTCTAATTCATCCTCTTTTATATCTAATTTAGTACAAAAATCTTTTTTAGATAGTCCAGATATTTCAAAGCCATTTAATATTGCTTTGCAAAGCATTTTAGCTTGAAAAGTTACTTTTTTAGTTTTTGTTAAGTTTTCAACTGGAATTTCTAAAACTTTTGCTATAGAGTATAAAGTTTCTAGTGGTGGAACTAAAGCTCCAGATTCATATTTTCTTATAGTTATTTCAGCTTTTCCTATTAAAGAAGCTAGTTGTTTTTGAGTTATTTTCTTTTCTTTTCTGTATTTTTTTATTAATTCACCTGTATTCATACTAATTCACCTTTAAAATTATAATTTGTTATTAGTTATTATAACACATATTTTGCGATATTATAATATCTATTTAAAAAAACGATACAAAAGTATTTGACAAATAATAATATAAGGGGATATAATAAATGGTAAATAGATATAAAAATATCGGTTTTTTAAAAGGGCTGTTACTTAATATCTATAATATTTCCCTTAGGAGGTTAAACATATGAATAAAAAAATAATAACAGTAAAGGAATTTGCAGAAATGTATGGCTTTGGAATGAATTACGCATATCAATTAGTTAATGCTAAAGATTTTCCAATGATAAAAACAGGAAGAAAAATAAATATATTAGTTGATAAGGTAGATGCTTGGTTAGAAATGAACATAGGGAGTAAATTTTAAGGTAGGTGGATTACTTTGTTAAATATATTCAATACAGTTAAAGACAGAAAACTACTTCCAGTAGTACCTATATTTAATAATGCTAACTTTCCAAGTGTTCCCTGGAAATCTGAGATAAACCACATAGACACTATAGAAAAATTAGAGCAACAAGGCGAATATTTCGACTATAAAAATAAAAATAACGAAGCTAAAAAAGGAAAAATAACAGGAGCTTCATTATTAACTGGTGAAAAAAGTGGAGTTATGGTTTTAGATCTCGACAGGAATCATGGCACTGGAGAAGTTGACGGAGTTGTAAACTATAAAAAATTAGTTGATAGCTTAAATTTATCTGAAGAAGATAAGGAAAAAGCATTTAATACTTTTACAGTTAAAACTCCTAATGGTGGATTGCATTTATATTTCAACTGGAAAGAAGGCCTAAAAAGTGATAGTAACAATAAGCTATCAATAGATTTAAAAACATCTGGAGGGCTTATTGTAGCACCTGGAAGTATTAGAAAGATGAAAGACGGAACATATAAAACTTATACAGTTTATAAAGATGTAGAAATTCAAGAAATGCCAGATAAATTATTTAATGAGCTTCTTAAGTACTTTGGAAAAGTAAAGCCAGTAGCTAAAAATACTAAGATAAAAACTATAAAGTCAGCATCTAATAATCATTATACTGTAAAGAATGAAGGTGAAAGAGATGCAGCTTTATTTAAATATCTATGTAGCATGATTGATTATAAATTCTTTAAAAATGAGAAAAATTTATTTGAATTAGCTAAAATGTATAATCAATGTTATATTAATCCACCATTTGATGAAAATACTGTAATGCAAAAAGTAAAACAAGCTATAGCATATGTTAAGAAACCTTATTGTAGTAGCACTGGAAAGGTAGTGAATGGTTCATTAGTTAAATACATACTTAATAATAATGACTGTTATGTAAAGGGAAATATGTTTTATATATACGATAAGAACGAGGGGATATATAAATATAAAGATAGTAACGATTTATTAAAAATGTATTATGACAATATAGTTATAGATGAAGATATAGATCCAGCAAAAGCAAAAAAATTTTCTGATACTATAATGGGTTTAGGTGATAGATATACAGATACTTTTACATATGAAAATAGATATATAGCTTGCGAAAATGGGATAATAGATAGTCTTAATAATGAGTTATTAGAGTTTAATCCTAAGTATAAATTAGACTGTAAATTTAATGGTTCTTATATGAAGAATAGACAGGAATATAAAGATAAATTTAATCAATCACGCTTTAAAAGATTTTTAAATGATTTATTAGACGAAAGTACAATAAGCACATTACAGGAAGCCTGGGGGACTATCTTATGTCCTAACAGTTCAAAGGTTCAACAATGCTTTATCTATATAGGATTAGGATCTAATGGTAAATCAAGTTTGTTTGATATTCAGGAAGCTTTAATTAAAGATGCCGATAAATCTATTTGTGGTATTAGTTTAGGGGCCTTTGGTGATGATTTTATATTAAGTATGGCGGAAGGCAAAAGAATGAATGTAGTTCGAGATGATGCCTTTGAATATAAAATATCAGGACTATTTAAGAGTTGTGTATGTGGGGAAGAAGTAACTGTTAATAAGAAGCATAAAGATTATGTAAGGATTAAATTTAACCTATCATGGTTTTATGGTTTAAATACAATGCCTATAACATCTGACAAGTCGTTCGGTTTCTACAGACGCCCGATACTTATACCTTTTAATAATAGATTTGGAAGTAAAAAAGATGTCTTAGAAGGTAGAGCAGATAAGGAAGCTATTCCAGGAATAGTAGAAGAAATTATTAATAACGAAATGGATATAGTTTTTAACTGGGCATATGAAGGTCTACAAAGGTTGATATTAAATAACTGGAAAATAACTCAAAGTCAAGAAGCTTTAAATAAAATGGAAGAATACAAAGAGGAGTCAGATACTGCTTATGCTTTCTATAAACATAAATTAATAAAATCTATAGGAAGTAAAATATCAGCTTCTGCACTATATAAAGATTATGAGGAATATTGTACGATTGAAAGATTAAAGCCAATGAATCCAACTCAATTTGGTCGACAATTAAAATCACTGGGACACGATAAGTTTAAAAGTTGTGGAAACATGTATTTTAAAGATTTGGATTATATTAAACTCATAGAAATAGATGATAATGAAATGCCATTTTAAAATAAAAACACCAAGCAAATAGTGCAAGGTGTAAGCATGAAAATTAAACTTTTGGAAACACATAAATTCAACTCTATAGTTATATTATAACATTTTTGAATGTTGAAATAAAGTGTTTTCAAAGGTTTGATAGATTTAAATTAGAGGATTAGGCTATTAATGAGGGAAGTTACATAAGAAAAATCATAACAATTATAAAAAGTATTACAAGATAAGGGCTGACATAAAAGAAAGGATTTTTTTCTTCTAATACATAAAGAAAGGGTTTTTTAAGGTGACTAAACAAGAAATAAAAGCTGAAATTGAAATAATAAACAATAGATTAAACAAGGCAGATGAATATTTTAAAAATTTAGATCTTATAGAAGTGGATAATACTAAAGAGTGGAAAGTAGTTTTAAGCTTAATAAAAAGAGCTGCGTACCTTCAAGGACTATTAAACGAAATGGAGGTACAAAATGCTTAAAATAGATGCTAAAGATTATGCAATTGTGTATGATACAAGGGAACAAGATATTTTTATCCCTCAAATACTTAGAAGGAACGGAATACAGACGATAAGAAGGAAACTTGATACAGGAGACTATGCAATACAATACAAAGGCGAATATATGCCTCCAGTGATAGTTGAAAGGAAGGCCTGTTTAGATGAATTAATCGGAAATTTATTAGATAACAGAAAAGATGCGAACGGAAACAACAGGTTTATTAGAGAGTTAGAACGAAGTAAGCAGCAAAGCTTAAAAGTATATTTATTAATCCAGGACAAGGATTACTATATGAAGCTTATTACTGGAGAGTATAGAAGCAAAGTAAATACAAAAGCAATATCAGGAATGATTATATCCTTATTAGCCAAGTATCCTAATTTACACATAATTGCAGTTGATAGAGAACTTAGTCCTAGCATGGTCCATAAAATACTTTATTATGAATTAAGGGAAGAATTAAAGAAAAAATGATTGATATATCGTAGGAGTAGGCAAATTGCCGACTCCTTTTAAATAGATATTAAAAAATGTTACTGACCTAAATTTTAAGGTGAGTGATTTATGGCAACTAAAGTTTTAACTGAAGCGAGAACTCGCGTGAGTGATAGCGAATTTTTTCACTGTTGAATATCAAAGCCGAAAAATCGGCAATCTACCTATGTTAGATAAGCACGGGTCGTAATTCACGACGGCAGCTTTATCGATATAGAATTAACATTAGTATATTTAGAACCTGACAGTAATTCTACTGTTAGCTAAAATCGGTATAATATAGAATTAACATTAGTATATTTAGAACAAAAACTCAATGGAGAATCTCCATTCACTTTTGTTTTTAATCTACCTATGTTAGTTTAATACTGGCTATTACTCAAAAAAGAGTAACAGCTCAAATTTATTGAAGGTAAACATTATTACAAATTACAAGGTGAAGAATTAAAAGAATTTAAAAGGGTACTAGAAAATTCCGATAACCCCTTATATAAAGAAATTAAATTTGCATCAGTATTAATACTTTGGACTAAAAGAGGTGCAAGTAGACATTGTAAAATGTTAGGAACAGATAAAAAAGTGGAGAACTCCAACTATTAGAAAAGCCTATTTGGGTTTATAGGTGAATATCTTTATCTATGATGCCCTGTTTTAGGGTATCATCTTCACACCCTTTTGGGTTTATAGCTAAATATCCTAAAAATAGGTCATTCATATATCATATGGTGAACTATCATGTGGTGAACATTCATATCATGAACATTAAAATATCATAATATGAGTATTGAAAATATATATGGTGAATATTTAACTATCATATGGTGAATGTTAAAGTATCACGAAATGATTACTACAAGTACTACATATAAACCCTATAGAAAATTACTATATATAAAAAATACATACAAAAGTATGTAAGCAAACAACTTTCTTATTTATTCCCTTTAAAAGGAAAAACCTTCTCAAGGTTTGAGAACTATAAGATCTAAAAAATACTTATTGAAATGCTTTCACAGAACAATTTAAAATGTTTCCACAGAATAGTTTATCTATTGAATTGTTTTGAGAGAACAGTTGAACTACTCTCACGGAATAATTGAAATGCTTTCATGGAACAGTTGAAATGCTTTCACAGAACACCTATAAATACTATATATAAAACTTATTTAAAATTACTATAGACAATGTAAAATAATTTGTGCTTATGATGAAATAAATACTCCTTTATGGCAATGATAAAAATATAAGTCAATGCCAGGAAGGAGTATTTTTATGAGTAACTTAAGCAAAGAATTAATA
>NZ_JAHLOQ010000067.1 GCF_018917435.1 Intestinibacter bartlettii
CCATTTTACAAATAAATATCCATATTATGAATAATTATTGGATATTTAGAAATATTATTAATAAATAAATTGCTATAGAGGAGCGAAATTACTCTAAAGCACAAATCAATTTACACTCCCTTACTATATATAAAACCTACTTACAAAAGTATGTAAGCAAACAACTTTCTTTATTTCTTTTCTTCTAAAACCTAAAACCTTCCATAATGGTTAAGTTATAATTACTGGACACACAAAAGGTTATTAGTTTATTTAATACAAATCGAATTGTGTAAAGGACCTTTAAAGGGCAACAAGGAAATAACTTGTACCCTTAGTTATAAGATCTAAAAACCCAATAAAAAAGACCTATATTTCTATAAGTCTTAAATCTTTTCTCCAGTAACTCTATCTATTAAATTTATTTCATAATCACAATTAAGAGCTTCGGCTATTTCTTTTATTTCTTTTTCTGAAAAGTTATCTCTTTTAAATTTATGATAAAGATTTGTAGGAGAACAATTTAATATTTTAGCTAAATCAGTTGTCTTTTTATCCTTTTTTATCAGTGCTATTTTTATTTTTTCAGTCATTGTCATTATATGCACCTCCTTAGTATCTATATATATAATTTTATAATCTTTTAATCATAAAATCAATAAAACAATTTAAAAAAATGATTAAAAAGTCATAAAAATATATTGACTATATGATTAAAAAGTCATACAATGTAAATATAAAGTTAATAAAAGTGATTTAAAAATCATAAATAAACTGTAAAAAGGAGGGATAGCATGGAGAGCTATACATCAATTGACAATGATTTTTATTCAGATAGAAATTTAGATCCATATGAAAAAACTGTATTAAGCTACCTTATTAGATATTATAATTCCAATTTTGGTTATAGCTTTCCAACAAGAGAGCAAATACAACAAGATAACAATATAAGTCCAAGTAAATTAACTAAGACTTTAAAGTCCTTACAGGAAAAAGGTTACATAACAATAAAAAACAATCATAAGAAGGCTGGAAGAAATAACATCTACTACATAAACAAATACCTTGTAGTTCAACAGGATAGCTCACAAGCTTCTGAAAAACCTAAGCCAAGTAATAAGTCAAATAACAAAAAGAAACAGGCTACAGAGCCACAAGGGGACTTAAATTATAAGTTAGGGTTTATAGAAACATCTGTACAGTTTACAAGGGAGTTTAGAGATACAGAATTGGCAGAATTAAAAGAAGTAGATATGAAAACTATTGAAGGGGTTTGCGCCAAGATAGATACAAGTGAAGCTATTTCACCTTTCGTATTTCTATTGGACCTACAAAAGTATAAAAGGGGGATTAATTGATGAAAACTAAACAAGAAATTTATGAAAATACTAGAGAAATGGTAAATAAGCAAGATAAACAAAATTATTTAGCTTATTACAAAGTTTTTTTAGAAAATATCAGCAGAAACGATATACCACAAGAAGAAAAGGAAATCATTATAAAAACTGCTTATGAAACTTATAAGAAACAAGAAGCTGAATTATGTGACATATTAGATTATGCTAGATTAGACCTATTAGAAAGTAGCAATAGAGAAATTATATAAGGGGGTAACGATATGAATATCTATAAAAAATTATTTAACATACAACAAGAGCTTAAAGCTCCTAAAAATCTTTATAACAAATTCGGTAACTATAATTACAGAAGTACAGAAACAATTATAGAAGCTGCTAAACCACTTTTAAAAAGTAATAGCTTAATCTTACTTATAAATGATGAAGTTCAAGAAATAGGCGGAAAAAACTATATAAAAGCGACTGCGAAGCTTGTTGATATAGAAACTGGTGAGAGTATAGAAAATAGCGCACTTGCTAGAGAGGACGAAGATAGAAAGAAAATGGATAGTCCACAAATAACAGGAAGTTGCTCCAGTTATGCCAGAAAGTATGCTTTAAATGGTTTATTCTGTATTGACGATATAAAAGATAGCGATGCCACTAATAAGCATGGTAAAGACGAAGGAAAAAGTATATTACAAGAAATAAAAGAAGAAAAAGAGTTTGCTGGTCCAGAAAGTGAAAAGCACAATGTAAAAAATATCTGGACTAAAAAGCCTTCTGAAACAACAAAACAAGAAGAGGATAAAGTAATTTCATTCAATCAATCATCACAAGATCCTATCACAAAAACAGAAATGATGTTTATATATTCTAGAGGTTTTCAAGCTGGATATAGTCAAGACCAAGTAAAAAATCACATAATTAAGAAATTCAATAAGACAATTGACCAATTAACAAAAGTAGAAGCAACAAAGATAGTAGAAGGCTATCAAAGTAAAATATTAAAGAAAATGGAGGGGTAGAAACAATGGATAACTTAAAACTATTACATATAATAGCTGCAATTAATCCAGATATGACTTTTCAAGAATTATTAGAAGCCTTAAAAAAATAAAAAGGCGCTACCAAAAAGGCAACACCTAGCTATGTAATATAAAATTACAACCAATTACTTAAATTATATTGCATGGCTAGTATTTTTTCAATAAAAGGGGGCAAATTTATGAAAATAGTAAGAATAGGAGTATCACAATACAAGATAAAGGGAATACCACAGTTAAGTTTTGATAGTTACTGGAGTGCTAGAGCTTACTTATTATCTTTATAAGAAGGTGAGTTTATGCAAGAAGAAAAAGACAGAATAAATATATACCAATTAATTTGGAACTGCTTAAAATGGCTATTAGAAAGAGTTATACACTATGCTATAGTATTTATCAGAATGACAATTTATTATATTGTGAAGCTGATTTATAAAATATTCCGATTAAGAGAAATAGACGTTGAAAGACAGAGAAGTGTATTCGAGGATATGGACGATACAGTTACATATAAACATGAATTTGTATTTAAAAAAAGTGAGAAATTTATTGATAGTTGGTTTTATATTCAAGATTTAGTACATACCTTAGGGCTTACAGATGACCAAGAGAAAGAATTATATGACTTTATAATCCAATTAGTAGCAGAAGCTGAAAGAGGGGCTTTTAATACAACTTATGAATATTTAAGAACAAAAGATTTAAAAGAGCCAAGCTTTCAAGATTTATGCATACAGGGGATATTTAATACAAGTAGTGATATAGATCCAAGAGATAGATTTGAAAATCCAAGACGACAACAGGAAGGAATAAGATTACATTACAAGAGAGAAAAAGAAAAAAATGACAAGGTAGACGAAGCTAAAGCAAGGGGAATATTTTAGCAAAATAATATATACAAAGTACCACTCTTTCGACTGTTTTCCCCTCCTCTACTTCCTGGAGAGAGGTATTATAGCACTCCTGGAGAGTGGAGAGGGGTTAAAAAACAAAGAGAGTGGAGAATAAATTAAAATAATATTAGAAAGGAAAGTTAAAATGGATAATCAAAGATACATAGATCTATTAGAAAAAGAAGAAATACAAGAAGAAATATGTAATATGTATTGTAAGTTACATAGAGAACTTTGGAGTAATTTCGGGACTAGCTACCATATAATACTTAACCAAAAGGGAGAAGTCTATAATATGCATATAGTGGATTTTAACACTATAAATGAGGATATACTAGAAAGTCGAGCAATAATAATAACAACAATAGACGGTGAAGCTGTTGAAGTCAGTACTGATGACATGGGGCCATTAGAAGAAGTAGACGATTTTGAGGAGTTCAAAGAATGGATAATAGCACCAGCAGAAATAGAAATGTTTGAAAATTATAGTTATATTGATTTAGAACGATATTTTTATGATAATGCCGATTGGAATGAGTATAAAGAATTTAATCTGACTAACTTTCAGGAACTAGAACGAGAAGCATGGTTTACAAATTGCGACTTATACGATTATGATTATATTAGAGATAAGATCCAACAAAAAATTGAATCTTTAGAAGAAACAAAATAATAAATAATATTTAAGGGGGGTAATTAGAAATGGAAGCAATAAATAATAAAGTAATAAGAAAAGTACAATATGATTTTGATAGATACGAAGCAACAAAGGTATTAGATGCCAATAAAGAATGGAACGAATACGAAGAAAAGAAAAACGCAGCACAAAAGGAACTTGAAAGCAAATTAGAAAAAATAGATCCAAAGCTAAAAGATGAATTAAGAAACTTAATAGATTTATACACAAGTGTTGAATGTGTAGAATTAGAAGTGTATTTTGAAAAGGCCTTTAAAGAAGGTGTTAGATTTTTAGTTAATTGTTTATAAAGAGTAATATTAGAGATTAATTTAAATACTAGCTACTATGTTAATTAAAATATGGTAGCTGCTTATTTTATTAATAAGGGGAATAGGAATGTTAAATAATATATTAAGACAAGCATATAAAGAAATGAGTACAAATATAGAGGACTTTAAAAGTTATGTAAATATAGATGATATAAGTATAGAATATCATGACTATGGGACAGACTTTGACACAGAAAAATATGTAGGCGCTGACATAAATGTAAAAACAAGCAATATTAGAGTAAATATATTTACAAGTAAAAGACATTTTATAATGGGAAAAGTATATAATAGACTTAAATCTTGCAGAAAACAAGCCTTTATAGCTTATAAAGAAAATGTAAAAACTATAAAACATGAATTATTGCATTTATATATTTATAATAAATATGAAAGTTGCAAAGATAGTTTTTTAAAAATAGTTGGAAATGATTTTATAAAAACAGTTGGAAATAATAATTTTTATGATGATGATAATATTATATTTGTTCTGTATTGTATGATCTTAGATTTAGGATATAACAATGATATTACTAAATATGAAAAAATATATAGTAAATGTTTAGAAATAGCTGAACAATATAAAAAATGCTATGGTAATGATACTAACATGCTGAATAGATTTTTTGAGCTTAGATTATTAGATATTAAAGATTTTGTTGCTTTTAATGATTATTCTTTAGCAAATAAATTATTTGATAAATTTACTAAAGAGCAGAAAGAAACTATGTTAGATACGATAGATACATGGGAAAATAGAATATCAAAAGCTTTTGATATGTTAAGTATATTAATAAAATCAGATGAAAAAAGTGCTTAAAATAAAAAGCTCCAGGAGTAAAAACCTGGGGCTTCTTTTATAAAAAATGCGACGAAACAGATAAGAAAACACATATTATAAGAATAACTTATCATAGATACGATAGTTAAATTTTATATATAGGTAGTGTGACAAATACCACCTATATATTATTAATTATATCATAATATAGCATTAAAAACTAGATAATATAGTATTAAATATGATATAATATAGTTAGAAATAAAAGGAGGTACGAAACAGATGACATTATTAGATTTTGAAAATAAAATTAAAAATATATATTATGAAACTGCTGAAATAGAAGCAAAAATAAAACAAGAATATGAACGTTATAGCAGTCCAGAAGCTAAAAATATATATGCACAAAAGTTAATTGATGATAAATTAGCAGAATGTAAGGACAGAGTGTTAACTTATAGAAATGCACAAAAGGGGAATATAGAATTTGAATATAAAAAACTATTAGAAGGGTTAAAACCTAACCAAGAAGTTATAAATAGTTTAGAATATCAAACTAGATTATCTAATACACTTAACTTACTAGCTTTATCTAAAGGGAATATTGATACAGAACAACTAGGTTTTATATGTGAAGCTATGGACGAAAATACTTTGAATGTTATTAAAAATGCTTATAAAAATAATACTCTTTTAGTTAAATACATAGAAGATAATAGCATTGCAACTAAAATAGAAGATGCTAACTGGACAAGAGATACAGGAAAGAGAGCTTTAGATTTTGAAAACGAAAGTTATATGAACAGATTAGCTCGTTGGGATATAGAAAATAAATTCGGAGTTGAAGAAGAATAAAAAACGAGGCATTTATTTAGCTTCTAAAGGCTATCTAAGTGCCTTTTAATATATTTATATGGCAACTATTAAATAGGTCTAAGTATTGAAAATACAAGATTTCATAAGGGAGGTGAAAAAAATGGCTGAAAAAAGCAAAATAAGATTAAGATTTACGGATAATAAAGAAATTAAAAGAAGCTTAAACAGAGTTGCTAATATGGTAGTTAATGGAGAACTAGACCCACAAAGAGCTTCGGCCATAGCTACCTTATGCAATACCATGCTAAAAGCAGAAAAACAATTAGAACTAGAAAAACAAATGGAAGAGTTATTGGAAATTGTTGAGGAAATAATGGAAAAAAAGGAGCATGAATAATGAGTAGTCCATTAAAGAGAATGATAAAAAAATCAAAATTAGAGCTTGATAATATGGTAGAGGAAAGCGACCTTAATAATAGTGACGGTTTTATAACAGCTTTATTAGATATTGATCCAGTGGAGGGTATAAATATTCCAGATGATAAAATACAAAAGATTTTAAATAAAGAAGGGATATACACTCAACAGGATTTATTAGCTTTAACAGTAAGCGAAACATGGAATGATGAATTAGGAGAAAATAAGGAAGATAATCAAAAGCTTAAAAGGATTAAGAAAGAATTGCATAGCACTATAAAAGATAATAAGTAGAGCAGCTATATAGGAGGGTAAGGCAATGGCAAATCGAGAGTTAAAAGCCTTAAAAAAGCAACTACTAGCATTACAGAATGAGCGAGATAAAGAAAAAGAATATATAAAAGCAAAGGACGGATTATTTGAAATTAATTTTAAAACAGGAGAAAAGAGAAAATTAGATATAGTTCCAGAAGATGCAAAAATAAATTATATAGATGCTTTAATGGAAAATATATTAATTTGTCCAGGAAACGGAGAACCTATTGTAATAGTTGACGATATAGCTAACATAGAAGCTGAAACTATAAAAGTATTAAACATTACAAAAGGCAGTCAGTGTGCAGCAAACGAGCATTTATTTTAGGAGAATATTTAGAGTCTTGCAGAATTAATTTATAGTTTTACAAATTTATAAGAATAAGCATCAATGAACTTTTAATAATTTTAAATTTGCGCAGCAAAAATAAAACTACTAAAATAGTAATTTTTTTA
>NZ_JAHLOQ010000068.1 GCF_018917435.1 Intestinibacter bartlettii
TTCCCCCTTATTTTTGTTTTTGTTGGTAACTAAATTATATTATAAGTGGGGGAATCTCTTTGATATAGATTTTGCTTATTCTTGTAAATTCAACAAATTATTTAATTTGCAAGAGTCTAGTATATTAACATGTAAGGGGGAATTTTTATGCGACCTAATGAAATGGTTTTAAATGACAATTTAGAAGATATAAGTATTGAAAAAATGTATGCATTCCCATTTGAAGTCAGTTTTAGTGAAGTAAAAAAATTTTCTAAAGGTTATGTTGAGCTTCATTGGCACGATGAAATACAAATATCAATCGTAACTAAAGGTTCTATTGAATTTATAGTAGGTGAAAGATCTTATATTTTAAAAAATGGGCAGGCTATTTTTATAAACTCCCAGAGAATACATATGGCTAAAAGTGTCGGTGATGGAGATTGTATATATCATTCAGTCATATTTAATCCTAAGTTATTAAAAACTTTCCCTGGCAGCATAATTGAACAAAAATATATTGACCCCGTACTTACAGCAGATAATTTAAATTCTATCGAAATTTATGGCGATAATAAATGGGAGCGAAAGGCATTAGAATATGTAGCTGATATTATAAATGCTGATGCTATAAAAGGAAGAGCCTATGAATTAGAAATTTATATAAACTTGCTTAATTTTTGGCTTTTACTAGTGTTAAATGAAAATGATATATTTGCTCAAAAAACAGAACCTAAACCTATAAATGAGGAAAGAGTTAAAAATGTACTATCATTTATTCATGATAATTACAATAATAAGATAACACTGCAAGACATTGCAGACTCAGTGTTTGTAAGCAAAGGTGAATGTTGTAGATTCTTTAAAAAATCACTTAAAATGTCGCCTTATGACTATTTAATTAACTATAGAATTAACGAGAGCATGAAATTATTAAAAAACACTAATAGTTCTATACTTGATATAGCTGAAAATGTTGGTTTTAATAATGTCAGCCATTATATACAAATATTTAAAAAGAAAACTGGTCAAACACCGCATGAATATAGAAATTCGGCTCAGTAAATAAAATAATAAAAGAGACATTAATCGTAAGTTATATAATCTTGAAATACGATTAATGTCTCTTCTTTGATTTAGTCCTCAAAAATTCTTTTTAATTTCTTATTGTAATAATCAATGAATAAGGAATACGCATAATCATATACCAAAAATGCCACCTCAAACAATAAAACAAAATACCATTTTTCTGGTATATATACGAATTGTTTTGCAATGAAATACAATACAACTAAGGCTATATTTGCATATACTAATTTCAAGATGTATTCTATATAAATAGGTCTATCCTGCTCTATTATAAATTTAACTAAACCGTATATTCCGAATGTAATCGTATATATAACCCAATGAATTTTATTTGTCATAGCTATAAAACTGAGTATTACAGATGCTATATAGAATGCTATCCCTGTTTTTGGCCCCCAATTCATAATAACAATCGCAATTGGAAGAGATGCTAAACCTGACAGAAAAATAGTATTTGTTTGGAATAAATTAACCATCAAAAACAGTACAACATCTAATGCTAATAGCATTCCTGCATATGCAATTTTTCTGCTCATCTAATAAATCCTCCTGTTTACATAAAATTAATAAATTATTATTCTAACAGCAAGTTATTAAATCGCCTCCACAACATTCACAACATTGATCAGCACACCATAATTGGCATAAAGTATCACAACAATCATCACCGCAACAGCAACAACAACCACTTGGTTCATTTCTCTTTCTTCTGTTGTAGTTGTATGAATTTTGGTTATAGTCATTTCTGTATTGGTTGTATTGATTAAATGCATGACTATATTCTTCATTTGATGGTTCCATAGTAGTCGCAGTTTTCATATACTCTTCACCTTCGTCATAATAACCAATATTCATAGCTGATAAACCTGTTAGATAATACCATTCACTACATTTATCACTTATTTTTTGAAGTAAATTATATGCTCTTTCAAATTCTTTTTTCTTAATTAAAGCTCTTATATTTACAAATTCACCTTGATATACATTACTGTACATTATTTTCACACCCCTTCTCTAATATATTTTTGTATCTTAAGTAGACTCCTGAATATATTATGTTGTCTATGATAGATTTATTAAATTCTAAATTTAATGATTCTATATTCCTAGCAACTATTCCTAAAGACATACTTATCAACCTATCAACTTTATTTTTCAACTCTTGTTTTTTATCTATATAATCTATAAATGGATTATATCTTCCCTTTTCATAATCCTCTTCTAAGTCTTCATATGCATCTAATATATAGATATATTTTCCTAAATTAAATCCTATATTTCTTAAATTTTGTTCATATTCATCCTTCTTGAACACAAATATTTCTCCCATTAAATTTCCGAATGTGTTTGAAACTCTATCTATACTTTTGGATTGCTCATTTTCTAATTCCCTTAAATTTGATAGTTGTTGTCTAATATATTCCGCTTTTTCAGGATATTTATCATATGCTTTTTTTAACTTTCCTTTGTAAATTCCATATGCTAACTTATCTTTTATTCCATTATCATCATATAAATTGTCTTCCAATTTGTAATATGATAAAAGTATATTCATACTCGCCGCATATTCAGTAATTTCATTTACTATGCGCATTTTTTTCTTTAATGGATTTGCGATACATCTTTCTTCTGTAATTGTTGATTTTACTTTATAAATAGCTGTCAAAATCACAATCAGAAATGTAATATCATAATTTAATGATAATCTTGAAATTTCACCGTGATTTTCTTTTAAGTATTTGCACAAACCACAGTAATAACCTTTATAATAATCATATTCCCTAAATGTCAAATCCATCTTATTTATTCTTACGTAGCCAAACATATTCTTCCCTTTCTTTGACATTTTAACTTTTTAATATTAGTATAGCACTTTCATATTGGTTTAATTTATTACAATATATTAAGAAATCTAGCTTTATGATTACTTAATTGTCCAGATTTTATACTATAATTTAAATATAAGATTTAGATTATTTTTAATATAGGTTGGTGATTAAGATGACTTTGCAACAACTAAAATATGTATTAGCTGTAGCTGATAAAGGGTCAATTAATGAAGCTGCCAAAAGTTTATTTATTTCTCAACCAAGTCTATCAAACTCCATAAAAGAACTTGAGCAGGAATTACATATTACGATTTTTGTTAGAACTAATAGAGGAATGACTCTTACAAATGACGGGTATGAATTTATAGGATATGCCAGACAAGTTATACAACAATACGAAATGTTAGAAGAAAAATATATAGAAGATAAATATACCAAGCAACATTTCAGTGTTTCTACTCAACATTACGGTTTTGCTGCAAATGCTTTTATATCATTGATACAACAGTATGGTGGGGATAAGTATGAGTTTACTCTTAGGGAAACTAAAACATTCGAAATTATAGATGATGTAAAAAATCTTAGAAGCGAAATCGGAATTATATATTTAAGTAATTATAATAAAAGCGTATTGCAAAAACTGATACGTGAAAGTAATCTCAAATTTGTATCTCTAATCAAAGCAAAACCACATATATTTATAAGCGAAAATCATCCCCTTTCAAATAAAAAATTAGTGGCATTAGAAGATCTCGATGAATATCCTTGCCTATCATTTGAACAAGGTACATATAACTCATTCTATTTTTCAGAAGAAATTTTAAGCACTCGTAGTGTAAAAAAAAGTATAAAAATCAGTGATAGAGCTGCTATATTTGACTTTATGGTTGGACTTAATGGATATACAATTTCCTCTGGAATGTACCCTGCATATTTTTTAAATGGAAGAAGGATTATATCTATCCCACTTGATGTGGATGATATTATAAATATTGGTGTAATTTTTCATAAAGATATAGCTTTATCTCCTCTTGGAGAAGTATATCTTCAAATGTTAAAAGATATACTAGACAAATAACTCATAATATTTAATGAAACTATTATCTTTAATATATAAACTAAAATAACAATTTTTCAATCATTATGTTTAAAAAAGTTATATTTTTTAATATTTTTATAATAAAATTCCCTTATTTTTTTATCTATAGTTATAAACTATATCAAGATATACTTTTTTCGTTATACTAATATTTACCCTTACGAAACTACAATTATATTAAGAAAAGTATATTTAGATTCCAAATATTTTATCAAGTTTATATTTAATTATTTTTATAGAATAAATATTCATGTAAAAAAGTAAGGGGGCTTTAATAATGGATAAGAAAAAAGGATTTGCAACTACATCAATTCATGCAGGACATCATAAAAACGCTGCTGGTGCTTTATCATTACCAATATACCAAACTTCAACATTTGTATTTGATAGTGCTGAACAAGGTGGAAGAAGATTTGCTGGAGAAGAAGAAGGATACATATATTCCAGATTAGGAAATCCAACTAACACTTCTCTTGAACAAAAAGTTGCTGCTTTAGAAGGTGGAGAAGCTGCTGCATCTACTGCTTCTGGTATGGGTGCTATCTCTTCGGCATTATGGACAGTTTTAAAAGCTGGCGATCATGTTCTTGCTTGTGACACACTTTATGGTTGTACTCAAGCTTTACTTAGCAAAGGACTTACTAAATTCGGAATCGAAGTTGATTTTGTAGACTTGTCTAACTTGGATTTGATGAAAGAAAAAATGAAAGATAATACTAAAGTTGTTTATCTAGAAACACCTGCTAATCCAACTCTAAAAATTTGTGATATAGAAGCAATCTCAAAAATTGCACACGAAAAAGAAGGTACTATAGTTATGGTTGATAATACTTTCTGTTCTCCATATATCCAAAGACCACTTGAATTAGGTGCTGATGTTGTTTTACATTCTGCAACTAAATACTTAAATGGTCACGGTGATGTTATCGCAGGATTTGTCGTTGGAAGCAATGAATTTATAACTGCTGTTAAAATGGAAGGTATAAAAGATTTCACTGGTTCTGTACTTAGCCCTAACGATGCATTTTTAATTAACAGAGGTCTTAAAACTCTTGAAATAAGAATGGAAAAACATTGTGCAAATGCAATGAAAGTAGCAGAATTCTTAAAAGGTCATCCTGCTATAGAATCTATCCTTTATCCGGGATTAAAAGACTTCCCACAATATGATTTAGCTAAGAAACAAATGTTACTTCCAGGTGCTATGATTTCATTTGAAGTTAAGGGAGGAATCGAGGCTGGTGCCAAATTGATGAATACTCTAGAACTTTGTACATTGGCAGTTAGTTTAGGTGATGCTGAAACATTAATTGAACACCCAGCATCAATGACTCACTCTCCTTGTACTCCAGAAGAAAGAGCAGCTGCAAACATCACTGATGGTTTAGTTAGACTTTCTGTTGGACTTGAAGATGCTGATGATATAATTGCTGATTTAAAACAAGCATTAGATAAATTAGTTTAAAATATACTTTATTTTAAATATATAACATGTAAAAAAGCCATGGGGTTAACTTTCTCCATGGCTTTTTTATTTAAGTTAAATTTTTACTATCTTAAAAAGAAATAATAACCTAAAAGTATTACACCAAGTATAATTCTATACCATCCGAATACTTTGAAGTCGTGTTTCTTTATGTATCCCATAAGGAATTTTATTGCTAGTATTGATACTATAAATGCTACAATACTTCCTACAGATAATATAAGTACTTCAAATCCTGTAAATACAAACCCGAATTTCACTAGTTTAAGTAAACTAGCTCCGAACATAACTGGTATCGCTAGGAAGAATGTAAATTCTGCTGCTACTTCTCTTGAAACTCCTATTAATAAAGCTCCTAATATTGTTGCTCCAGAACGTGAAGTTCCTGGGAAAACTGCTGCTATAACTTGGAATAACCCTATTATTATAGCCATTTTGAAAGTTAATTGATCCATATCGTTTGCGATAGGACTTTTCCCTTTGTTGTAGTTTTCAACAACTATAAAGAATATACCAAATAGAATTAACATTATTGCTACTGTTTGGAAGTTATAAAATAATTCATTAACCTTATCATCAAACAATAAACCTATAACTGCAGCTGGTAAACATGCAACTATTACTTTAATCCACATTACGATTATACTTTTTTGTACAAATGGTTTCTTTTTAAATGAAAAAGGGAAAATCTTTTTCCAATATAAAACTACTACCGCCATTATTGCACCTAATTGTATAACTACAAAGAACATTTCCTTAAATGCTGGTGACATGTTTAGTTGTAAAAATTCATCAACTAAAATCATATGTCCCGTACTACTTACTGGAAGCCATTCTGTAATCCCCTCGATTATACCTAGGATAATGGCTTTCATTATTTCGATAAACTCCATAATTCACCTCTCATTATTTTTTACGTTTTGTTAACTTATTTATATTTGAATCTCGACCCCGTTAGGGTTTACAATAGTTTCACCACAAAACAAATTCCCCCTAAAGAAAGGAGCCGAGAAAGTTGAAACCTACGGTTAAATG
>NZ_JAHLOQ010000069.1 GCF_018917435.1 Intestinibacter bartlettii
AACAGTTTAATCAGTAATTTTATTTTTTATTACAACTTTATCAAGTCTCATTCATCTTTGAGTAATTTAACACCAGCTGAAGTTTGTGGTATTAATTACTCTCATCGAGATAAAATTAATTGGTTTGTTAAATATTAATTGAACTTTAAGTCTAAAAAAAATATAATTTTATTAGGCTTATTTGTCATGCCATTTTTTAATATGTGAAATCTAAAATTGAACCTATCGGTTATTAATCATGTCGAGGATCATTTTTTTCATATCTAGTTAACAAAACCATTTATTGTATTTATAAACAAATCTTTATCCTAAAGATCCTTAAATTTGTATATTTAAATTCTAGCGAATAAAAAAAAATTGTCAATCATCTAAAAAATACACTCGTATTTTTTGACTTTTAAAACTATAATTTCACTTTAATTCTTATAATTTATTATGTAATTCTTCCCATAAATAATATTCTTTATTTATATATAAAGTTCAATTTCATAATTTATTAAAGAATTTTAATTTTCTTAATCATTATATCTAAATTTCAAAAAAAATAAGTCTCAAAACTTAATTTAATAAATTTTAAGACTTATTTTTTAATTATATGTTTTTAGGAATCTATGCTACTTTGCGAGCTTTTTCCATTTTATCATTTTCTATATTTACATATACTGCAAGTAGTACACCTATTACTGTTACTGCAATGTTAAGTAATACAACGTTTGTTGGTCCGTTAGTTGCACCACCAACTTTAATTAAATAAGATGCAAAACTTATTATAGTGTAGTTTGCAACACTTGATGCTATCATAACTATTGAAGTTATTTTACCTTTATCTTTAGGGAACATTTCATTAGCTGTTGATACACAAAGTTGAAGTACTCCACCTGCTGCTGCATAACCTAATACAAATCCACCTACTAAACATATAGAAGGTATTTTTATAAAGTATATTGCTATAAGCATCGCTGCTGATATTGCCGGATACATTATAAGTATTCTAACAGCTTTCAAACCTTTATTTATTAAGAATGATGAAACAAGTATTGCACAAACAGTTCCTAAGGCGTAGAATGATTGTATTTTACTTGGATCAGCAAGCCCATATAATTTACCTAATTCTTGATTACAATTTAACCATATCATGAAAGTTGATGAAGAAGTAAATCCTATACATATTAATGCTATACTTGCTGGAGTAAATTTCATCTTTTCTTTCTTAACTTCTTTTTTAGGTTCTTCAGTTTCTGTAGCATTTGCTTTAGGGAATGGTAAGAATGCGATTAATATACCATCTATTGCTATTGCTACTGCTGCTATTATAAATATTGTTTTAAATGATAATGCACTTGAAGCTACAAATCCTATACCAAATGGTAATGCAAATTGTGCTATAGACATTGAGAATTTAGTAAATAAGTTAGCAACAGATCCGTTTTCTGGGAATATTTCCATACAAGATGGTGTTACGCAAGTATCTAAGAATGAGTTTGCAACCCCACCTATTATAGCAAATGCATAACCTACTGCCATATTTGGAGAAAATACTATTCCACCTAAATATAATGCATAACAAATAACTCCTATAATCCCACTAATTCTTCTTCCGAATTTATCAGATATTGGCCCTGAAAAAGGAAGAGATATTAAACGTCCAAGTCCAAGTGCAGCAATTACTGAAACTACCATACTTACGTCAAAAGTTCCATCTTCTAATACTTTTGCACCCCACATTGATGCAAAATCTTGTTTATATTGTCCTAATATAGAAGCCCCTATACCATGTATAAAATATGTAAAGTATAGAGCTACTGCAGTAGGATAGAATTTCTTATAATTAACTTTTTCCATTCGAGTTTCCCCCATTTAAAATTTATTCTTTTTATGCCAAATTTCTATTGTTTTATATTTTTGTTAAATTCTTAACTTAAAAACATATAAATATCTAGTGTTAATAGCAGAAAACCACTATTAACACTTTTATAAATATTATTCTTATATAAATCTTATAAATCAGAATAATATTTAGCTTTTACTTTTTCAACTGGCATCTCACATCCCATGAATAATTTGAATGCCTCAACTCCTTGGTATAGTAACATTCCTTTTCCACCGATTACTTTACAACCAGCTTCTTCAGCATCTAATATCATTTTTGTTTTTATTGGATTATATACAACATCAGTTACTACTAAATCTTTTCTAAATACACTAGTATCTTTTATATTAGTTTCATTATCATGAGGTTTCATACCTATTAATGTAGCATTAGTTAATATATCACTTGTTGCTATTTCAGCATATAATTTTTCAGTGTCATCTATATCAAATAAATTTACTACACAATCTGGTACTTCTTTTTTAATAGATTCAACTGTTTTTTGTGCTTTTTCGAAGAAAGCATCTTTTTTATTGAATATAGATATTTCTCTTGCTCCATCAAGTGCAGCTTGTACTTGTATAGCAGTTGCAGCTCCTCCTGCACCCATTATAGTCATTTTTTTACCGTTTATATCTACACCATTTTCTTTTAAGTTTCTTACATAACCTTTACCGTCTGTTATATCACCGATTAATTTTCCGTCCTTGTTTATTATTGTGTTACAAGCTCCAATTATACGAGAAGCTGGAGATAATTCGTCCATGTATTTTGCAACTTCTCCTTTACAAGGCATTGTAACATTTCCACCCTTCATATTAAAAGTTCTAAAAGCATTTACTGCATCTTCAGTTTTTTCTACTGGTATGTCGAATGCTAAATATTTATAATCTAAATCTAATATTTCAAAACTGTAGTTATACATTGCAGGTGACCCTGAATGTCCTACTGGTGATCCTATTAATCCTAATAAACCTGTTCTACCTGATATTTCCATTTTATTTCCTCCGATTCTCGATATCCCCCAAATTGCATATGCCATCTTACCCCTAAAATAGCATTGGTACCCGTGTTTAGAGCCCCCACTCTAAACACTTAACCAACATTGCAATTATTAACTATATCAGAAATTTAATTATTTATTATATACTTAAAGCTACATCTAAAGCTTCTGCTGTTGCATTTAAAGCTCTTCTTGCTCTAACTGCATCCCCTATAACATAAGTTTCTTTTACTATGTCTTTTAATGATTCACTTATTGGATCATAGTTTCTAGATCCCATTGCAAGTACAACTGAGTCAAATCCTCTAACTTCATGTACAGAGCCATCAGCTAATTCATATTTAACACCGTCAGTATAGAATTCTGCAACTTTTGCTCCTGTTATACTTTCTACATTATGTCTATCAAATGCTTCCATGATGTATTTTCTGTGTTCTTTAGCTACATCACCAGCTATTTTATCTTTAAATTCTATTATTGATACTTCATGTTCTTGTTCAGCTAGGAATTCTGCAGTTTCTGCACCAACCATTCCTCCACCTACTACTAATACTTTTGTACCACAAGCTTTTTTACCATCTAATAAGTCTATAGCATTTATTACACCAACATCATTTATACCTGGTATTGGTAATATTAATGGAGTAGCTCCTGTTGCAACTATACAAACATCTGGATTCATTTCTTTTACTAATTCTTCAGTTGCTTCAGTATTTAATAATACTTTTACTCCATATTCGTTACATCTAGCTATGAAGTTGCGAACTAAATTAGTTATATCTCCTTTTCCTGGTGGGTATGCAGCAAGTCTCATTTGTCCACCTAATGTATATGATTTTTCAACTAATGTTACTTTGTGGCCTCTTAAAGCACTTACCCAAGCAGCTTGCATACCGCCTACTCCACCACCTATAACTAATACATTTTTAGATTCTTTAGCCATAGTTAATTCGCCTTCACGTCCTAAAAGTGGGTTTGCTAAACAAGTTATTGGTTTACCTTGGAACATATTTGGAACGCAACCTTGTAAACATGCTATACATGGAGTCATAAGTTCTAATTTTCCATCTCTTGATTTGTTTGGAGTTTCTGGATCTGCTAAACTTTGGCGACCAAATGCTACTAAGTCAGCTCTTCCTTGTTTAACCATTACATCTGCATATTGTGGTTCAGTAAAACGACCAACAGTTATTACTGGTATATTTACAACTTCTTTTATGCTTGATACTAAATCAGAAGAAAATCCTCCATGTATTGTAGTTGGAGCCCACATACATTCATCATTTAAGTGAGTTGCACGAGATACATGTAGAGCATCTATTTTACATACTTCTTCTAAATAGACTGCTACAGCTGTACTATCTTGTACTGTTAGCCCACCTAAAACATCATCTTGTGCATTTATTCTAGCTAATATAGCTATTTTACCTTCTGTTTTCTTTCTTATATTTTCTATTATTAAACGAGGTAATCTCATTCTATTTTCAAAACATCCACCAAATTCATCTACTCTTTTATTAGTTCTTGGTGATATAAATGTACTTACTAAATAGCCATGAGCACAGTGAAGTTCAACTGCATCTATTCCAGCTTTCATAGCACGAAGAGCTGCATCTCCATAAGCTTCTATTATGTCGTATATTTCTTCAGTAGTTAATATTTGTGGAGTTGGATGTCCATCTTTTGATGGAATTGGTGAAGCAGCTACTATTGGATATCCAGCTATTGATTGGTTTACATCTGGTCCAGCATGTTGAAGTTGAACAGAAACCTTTGCCCCTTCGGCATGACATGCATCTATTACATTTTTAAAGCTGTCTATTACACTATCATCAAATAGACAAGGTTTTCTTGGACCACCTTTTGATTTATAGTAAACAACAGTTGATTCAATTGTTATAAGTCCGAATCCACCTTTTGCCCTTGCAGCATAATAGTTTTTAGATTTTTCACTTAAACTACCATCTGTATTTGCAAAGTTATTACCCATTGGTGGAACAACAAATCTATTTGGTACATTCATAGGACCTATTTGTATAGGTTTAAACATATTTTCAAAATTCATAATTATACCCCTTCTCTATTTAAGTTAATTTTAATTTGTAAGATTTTAAATTCCTAGTACTTTATATTTTTCTAAAGATTATTAACGCGTTAATAAATAATTATTATTTTTTATTGTATCTATATTATTTTTTATATTAAGCTAAAACTTCTGGCCAAGCTTCTTTTAATACTTTTACTGCATTGTCATAAGTATATTTAGCTGCAAAATCTACACCTTTTTCTACATATTCGTCACATATAACTTCAACACCTACAGCATTTGGTTTAACACCTTTCTTTTGTAACATTTTACAGAACCCTGCAGTATCTCCATATCCACAACCTGGTGCAACTCTATCATGCATTGATTCATCTCTTAATACTTCTTTTGCATATGGTCTAGCTTGAACATCGTTTATTTGAACAGATACTATTTTATCTGCTGGTATCATATCTATTACTTTTTCAAATGGTTGATTAGCTCTTACCCAGTGCCATGTATCTAATATTATTTTTGCATTGTCGCATCCTGATGCTTCTACAACTTTCCATCCTTTTTCTAAGTCTGGTATACCACTATATGGCATTGGTTCAACACCTATTATTATATCTCCAGCTCTTAAACATAACTCTTTTAATTTTTGAGCTGTATGTTCTATTGAGTAGTTTTCCATTAAACCACAGTTTATTTGTTTTACTCCAAATAATTCACACATTTTGAAGCAAATTTGTTCTTTCATTTGTTGTTCTAAAGTTCTTTCATCATCTGCCCATAAAGTTATATATTCAACTTCTGTTACTTTCATATCGTGTTTTTTTAATATATTTAAGATGTCTTCATCATGTAATCCTTCTTGTAATGCTGCTATATAGTTTTCAGCTCTTAAGCCTATTCCTTCATATCCAGCATTTTTAGCTGCTATTACTCTTTCCTCAAAAGTTACTTTTGTTCCTAATGTATAAGAACTAATTGTTAATGGATGTTGTTTTGACATATCCTAATCCCCCCTATTAAGTTCATATTTAATATTATTTTTAATTTAATTGTTAATTGTTTATCTTTTAACTTTGTGATTTTGTTTTGATTTATCTTATGTTTAAATATTATCATAGTATTTTTTATCTGACTAATTGATAATAATCTATCAATCCATTGATTTTATATATAATTTCTAGTATATTAATTTTATAAAATCTATACTTCAGATAAATAACTGTTAGGAATCTTTCAATTATTTTATTAAAGTGTTAAATTTAAAACATTCTATAAATTATAATATAGACTACTTAGAGTCTTGCAGAATTAATTTATAGTTTTACAAATTTATAAGAATAAGCATCAATGAACTTTTAATAATTTTAAATTTGCGCAGCAAAAATAAAACTACTAAAATAGTAATTTTTTTAGATTATCCAATTAAAGATTTTATTGATTTTATTTTTGAAAAATCATTTGATTTATAAGCTAAAATAACGGTGATAAGTTGTGTAATTGCTGCAAATAAAATATTTGTCTTCATAGAATTAGTATTTCTAATAAATGAAGATTTTGCATTAAAACATAT
>NZ_JAHLOQ010000070.1 GCF_018917435.1 Intestinibacter bartlettii
GGGTAGCTAAGTACGGAAAGGATAAGCGCTGAAAGCATCTAAGCGCGAAGCCCACTTCAAGATAAGATTTCCCACCGCAAGGTTAAGATCCCAGGAAGACTACCTGGTTGATAGGTCAGAGGTGTAAGTGCAGTAATGTATTTAGCTTACTGATACTAATAGATCGAGGACTTGACCAAATGAATATCATTCATTAAATGTTTTCAGTTTTGAAAGTATTAAAGTAATTTAATAAATTCAATAAAGATTATGTGGTTATTATAGCAAAGAGGATACACCTGTTCCCATTCCGAACACAGAAGTTAAGCTCTTGAGCGCTGATGGTACTTGGTGGGCAACCGCCTGGGAGAGTAAGACGTAGCCACGTAATCTTTTTTTGTTGTTTTAAAAGAGATTATACTCACACGAAGCTAACATGAAAATTAAAGTACTACTTTGATATACAACAAAATATTAAGTAAGAAGTCGTTTTATAAAATTGATAATCTTACATAAAAAGACCATTCTTTTAATTCTAAAAATATATAGTATAAAAAGAATGGTCTTTATTAGTTTTATTTAAATATTATATAGATCATTAAAGCTATAACCTAATCTACAATCTAATGGTTTAAAATAAAGTTGTCCACAGTTTTGTTATTAAATCTATGCCATTATACCTTGAACAAATTTATCTAATCTATCTAGAGCCTCCATAAATGTTTCTTCACTGCATGCAAAAGATATACGAACATATTCATCTATACCAAAAGCAATACCTGGAACTATTGCAACTCTGTACTCTTCTAAAAATTTATCACAAAAGTCAGATGATAAACTTTCTTTGTATTGGAATTTATCTTTTAATTTTGAGATATCTATAAACACGTAGAATGCTCCTTGTGGATATATATAGTCTAGGTTTTCTATTTTATCTAGTCGGCCTGTTACTAAGTCTCTTCTTTTTTTATAAGCATTCACCATATTGTCGATATCTTCTTTACAATATTTTAAGGCACCATATCCCATATATTGAGCTGCTAAGCAAGGATGTGATACTAAATGACCTTGAATAGCACTGATATGTTTAGCAAGTTCTCTAGGGACAGCTAGATATCCTAATCTTGTACCAGTTAGAGCTGCTGATTTGGCAAATCCGTTTACTGTTATAGTTATGGCTCTTATTTCATCACTTAATGATGCAACAGAAACAAATTCACCATTAAAGCATATTCTTTCATATATTTCATCAGCTAATATGTATATATTATGTTTTAAACAAACGTTACATATATCAAGTAACTCTTCTTTTGTGTAAATAGCGCCTGTAGGGTTACATGGATTATTCAAGATAAGCATTTTTGTTTTATCTGTAATATATTTTTCTAAAAGTTCTCCTGTTAGTTTGAAGTCATTTGTTTTATCAGTTTCTATACCAACTGGAACAGCATTTACTAATTTAGTCATTTCAGAGTAACTTACCCAGTAAGGTTTAACTAATAAAACCTCGTCTCCTGGATCTGTAACAGCCATTAATGTATTAGTAATAGCCATTTTAGCTCCACTAGTAACTACTATTTCATCTGGAGCGTAGTGACAATTATTTTCTTCTAAAAGTTTTTTGCTTATTTCTTCTCTTAATATAGTTAATCCAGGAACTAAATCATATTTAGTGATATTATCATTTAATGATTTTATACCACATTCTTTAGCCTTTTCTGGAACATTAAAATCTGGTTCCCCAACACTTAGATTTAATACATCTATTCCTTGAGCTTTCATTTCTTTTACTTTTGAACTTATCCCCACTGTACGAGATGGTGTTATAACATCAAGTCTTTTTGATAACATATTATTTATTACCTCCCTAAATTGTCAAAATATGTATATTAAATATAATATATTAAATTAGGACAAATTTACAGAATAAAAATAAAACTATATGTAAAATATTAAAGCATTTTAGAAAAAAATTTGAACCATTACAATTACAGGGATTCAAAAAAAGCACATAGCATTTTCAATGCTTTCAGGATTTTAGTTAGATTTGACTAAAATATGGAAATTTGCTACTCTTAAAATAAATAGATTTAGGAGACCCCCTTTTTGTTTTAAGGGGAATTTTTTTAATTATACATACTATATGTGGTATAAAATACATATTAAACCACTATATATTGTGGTAGAGGGGGAAGCGCAAATTGATAGAATATATAAAAAAAAGAGACGGGAGAAAAGTTCTTTTTGATAAAAATTGTATAACAAAAGCCATATTTGCAGCAGCAAGTGAAGTAGCAGAAAAGGAGAATACAGAACCGAACTATGAAATAGCAGAAGGGGTAGCTGCTCAAGTAGTTAGTTTGTTAAATAAAAAATTTGTAGATGAAATTCCTACTGTAGAGGACATACAAGATGCTGTTGTAAAAGTACTTATCGAGAATGGTCATGCTAAAACTAGTGAGGCGTTTATACTTTATAGAAATGAAAGAAGTAGAATAAGAAACTCTAAGTCAAGATTAATGAAAGCTATAGGCAAGATAACATTTGAAGATGCTAGTGATGCTAATATTAAAAGAGAAAATGCAAATATAGATGGTAATACAGCTATGGGGACTATGCTTCAATATGGTAGTACAGTATCTAAAGAATTTTGCAAAACATTTGTTATAAAGCCAGAACATGCGCAGGCCCATGATAATGGGGATATACACATACATGACATGGATTTCTTAAATATGGGGACTTTAACATGCTGTCAAATAAATTTAGATAAATTATTTGATGGTGGATTTTCAACAGGTCATGGATTTTTAAGAGAACCAAATAGCATAATGAGTTATGGCGCTTTAGCAGCAATTGCAATTCAGAGTAATCAAAATGATCAGCATGGAGGGCAAAGTATACCATTTTTCGATTACAGCTTAGCAAAAGGTGTATATAAAACTTTTAGAAAATTATATATAGCGAATTTACACAAAGGATTAAAGCTATTAAAGGGTATAGACGACAAGAGAGCAGTACAAGATATAGTTTATGATACTGAAAAAAGTTCAAATAAAAAGGCTGGATTAGATAAAAATCCAGATTATTTATATATAGAAAAAGAAAAATTAATAGAAACATTTAATATAGATGAATCTTTAGCTGTTTCAATACAAAACTTTGCATACGATGAGGCATATAAAGAAACAGACAGACAAACATATCAATCTATGGAAGGTTTTATTCATAATTTAAATACAATGCACTCAAGAGCTGGGGCACAAGTACCATTTTCAAGTATAAACTTTGGTACAGATATTTCACCTGAAGGTAGAATGGTAAGTAAAAACTTATTATTATCATTAGAAAAAGGTTTAGGTAATGGAGAAACAGCAATATTCCCTATATTAATATTTAAAGTTAAAGAAGGCGTGAATCTAAATCCAGAAGATCCTAACTATGATTTATTTAAATTATCATGTAGAGTTTCTGCAAAGAGGTTATTTCCTAACTTTAGTTTCTTAGATGCACCTTTTAATTTAAAAACATATAAACCAGGTCAACCAGAAACAGAGACAACATATATGGGGTGTAGAACTAGAGTTATGGGCAATGTATGTGGAGAAGAAGTAGCTAGTGGAAGAGGAAACTTATCATTTACAACTATTAACTTACCTAGATTAGGAATAAAACATGGTATAGTAAATGGACGTCAAAAAGCCAATTTAGATGAGTTTTTTAAAGAATTAGATGAAAAAATAGATTTAGTAATAGATCAACTTCTTGAAAGAATGCAAATACAAGGCAATAAAAAGGTTAAAAACTTCCCATTCCTTATGGGGCAAGGAATATGGAGAGGTTCTGATAATCTTTCACCAGAAGATACGTTACAAGAAGTAATTAAACAAGGAACACTAACTGTAGGATTTATAGGATTGGCTGAATGTTTAATAGCATTAACAGGTAAACATCATGGTGAAAGTGATAATTCACAAGAATTAGGATTAAAAATAGTTTCACACATGAGAAAAAGAATGGATGATGCAACAGAAAAATATAATTTAAATTTCTCATTAATAGCTACTCCAGCAGAAGGACTTTCAGGTCGTTTCACAGAAATAGATAAGAAGATATATGGGGAAATAACAGGAATAACAGATAAAGAATATTATACTAATTCGTTCCATGTGCCTGTATACTATAATATATCAGCTTTTAACAAGATAAAAATAGAGGCACCATATCATGAATTAACTAATGGGGGACATATAACTTATGTTGAATTAGACGGAGATACTTCAAATAATTTACAAGCATTTGAAACGATTATAAGAAGTATGAAAGAAATGGGCATAGGATATGGAAGTGTAAATCATCCAGTAGATAGAGATCCTGTTTGTGGATTCTCTGGTGTAATACCTGGTACTGTGTGTCCTGTTTGTGGACGTAATGAAGAAGAAAGTGATATAAAATTCGAAAGAATAAGAAGAATAACAGGTTATCTAGTTGGAACTGTAGACAGATTTAATGACGCTAAAAAGGCAGAAGTAAGGGACAGAGTAAAACATACCAAGATTTAAAGGGGGGATCAAAATGAAGTTAAGAATAGCATCTCCTGTGATTTGTGACAGTATAGTTGATGGACCTGGATTGAGAATGGTAATATGGACACAAGGTTGCAAGCATAACTGTAAGGGATGTCATAATCCTCAAACTCATAGTTTAACAAAAGGGTATGAAATAGAGACGAAAGAAATAATCGACAAAATGGCGTCTTTAAAACTTCAACAAGGGATAACTCTTTCAGGAGGAGAACCATTTTTACAACCAGCACCATTAGCTGAAATCGCAAAAGAAGCACAGAACATGAATTTAGATGTTTGGAGCTATACAGGATTTAAATTTGAAGAACTAATAGATAGAAAAAATCCACTGTACTTTGAAAATGTGGAATTATTGAAATATATAGATGTACTTGTAGATGGAAAATTTGAACTTGATAAAAGAGATATAAGTTTACTCTTTAGGGGTTCTGCCAATCAACGAATAATAGATGTAAAGAAGAGTTTAAAATACAAAACAGTTGTATTAAAATTTGAATATATGCAAGAAAAAGAATTATATACAGCTAAATAATATTTAGAATAAAAACTTCTCTTGATTAAATATTGAGGGAGGTTTTATTTTTTTGTAAAAATATTGATCATTTAATTAAAATTTAAAGTTATATTATTTAAATAAATTACAAATAATATATATAGTTTTTAGTATTTATTAAAAAATATTAGATTATTTTTTGTAACAGAATATAAAAATTTTCATAAAAATATATTTGTAGCAAAGATTTTTTTATAAATATTTAGATATTTTTTAATAAAATAAATAATATCTTATACATGCGAAAACGTTGAAATATAAAGGTTTATTTTTATGGCTAAAAATAAAATGAAAAAAAACTAAAAAAAAATGAAAAAAAGTGTTGACCATTATAAATTAAGATGGTATAGTAATACTTGTCCTTGAGACAAGGGCAAAACAACTTGAAAGAAGTTGAAAAAAACTTCAAAAAAAGTTGTTGACAAAGAAAAAAAGCTTTGATAAAATAAAGAAGCTTGATTAAGAACTTTGAAAATTAAACAGTAGGTTAATTATAAACTTTAATTCACACGAATTAAAACCAACAAACAAACCAAGCCAGATATTTCAGATAATGATTAGTCTGAGCAGGTAAACAACTTTTATTTGAGAGTTTGATCCTGGCTCAGGATGAACGCTGGCGGCGTGCCTAACACATGCAAGTCGAGCGATTCTCTTCGGAGAAGAGCGGCGGACGGGTGAGTAACGCGTGGGTAACCTGCCCTGTACACACGGATAACATACCGAAAGGTATGCTAATACGGGATAACATAAGAAATTCGCATGTTTTTCTTATCAAAGCT
>NZ_JAHLOQ010000071.1 GCF_018917435.1 Intestinibacter bartlettii
TTCCCCCTTATTTTTGTTTTTGTTGGTAACTAAATTATATTATAAGTGGGGGAATCTCTTTGATATAGATTTTGCTTATTCTTGTAAATTCAACAAATTATTTAATTTGCAAGAGTCTAAGAAAACATATCATTGGGGGAATAAGATATGCAAAAAGTTAAACAAAATATAAAACAATATACGAATGATTTTAAAGAAATTTATGATATAAGTAGCATATTAAAATATGCAATAATATTAAATATTGCTCTATTTGTAATTGAAAGAAGTAAATTACTTCAAAAAGTAGAATTAGAACCACTAAATATTGCAATAGGCGTCTTATTAATAATGTTGGTATTAGTAATTATACAACAACTACATTTAATTGACTCATTAAAATTAAAAATAGTAAATAATGTAGATGCAGTACTATTGATTATTTTAATATCGAGTTTTATATATTTTTTAATATCATGGGTAGTATTAGGATTTAATTTAAGTAGAATATTTACATGTATATTTATTTTAGTCATAGGTATTGTAGTGTTAACTTGTAGAATATATTTAACCTGCAAACAAGATAAAGAACAAAATAAGCATACGAATATATATACTTTAAAAGATCTATATGATGATAATATAGATGAAAGTGAAGAATTAATATTAATAGATGAAGATTCAGCAGATTATGATTTACTACACAGAGAAATTTTTATAAATAATTTATATGATATTATAGTTAATTGTAATCCTGATAAGAAATTTGTTATAGGATTGGAAGGCCCTTGGGGGAGTGGAAAGACAACAATATTAAATATCGTTAAGAAAAAAATTAAAGATAATAATGAGAATATAATTATAATAGATGATTTTGATCCATGGTCATATGATAATAAAGAAAGTTTATTTATTGATATGTTTGATACAATTTTAAGAAAAACAGGATTTAAATATAGTATGAGTAAATCAAAAAATATGATCAACAATTTATATTCAGTACTGTTTTCAGATGAAAAGAGAGCAAAAATAAAAGCTTTAGGATTATATAATGAAGAAAATCTTATAGAAGTAAATAAAGCTAAAAGTATGATAAATAATTATATTAAAAAGTCTAATAAAAGAATTGTTTTTATTATTGATAATATAGATAGAGCCGAGAAAGAGAATGTAATGTTGATTTTTAAATTAGTAAATAATATATTTGACTTTAAAAATATTACATATATTTTAGCTTTTGATGATGAACAAATAAAAAGAATAATGAAGGAAGATTTAAATATTGATTATAACTACTTAAAGAAAATAGTTCAATTGGAAATTAAATTGCCCAAAATAGATAAAGAGGTGAAAAGGAACCTTATAGATCAATGTATTAAGAATGTAATTAAGTTGAATACGAGTGATATAAATGAATTAGATGAAATGATAAAACATATAAGTTACATTGTTGATGATATTAGGGACTTAAAACGATTTATTAATTCAGCAATAGAATTTACATATAGAACAAATAGATTTTTAAATATAATAGATATATTAGGAATAGAGTTAATAAAAATACAAAATATAAAGCTGTATGAGACTATATGGAAAAATAAAGAGTATTTTATTTCTGAAGATTGTTATATTTATAAAAAAAAGGGAAGATTATATACTTCAGATAAGGATTTGGAAGAATTTAACAACAAAGGGAAGGAATTATTTGATAATATTTTTGAAAGTAGTGAAAATAGTAAGTATATTAATTTATTGTCAGATTTATTTCCTAATGTAGAAAGATATAATTCAAAAGGGATATTAAAAGATACAAAAACAATTAATAGTTTACCTAAAAATAAATATAGAGAGGTTAATAGAAGAAGAAGTGTATGTAGTGGTAAATTTTTTGAAATATATTTTGTTTATATGAGTAATATATTTTTTGAAATGAGTAAAATTAGTGAAAAATTTATAAATTATATTAATATATCACAATCTATAGAAGAAGTTTCGAGATATTTAGAATTGGAAATTAATAGTATAGATGTAGAAAATAAAATTATATTATTTCAGACTATGCAATTTTATATTAATAATCTGGAGGATGATAAAGTAAAGGATTTATTATATTTTTTATATAATTATATAACTACTAATATATTTTTAGATTTTCGAATTCAAAATGTATTAAATATACTGATTGCAGATATATTGATAAATATATCACAAAATGAGTTTGACTTATTTATGGGAATGGTAAGTAAAGATTATAAAAATATTAGTATACTAAAAGATATAAATTACTGGATAATAAATAATACTGATATTGAGCAGGACAAAAGGAGAAGTAGAAGTGAAATTTTGGAAAGAACATTAGGCAGTATAGTGAATGAAATATACTATAAAAAAATAAATATTTATTCTAATAATAATTATAGAAAAAATAATTTAAGGGATATAAATGAATTACTACAAATTAATAAAAGAGATATAAAAGTTTTTATTAAAAATGTATTAAATTCAAATAATATAATTAAATTTTTATACGATTTTATATATGTAAATAATGATGGGGATAGATATAGCTATTCTATAAATAAAGATGAAATTGAAATTTTTATGTCTATTGAAAAAGTAGATGAATTAATTCAGCAAAGGGAGTATAATTCTGAAGACGAAAAGTTTATATTAAATATCTATAAAAATAAAAAATCAACTACAATGGAAAATGAAAAATATATATATTATTATAATCATGAAATTAAATTAGAATAATAATTAAAATTATGTTTGGAAATATACAACGACAGAAAATAATTTGTACTTATGATGAATAAATACTCAGTTATGTTAATGATAAAAATATAAAACAATGTCAAGAAGGAGCATTTTTTATGAGGTATTTAAGTAAGGAATTAATAGAATAAATAATAGCAGATTATATAATTTATATGTTCCAAGATGTAATACAAGAAATGTTAGAAAAAGAGATAGTGCTCTAACTAAGATATGGAAAAGGTGATAGATCAAATAAAATACTGAAAACAGAAAAAATGGATATAGAAAAAACGTCAAATCACAATTTAGAAACATAGAATTAGATATTTCCACAGATAGAAACAATGTATCCGTCAAAATTAAAAAAATAAACCTCCTTGTTAAAATAAAAGAAAATAAAACAAGGAGGTTTTCAATTTGAAAAAATCTATGTTCAGTATACAACAATGGGAGGAAATTGTAAACCAATATCAATGCTTTAATGGTACAATAAATCAATTTTGCCAAACAAAAGGGATAACAAAAGCACAATTATACTACTACAGAAAGAAATTTAATAATCAAAATCAAGATTCTACAGAATTTTGTCAAGTTACTTTAGAATCAACGAAAGTAACAAATTCCTATCCAGATATAAATGTAACTTTTGAAGTTGGCGAAAATACAGTAATTGTACCATCTATTGAAAAAGATTTAATAATAGAAATTATTAAGGAATTAGTTGCATTATGTAAAATATTGATAAAGTAAAGGATGTTTATTTAGCTTGCGGAGCAACTGATCTTAGAAAAAGTATTGATGGTTTAGCATTAATTGTGGAAACTCAGCTAAAAAAGGACTCATATCAAAATGCGCTTTTTGTGTTTTGTAATAAAGCAATGAATCGACTTAAAGTTTTACATTTTGACGAAGGCTTTTGGCTATATTATTACAGATTAGATAATGGTAAACTTAAGTGGCCACAAAATAAAGATGAAGCAATTAAAATTAATAAAGAAAAATTAAAATGGCTTTTAAAAGGTTATGAGATTCGAACTATCTCAAAATTCAAATTCTAAAATAAACGAACCTGCGGTTGAAGAAATTACATATAAGAGAAATAAACCTTCTAAGAACAGTACTATGAAAGATAATCTATCTAATTTAGAAGTTATTGAAATTGAACATAAATTAGATTCTTCAGAAAATAAATGTGATATATGTCATGAAGAAATGCAAGTTATAGGTTCAAAAACAAAAGATATTCTTGTATATGAACCTGTAAAAATGTATATAGAAAGACATATTACATATACTTATGCGTGCAAAAAATGTGAAATAGAATCTGGCCAAGCCAATATTATTACAACTGAATCACCTAAAAATTTAATAACAAAAAGTATAGCTTCAAATAGTTTATTAGCATATATTCTTTCTCAAAAATATGAGTTAGCAATACCACTTTATCGTCAAGAAAAATGCCTACAAAGTTTAGGCGTATGCCTTTCTAGACAAACTATGTCTAATAGGACAATTGCTTGTGCAGATAAACTTGATTTTATTTATGATAAACTTAGAGAAAAATTACTATTAAGTAATTATATACAAGCTGATGAAACAACTCTAAAAGTTGTTGATACTCAAGGAAAAGAGTCACGTTCGAAAACTTATATGTGGCTATACAAAAATCAGTCATGTGATAATCAAATTATTTTATTTGATTACCAGAAAACAAGATCGAGTTATTGCCCTAAAAAATTTTTAGAAGGATTTAGTGGATATCTCCAAACTGATGGCTATAATGGATATAACAAAGTTGATAATGCTACTCGCATATATTGTTTAGCACACATTAGACGAAAGTTTTTTGAAGTGATACAGCCTATACTAAATGATAAAGAAGTTCTTGGGCGCTCTCGCTCATTAATAGGGTTTAATTATTGTGAACAAATTTATGAACTTGAAAAAGATATAAAGAAAAATTATAACTCTAATGAAGATTTTTATGATAAAAGATATAAAATTCGTCTAAAAAAACTAAAACCTATTTTAGATGAATTTAAGTGTTTTGTAAATGAAGAAGTTGAAAATGCATTGACTAAAAGTTCATTAGGTAAAGCCCTTGAATATGCTAAAGAATTACTACCTAATATGTGCTTTATTCTAGAAGATGGACATTTAGAAATAGATAATAATGCTGCCGAAAGAGCAATTAAACCATTTGTAATAGGTCGAAAGAATTGGTTATTTTGCAAAAATCAAAAAGGAGCTCATGCAAGTGCTACAATCTATAGTATAATTGAAACTGCAAAAGCAAATAACTTGATTGCCGAAAGGTATTTAGTCTATTTGTTTGACAAAATGACGGGAATTGATGATTTTTGTAAACTTAACTTTGAGCCTTTGATGCCATGGGCAAATGAAATTCCTAGATGTATAAAAAAGAAGTAAGATATAATCCGGGAGTGTAAATTGATTTGTGCTTTAGAGTAATTTCGCTCCTCTATAGCAATTTATTTATTAATAATATTTCTAAATATCCAATAATTATTCATAATATGGATATTTATTTGTAAAATGG
>NZ_JAHLOQ010000072.1 GCF_018917435.1 Intestinibacter bartlettii
TAAAAAAATTACTATTTTAGTAGTTTTATTTTTGCTGCGCAAATTTAAAATTATTAAAAGTTCATTGATGCTTATTCTTATAAATTTGTAAAACTATAAATTAATTCTGCAAGACTCTAATTGATATATTGAAAAAGGCTCTCTTAACAAAAATATGCTAAATACTACAGATGAAACTGGATCTATATAACCTAAAATTGCTATACTTTGAGCTTTTAAATCCTTCATAGCTGAAAAATATAGGCAATAAGCGATTCCTGTATGAGCTATACCTAAAATTAATATTAATATTATAGATTTTGGTGAATCAAATAGTATATTATTTCTAAATATCACCCAAGGTAATAGCACCATAGATGCCATAAAAAGTTGTATAAAAGTTTTTGTGTAGTCGTCTACATTTTTTATAAATTTATTTAATATTATTACACTTGCATATAAACAAGCCGCACTAAATGCATTTATTATCCCTTGGGTTAAATTTATATTACCACTTGATGAACCAGTTTTTACTATTAATACAAGACCAATCATAGCACATATTACGGCTAATACCTTTTTTAAAGTCAATTTTTCTTTTAAAAATATAGGTGATACAAATATTACTATAACTGGAGCTAGATAATATACGATTGTCGCATTTGCTACAGTGATATAGTTGTAGGAATTAAATAAAAATACCCAGTTAAAACCTATAGCCATACCTGAAATTATAAGTATTATAATGCTTTTTTTGCTCGTATTTTTATCTTCAACTTCCAACTCATAACTTGATTCATCACTTTTTTTCTCTAATTTTTTATTATTTTGCATCCTAAATAGTAAAACTATACCAAGAAATACACTTCCTATTATTCCCCTAAAAAATGCTATTTCAACAGAATCTAGAGAAATGTTTTTTACAAATACTCCTAAGCTCCCCCAAAGAAGCATAGCAATTAATACTTTTATTGTTGCTTTGTTCATACTAATCCCCCTTACATATAGTGCTTTATTTTTTTAAATATTTATCCATTAATTCTTCTACATCAATATGCATATATTCTTTTATCTCGCTTCCCTTAACAGAATATGAAGTTCCTTTTGAGCAGAATATCGAATTTGATGTAAATTCTTCGTCTGCATCTTTGTTGTAGTTGTATTTTTCTATTACTTCTTCTGTATTATGGCACTCATCGTATCCATCAAAGTTAAGCGAGATTTTGCCAGTTCCTTTTGTAAAAGAAATTAATTCTAATTGATAATCCATAAATGTGGCTACTGGTCCCCTACCAGTTATTATAGACTTTCCATTTATACTCTGTGGCATTTCAAAGCTTCCATTTAGCTTTTGAATATCAGACATAACCCTTCCAAGATAATTGTCTTCTACTTCAATCTCAAAAGCATAAAACGGCTCTAGTATTATATTTTCACTTTGCTCAATTCCTTGTCTTATCGCCCTATAAGTCGCCTGTCTAAAGTCACCTCCACTTGTATGTTTTTTATGATCTCTTCCTGTAAGTAGAGTTATTTTTAAATCGTCTAAATCAAATCCACAAAGTATTCCGTGATGTTTTTTTTCAAACACATGTGTTTTTACTAAATTTTGTGAACCTGTATCTAAATCATCGACATGTGCTATACTCTCAAATACTATACCGCCACCTCTCACATTCGGCTCTATTTTTAAATGAACCTCGGCATAATGTTTTAATGGCTCGTAGTGTCCACTTCCGATACAAGGTGTTTTTATAGTTTCTTTATATAAAATTTCACATTTTCCAAAGTCAACTTCAACATCAAATCTATTTTTTATAAGCTCCTTTAATATTTCAAGTTGAACTTTTCCCATTATGCTTATGCTTATTTCTTTTAGTTTTTCACTATAAGAAACATTTAAACTAGGCTCTTCAGCTTCTAAGATTTTAAACATTTGAAGAACATCTTTAATATTTAAACTTTCATCAAATATTACCTTTGTTCTAAGTGTTGGAATTATAGTCTCTTTATTCTTAGTTTTTAGTATGTCTATATCTTCGTTCGTTTTTGAAGTTATATATTGACCTATATTTACATCGCTTAAACCCGATATAGCTCCAATCTGCCCTGCTATTATACTCTTACTTATAGATGTTTTTTCACCATTTTTTAAATATATTGAGTTTATTTTTTCTTCTATTATCTCATCTTTGTATAAATATTTTACCTCGTCTTTTATATTTAATTTTCCGCTTAAAACTTTTATGTATACTTCTTTGTTTTTATCTTCATATTTTACATTACAGACTTTAGCTAAAAACTCATTATTTTCATCGTAGGACGTTGTTGTAAGTTTATCAAAAGATTCTATAAAGCTTTCTATATTTATATCATTTAGTGCAGAGCCTTTAAATACTGGATATATTTTGTTTTCTTTAATTTGTTTTATTAAATTATCTTGCCAAAGCTTTTTATCATATCCACTTTCAAAATAAACTTCCATTAAATCTTCGTCTCTCTCCGCTATAAAGTCGATAAGATCTTCACTAAAATCTTCATTTTTAAATTCATCTGTCATATCGATTATATTTGAATCTAGATTTTCTTTAATATCTAAAAGTACTTCATCTATAAAAAAGTTTTCGCTATCTATTTTATTTATAAAAATAAAAGTAGGTATATTTTTCTTTTTTAAGAGTTTAAAAACTGTAGATGTGTGCGATTGAACCTTTTGTGTTCCACTTACTACAAGTATAGCATAATCTAAAATATCTAAGCTTCTCTCCATCTGGCCGCTAAAATCAACATGTCCTGGAGTATCGACTAAAAAATATTCATTTTCATTATAGAAAAATCTAGCTATCTTTGAAAATACTGTTATACCTCTTTTTCTTTCAACTTCATAATTATCTAAAAAAGTATTTTTATGATCTACTCTTCCCCTACTTCTTATAGATTTTGTATGATATAAAATTTGCTCCGATAAAGATGTCTTTCCAGCATCAACGTGTGCTAATATCCCAATTGTTTTAATCATTTTATACCTCTTTCCTTAATAAACTTATAATAATACTTTTTTTAGTAAATAATACTTAAAACTATATTATCATACAAAGGAGGGATTTTGATGATTAATTTAAATTTAAATATAGTATCTACCTTGATTTTGTCGATAGTACTATATTTATTTGGGAATTATATCAAAAATAAATTAGATATTTTAAGTAAAATCTGTATACCCATTCCAGTTATAGGAGGTCTATTTTTTTCTATTTTGGTTTTTATTTTGAGAAAGTTTGGGCTACTTGAAATAACTATGGATACATCTTTGATGCCGTATTTTTTATCTGCATTTTTTATAAGTATCGGATTTTGTATAAACATATTTAGTGCAAAAGGCGGTGGGAAATTATTATTTTTATATTGGCTTTTGTGCGCATTTTTAGGTCTGTGTCAAAATTTAATTGCTGTTTTTGCATCTAAATTTTTACATATTAAACCTCTACTTGGCTTTATGTGTGGTGCAGTCTCAATGGAAGGTGGACATGGTTATTCCCTTGCATTTGGGACAACTATAGAAAGTATTGGGGTTGAAAATGCAGTTGCAATTGGTATAGCCGCCGCTACATTAGGACTTATAACTGGAGGCCTTTTAGGAGGACCAATCGGTAAAATACTGATTGAAAAATATAACTTAAAACCACTACAAAGAAGTAGTTCATCTAAAGCTTTAAAAAACACTACTACTGTTTCTAAACAAGTAAGTAAATTTACACCTATGGTTTTTTTAGAAAATATATTGATGTTACTTTTAATTATGAATATATCTTTTTTTGTATCTACTATGATTGATTTAAAAACGCATATTCTAATTCCAAACATTGTAATCGGTATGCTTTTATCAGTAATAATATCAAATATAAACGTAAAAGTTAATTTTTTTGATTTTTATCAAGACTTATTTGAATTTATACAAAATGTCGCCTTGGATGTATTTTTAACTATGGCACTTATGAGTATAGATTTATACGCACTATCTAGTTTACTTGGACCTATAGTATGTATAGTTCTTTTCCAAGTTGTATTTGTGCTATTTTATGGAGTATTTATATGTTTTAGAGTTTTAGGTAAAAATTACGATGCTGCTATTATGGTAAGTGGTCTTATTGGTCATACGCTAGGTGCTACTCCTAATGCACTTGCAAATATGTCTACTTTGGCAAATAAATATGGTAAAAGTGAAACTGCATTTTTAATTGTACCTATGGTAGGTGCTTTTTTACTGGATGCATTCTCAATGCCTTGTATCTTATTTTTTATTAATTTTTTAAAATAAAAACATAAACTTGTATTAAAAGTCATAAATTTTACCATAATAAAAATAATTAAAAATTTATTGGAAAGTAGTGATATCTATGATGAAAAGCAATTTAAACTGCATAGTGTCGAGCTGTGCATATAATCACGATGGATATTGTTATGCATCTCATATAAAAGTAAATGGTTACGATGCTACAGACTTTAAAGACACTAATTGCGATACTTATATAAAAGGCTCTTTTGAGTCTCTAAGCTCAAAAGGAGACGACAGTATAACAAATACTCAAAATATTAGCTGCTCTGCTAAAAACTGTACATATAACTTTTATGGTGGATGCAATGCAGCACATGTTTTAATAGCTAAAGAAAGTGGAAAATGTGATACTTTTAGAATTAAAAACTAAATCAGAACCACCCGTAAAACGGGTGGTTTGCTTAGCCCTAAAAGGGCATATTGCTGGCTGTGCCTCAAGGCACATTGAATTAGTCCGCCAATTGCATATCTTTTACACACTCCCCCTA
>NZ_JAHLOQ010000073.1 GCF_018917435.1 Intestinibacter bartlettii
TTCCCCCTTATTTTTGTTTTTGTTGGTAACTAAATTATATTATAAGTGGGGGAATCTCTTTGATATAGATTTTGCTTATTCTTGTAAATTCAACAAATTATTTAATTTGCAAGAGTCTATATAGACTACTAAAAAGGGGGAAATAATCTTGAATTTATATCATTTAAGATACTTTGTTACTCTAGCTAAACTAGAACATTACACAAAAGCTGCAGAAGAATTATGTATTACCCAACCAAGTTTAAGCCACGCTATATCATTATTAGAAAAAGAACTTGGAGTAACATTATTCCAAAAGGAAGGACGTAACATTGTACTAACAAAATGCGGCAAAATATTTTTAGAAAAGGTAAAGGAATCTTTAAAAATACTAGATGATAGTATTCTTGAACTTAAATCTATAAGTAACGGGGAGGGCTATATAGATTTAGGTTTTTTACGTACTTTAGGAACTAATTTTGTTCCTAAACTAAGTAAAAACTACATAGAAAGTAATCCAGACAAAAAGGTTAACTTTAATTTTCATACAGAAGCTACTACAGCTGATCTTATAAAATCTTTAAAAGATCAAAAATACGATATGATATTTTGTTCAAAGTCTGATAAAGAAAAAAATATTGAATTTATACCAGTATCAGCTCAAAAACTAGTTCTTATTGTTCCATCAAATCATCCATTATCACAATATGACTCTATTACTTTAGAGCAAACAATTGAATATCCTCAAATTGTATTTAGCGAAAAAAGTGGATTAAGACATATTATAGATAATTTGTTTGAATCAATTGGTCAAAAACCAAAAATAACATATGAAATAGAAGAAGATCAAGTAATTGCAGGTTTAGTCTCTAATAATTTTGGAATTGCTATAGTTCCTTATATGCCAATTCTTAAATTTATGGATATTAAAACTATTGATATTAAATCGCCTACATGGGAAAGAAATTTTTATTTAGCAGTATTGAAAGATAAAACGCTTACACCTATTGCTGAAAACTTTAAATCTTTTGTAATTGAAAATTATACATTAGAATAGTACTGCATTCACTCAATTTGTATTATATTACAAGGTATTCATAAATTAGTTCAATTAATCTTTTCTAATCAAAAAAAAGGATGACTTATCTAATAGTCATCCTTTAAATTATATTTGTAAAAAAATAATAATCATTTCTTTAGAAATTCTAAAGTTAGTACACAAATAAATATACCTATTTATATAGTATAAATAAATTCATATTAATTATCAATATAAATTCTTTAGTTTTTTAAATACCTTTTTATCTATAGTTTTTTTCTATAAATTCAAAATTCTTTAAATACTTATAACTATATTTTCAACTTATTTTTTACTTATACACTCTCTTCTAATGCATCATATCTTATATATAACTTTATTTCTTTTTCAACTTCAATATTATTTTTTTCTAAATTTAATATAATAGATATAATTTTAGGATTTTCCTTTTTTATTCGAATACTTTTTACATAGTCTCCTATCTCATATCCTCCACTTTCACTAGAATTATTAGCTCGCAAAGTATTTATAAATAATTTTTTTGATGATTTTTTTAAACTTATTTCTCTATTTTTTAAAGTTATTTCATTTTTATTATCATCATTTTTAAAGTTTAACTTTATAGAAGAAACAGTGTATACTTTATCGTATTCTAAGTCACTTATTACATTTCTATCTACTGTCGTTATATTTATTATATTCATACAACCCTGCACTAAATTTCTTATGTGTGAATCCATTTCTTCTATCTGTTGACTTAATTCGATTCTATCTTCAATATTGCTATTAGCTTTATTAGCTACATTGATAATATTATATAAACAAGCAATTATTATAGACATTATAAATACAGATATTATTACTTCTAATAAAATATATCCTTGCCTTTGTTTCATTTATAGATACCTTCTTTAATTAGTATTCTCCCACTTGTAGGTACTATTGTTACCTCTGTATAACTATTTTTATTTATTATACTTATAGTTGTTCCTCCCATATAAAATCCACCTTTTGAATTAAATAATATTTTACTTATAGGACATTCTAATTCCACATTTTTAGGTAAAAATACACTTTTAACCTTTTCTCCACTTTCTACTAATATATATCCCCTACAATTATCTTGTTGTGTAAATACCATATATACTCTTTCATTTCCTATTTTATTTATCTGCCTAACATATCTTATATCACTTGTCATTTGTTTTATAAATGAATTAACTCTATAATTAGATAAATTAAATTTTGCAAATGATATTGTTCCTACTAATGCTAGCAAAGTTATTCCTATTATAACTTCTATGTAAGTCACATTCCTTCTTTTTTCATATTTATGCCTCCTTACAATCGTATACTGTTACTAAATCACTTGGTTTTATGCTTTTTTTATTGTCCTCTTCTGCTGATTTGTTTTCATTAGATTTTTCTATATTTGATCCTTGATTTTGATTTAATTTTAACTCACCAGTATTTAATTCTTCTGTTTCTTCCTTGTTGTTACTTTCAATTTGATTATTCTCATAGATTTGGTAATTATCTTCTATTTTATTTAAAATATCTTCTAAATCTTCTATCTGTTCTGATGTTATTGAATCTGATGTGTCTTGTAATTTCTCTTCTGATAGGGCTTCATTTTTGTCAAATGGATTTTTGATTTTCACATAGGCAACCATTGTTTTAATAAATTTATTATATGATACTGTACTTTCGATTTTATAATAAAGATAATCTTGAGAATTAATATTTATTCTGTTTATTTTGCATTTTTTATTATTTAGGGAAACGCCTGATAAGTCATTTATATTATTTATAAAATCTGCTGAATTATTAGAAATAAAATAAGATTCAAAACTATCAAAATCACTACTATTATCTAGTGCAACTTCAACTTCTTTTAAAATATTTGAATAAACTACTTCTATCTTACTTAAACATTGCTCTTCTAGATACATTTCCTCGTAATTATATTTCGTATATTTAATATTACTCATTACCATAGCAGAACAGTTAATTGCAATTATATTTATTAATAAAAATACAAATACTGTCACTACTAAGATAGATCCATTATTTTTTCGTAACATATGATTCTATTTTTACACTCCTATCTATTGATTTAACTTCTAATACAATTAGATAACAATTATAATAATTTTCTTGTTTTTTAATTTTTTTCTTTATCTCAAATCCATCTACAGTAATAGTTTTTTCTTCTTCACCACTTTCTTCGCCATATTTAACATCATATTTTAACTCATTTAAATAATTTTGTGCTAAAGCTAACATTTTTAAATATTCTTCATTTTTATTTAATAAATTAAAACTATTATTTATAGAAAAACTTATCATATAAGCAATTATCGATAAAATAACCATACTCACCATACATTCTAGTGTTGTAAAACCATTTCTTTTCAATATATCCATTCCTTTTTATTTTTGATTATTTCCATATATTTCTTTATTATACTTTGTATAAAATTTTTTTAAGTTTTTTTGAATATATTAAACAAATTATACTTATCCACAATATAAAAATGATCATAATTTCCTATGTATTATAATCAGAACCACCCGTAAAACGGGTGGTTTGCTTAGCCCTAAAAGGGCATATTGCTGGCTGTGCCTCAAGGCACATTGAATTAGTCCGCCAATTGCATATCTTTTACACACTCCCCCTA
>NZ_JAHLOQ010000074.1 GCF_018917435.1 Intestinibacter bartlettii
CTGCTTCATTATTAGGTTGGCGGACCTAATTTAATTGTAGCAGAGGAGGTTTTTTTGTCTACTCAAAGCTAAAAGCTTTTTAGAACCACCTGTAGAACAGGTGGTATTCATTTATACAAAAAAAATAGATTTGAAAATTAATTCAAATCTATCTAGCTAATAATTTATTAGAAAGTTTCATATATTTTTGATCATTACTTGAATTGTAAATCTCTATCTTTCCAACATTATCTTCTTTATTTAATTCATGTTTTTGCTCTAAAACTTCTTTTAAATGTTTACATGTTCCCATATTTCCATCTACTAAGTTTGTTTTTTCTGGTAAAAATTCATTTAAATAATCTTTGTAGAATATAAAATGTGTGCATCCTAAAACAACACTATCAAGATTATTCATATTTACATTTTTATAGTAGTCTTTTAATTGGTCTATTACTACATTTTCATCGTCTAATAAATCATTTTCAACTATTTCAACAAGTTTTGGACAAGGCATTTTAACGACCTTATTATTCCCTCTAAACTTGTGCATTAATGTTTCAAATTTCTTTTCTTTTAAAGTTAATGGTGTTGCCATTACTACTATGTTGTTATTTTTAACACCTTGTGTTGCTACTTTTAAAGCCGGTTCCATCCCTATTATAGGCAGATCTTTATATTTCTTTCTAAGATAGTTTGCAGAAGCACTAGTAGCTGTATTACATGCTATAACGACTGCTTTTACTCCTTTTGATATAAAAAAATCTATTATTTCAACACATCTTTCAGTAATTTGTTCCTTTGTTTTTACGCCATAAGGAGCATATGCCGAATCTCCAAAATAGATAAAATCTTCATTTGGCATAAGTTTCTTTAAATCTCTAAGAACGCTTATTCCACCTAAACCAGAATCAAAAACTCCTATAGCTTTTTTACTATTATCCATTAAAATACCTCCAATATGGTTTTAATATCTTTCTACACATATTATCACTTCTACTATTATAAAATATATATCCTATTTATACAAAAAAAATATTTTTTCTACTTATATTTTTTATAAAAATACTACTATATTAGTCGAAAGTATAATAAATTGGATTTAAATTATAGTTTCTTAATATATTTTTGAACTTTATTTATTTTATTGAGCATTTGATTTTTCATATATTCTACATATTCTTCCTGCCATAGATAATTGTATTTATTATCTTTAAACATTTCATTCAACATATTAAAATTCCCCATTTCTACTTCTTCATAAAATATTGATTTTCCCAATAATGCGAGCTCAATTTCACTCAAGCTATTAAATAATATAGTGTATTCTTTTCCGTAAAAACAATCTGATTTTAAAATATCACAAAAATCTTCAAAAGAATTTACTTTCTGTTTAATAATATCTACTTTTTTATTTATATTACTTTCATATTCTATTTCTTTTAGGATATCTCTAAAATCCTCATCATTTAGTCTATGTTGTTCAACTAGAAGTTGATTTGTATCTAAATCATCTTCTAAATATTTATCATAGATTACTACTAAATTTTCTATGCAATCTTGTGTTATTGCTTGCTTTAATTCTTTTATAAATCTGAACTTGTAACAATTTATATATTGTATCTCTTTATCATCATATATATTTAATTGGTTAATCATTTTTTCAACCGCTTCATTTATCTTTTCGTCTACATTGTCTATATTTAAATTACTTTTTAAATATTTAATCTCTTCTTTAAAAATAGAAAAATCTTCAAACTTACCGTCAATTACTATCGATAATATCGTGTTATTTATAACAAGTTCAAATATATTAGTAAGCAAATCTTTATAATTTAACTTATATCTATTTGCATTGACATTTAATAAATATTCTATTTCATTCTCCTCAAAGTGATTGCAAAATCTATTTTCTATTTCTATAGTTTCTAAATAATTCTTAATATAGTAAATTCCTGTCAAGTTAGAATCTCCAAATATCAATGGATAATCTACACTTACTTTAATATCTTGTGCATTAAACTTCATATCATATACTTCAAAAAAACTTCCAAATTCTTTTATTAATGTATCATTATATGCTATTAATTCAGTATTAAATTTATTTTTGCAAACCCTATTGTAAATTTGCTGCGTCTCTTTAAACAAATTCTTTAATTTATTTTCTCCCATTTTAAAAATCTCACTTATAGAATTTTTTTTGAATAATTCTATAGATCTATATATATCAAAATCATCTCTAAAATTAGTATCCATTATGTAGTAAATAGATTCTAATAACTGTTCCCCAACTTCTACTGTAACTGATGTACTAGAATTTCCACAGTATTTCTGTATTTTTTCTTTTAGTAAATTTCCTATTTCATATTGAACGCCTGATATAAAATTTTCACTAAATTCTTTATTTAAATAGCCCCATTTAAGAATATTTTTAGTATAATCTTTAGTTATATTCCCTAATAATTTCATATTCTAAAATTGCCTCCTAACTTAAATTCTTTTGTGTACTCTTCTACAACCCCCTGTATCTGCAATATTTCTCCACATTTTTCATCATAAGCTTTATCTAGTATTTCAATAACTTCATCATCAGATAATAAGTCTAACACTTGACTTTTGAAGTAATAAAAAAGTTCTTGCATATCATTTATATTTTCAACATAATTTTCTTTATCGGTATATGGTGATGAATATACAATAGATATAACTTTTTCTAGGGCATCTGCACTAGTTTCTATACGCCCTATTTTTTTTAGAGTTTCATTTGTATTTTTCATAATGTCATTTATATCTTTTTGAGTTAAAACAAGTCCATAATTTATAGATTCATCATTTAATTTTAGTAATTTTTCACTGCATTGCTCTTGGAGAGCATTCATTGTAAATTTTAAAATATTATTTTCCATAAATTTTCACTCCTATTTATTTTAAAAGTATTGACTTTCTTTTTATTTTATGTTATAGTATAATTGATATATTATATTTTTTAACTATATAATAGTACTAATATATACTTTTGTCAACGCATATATTTTTTATGCGCTTTTTTTGTGCCAATTTCATTTCAAAATAAAATTTTCTCGATAAAATTCCCAATTATAATTAAAACACAGCATTAATCTTCTCTTATTTGATTGTTATAGTTAACTATGATATATTTAAAAGTTGTAATATAAATTTTTGGTTTTGTTAACTAGATATGAAAAAAATGATCCTCGACAGGATTAATAACCGATAGGTTCAATTTTAGATTTCACATATTAAAAAATGGCATGACAAATAAGCCTAATAAAATTATATT
>NZ_JAHLOQ010000075.1 GCF_018917435.1 Intestinibacter bartlettii
TATTTATACAGTTCAGTACTATAACATTCAGGGCATTTAACCGTAGGTTTCAACTTTCTCGGCTCCTTTCTTTAGGGGGAATTTGTTTTGTGGTGAAACTATTGTAAACCCTAACGGGGCCGAGATTCAAATATAAATAAGTTAACAAAACGGTTTATTGAAATGGGGGATATATATGAAAATTAATAAAATCAGCAAAAATAATTTAAAAAAAGATTTTACAGAAGAAAAAGACCCAGAAGTAAAATTAATTCCATATACTATGAACAGGGAAAGTGTGAGAGTTAAAAATAAATTATCTCCATATGGTGTAAAAATGATTGAAGCTCCAAATATGTGGAAAGCATCTTATAAAGGGGATGGAGTTAGAATAGCAATTATAGATTCAGGATGCGATGTAAATCATATAAATTTAAAGGATAATATAGCAGGTGTTAGAAATTTTACTCCTGAAGATATGAAAAATCCTAATATAGTAACAGATAGAGTAGGTCATGGGACACATGTTGCAGGAATTGTTGCTGCAAAAGGATATAATTCTGTAGCAGGAGTTGCGCCAAATGCTCAGTTATATATATTAAAGGCAATAGATAAAACAGGGTCAGGAAAAGCAAGCTGGGTAATAAATGCAGTGAACTATGCAATAAATTTAAATGTGGATGTAATATCGATGTCGCTTGGAATGCCAACTAGTGATGATAAAATGGAAAGAGCTATAAAAAATGCAATCGCAAATGGAATATCTGTAGTGTGCGCAGCCGGTAATGAAGGAGATGGAAACTATGAGGATTTTGAATACTCATATCCAGCAGCATATGTAGATGTAATATCTGTAGGAGCAGTAGATAGAAAAGCAGTGCCAGCGTCTTTTTCAAATGCAAATTTAGTTATAGATTGCGTTGCCCCTGGAGTTGATATTTTATCAACTTATCCAAATAACTCATATGCTAGTCTTAGCGGAACTAGCATGGCTGCACCTCATGTAACAGGAACTTTAGCTCTTCTTAAAGAATGGTCAAATGATGTATTTCAAAGAGAACTTACACCAGAAGAATTATATGCACAGCTTATAAAATTTACAAAAACACTTGAATATCCAAGGACAATTCAAGGTAACGGGCTTATATATTTAAAGCAAAGATAAATAAAAATATTAAAATATATCTTAAAAGATGGGCTCATTTTCTCATTATGCGAAAATAGTTCATCTTTTGAATTTTAGCCTCATATTATATATTAATATAAAATGGGGAGTTGAAAATCATGATATATATTGATATGTACATATTTACAGACAATATACAATTCAGCATTTTTAGAAATTTTTCAAATACAAAAAAAATAGTAAAAAAAGATGAGATAGTTTTTCCTGTTTGTTACTCTTCAGCACAGAAATTAAATTATGTTAGGAATTTGACATGTATTTTTATTGAGGAGTATAGCATAAAATATTTTAAAGTTAATATTGGAAACTTAGATAAAAATCAAGAAGTTGATATACTACTAAATGAAATGAAAGACGCAATAAAAATGGAGGGGGTATTAGAAGAATTATTTATAAGTAGGGGAGTTAAGCCATGGAAATAAATTCAAAGTTAAACATGAAAATCATAAAAAAAGTTCAATCACACGGAGCAAATTCTTCTTTATATATAGTTGAAGATACTCAATTAAAAGAGATTTTTATGTTAAAACAAATAGATAAAAATACAATAAAAGAAAGTAGTAAATATTTTGATGAGGTAAGAAAAATTAAAGATATAGAAAATAAAAATATAGTAAAAGTAAATTATGCAACTTATGATGACGATAATATTTATATATCGATGCCATATTATGAAAATGGATCTTTGCAAGATATACTTCAAAGCAGGAATTTAACAGTAAGAGAAATTGTAAAGTACTCATTAGATATATTGAGCGGTATTTACTATATTCATAAGAATAATATTCTACATTGTGATATAAAACCGAGTAATATTTTAATAGATGATTATGATTGTGCAGTTTTAGCTGATTTTGGATCTTCTATAAACATAAATTCAAATGGCGTTGGCAAATTAAAAAATGTATATTATAAACATATTGCACCAGAACAATGTTACAGCTCAAAAGTTGATATGCGTGTTGATATTTATCAATTTGGAAATACTCTCTATAGGATGTGTAATGGAGAAGATGAGTATAATCGTCAAGTTAAAAAGAGCAAGAATCTACCTGAACTTAAGATAGCTATAGTAAATGGAAATTTTCCAGCAAGAAAGAAATATTATCCTCATATACCGAGAAAATTAATTGAGATAACAGAAAAATGCCTTAATGTAGATCCAGATAATAGATATCAAGATGTATTAGATATTTTAAATGATATGGCAAGAGTAAATACTAATTTAGACTGGAGATATGAAAGGGAAGAAGGAATTTATAGATGGATAAAGGATGAAAAAAGTATAGTAATGTATAAAAAAGAAGGTACATGGAGAGTGAAGTGTAAAATAATTATTGAGTTTGAACAAAGTTTTGAAAGTTTTTCACAAGGATTTAGATATATTAGAAAGATTATAAAAGAAGATAATTAAAAATGAGGTTGTTGGCAATATATGCAACAACCTCATTTTTGTGTAAAAAATTATATTTATAAAGCTTTTTTATTTCTAATTTGGGGAGTGTAAATTGATTTGTGCTTTAGAGTAATTTCGCTCCTCTATAGCAATTTATTTATTAATAATATTTCTAAATATCCAATAATTATTCATAATATGGATATTTATTTGTAAAATGG
>NZ_JAHLOQ010000076.1 GCF_018917435.1 Intestinibacter bartlettii
ATAACATTTAGTGATATGACATTATATATGAACAGAAAAGTTTCAAAAATCATGACAGATAAGTCGTAAAAATCAAAATGGTATTTATCTCAATACCGAACTCTAATAACTGGTCAAGTTATTAAGGGTGCAGGGCGAATGCCTTGGCACTAGGAGCCGATGAAGGACGTGATAAGCTGCGATAAGCTTCGGGGAGTTGCACGTAAACTTTGATCCGAAGATTTCCGAATGAGGAAACTCACTTAGAGTAATGTCTAAGTATCGTATGATGAATACATAGTCATGCGAGGGGAACCCGGAGAACTGAAACATCTAAGTACCCGGAGGAAGAGAAAGAAATTCGATTCCGTAAGTAGCGGCGAGCGAACGCGGAACAGGCCAAACCAGTGAAGTTTTCTTCGCTGGGGTTGCGGACATATCATAACGAAGAGGTATCGTAGAGGAAGAGAGTTGGAAAGCTCCGCCATAGATGGTAACAGCCCAGTACTTTAAACGAGAAGACTTTAGATATGATCCAGAGTACCACGGGACACGTGAAACCCTGTGGGAAGCAGGAGGGACCATCCTCCAAGCCTAAATACTACCTAGTGACCGATAGCGTATAGTACCGTGAGGGAAAGGTGAAAAGAACCCCGGGAGGGGAGTGAAATAGAACCTGAAACCCTGCACTTACAAGCTGTAGGAGCACATTATTTGTGTGACTGCGTACTTTTTGTAGAACGGGCCAACGAGTTACGTTGTGTAGCAAGGTTAAGCACTTAAGGTGTGGAGCCGTAGCGAAAGCGAGTCTTAACTGGGCGTCCAGTTACCCGACGTAGACCCGAAACCAGGCGACCTATCCATGAGCAGGTTGAAGCGAAAGTAAAATTTCGTGGAGGACCGAACCCACGTACGTTGAAAAGTGCGGGGATGACTTGTGGATAGCGGTGAAATTCCAATCGAGCCTGGAGATAGCTGGTTCTCCCCGAAATAGCTTTAGGGCTAGCCTCAAGATTAGAGAAGCGGAGGTAGAGCACTGAATGTCCTAGGGGGTATTGCACTTACCGAAGACTATCAAACTCCGAATGCCGTATTCTTTTGCTTGGGAGTCAGACTATGGGTGATAAGATTCATAGTCAAGAGGGCAACAGCCCAGATCGTCAGCTAAGGTCCCTAAATGTAAGTTAAGTGGTAAAGGATGTGGAATTGCACAGACAACCAGGATGTTGGCTTAGAAGCAGCCACTCATTTAAAGAGTGCGTAATAGCTCACTGGTCGAGTGATTCTGCGCCGAAAATTTCCGGGGCTAAAACTTACTACCGAAGCTACGGCATCATTATGATGGGTAGGGGAGCTTTCTATGTGGCTTGAAGCATGACCGTAAGGACATGTGGACTGCATAGAAGTGAGAATGTTGGCATGAGTAGCGAGATGTGGGTGAGAATCCCACAGGCCGTAAACCCAAGGTTTCCAGGGGAAGGTTCGTCCGCCCTGGGTTAGTCAGGACCTAAGCCGAGGCCGAAAGGCGTAGGTGATGGACAACAGGTTGATATTCCTGTACCACCAATAACCGTTTGAGAAATGGGATGACACAGTAGGATAAGCTAACCGCACTGTTGGTTATGTGCGGGCAAGTATTGAGGCAGTTCCGATAGGCAAATCCGTCGGAATAATGCTGGGGTACGATGCGGAGCGAAATTAAGTAGCGAAGTAGCTGATTTCACACTGTCGAGAAAAGTCTCTATCGAGGTTAAAGGTGCCTGTACCGCAAACCGACACAGGTGGGTGAGGAGAGTATCCTAAGGCCAGCGAGAGAACTGTTGTTAAGGAACTCGGCAAAATGACCCCGTAACTTCGGGAGAAGGGGTGCCTTCGAAAGAAGGCCGCAGAGAATAGGCCCAAGCGACTGTTTACCAAAAACATAGGTTTCTGCTAAGTCGCAAGACGATGTATAGGAGCTGACGCCTGCCCGGTGCTGGAAGGTTAAGGGGATCTGTTAGAGCAATCGAAGCAGTGAACTTAAGCCCCAGTAAACGGCGGCCGTAACTATAACGGTCCTAAGGTAGCGAAATTCCTTGTCGGGTAAGTTCCGACCCGCACGAAAGGCGTAACGATTTGGGCACTGTCTCAACAACAGACTCGGTGAAATTGTAATACCGGTGAAGATGCCGGTTACCTGCGACAGGACGGAAAGACCCCATGGAGCTTTACTGTAGCTTGACATTGAGTCTCGGTGCTACATGTACAGGATAGGTGGGAGACTATGAAGCATGGACGTCAGTCTGTGTGGAGTCATCCTTGGGATACCACCCTTGTAGTACTGGGATTCTAACCAGAGGCCATGAATCTGGTCTTGGGACACTGTCAGGTGGACAGTTTGACTGGGGCGGTCGCCTCCCAAAAAGTAACGGAGGCGCTCAAAGGTTCTCTCAGTACGGTCGGAAATCGTACGTAGAGTGCAAAGGCAAAAGAGAGCTTGATTGCAAGACATACAGGTCGAGCAAGGACGAAAGTCGGACTTAGTGATCCGGTGGTTCCGCATGGAAGGGCCATCGCTCAACGGATAAAAGCTACCCTGGGGATAACAGGCTGATCTCCCCCAAGAGTCCACATCGACGGGGAGGTTTGGCACCTCGATGTCGGCTCATCACATCCTGGGGCTGTAGTAGGTCCCAAGGGTTGGGCTG
>NZ_JAHLOQ010000077.1 GCF_018917435.1 Intestinibacter bartlettii
GAAGCTATTAATACAACTTTTTATGATACTAAGCACATTAGAGTTGAGAGCTTTTGTGATGATATATCAAACAATTTAATAGAATCCTTCAATAAGACCTTTAAATCTTGGTATAAGAAAATTAAAGGCTTTAAATCATTTGAAAGTGCCAACAGTTTAATCAGCAATTTTGTTTTTTATTACAACTTTATCAAGTCTCATTCATCTTTGAGTAATTTAACACCAGCTGAAGTTTGTGGTATTAATTATTCTCATCGAGATAAAATTAATTGGTTTGTTAAATATTAATTGAACTTTAAGTCTAAAAAAAATATAATTTTATTAGGCTTATTTGTCATGCCATTTTTTAATATGTGAAATCTAAAATTGAACCTATCGGTTATTAATCATGTCGAGGATCATTTTTTTCATATCTAGTTAACAAAACCCACTTAACATTAATTTTTCCATAATAATTAATCTCTCCTTTAAATTGTAATTTAGTGAATATTAACTTAATTTTCTTTTTTATTAAACATATGGCGTACTTTATCTATTCGATTATTTGGTCTACGTGATTGAATAACTGGTTCACAAGTAGCAATTTGATAATCTTTTAATTCTGTCAAAAAAACTGCTTGCCCATTTGTATATAGAGTTAAAGTATTACGATATTCATTAATACAACGTACAGGAATATGTCCTGTAAAAATAACTTCATCATTTTTTGATTGACTTGTTTCAATTATTGCACAATGTTTTTGTGCATCATTATATGCACGAGAAAAGTATCCCTGTGGTGTAAAAAGTATAAACGAACAATATGGCTCTAATAATTGCGTTCCCGCTTTTTTCAATGTTTGTTCAAGTACAATTGGGGCAAGAAAGCGAAAATCCGAGGGAGTACTAACAGGGCTATAATAAACACCATATTCAAAACATATTTTACAATCTGTTACTTTCCAACCATACAAACCTTGCTCCAGTCCATAATTAATACCTTCTCTTACTGCATTTTGGAAACTTTGATTTAAATAACCGAGTGAAACTTTGCTTTCGTACTGTATTCCACTTCCAATTGGAAGTGGAGTTATTGATAATCCAATTGATGCCCAAAATGGATTTGGTGGTACTTCAATATGAATAGTATAATCTGCCTTTTGTAATGGCTTTTCCAAATAAATTACGGTTGGATCTTCGATTCTTATGTTTATGTGATATTTTTCAATCAACAGAGAACAGATAACTTCTAACTGCACTGTTCCTAAAAAAGAAATGACGATTTCATGTGTTATCGTATCAACATAATAACGTAAAAGAGGATCAGTATCTGCAATTTCTGTAAGAGCATCCAATAATTTTTCTCTCTCTTCTATTTTTATCGGTTCAATTCTTGTTCGTAGTATTGGTACAGTCTTGTCATTCCATACATTGCATGGCAAAATCTTTTCATTTCCTATAATATCGTTCAATCTTAATGTATTGTTAGGTATAATAAAAATATCTCCAGAACAAACTATTTTTGTCTGTATCATTTCCCCATTTGAAGGAATATATATTTCTGTAAGTTTCACTTTCTTTTTCGATGGCAATATAATTGTATCTCGTAAGTGTAATGTTCCACTGTAAAGACGCAAATAAACTAATCTTTGCTTATGGTCTGTATATTCAATTTTAAAAACTCTTCCACATAGTTCTGAATCATTCTCATTCATTTCAGAACAAAAAAGATTTGAAATAGCTTCGATGAGTTGTTGAGTCCCTATATTATTTCTAGCACTTCCATGGTATATAGGAAACAACGAACCTTTTTTAACATACCTAGATTCTTCATACGTTAATTCTTGTATAGTCAATTTTTCTCCTACAATATATTTTTCTAAAAGTTTATCATTTTTGGAAATTACAGGATCCCAATCATCTAAATCAATGATATTTTTAATTGATATTTCTGGAGTTAATGTTACATTTTGCATAACAATAATATCATTTGAAAGTTTTTCTTTGATATTTTGATAAATATTATTTAAGTTAATTCCATACTGATCTATTTTATTTATAAAAATAATTGTTGGTATATTCATTTTTTGAAGTGCATGGAATAGTATTCGGGTTTGTGCTTGTACACCATCTTTAGCAGAAATTACTAAAATAGCTCCATCAAGAACAGATAAGGAACGATACACTTCTGTTATAAAATCTGTATGTCCAGGAGTATCTACAATATTGATTTTGTAGTCATTCCAATTAAAAGAAGTAACTGCTGCCTGAATTGTGATTCCACGCTGACGTTCTAAAAACATAGTATCTGTCCTTGTTGTTCCCTTATCTACACTGCCTAATTCTAAAATCGCTCCACTTGTATAAAGCAGACTTTCCGTTAAAGTTGTCTTTCCTGCATCTACATGAGCAAGAATACCAATATTGATTATTTTCATGGAATTTCCCTCCCTACAAATTTATCCGTTTTGTTAACTTATTTATATTTGAATCTCGGCCCCGTTAGGGTTTACAATAGTTTCACCACAAAACAAATTCCCCCTAAAGAAAGGAGCCGAGAAAGTTGAAACCTACGGTTAAATGCCCTGAATGTTATAGTACTGAACTGTATAAATA
>NZ_JAHLOQ010000078.1 GCF_018917435.1 Intestinibacter bartlettii
GGGTAGCTAAGTACGGAAAGGATAAGCGCTGAAAGCATCTAAGCGCGAAGCCCACTTCAAGACAAGATTTCCCACCGCAAGGTTAAGATCCCAGGAAGACTACCTGGTTGATAGGTCAGAGGTGTAAGTGCAGTAATGTATTTAGCTTACTGATACTAATAGATCGAGGACTTGACCAAATGAATATCATTCATTAAATGTTTTCAGTTTTGAAAGTATTAAAAAAATAAAATTTTATTTAAAAAAAAGTGTTGACAAATAAAATTAAAAATGTTAATATAATACTTGTCTGAAAAATGATGTGGTTATTATAGCAAGGAGGATACACCTGTTCCCATTCCGAACACAGAAGTTAAGCTCCTGAGCGCTGATGGTACTTGGTGGGCAACCGCCTGGGAGAGTAAGACGTAGCCACGTAATGTTCCAAGGTAGCTCAATGGTGGAGCACTCGGCTGTTAACCGATAGGCTGAGGGTTCGAGTCCCTCCCTTGGAGCCAAGACAACTTTAAAAAATAATATGGCTCATTGGTCAAGCGGTCAAGACACCGCCCTTTCACGGCGGTAACAGGGGTTCGATTCCCCTATGAGTCACCAATATCCTGCGGGTGTAGCTCAATGGTAGAGTTCTGGCCTTCCAAGCCAGCTGTGAGGGTTCGATCCCCTTCACCCGCTCCATTAAATGGGACCATAGCTCAGCTGGGAGAGCACCTGCCTTACAAGCAGGGGGTCACAGGTTCGAGCCCTGTTGGTCCCACCATTTAAACTTTTATGCGGCCTGGTAGTTCAGCTGGTTAGAATGCCAGCCTGTCACGCTGGAGGTCGAGGGTTCGAGTCCCTTCCAGGTCGCCAATTAAATATGCTGGTGTGGCTCAATGGCAGAGCAGCTGACTTGTAATCAGCAGGTTGTAGGTTCGACTCCTATCACCAGCTCCAATATTAGGAGGATTTCCCGAGTGGCCAAAGGGGGCAGACTGTAAATCTGTTAGCATCGCTTTCGGTGGTTCGAATCCACCATCCTCCACCAACTGAATTTTGTAATGCGCGGGTGTAGCTCAATGGTAGAGTTCTGGCCTTCCAAGCCAGCTGTGAGGGTTCGATCCCCTTCACCCGCTCCAAAATAAAGTGGGTGCATAGCTCAGCTGGATAGAGCAACGCCCTTCTAAGGCGTGTGTCCGGGGTTCGAATCCCTGTGCGCTCACCAATTTAATACTGGGGATTAGCCAAGTCGGTAAGGCACATGACTTTGACTCATGCATGCGTAGGTTCGAGTCCTGCATCCCCAGCCAACTTTATTATAATTATTATGACTCATTAGCTCAGTCGGTAGAGCACTTGACTTTTAATCAAGGTGTCCGGAGTTCGAATCTCCGATGGGTCACCAATACGGAGAGGTGTCCGAGTGGTTTAAGGAGCTGGTCTTGAAAACCAGTGATGCTTAACGGCACCGTGGGTTCGAATCCCACCCTCTCCGCCAAAAAAGAAAATAAACACTATGTTTGGAGAAGTACTCAAGTGGCTCAAGAGGATCCCCTGCTAAGGGATTAGGCTGGGTTAACCGGTGCGAGGGTTCGAATCCCTCCTTCTCCGCCAATTTTCTTACTAAAGGAATTTGGGCCATTAGCTCAGTTGGTTAGAGCGCCCGGCTCATAACCGGTAGGTCCGGGGTTCGAGTCCCTGATGGCCCACTGATTAAACATAGGGGTGTAGCTCAGTTGGTAGAGCGTCGGTCTCCAAAACCGTGCGCCGGGGGTTCGAGTCCCTCTACCCCTGCCATATAAATTTAATAGATTTTTATCTAAAAGAACAATGTCGAGGTGTAGCGCAGTTTGGTAGCGCACTTGGTTTGGGACCATGGGGCCGGGGGTTCGAGTCCCTTCACCTCGACCAAAATTAGGGCTTATAGCTCAGGTGGTTAGAGCGCACGCCTGATAAGCGTGAGGTCGCTGGTTCGAGTCCAGCTAGGCCCACCATATGCCTAGATAGCTCAGTCGGTAGAGCAGGGGACTGAAAATCCCCGTGTCGGTGGTTCGATTCCGCCTCTAGGCACCATGAGAGCAAGAAATTACTTAAGAACTTTGAAAATTAAACAGTAGGTTAATTATAAAACTTTAATTCACACGAATTAAAACCAACAACAAACCAAGCCAGATATTCAGATAATGATTAGTCTGAGCAGGTAACAACTTTTATTTTGAGAGTTTGATCCTGGCTCAGGATGAACGCTGGCGGCGTGCCTAACACATGCAAGTCGAGCGATCTTCTTCGGAAGAGAGCGGCGGACGGGTGAGTAACGCGTGGGTAACCTGCCCTGTACACACGGATAACATACCGAAAGGTATGCTAATACGGGATAACATAAGAAATTCGCATGTTTTTCTTATCAAAGCT
>NZ_JAHLOQ010000079.1 GCF_018917435.1 Intestinibacter bartlettii
ATATAATTTTATTAGGCTTATTTGTCATGCCATTTTTTAATATGTGAAATCTAAAATTGAACCTATCGGTTATTAATCCTGTCGAGGATCATTTTTTTCATATCTAGTTAACAAAACCTATTTTTAATTTTATCATAATCAAATGCTAATTGTTTACTTTTTTATTTTTTATACTATACTAATAAGGAGATTAAATTATTAAAGGAGATTAAACTAATGACAAACATATTAAAAGGCTTAGAACCTCAATCTGTTTTAAATTATTTTGAACAAATATCACAAATTCCTAGAGGTTCTGGAAATGAACAAGCTATTAGTGATTTTTTATGTAATTTTGCAAAAAAATTAAATTTAGAATATATTCAAGATGAACACTTAAATGTAATAATAAAAAAACAAGCTAGCAAAGGTTATGAAAACTGTCCTGGTGTAATACTTCAAGGACATATGGACATGGTATGCGAAAAAAATAAATCTTCTAATCATGACTTTTTAAAAGATCCTATTCAATTAAGAGTTGATGGCGATATGATTTATGCGACTGATACTACTTTAGGTGCTGATGATGGTATAGCAGTTGCTTATGCAATGGCTATACTTGCTGATGATACTATAAAACATCCTGCATTAGAAGTTCTTATAACTAGTGATGAAGAAGACGGTATGACTGGTGCTATAAACCTAGATACTAATAATCTAAACGGAAAATACCTAATAAACTTAGATTCTGAAGAAGAAGGATATATATTAGTAGGTTGTGCCGGTGGTAATAGAAACTGCATTACTCTACCACTTGAATTTAATACATCTGATAAACAAGGTATATTAATAGAATTAAAAGGCCTTTTAGGAGGACATTCTGGTTCAGAAATAGATAAAAACCACGCTAATTCAAATAAATTAATGGGAAGAGTGTTAAGTTTACTTGATGTAGAATATGACTTAGTTAGCGTTAATGGTGGTTTAAAACAAAACGCTATCCCTCGTGAATGTGATGCTATTATAGCTATTGAAAAAAACGATTTAGATAAATTCAAAACTCAAATATCTGAAATACAAAAAATATTCAATCATGAATACAGAATTTCAGACCCTAATATAAAAATTGAAGTAAGTGAAACTTCTTATGACAAAGTATTAACTGACTCTTGCAAAGACAACGTTGTAAAAATCTTAAACTTAATTCCAAATGGTGTACAAACAATGTGTGCTGATATACCTGGATTAGTTGAAAGTTCTACAAATATTGGTGTCGTTACAACAAAAGATAACACAATGTTATTTGAAAGTGCTACAAGAAGTTCTGTTGGAACTAGAAGAGAGGATATAAATAACAAAATAAAATTATTAGCACAATGCATAGATGCTGATTATGAAGAAACTGATGCATATCCAGAATGGGAAAGAGTTGCTGATTCTAAATTAGAACAAATAAGTATAGATGTTTATAAAAAATTAACTGGTGAAGAACCTAAAATTATAACAATACATGCAGGTCTTGAATGTGGATTATTCCTTGAAAAAATGAATGGCTGTGAAGCTATATCAATAGGACCTGATGCATATGATGTACATACACCAAATGAACATATAAGTATTTCTTCAATCGAAAATGTATGGAAATATTTATTAATGTTATTAGAAAACATGAATCAATATTAAATTTTAAAAGTACCTAATTTCCTTTCCTAGAAAATTTATACTTATTATTAAATAATTTAAATCAAAATGGTAAATAATAAGAATGTAATAATTTATATTTAGGAGAGTGAATTCATATGTGGAACAAAATAGCATTGATTTTAGTTATAATCGGTGCGCTTAACTGGGGTTGTGTAGCACTTTTTGCCACAGATGTAGTTGGATTTATATTCGGAGGTACATATTCTGTTTTCAGCAGAATAATATTTGGATTAGTCGGTTTAGCTGGTCTTTTCTTAATACCATCTTTATTCTCAGATAAGAAAACTGACTAAAAATAAAATACGCAAAATAAAAAAGAGAATTTAAGTAAATTTAGACAATGTAAAATAATTTGTGCTTATGATGAAATAAATACTCCTTTATGGCAATGATAAAAATATAAGTCAATGCCAGGAAGGAGTATTTTTATGAGTAACTTAAGCAAAGAATTAATA
>NZ_JAHLOQ010000080.1 GCF_018917435.1 Intestinibacter bartlettii
GGGTAGCTAAGTACGGAAAGGATAAGCGCTGAAAGCATCTAAGCGCGAAGCCCACTTCAAGATAAGATTTCCCACCGCAAGGTTAAGATCCCAGGAAGACTACCTGGTTGATAGGTCAGAGGTGTAAGTGCAGTAATGTATTTAGCTTACTGATACTAATAGATCGAGGACTTGACCAAATGAATTCATTCATTAAATGTTAGCAATTTTGAGGGTACTAATATTTTAGTACAAATAGATTATGTGGTTATTATAGCAAGGAGGATACACCTGTTCCCATTCCGAACACAGAAGTTAAGCTCCTGAGCGCTGATGGTACTTGGTGGGCAACCGCCTGGGAGAGTAAGACGTAGCCACGTAATCTTTTTTTATGTTTATATTTTGCAATAGAAAGCATTAGTTAATTATATGGTATCTAAAAAGCCATTAAATTAATTAATGCTTTTTTTATAATACATAGGAAATTATACATATTTTAAATTGCGCATAGAGGATAATTATAAAAAATATGATTTATATTAGAATGATTGTAGAACTTGTTATATTAAAGATCATAATCTTTAAGTAAATTTATTATCTGTAAGCTATTTTAATGGAAAGTTTATTATAATGAAAATATTTATAGATAAAGATTTATCTTATGATTAATGGAATAATAATGATATACCTGGTAATAATAGCATAAATGGGATAAATATATCTAATATGTAGCTATTAATATTTGCTATGTTATAATTATATAAATAAGAAACAAAAAATGTAATTTGAAAGGGAGGAAGAGGAATGAATAAGCAAGAAATATACAGTTATTTAAATGATAAAAATATCTGGAATGAAATTACTGAACATAAGGCTGTTTTTAATATGGCTGAGATTTCTGAGATTGATATTCCTTATCCAGGGGCTGACGCAAAGAATCTATTTGTAAGAGATGATAAAAAGCGAAATTATTACCTTATAACAGTAAAAGGGGATAAAAGAGTAGATTTAAAAGAATTTAGAAAAAATAACAATACTCGACCTCTTAGTTTTGCATCGGAAAATGATCTAATGGATATTATGAATCTTATACCAGGTTCTGTAACACCACTTGGTATGCTTAATGATAAAGAAATGAAAGTTAAGTTATTTCTTGATAAAGATTTTATTGAATCTTCTGGAATTATAGGTGTTCATCCAAATGATAATACTGCAACAGTGTGGCTAAAAATAGAAGATCTAATAAGTATTATAAAAGAACATGGAAATGAAGTTGAGATTGTAGAAATATAATTATTAGTAAATAAAAACTTTAAATAAATTATTAATGAGTATCTATAATAAAGTGAAAATACCCCTTTAATTTATAAATTAATTTTAAGTTATAGAGGTATTTTTTTAACATGTATGAAAGTATTTCAATTTATTAAATTAGATTACAAATGTATTGATATTACAAAGATTCAGCATATATATATAAGTAAAACAATCTATAAATTAAGACTATTTAATTAACTTTATAATATAATATTAATTAAATTTTAAAAAAAAATTAAAAAAAGTGTTGACGTAAATAAAAAATGGTGATAATATATTACTTGTCCTTGAGAGAGAGGACAAAGGGCTCACGAGGCTAACAACTTTTGAAAAGAAAAAGTTGAAAAACTTTTTTAAAAAAGTGGTTGACAAAGAAAAAGAAATTTGTTAAACTAAAAAAGCTGAAACGAGCAAATGAACTTTGAAAATTAAACAGTAGGTTAATTATAAAACTTTAATTCACACGAATTAAAACCAACAACAAACCAAGCCAGATATTTCAGATAATGATTAGTCTGAGCGGGAAACTTCATTAAGAAGTAAACTTTTATTTGAGAGTTTGATCCTGGCTCAGGATGAACGCTGGCGGCGTGCCTAACACATGCAAGTCGAGCGATTCTCTTCGGAGAAGAGCGGCGGACGGGTGAGTAACGCGTGGGTAACCTGCCCTGTACACACGGATAACATACCGAAAGGTATGCTAATACGGGATAACATAAGAAATTCGCATGTTTTTCTTATCAAAGCT
>NZ_JAHLOQ010000081.1 GCF_018917435.1 Intestinibacter bartlettii
GGATTCGGTGCTGACTTAGGTGCTGAAAAATTCTTAGACATTAAATGTAGAATGGCTAACTTAAAACCTGATGCAGTTATAATAGTTGCAACAGTTAGAGCATTAAAATACAATGGTGGTGTAGCTAAAGCTGACTTAAACGAAGAAAACTTAGAAGCATTAGAAAAAGGTATACCAAACCTATTAAAACATGTTGAAAACATAACTCAAGTTTATAAATTACCAGCAGTAGTTGCTATCAACGAATTCCCAACTGATACAGAAGCTGAAGTTGAATTAGTTAGAAAGAAATGCCAAGAATTAGGCGTTAACGTTGCTTTATCTCAAGTATGGGCTAAAGGTGGCGAAGGTGGTATAGAATTAGCTAAAGAAGTTATAAGATTATGTGACGAACCAAATGACTTCCAATTCTGCTACCCAGACGAATATTCATTAAAAGAAAAAATAAATGCAATAGCAACTAAGATATATGGAGCTGACGGTGTAGATTATACTCCAGAAGCAGAAAAAGAATTAGCTAACTTAGAAAGAATAGGATTTGGAAAAGTTCCTGTTTGTATGGCTAAAACTCAATATTCATTAACTGATGATCAAACTAAATTAGGTAGACCAACTGGATTTAGAATAACAGTTAGACAAGTTACAATATCTGCAGGTGCAGGATTCGTAGTTGCATTAACTGGTGAAATAATGAAAATGCCAGGACTTCCAAAAGTTCCAGCAGCAGAAAAAATCGATGTTGATGAAAACGGAGTAATATCTGGATTATTCTAGATTTAAATCGCTAACAATTGAATATTTATATAAATATAATCAAATGAAGTAAACGGGAGAGTTATTGAGAATACATAACTAATATAAGTAAAGAATAGAGATTCATTGATTATAAAAGAAATAGTGTGTGGCTTGCCACACACTATTTTATTTTATGTATATAAATTTTAGATATTAACTTATTTAAAATGAAAATTTTTATTTAATAATGCGTCTTGAAAAATAATTTTTAATAATATTAACTAAGAGTATGATATTTAATATTATTAATCCTATTGAAAATATTAATATTAGAGAATTAATTTGGTTGTCATTTTGACTAAAAAAGATACCGATTAATAGAACTATAATTGCCAATAAATCGTATCTTTGTATTAATAACTTAGTTTTAAAAGAAGATAATCCAGGATACTTAACTGTAGTGCCTTCTTTCAAAGATTTTTTAGCATTTAATTTCCAAAATAGATCTTCAGAAAAAATTAAAGAAAAGTATAATATAAAACTACTATAAAAAATTATTATACATGACTTACCGTAAGAATAAGAATCTATAGTAGGATTATTTTTATCTGCAGTCATTGCTAAAAAAATAAAGCATAGAATTTGAATAGAATATCCAAAATTAATTTTTAATAATGAATCTAATTTTAAAGAGTCATCAGTCTGTATATCGACTGCGTTTGTATCTTCTGTGCAAAATATCTGATATTTAGAGTCTTCAACAATATGTTTCCAACCTGATGATTCACATATATCAATATATTCATTAAATAATAATTCATAATTTTGTAGTGATGTATCAGGGCATATATCGGATATCTTTGGAATATCTATTGCAAATCTCATATTTTTAGGCTCACATCTTTTAAATTTAAAAATATTAAGTACCCAAATTTCATCTAACATCCAACCCTTAGCAGCCATTTCAGATAGATATAATTCTAAAGCATGACAATCCCTAGCTTCAAAGGGTATTTCTTTTAATAATATATTTTTGCTAATTCTCATAATGTCCTCCCCATGAAAAATTACGTTTTGTTAACTTATTTATATTTGAATCTCGACCCCGTTAGGGTTTACAATAGTTTCACCACAAAACAAATTCCCCCTAAAGAAAGGAGCCGAGAAAGTTGAAACCTACGGTTAAATG
>NZ_JAHLOQ010000082.1 GCF_018917435.1 Intestinibacter bartlettii
GGGGCTGTCGCACGAACAATAAAAAATTCGTTCTGCGGTAGCCTTTTTTTAACTTAAATTTAATGTATTTTTTAGTGTTTGATAAGGGAAATTTACTTTTAAAATATAAAAATATACACCATAAATAAAGGTATCCAAAATACCTTTTTTCAGAAAAAATTTAAATTTTGAATATAAATTTAAGCTAATTATTTTAATTCATAAAGATATAAACCTGATTTATTATTAATTAATTTACTATGTAGTTTATTAATATTATGAGCTAACGCCACAAGAATACATTCAGAAAGTACATTTTTATTACCACGACTTAAAAATCTTTTAAACTGCATATTTTGTTTCACTTGAGCGAAAGCTCCTTCCGCTTGTATGCTTCTATTCATTCTTAATTTACGCCCTTCGGGATTAGTAATTCTCTCTAAGTTTTCTTTTTGTTTTTTATGAAATAATTTAGATACTTGTAGATTTTTAGTTCTTTGCTCAATAGGTATTTTACTATTGTTTCCTTTAATACACTTTTTCTTATATTCACAATTACTACAATCTTCACAAGTGTAACAAGTTATTTTGCTTTTATATCCAGTTTTTGATTTTCTATTAATTGTTCCACTTACGTATAACTTTTTATTATTTTTACAAATGTAATAATCATCTTTTTCGCAGTAAATCATATTTTCTTTTCTGCCAATATCATTTCTATACTTTTTTGTTTTTTTAATTTCATAATTAGATGTCTTTAGAAAAGATAATTGCTGATTATCTTCTAAAAATACATAATTTTCTTCGCTTTCATATCCTGAATCTGCTATTACTTTAGAATACTTAAATCCAGTATGTTTTTCGATTGATTTTAAAAAAGGTATTAAGGTTGTTGTATCTGTAGTTTGAGGTCCAACACTTGCCCAAACTATATATTCAGAATCAACACCAAATTGAACATTATATGCTGGTTTAAGTTGTCCATTTCTCATATGGTCTTCTTTCATTCGCATAAATGTTGCATCTTTATCTGTTTTTGAATAGCTATTTCTTTGACCCATTATGTATAAATCGTTAGTATATTTTTTCAATCGATTAATATATTCATTTAATTTTTCTATAGCCTTTTGAATAAGTGATTTCCTTCTTCCTTTACCATGGACAAAAACTATATTTTCTTTAATTGATAAGCGTTTAAGCTTTTTTAAAAGTTTTTTCAAATGATACTTTTTAATCTTATTTTTGTAAATTACTTTGATTCCAAAATGATTTTCACATTTTAATACAAATGAGGATATGTCATTTAACATTTTATTCAAATTTTTATTTGTAGCTTTTTTCCAAACAAAAGTATATCTATTTGCAGATGATTCTATTTTAGTTCCATCAATAAATAAATTTTCTTTTGAAATTTCATTTTTATTACCAAGAAAATTTGTAAATTGAGCCATTAGGCTTTCGCATACTGGTGCAAAATGAATACTACGGAATCTTGCAATTGTTGAATGGTCTGGAGCGGAGGCTCCGCCTAAAAGATACATAAAATTAATATCCCTTTTACACGAAGTTTCAATTTTTCTAGATGAGTAAATATTATTCATATTTGCGTATATTATAATTTTCAAAAGTTGTCTTGGGGTTACTGAATTTCCTCGAATACGAGAATAAGTCTGATATAATTTTTCTAAATTCATCTCCTCTATAATTTGACTTAACAACCTCACAGAATCATCTTTTGGTATTAAAGAATCAATATTTAATAATGATTTTAATTGATAATTATTTTCTGAAATAGTATAATCTACTTGTATAGTATTGTGTTTGGTCATACAATTATTATACAAAAAATCCCAAGATCTTTTGAGCTTGGGATTTATTTTTTTTACAAAAAGGGCATCGCCCTATTTCTTAGTGCGACAGCCCC
>NZ_JAHLOQ010000083.1 GCF_018917435.1 Intestinibacter bartlettii
AGGCTATGTTAGCTAACTTTGTGATTAATTATATCTAAAATAGGTTATAATATAGATATTAACTATATTTCAACCTATTTTAGAAAGGATGCCTAGTATTATGCCAAAAACAGACATAAAAGCTATGATAAAAGATTTAGAAAAGAATGAACTTACAGAGTTAATTTCAGTAGCACAAGAAGTATTAAGTACTTTATTTAATTCTTCTGAAATTAGAGATAATGTTAAAGAAAGTAGATTTTCCAAGGGATACGAATGTCCAAAATGTCAATGTAAAGATGTAAATAAAAATGGGAAATCTAACGGAAGACAAAGATATATTTGTAAACGTTGTCGCACAAGTTTTGATGAGTTTACTATGTCTCCATTCTCTAATACAAAATTAGGCTTAGATAAATGGTTAAAATACTGTGAATTAATGATATTAGGACTTTCTATAAGAAAATGTGCTGAAGAAGTCGGAGTAGGTGTTAAAACGTCTTTTTACATGCGTCATAGGATACTTGATGTAATCAATCTATCATTAAAAAATGATAAGGTTGAAGGTATAGTTGAAGTAGATGAATGCTTTATTAAAGAGTCTTTTAAAGGCAATCATTCTAAAAGTACTACATTTGTAATGCCTAGAAACCCTAGAAAAAGAGGTAAAGGTAAAAATGATAAGAAGAAAAGAGGAATATCAAAAGAGCAGATTTGTATAGAGACAGCAATTGATAGAAAAGGAAATATCCTTATGAGTGCTGTTTGTAATGGTAGAATTACAACAAATCAAATAGTTAACTTCTTTGACAATAAAATATGTGAAGAGACTACTTTTTGCGTAGATTCACATAAATCATATATAGGAATAAAGGACAAGTTGAACATAGAATTAAAGCAAGTTCCTAGAGGAAAATCAATGATAGATAGTGTTTATCATTTACAGCATATAAATGCTCTTCACAGTAGTTTTAAGAGATGGTTAATGCCTTTTAATGGTGTATCCACAAAATATATCAACAATTATTTGGCTTGGTTTAAATTTCTCCAACTAAGTAAGAAGAATAAAAAGGGTGACCGAATTAAAGATATGCTAGTGAATGTAGCTACTAAGGATACATATGTAACTAGAGAAACTATTAGAAATAGATTCATTGAGTTAACCTAAAATAAGGAACTTTACTTCAAATTAATGAAACCATTTTGTAATTGGAAAATAATTGAATATTTTGTATAATATAATCAAGTTCGCAATTGTTATATAATACGAAATGAAAAGGGGTAGGAGATATGAAAAATAGAAGTCTATTAATTGTAGCTATAGTAATATTCTTTTTAGTCGGGTGTTCGGCTAATGAAATAAATACTACCAAGACAGAGTCAGGGATTGACGTGCCTATAGTAGAAGTAAAAAATGAAGATGATAAAATTGAAATAGCAAGAGTGGTATTTGAAGAATACTTAAAGCTAACGTATGAAAATTATTTAAATGATAGAAATGAAAAAATTAATATTCTTAAAGATTATAAAATTAATGATATAACTGTATTAGAAAAATTAAACTATGAGGTATATCGCATAGAAGTATCATATGACTTACAATCAACTGATGGGTATGCAACTGTATTTGAAACAGGAAATGGAGAAATAAAAGAGGATAATTGGGTAAAAGGAAAATACCAAATTGTAGATATAAAAAAAATAGGGGAATATAAATATACAATCTCAGATATGTATACAGGATAAAATTTATTAAATAGATACATAGTTATTATAAGTTCCCAATATTAATATATTACGAATAATTTATAGTAAGTTATAGAAGCAACCACATCTTAGAATTCAATGTATTGAAAAGTCTAAGATGTGGTTCTTTTTATGCAATATTTATCACGAAGAGGGCTAACATAGCC
>NZ_JAHLOQ010000084.1 GCF_018917435.1 Intestinibacter bartlettii
TTTTCCGAAAATATTTTTTTACTCATAGAAATTCAACTCCTTTAATATTATTTTACATAAAAATATCCTATACAGATAGACACCTTTTTTCTAGTGTCCACTGTATAGGATCCATTTTAGTAATTTTCATTTCTCTTTTTTTATATTAATCAAATCTCCAATTTGTTGGCGTCATGAATGTAGTGATTTTTATTTTATATATTCATTTCCATTAATTATCAAAGATGTTGGAGAGTTATTTTGTAAAATTAAATCATAGTTTACTTTTCCCTCGTTAGGCACATTAAAATATCCTTGAGCATAGACTAAATTTCCGTTTTTATGTAATTCAGAAATAGATATATTATTGGCATTAGTATATTTTCCTACAACTCTTTTTATAATTGATTTATAAGCTGAAGTATCAGATTTATTTATTTCAGAGCTTTGAGCTACAAATTTGTTAGAAGGTACTTCACTATATGAATTTTGTTTTAGAACTGTAGAAGCCAATATTAATAAAAATAAAACTAAAATTATTATAAAGAATGCTCTCTTTTTTAGTTTGCTTTTATCAATGTTTATATTATGTTCTTTCTTAAAGTGATTTCTTTTAAATTTTAGTCTCTTATAAGATGACAGTGAAATAATTTCAGCGTTTTTATCTTTTATTGTTATCTTATGATGATTTTGATTATCTTTACTATTTTCAAACTCCTTTTTCTTTTCTATAAAAAGTATTGTATTATCTGCATTAGAGTTTCTCATATTGTTGCCCCCTTATATCCCCTTTTTTATATGATACTATATTTTAAGTCAAAAGCACAATAAAAAAAGTTAAATATTTCAAATTGAGAAAAAATTATGATAATTAATTAGTATTAAGATTGTCGTAAATTTAAATATATTTGTAGAAAAGAATTTAAATAACGTGTATAGAAAGGTACTTTTGGTTAAATTATGAAAAAAATCTTCATTTGAAGATTTTTTTGTCTTAATTATTCTACTTCTTTTTTTGAGATACTTGTCTTAACTAGAACAGAAGGTATTTTACCTAGTTTACCAGTTAAACTATTTATTGAATCTAATTCCCCGACAACTACTATACTTATAACTGATATATTTTCAACTTCGCAAGGTATACCCATTCTACCTCTAATGATATTTTTATACTTAGATATAATTTCATTGAATTGTTGTTGGCATATATCAGGCTCTTCAAGTATTGCACTAATAACTGCGACTCTTTTCATTTTAACTCCTCCTAACTCCTTTCAGATTAGAATTTCTTTTCTGGCAGGTATACCTAAATTGTAGTATTTAAATTATAAAAAGTCTATAAAATCATATAAAACTTTAAAATAATAAATTGACAGTAAAAACCAAAAAAATGTTGAAGTCGAACTTATGTTTGATGTATAATTAGGTTATAGAACACGTGTTTGGAGAAAAAATAGGAATATTTTTAAATATAAATTAATATGATGTAATAAAATTTTAATTTTAGGAGTGATTAAAATGAACGTAAGATACGAAAGAAAATTAGAAGAGATAACTTTTTTAAATTTACAAAAAGGTGAAGTTACATTAATGCAGCTAAATGAAATTTATAATAAATTTGGGTTTATATTTATAGGAAGTGCGGGAAAATTTAAAGGAATAAAAAAAGAAAAGAAGAATTAAAAAATATATAGAAAAATAAAGGGGCTGTCGCACGAACAATAAAAAATTCGTTCTGCGGTAGCCTTTTTTTAACTTAAATTTAATGTATTTTTTAGTGTTTGATAAGGGAAATTTACTTTTAAAATATAAAAATATACAC
>NZ_JAHLOQ010000085.1 GCF_018917435.1 Intestinibacter bartlettii
TAACGCTTAAAAATGTCTAGATTTTCATATTTTTGAGCATAACAAATAGAAGTAGTTAAATTTTATATTTTTACATATTAAGCTACTTCGTTTTCTTTAAATAAGGATATTCCTAAACGATTATTCATTATTTTTGAGTGTAATTTATTAATATTATAACCAAGACATAAAAATAGAATATCAATATTTATATTTTTTGTACCTTTACTTAAAAATCGTTTAAAACCATAGTTGTTTTTTATTACGCCGAAGGCTCCTTCTACTTGAATTGAACGATTAATTCTAAGTAAATTCCCTTTTTCTGAGGTTATATTTTTTAAAGATTCTTTTCTAAGTTCTGAGAACCTAGGCGAAACAGTTATTTTTTTTGAATATTTTCCAGTATAACAGTTACTTCTAAATTCACAATTTTTACAATTAGAACATTTATATATCTTTTTTAATATTGAGTATCCAGTAGCGGTTTTTCTTGAAATTGTTTTAATATGTTCTAAATATTTATTATTATGGCAAATATACTTATCATTTTCTTTGTCATATATCATATTTTCTACTTTTCCATACTTTAATTTATAACCTCTTTTTTTAGATTGTTCATAATTAGATGGTTTTATATAAGTATTTTGGCTATTTTCTTTCAAATACATATAATTTTCTTCACTTTCGTATCCAGCGTCAGCTACCACATTTTTATATGTAGTATTTAAATTTTGTTTTAGTTTTTCTAAAAAAGATATTAATGTAGGTGAATCCGTAGGATTATTAAAAACAGCTGCGCCTACAATATATTCTGATTCAACTCCTATCTGTAAATTATAAGCTGGTTTAAGTTGTCCATTTTTCATATAATCTTCTTTCATTCTCATAAAAGTAGCATCAATATCTGTTTTTGAATAACTATTTCTATCTCCTAATTTTAAATAGTGTTCATCATATTTTTTTCTTATGTCTGCATATTTTTCTAGACCTTCGGTGAATTTTTGAAGTTGAGTTTTTTTATGACCTTTTCCATATACAAAATTAGTATTTGTACTTATTTTTGTTTCATATAAAAAGTTTAAAACTTTGTTGATTTCGTTGATTGTATAGATGTTTTCACTACTATTTATTGTGAAGTTTTGATTGTAAATTTTATTTATTTTTTCGAAAAGTTCTCTAATCTTTATATTCATATTCTTTTCATGATATATTATTGTTTTTCTCCATACGAAAGAATATTTATTAGCTGCTGATTCTATTTTTGTACCGTCAATAAATATATTTTCAAAGTTGATTTCTCCAAGTTCAAAAAGGATATTAAGCATCTGAGAAAATAAATTTTCCAATACATCTTCATCCATTTTTTCATATTTAAATCTACATATTGTAGAGTGGTCTGGAGGCTGAACGCCTTGCAAAAGCCATTTAAAGTTAATATCTCTACGACAATGTTTTTCAATATCTCTACTTGACCATATATTTTCCATATTAGCATATGTAATTATCTTGAACATGATTTTAGGATCTACTTTAGATTTTCTACCTTTTGTAGAATATTTATTATATAAATTACTGTAATCCAATCCCTCCAATACAAAATTAAGTAGCCTAACAGAATCATCTTCAGGTATTAAAACATCCATTTCTAATGGTAGTTTTAATTGATAATTTTCGTAAAATCTGTTATTATTAAATTGGTTGTTAGGTGTCATATTTATATGATACTAGAAAGGGCGGACTTTTTAAAGTTCGTCTTTTTTTTCGTTAAAATAAAAAGGGACTATCGCAAATTTTATTTTGCGACAGC
>NZ_JAHLOQ010000086.1 GCF_018917435.1 Intestinibacter bartlettii
GGCTATGTTTTAATTTAGTGTTGAAAATAGATATTTTTATACATTTAGGTTATAATAGAGATATATTAATGTTTAGGAGGTTGTAGGATGCCAAGTATAAAGTCTATATTAACAGATATACAAACATTACCGTTGAATCAAGTAGAAGAGTTACTATCTTATTTGGAAGAATTTCTTGTATCAAACTCTCAAGTAGAACAAATTTATGAAGATGTCAAAGAGTTTAGATTTTCTAAGGGAAAGGTATGTCCTCACTGTAGCTCTGAGTTAATATCAAAAAATGGTAAATATAATGGTAAACAAAGATATATCTGTAAAGATTGTAAAAGGACTTTTACTGATTTTACAAACTCTGCCGTATATAGAAGTAAAAAATCATTAGATAAGTGGCTTAAATATGCAAAATGTATGATTATGGGCTTATCAATAAGAAAATCTGCTAAAATTGTAGGCATAAATATAGCAACAAGTTTCTTTTGGAGACATAAAATTCTTGATTGCATAAGTGCATTTTTAGGAACTGGCCATGTTGATGGCTTAATAGAGGCAGATGAGGTATTTTTTGCTGAAAACTTTAAAGGAACAAAAACTATTAATATGCCAAGAGAATCTCATAAAAGAGGGAAATCTATTAAAAAGAGAGGTATATCTAAAGAGCAAATATGTGTAGCTACAGCCTTAGATAGACAAGGTAATTTAATAATAGAACCCTTATGCAAAGGTAGAATGACATATAAAGAACTTGAAAATCTATATAAAGGTCATATAGGTGAGAATTCTATATTATGCACAGATAGCCACAAATCTTATATTAGATTTGCTACAGATTTCAATTTAGACCATAAACGTATAAAAACAGGTAAGCATAAAGAAGATATTTACCATATTCAACATATAAATAGTTTACATAGCAATTTAAAGAGATGGATGGGAAGATTTAATGGTGTGGCAAGTAAATATATTTCTAACTATATGCACTGGTTTAAATGGTTGAAAATATTTGAAAATGATAAAGACTCTATTAAAACTAAGAATTTTATTGTACAAAGCAATGTAGTATATGCTTACACTAAAGTAAAAGATTTTAAATTAAGAACACTACAATTTGTATAAATAGTTATAAAGAAACCAGAAATATAGTATAATGAAAAATAATTACACAATTGTTATATAATGTGAAGCGAATATAAGGGGGACTACAATGAATAGAAAAACATTAATGGTAAGTGGGTTATTAGTTTGTTTGCTTGGATTAGGTCTTTTATCTATATCATATGCATCAAACATTTCAAATCCATTTATTATAATTAAAGGGGTATTAAGATTAGAAATAAATGATACACAAATCGAAAAAATATCTGATAACCCATTAATTCTAATAGGAAAACAATCTACAGATATTATAAATTACATGAGTAATTTAGGCTATATATTTGAAACTCAAGAAGGAAGTGGGTATTTTTTCAATAAGGATAATGAAACTATTATTCTTACATCAGAGCAATTCACTAAAAAATATATAACATGGAGATTAAATAATTAGTTAAAATAGCGAGATTTTTATCTCGCTATTTTAATATCATTAATCAACAATTTTAATAAAATACGAACTAAAAAGCAGAGGTAATACTACCCCTGCTTTTTTATGATAAAATATAAAAATATCAACATTTATTTAAAACATAGCCA
>NZ_JAHLOQ010000087.1 GCF_018917435.1 Intestinibacter bartlettii
ATAATTTTAGATGCCAATGGAATTTAAAAAAGCTGACTCCTGTTCAATTCAGAAATCAGCTTTTAATGGCGGCTTAGCCACCCTTTTTTTCTAGTGTCCTTGACAAAGGGTCCACTTTATTACTTTTCATTTCTCTTTTTATTTGTATAAACTATCTTACTTTTAAATTTTATTTTTTAACATTGTCTTTTACTGCTTTTCCTACATTTTTGCCTGTTTGTATAGTTTCTTTAGCAACAGATCCAACTCCGCCTATTACGTCTTTGCCTATAGTACCTACTCCATTTATTAGTTCTTTACCTATAGATCCTACTCCGTTAAATAGTTCTTTGCCTACATCTGCTACTGGTTTTGTAATTTTACCCATATATACATTCAACTCCTCTGATTTAAATCAAAAGTATTTTGTATATATTATGATTTTAGTTTTAATTTAGTTCCTAAATCTACGACAAATTATAACATTTCTATAGCTTTATCTAGAGTAACCATATTTTTTTCATATAAACCATATCCCATAAAAGACGCTGTTGCAACTTTTATATCTACAATTTGAGATATTTCTTTATATTCTTGCGAAGTTTTTATATTTATCAATATATTTTTAAGATTTTCATTTTCATTACTTTGATTTCCAAATATATAGACTATCTCAATTTTTTGTGAAAAATTAATTTCTAATTCTTTATATGGATATAAAAGACCCAACATAGATTTTACCTTGTATATTTCTTTTAAATCATTTTTTAATATATCTACATATTCTTTATTGTTCAAGAAACTCGTAATATTATTCAAATCATTTAAAATTTCTTTAGATGTCTTTAAGTGCTTATCACCATAATACATTTTAAATAAAGCTAAGTCTAAATTCTTAGTATTATCATTATCAACCGCCCATTTAACACCTATCATGTCAAATAAATAGTTATTTAAACATCCTCGATATTCTATGTCGCCTATAAAATAATCACTTTCCTTTCCTATAAGTCCGTAATTATTTTCTTTAGCAACAATATGTTTATATTCTCTTTCGCCCCCATCTGGCATTTCTATTTTCATCCATAAATCCATTTGTTGTTTTATTTTAGGTATATATTCTATTAATTTATTTGCCTTAGATAGATTATTAATACCTGGTATACATTCAACTACTACACTTTGACTATTTTCTGTTTTTATGTAATTTTTATCAAAATAGCCATTATAAATATTTTCTCCTACTTCTTTTATTTTTAAAAGGCTACCACCTCTATAATAGATATTTATGCAGTCTTTTCTAATCTCCATAGCTAAAGTAGTATCCGATTTTACGTATTTTAAGATGTTTCTTAAAATTCCGTCTTCTAAATCTCCAACAAAATTATTTGATATTATCCTTTCCATAAAATCACCCCTTTATATAATTCATAGGAAAAAGTAGCATATTTTATGTATAAGTAGAAATAGCTACTCAAAAATCTTTAATATGAAACAAAGACTTTTACATGGGGCTGTCGCAAAATAAAATTTGCGATAGTCCCTTTTTATTTTAACGAAAAAAAAGACGAACTTTAAAAAGTCCGCCCTTTCTAGTATCATATAAATATGACACCTAACAACCAATTTAAT
>NZ_JAHLOQ010000088.1 GCF_018917435.1 Intestinibacter bartlettii
AACCGAACGCTCTAGCCAACTAAGCTATACCGCCACATTTTCTGGTGCCCAGAGGCGGAATCGAACCACCGACACGGGGATTTTCAGTCCCCTGCTCTACCGACTGAGCTATCTGGGCAATTATTTTGGCGGAGAGGGTGGGATTCGAACCCACGGTGCCGTTAAGCATCACTGGTTTTCAAGACCAGCTCCTTAAACCACTCGGACACCTCTCCACGCTCCCTGGTGACCCATCCGGGGCTCGAACCCGGGACACCCTGATTAAGAGTCAGGTGCTCTACCAACTGAGCTAATGAGTCATAATAAGCATAAATAATTTGGCTGGGGATGCAGGACTCGAACCTACGCATGCATGAGTCAAAGTCATGTGCCTTACCGACTTGGCTAATCCCCAATATTAAATTTGGTGAGCGCACAGGGATTCGAACCCCGGACACACGCCTTAGAAGGGCGTTGCTCTATCCAGCTGAGCTATGCACCCACTTAAATAAAATAATGGTGCGGATGAAGGGAGTCGAACCCCCACGCCAAAGGCGCTAGATCCTAAGTCTAGTGCGTCTGCCAATTCCGCCACATCCGCATATTATTTTGTTGGTGGAGGATGGTGGATTCGAACCACCGAAAGCGATGCTAACAGATTTACAGTCTGCCCCCTTTGGCCACTCGGGAAATCCTCCATATTAATTGGAGCTGGTGATAGGAGTCGAACCTACAACCTGCTGATTACAAGTCAGCTGCTCTGCCATTGAGCCACACCAGCAAAATCTATATAAATTATTATGGCGACCTGGAAGGGACTCGAACCCTCGACCTCCAGCGTGACAGGCTGGCATTCTAACCAGCTGAACTACCAGGCCGCGAATAAGAACTTAATGGTGGGACCAACAGGGCTCGAACCTGTGACCCCCTGCTTGTAAGGCAGGTGCTCTCCCAGCTGAGCTATGGTCCCATTTTTGGAGCGGGTGAAGGGGATCGAACCCTCACAGCTGGCTTGGAAGGCCAGAACTCTACCATTGAGCTACACCCGCAAGTATTGGTGACTCATAGGGGAATCGAACCCCTGTTACCGCCGTGAAAGGGCGGTGTCTTGACCGCTTGACCAATGAGCCACATTATTTTATTTTTTTTAATTTGCACACAACATATATGGTGCCGAAGACCGGAATCGAACCGGTACGGGAGTATAAGTCCCGCAGGATTTTAAGTCCTGTGCGTCTGCCAGTTCCGCCACTTCGGCATCTTGGCTCCAAGGGAGGGACTCGAACCCTCAGCCTATCGGTTAACAGCCGAGTGCTCCACCATTGAGCTACCTTGGAATGCTGCTTGGAGGCGACACCCAGATTCGAACTGGGGATGAAGGAGTTGCAGTCCTCTACCTTAGCCACTTGGTCATGTCGCCATGAAAAATGGTGACCCATCGGAGATTCGAACTCCGGACACCTTGATTAAAAGTCAAGTGCTCTACCGACTGAGCTAATGAGTCATATTGTTTTGGGGTGGATAATGAGATTCGAACTCACGGCCTC
>NZ_JAHLOQ010000089.1 GCF_018917435.1 Intestinibacter bartlettii
ACCTGTTCCCATTCCGAACACAGAAGTTAAGCTCCTGAGCGCTGATGGTACTTGGTGGGCAACCGCCTGGGAGAGTAAGACGTAGCCACGTAATCTTTTTTTATGTTTATATTTTGCAACAGAAAGCATTAGTTAAAAGAATGGAATGTAAAAATTACAATCTTATTCTTTTAACTAATGCTTTTTTATTTGATTTTATAATTTATATAACTTAATATTCAAAATTAAGGCTTCAATTAATATAAATAAATATGATGTTCTACAAGTATGTATACGACGATGTAAAAGTTTTATTAGATAGTGGGGACAAATAGCATGATAGAAATTAAAGTTATACATTATACCTTTAGAAGAATATATAAAATAAGTATAATATACACTGAACAAGCTATTAGGAGATAGATATTTTTTTATATGTTATTTTATATAAATATAGGAGTGAATATAAAAAATGAATAGTTAAATATATAGATATTAATTAAAAATTTAAAATCAATTATAAAGTATTTAAGAAATTTGAATATATATTTTATAAAACTATTTAATAAAATATAAAGTGATTTAATTAATTTAATATTTATAGCATATAAAATAATTAGAAGATCTAATTTATTTATATAATCTTAGACAATGCAGCGTAATCAACTAATTTCAATGGTTTTAGGAAGTTTGAAAAGATAAATTTAGCTTAAAAAAATAGTTAATTTAATAAAATATAAATTAAATTTAAAAAAATGAAAAAAAGTGTTGACGTATATTTAAAATGATGATATATTATTACTTGTCCTTGAGAGAGAGGACGAAGGGCTCACAAAGCTAGCAACTTTTGAAAAGAAAAAGTTGAAAAACTTTTTTAAAAAAAGTAGTTGACAAAGAAAAAGAAATTTGTTAAACTAAAAAAGCTGAAACGAGCAAATGAACTTTGAAAATTAAACAGTAGGTTAATTATAAAACTTTAATTCACATGAATTAAAACCAACAACAAACCAAGCCAGATATTTCAGATAATGATTAGTCTGAGCGGGAAACTTCATTAAGAAGTAAACTTTTATTTTGAGAGTTTGATCCTGGCTCAGGATGAACGCTGGCGGCGTGCCTAACACATGCAAGTCGAGCGATTTACTTCGGTAAAGAGCGGCGGACGGGTGAGTAACGCGTGGGTAACCTGCCCTGTACACACGGATAACATACCGAAAGGTATGCTAATACGGGATAACATAAGAAATTCGCATGTTTTTCTTATCAAAGCT
>NZ_JAHLOQ010000091.1 GCF_018917435.1 Intestinibacter bartlettii
TTATATTAAAAAACATCTTTGCTATTCAAACATTCTCTACTCTTTTAAGATTCTTATATATTTCTAAAGAATTAAGAGATTTTTGTGGATTTGATGATATTCCTCATGCATCTCAAATCTCTAGATTTAGTACTATGTATTTTAAAGAAGTTAATCAAATTCTTCATGCTTTAGTAGAGATAACACAACCTATGTTAAAAGAAATTGATCCTTTTTTATCATCTATTCTAATATCTGACACTACCGGATTTGAGATATATGTTAAGGAAAATAACCCTAAATTTTATTCTAATTTGATTAGAATAAGTAAAAAATTTGGGAAATTAAATAAAATTAAAAATTTTAATCCTGAAAAATATGCTCAATCTCAATTTCCTAAATATGCTTCTTCAAATCCTGAAATCAATTTATCTTATCTCAATTCACACTTTGGATTTTTTGTTAAAAGCAATATTGTAACAGATGGTTTAGGAATTATACGTCATATTGATTTTTATGATGAAGAAATGGATTTTTCACTTAATCCAAATTCAGCCAAAGATAAATATGATTCAAAAACTCTAATCCCTGTATTGGAAAATTATTTTTCTTTACATCCAGAGTATAAATATAAATATTTCCTTGGTGATACAGGCTTTGATTCTTCTGATAATTATAAATATCTAATCGAAGATAGAAATATGATTCCTATAATTCCTTTAAACCCAAGAAATCAAAGCAATTTACCTAAACCAAACTTTACTACCGAAGGGATTCCAACTTGCCCTAATGATCCTACACTAGAAATGAAGTTTGATGGTATCACTAGAGAAAAAGGACGTTCAGATCGTATAAAGTATATTTGCCCTAAATCACAAAAATGTAGAGTTAATGGCCGTACGGCCTATATATTAAGTTGTGATACACCTTGCACTCAATCTAAATGTGGACGAATTGTTCAAATTTGTATAAATAGTAATTATCGATTGAATACTCCTTTGCCTAGAAATACTCAACTTTGGAAAGATTTATATAAAAT
>NZ_JAHLOQ010000092.1 GCF_018917435.1 Intestinibacter bartlettii
ATTTCCCACCGCAAGGTTAAGATCCCAGGAAGACTACCTGGTTGATAGGTCAGAGGTGTAAGTGCAGTAATGTATTTAGCTTACTGATACTAATAGATCGAGGACTTGACCAAATGAATATCATTCATTAAATGTTAGCAATTTTGAAAGTATTAAAAAAAAGCTTAAAAAAGCATTGACAACATGAATAAAAAATGTTAATATAATACTTGTCTTACAAAAAGAGATTATGTGGTTATTATAGCAAGGAGGATACACCTGTTCCCATTCCGAACACAGAAGTTAAGCTCCTGAGCGCTGATGGTACTTGGTGGGCAACCGCCTGGGAGAGTAAGACGTAGCCACGTAATGTTCCAAGGTAGCTCAATGGTGGAGCACTCGGCTGTTAACCGATAGGCTGAGGGTTCGAGTCCCTCCCTTGGAGCCAAGATGCCGAAGTGGCGGAACTGGCAGACGCACAGGACTTAAAATCCTGCGGGACTTATACTCCCGTACCGGTTCGATTCCGGTCTTCGGCACCATGTAGGAATTTATAATATCGCGGAGTGGAGCAGTTGGCAGCTCGTCGGGCTCATAACCCGAAGGTCGGAGGTTCAAGTCCTTCCTCCGCAACCAGTAAACTTATACAAAATAAAATAATGTGGCTCATTGGTCAAGCGGTCAAGACACCGCCCTTTCACGGCGGTAACAGGGGTTCGATTCCCCTATGAGTCACCAATATCTTGCGGGTGTAGCTCAATGGTAGAGTTCTGGCCTTCCAAGCCAGCTGTGAGGGTTCGATCCCCTTCACCCGCTCCAAAATGGGACCATAGCTCAGCTGGGAGAGCACCTGCCTTACAAGCAGGGGGTCACAGGTTCGAGCCCTGTTGGTCCCACCATTTAAATTTTTAATGCGGCCTGGTAGTTCAGCTGGTTAGAATGCCAGCCTGTCACGCTGGAGGTCGAGGGTTCGAGTCCCTTCCAGGTCGCCAATTAAATATGCTGGTGTGGCTCAATGGCAGAGCAGCTG
>NZ_JAHLOQ010000093.1 GCF_018917435.1 Intestinibacter bartlettii
CCATTTTACAAATAAATATCCATATTATGAATAATTATTGGATATTTAGAAATATTATTAATAAATAAATTGCTATAGAGGAGCGAAATTACTCTAAAGCACAAATCAATTTACACTCCCACAAGATTTAATACAATTTTCATTTTCTATTATATTTAGCAATTGTTCTGGAGAATCTACCAAGAAATCAGCCCCACTTTCGCGTAATGAGTCTGCATCTCTAAATCCCCAAGTAACTCCGATACTTTTCATACCAGCATTTTGTGCAGTTATCATATCTGAACCAGAGTCACCAACATATAATGAAGTTTCTCTTTGTGAACCTAATTCTTTCATAGCAGTTAAAACTGTATCTGGAGCAGGTTTTTTTCTAATTCCTTCTCGTTCTCCTATAGCGACTGGTATTAAATCTTTAAAATAATATTTGTTTAGATTTTTAACACCAAAGTCATATTTATTTGATACTATTCCTAATTTAATACCTCTAGAATTTAATTCTTCTAATAGATTCATAATTCCGTTGTAAGGAGCAGTTTTATTTCGCATATTAGTTTTGTAGTGATCTTTAAAAACTTGAAGACATTTTAAAATTGTGTCTTCATCAGTTCCATTAGGGACAGCTTTAGTTACTAAATCTTTTACACCATTACCTACAAAGCTTCTGATTTCTTCATAAGTTCTAGTAGGATAACCAAATGATTTAAGTGCAAAGTTCACACTATCGCCTAAGTCTTCTAGAGTATTTAATAATGTTCCATCTAAGTCAAAAATTACTGTATTATATTTCATATTTTTTCCCCTCTTTAAAAATTTCGTTTTGTTAACTTATTTATATTTGAATCTCGGCCCCGTTAGGGTTTACAATAGTTTCACCACAAAACAAATTCCCCCTAAAGAAAGGAGCCGAGAAAGTTGAAACCTACGGTTAAATGCCCTGAATGTTATAGTACTGAACTGTATAAATA
>NZ_JAHLOQ010000094.1 GCF_018917435.1 Intestinibacter bartlettii
TTGTATAAATGAATACCACCTGTTCTACAGGTGGTTCTAAAAAGCTTTTAGCTTTGAGTAGACAAAAAAACCTCCTCTGCTACAATTAAATTAGGTCCGCCAACCTAATAATGAAGCAGAGGAGGTATCCAAAATGGATAACAATAGTTTAGCACATAGCAAATGAAATTGTAAATACCATATAGTGTTTGCGCCAAAATATAGAAGATTAGCGATATACGGAAAAATAAAAGTAGATATAGGAAAAATTTTAAGAAAGTTATGTGAGCAAAAAGGTGTGGAAATAATAGAAGCAAATGCGTGCAAGGATCATATACATATGTTGGTCAGCATACCACCAAAATTGAGTGTTGCCAGTTTCATGGGGTACTTGAAAGGAAAAAGTTCTTTAATGATATTCGATAGACATGCCAATTTAAAATATAAATATGGCAACCGAAAGTTTTGGTGTAGAGGATATTATGTAAATACAGTAGGAAGAAACAAAAAGGCAATAGAAGAATATATAAAAAATCAACTAAGAGAGGATATAATAGAAGATCAAATAAGTATAAAAGAATATATAGACCCGTTTACGGGTGAGCCAGTAATAAACTCACATAAGAAAAAATAGAGATAATCAAAATTTAGAAAAAATAAACTAATAAATTTATGTAAAAGAAATTAAGCAAGAAAGTGCCCCCCTTTAGGGGGAGTGTGTAAAAGATATGCAATTGGCGGACTAATTCAATGTGCCTTGAGGCACAGCCAGCAATATGCCCTTTTAGGGCTAAGCAAACCACCCGTTTTACGGGTGGTTCTGATT
>NZ_JAHLOQ010000095.1 GCF_018917435.1 Intestinibacter bartlettii
GACAATGTAAAATAATTTGTGCTTATGATGAAATAAATACTCCTTTATGGCAATGATAAAAATATAAGTCAATGCCAGGAAGGAGTATTTTTATGAGTAACTTAAGCAAAGAATTAATAAGACAAATAATAGCAGATGGAGGATTTCAAACTCCAAAGGATATAGGCGATTATCTAAAGGATATGTTCAAAGATGTAATACAAGAAATGTTAGAAAAGGAGCTAGCGCTCGAATTAGGATATGAAAAAGGCGATAGCCTAAATAAACATACTGAAAATAGAAGAAATGGATATAGCAAAAAAACTGTTAAATCACAATTCGGAAATATAGAATTAGATATTCCAAGAGATAGAGATAATAATTATGATCCACAAGTGATACCAAAACATACTAGAGATATATCTGGTTTGGAGGAAAAAATCATATCACTTTATGCAAGAGGAATGTCAACAAGAGATATACATGATCAAATAAAGGACCTTTATGGAATAGAAATATCTGCTGAGTATGTAAGTCATATAACTGATGTTGTAATTGAACATGCAAGATTGTGGCAAAATAGGCCTCTTGAACCTGTTTACCCATTTGTATTTATGGATGCCATTCATTACAAAGTAAAAGAAGATTCTAAAATAAAAAATAAGGCTGCATATGTAATTTTAGGTGTTAATAAAGATGGTTTTAAAGATATCTTAGGTATATGGATAGGTGGAAGTGAAACCTCTAAATTCTGGTATTCTATACTTACTGATTTAAAAAATAGAGGTGTTAAAGATGTATTA
>NZ_JAHLOQ010000096.1 GCF_018917435.1 Intestinibacter bartlettii
GACTTTAGAAAATGAATTTGGAATAAAAATGAATAGAAAGAAAATACAAAGAATAATGAGAAAATATAATATACTTTGTCCCATACGTAAAGCTAATCCGTATAAACGTATGGCTAAAGCTACTAAAGAACATAGAGTAGTGGAAAATAAATTAAATAGAGAATTCAAACAAAATATACCTGGAAAAGTACTTTTAACTGATATAACATATATGCCTTACGGCAATAATAAAATGGCATATCTATCTACTGTAAAAGATTCTTCAACTAATGAAATATTAGCATACAATTTGTCAAATACTTTAGCTATAGAACTTGTAACCGAAACTGTAGACAAATTAGTTAGTACAGAATCTTTTAAATTACATAAGGATGCGTTTATACATTCAGATCAAGGAGTTCATTATACTAGTCCTAGATTTCAAAATTTGCTTAAGCAAAATAATTTAGGACAGTCTATGTCCAGAAAAGGCAATTGTTGGGATAATGCTCCGCAGGAATCATTCTTTGGTCATATGAAAGATGAAATAGATTATAAATCTTGTAATGAATTTGAAGAGTTACAGATTATGGTAGATGATTACATGGATTATTACAATAATTTTAGATGCCAATGGAATTTAAAAAAGCTGACTCCTGTTCAATTCAGAAATCAGCTTTTAATGGCGGCTTAGCCACCCTTTTTTTCTAGTGTCCTTGACAAAGGGTCCACTTTA
>NZ_JAHLOQ010000097.1 GCF_018917435.1 Intestinibacter bartlettii
CCACCATTGTATTTTAATGCTCTAACTGTTGCAACTATTATAACTGCATCAGGTTTTAAGTTAGCCATTCTACATTTAATGTCTAAGAATTTTTCAGCACCTAAGTCAGCACCGAATCCACCTTCAGTTACTACATAGTCTGCAAAGTGCATAGCCATTCTTGTTGCTATAACTGAGTTACAACCATGTGCTATGTTAGCGAATGGTCCACCATGTACGAATGCTGGAGTTCCTTCTAATGTTTGTACTAAGTTTGGTTTTAATGCATCTTTTAATAATGCTGCCATTGCTCCATTAGCATTTAATTGTTTAGCTGTTACAGGTTCACCTTCATAGCTGTATCCAACTATTATTCTACCTAATCTTACTTTTAAGTCAGCTATATCATCTGCTAAACAGAATGCTGCCATTATTTCAGATGCAACTGTTATGTCAAATCCATCTTGTCTTACAGCTCCATCACCTTTTTTACCTAAACCATCAACGATATTTCTTAATTGTCTATCGTTCATGTCTACGCATCTTCTCCAAGTTATTCTCTTAGGATCTATTCTAAGTTCATTTCCTTGGTGAAT
>NZ_JAHLOQ010000098.1 GCF_018917435.1 Intestinibacter bartlettii
CATTCATCAGAGTCACCTAAATAAATATCGTGGGTAAGCTCATCGCTTATGGATTTAAAGTACTTGTCAAACTTTTTAATCCATTTAGAAATAGTTACATGGGATACTTTGATATTCATGTAATTTGACAAATATGTTGAAATTGCTCGTGTTGTAGAATTAAGAGCATAGTATAAATTAATAGCGGTAATAATGGTATTTACACTAAATCTGTGACCAGAAAAAGTATTTTTACCAAAAAGATTTTCGGATGAAGAATCAGCGATAGCTCCAGGTCTAAGTTGTTTGATGGTATGATTACATTTTTTATCATTACATTTAAAACTAATATGATATTTGTATTTATGATGAAGATACATACCTTTTCCACAAACAGGACATTTGGGATAATTTTTAAGATTCTTTTTACATGATTGTAATGTAAATTGTCTTTTACATCTTTTGCATAAATATTTTTGATTGGAATGTTTATCTTTACCGTATTTATACAGTTCAGTACTATAACATTCAGGGCAT
>NZ_JAHLOQ010000099.1 GCF_018917435.1 Intestinibacter bartlettii
TGGTGACCCATCGGAGATTCGAACTCCGGACACCTTGATTAAAAGTCAAGTGCTCTACCGACTGAGCTAATGAGTCATATTGTTTTGGGGTGGATAATGAGATTCGAACTCACGGCCTCCAGAGCCACAATCTGGCGCTCTAACCAACTGAGCTATACCCACCATAATTTTGGTCGAGGTGAAGGGACTCGAACCCCCGGCCCCATGGTCCCAAACCAAGTGCGCTACCAAACTGCGCTACACCTCGAGAGTTAATTAATGTGGTGGACCATCAGGGACTCGAACCCCGGACCTACCGGTTATGAGCCGGGCGCTCTAACCAACTGAGCTAATGGTCCACATATTAATTGGTAGCGGTAACAGGAGTCGAACCTGTGACCTTTCGGGTATGAACCGAACGCTCTAGCCAACTAAGCTATACCGCCACATTTTCTGGTGCCCAGAGGCGGAATCGAACCACCGACACGGGGATTTTCAGTCCCCTGCTCTACCGACTGAGCTATCTGGGCA